>NZ_WQDQ01000001.1:0-816225 GCF_013033235.1 Ruegeria sp. HKCCA0235A | reverse complement strand
CGTCAATACGGCCGATATGGCTATCGCAGGATTGCTGCGCTGCTGAGAGAGGCTGGATGGTCTGTCAGCGACGGGCGGGTTGAACGGCTTTGGCGACGAGAGGGGCTGAAAGTGCCCACAAAACAACCGAAGAAGGGGCGGCTCTGGCTGAACGACGGATCATGTGTCCGGCTTCGACCGGACCATCGCAATCATGTATGGAGCTATGACTTCGTTCATTGTCGAACCGATGATGGCAAAGCTTTTCGGACGCTGAATATCCTTGATGAGCACAGCCGAGAGTGCCTGGCGATTAAAGTGAAGCGCAAGCTGAACTCGGTCGATGTGATCGATGCCCTAACGGATCTGTTCATACTGCGGGGTGCACCGAGTTTCATACGTTCTGACAATGGACCGGAATTTGTCGCCCAGGCTGTCCGAGGCTGGATCGCCGCCGTTGGCGCGCAGACGGCTTACATCGAACCTGGCAGCCCTTGGGAGAACGGATACTGTGAAAGTTTCAATGGCCGGTTCAGGGACGAGTTGCTCAACGGTGAGATCTTCTACAGCCTGCGCGAAGCTCAAATTCTGATCGAACAATGGAGGAGACACTACAACACAAAGCGGCCCCACAGTGCACTGGGCTATCGCCCGCCAGCGCCCGAAGCCATCATACCAATGGATCGCAGGCCGACAATGCACTAACAATCAATTTGGACCAGTCAGATGAGGCTGCTCAGGACCAGGAGAGCGTTCTCGCCAGGTGAGTCATGTAGTTCGCGACTGTCTGTGGCATTCTTTCACCAGCCGACAACAGGTCTGCATAGTCATATAACTGTTGCTGCGTCAGCGTTGAGACCTTTGTCTTTCCGAACTCGTCGGCTTTGATAAAGGTCAGAACTTGAAGAGCCGATCGGCCGAGGGTTTTCCCTCGCTTCAAACGGTCCTCGATGACATCTGAGATTGTTGTCTCCGTTACGATTTGAATTGGAAACCCGTTTGCTTCGATTTCTCGGAGTTGGTTGTTTTGCCACTTTTTTGCGTTTGGCAGGTGCTTGAAGGTTTTCGTGAGGCTGTGCTGTTTGCCATCCACACGCTTTCGGATTTGTACCCGGTAAGAGCACTTTCCATTCTTGCCTTCAAACCGAGTGATGTTCTGTTCCTCGAATTTTTTCCCTAGGATCTCCTTGCGAGGTTTCTTTTCTTTCTGCTCGGCCGAAGAAACCGGCATGGCGTTTTCTGAAACCTCAGCAGCAGTCACAGCGGTTGCTTGAGAAGGGGAGCGGTGGAAGAGGTTCTGGGCAGTAATCGCTGCGAGCACATCCGTTGTGCAGTTCTTGATAGTCGTCGTGGAATTCGTCCCATCTTGCTTTCGATGATAGGGAATTCGGTTCGGTCGTCCGAAAATGTTTCCGGGGTTTGATAGCCGAATTCCGAGGGAAACACAGAAGATGGAACCGGCGGCGCCCGGGCCAGAAATCAGCTGCATTTGGGCCGCTGTTTGTATGCTTTGGATGTGCTACACCGTAGCACGCTCGAATCGAGAACCTCCGAAAACCCCCGGAAATACGGTGAAATCAGGGGAAATCGTGCTTCGCGAAGTTTAGAGATGAATGGAGTTAACGCTTTGAAAAATAACGCACAAAAAGCAGCGCGTTTAAGCGTGGCGCCCATGATGGACTGGACAGACCGACACTGCCGCTATTTCCATCGGCTGCTCAGCGCGGAAACATTGCTGTATACCGAAATGGTGACGGCGCCGGCGCTCGTGCGGGGCGGGGCGTTGCATCTGTTGGACTACTCTCCCGAGGAACACCCGGTTGCTTTGCAACTCGGCGGCTCTTACCCGGAAGAACTGGCGCAGGCGGCGAGACTGGGGGCTGAGGCCGGGTATGATGAGATCAATCTGAACTGTGGCTGCCCGTCGGACCGGGTTCAATCCGGCACTTTCGGCGCGGTCTTGATGAAAGACCCGGCCCGCGTTGCCGACTGCGTGACTGCCATGCGCGAAGCGGTGAATGTGGATGTCACCGTTAAATGCCGCATCGGAGTCGATGACCAGGAGCCCGAAGATGTATTGCCCGCGTTTCTTGAGCACATCAGCGCGGCAGGTTGTCAAAGGGTGACAATCCATGCCCGCAAGGCATGGCTGCAAGGGCTGAGCCCCAAGGAAAACCGGGATATCCCGCCTTTGGACTTTGACCTTGTGCATCGGATGAAGGTTGAGTTTTCGGATCTTCACATATCGATCAATGGCGGCATCAACACGCTGGACGATGCAGCCGCACATCTGGAAGCAGGTCTGGATGGGGTGATGATCGGCCGGGCCGCGTATCATCAGCCGGGCGATGTCCTGTCGGATGCTGACCGACGCATCTTTGGTACCGGAACGACGCGTGATCCGTTCGCGATCGTTCAACATATGGTGCCTTATGTGGAAGGGCACCTTGCCAATGGCGGGCGTTTGCACCAGATCACGCGTCATATGTTGGGCCTTTTCGCAGGTCGTCCCGGAGCCCGCGCATGGCGGCGCGCCTTGTCTGAAGGGGCTGTGCGGGATGGGGCCGGACCCGAAGTGATGCTGCGGGCGCTGGATCATGTGGCGCCCATGGCAGAAGTTTAAGCGGCAGGGGGAACGATGCCCGAGACGATGTTGCTGGCCCAGATGCTGGGCCTTTTGCTTGCGATCGGAGCGCTGGCCGGCGTGCTTGCCGGATTGCTGGGGGTCGGCGGTGGAATCGTCTTGGTGCCCGCCTTTTTCTATGCGTTTCAAACTCTTGGCTATGGCGGCCCGCAGTTGATGCAACTGTGTCTGGCCACGTCGCTGGCCACGATCATCGTGACATCGGTCCGATCCGTTATTGCGCACAATAAAAAGGGTGCGGTGGATTGGGATATCCTGCGCGGCTGGGGGCCGGGGATCGTCGTCGGTGCGATCATCGGAGTTCTGGTTGCATCGGCCCTGCGGACCGAAGCCTTGCAGGCGCTGTTCGGCATATTGGGAATGGTGATCGGGGCCTATCTGGGGCTGGGTCGTTCGGAATGGCGGCTGGGTGATGTCATGCCCGGTGGGATAAAGCGGGCCATCCTGTCCCCCGCGGTCGGGTTTCTTTCAGTTCTGATGGGAATCGGCGGCGGCAGTTTTGGTGTGCCGCTGATGAGCCTCTACAACACGCCGATCCACCGTGCCGTCGCAACCGCCGCCGGGTTTGGTGTGATCATCGCCGTGCCCTCGGTCATCGGGTTTTTGTTTCTGGATATCGCACCGGAACACCGGCCTCCGCTGACCATTGGGGCGGTCAATCTGGTGGCCTTCGGAATCGTCGTGGCAATGACGATGATCACCGCGCCCTGGGGGGTGAAGCTTGCCCATGCGATGGATCCGAAACCTTTGAAGCGCGTTTTCGCTGTGTTCCTTACGCTGGTGGCGCTAAATATGCTGCGCAAAGCGGTGGGTTTGTGAAGGATTTTGGCGCCAGGGGCTGGGTGAAATTCCCGTATGATCCAGTGCTTGCGGCCTGGGTAGGCCATGCGCTGCCTGCCGCACGGGCCGCGGTAACGGACCCGGCCCATGCTGACTGGCTGGATTGTGACGGAACGTGGTTCATCGGTGTTGACGCGTTGCCCAATGACGCGCAGGGCAGGGTTGGCCAATCGGGGCCTTTGGCTGGAACCGCCATGTCATTCATTGCAGGGCGTTACGGGCAGTTGCCGCTTCACAAAGGCCAAGTCTCGGTCATGCATCCTGGGTATCCACGCCCACGTCGGGGGGAAAACGAAGCCGCCGCGGGGTATCGCAGAAATCGGGACGCGGCCCATGTGGACGGTTTGCGCCCGATGGGGCCGGATCGTCGCCGCCGGGTGGATGAACCGCACGCCTGGATTTTGGGCATACCGCTGACCGAGGCCAGCCCGGATGCGTCGCCCATGGTGTTGTGGGAAGGCAGCCATCATATCCTGGGTGCGGCGTTCAGGCGCGCCCTTGCGGGGACGCCACAAGAGCGTCTGCATGAAGTCGATATTACGGATATCTACCAATCCGCCCGTCGCGAGGTTTTCGAAACCTGCCCGCGAATCGAACTGCCGGCCAAGCCAGGCGAGGCTTACGTGCTGCACCGCCACTGCCTGCACGGGGTTGCCCCCTGGGCGGAAACGGCAAGTGCAGGGCCGGATGGACGGATGATCGCCTATTTCCGCCCGGAATGCTCCGGGGGTGTGGCGGAATGGATCGAATCCACTTAACCTCCTGTCATTGTTTGGCTTTGGAGGTTTTGACCGATGATTACGGTCCATACGAATTCTGATGGTGCGTTGATAGAAGTGGAGTTGTCGGGGCAAGTCACCAGCGCCGACTATGCCGATTTCCTGGTTCCTGCAATCGAAGCGGCGCTCACCGAACACGATTCCGTTCGGCTTTTGGCCATCGTGCAGCCAGAGTTCAAGGGGTATGATTTGGGCGCGGCCTGGTCCGACACCAAGCTGGGGCTCAGCCACTGGCAGGGGTTTGACCGGATCGCGGTTGTTGCCGATCAGGGCTGGGTGCAAACCAGCATCCGATTGGCCGCCCCGATCCTGCCATGCCCCGTTCAGGTCTTTGAACTAGCCGAGCTTGAAGCCGCGCGGCGCTGGATGCGCGAGTCGCTGGGATCCATTCACGTGACAGATCTTGAGGGCCCATGTGTGCAGATCAGCCTTTTGGGAATACTGGACCCAGAGGAGTACAAGCAGGCCGAACGCGACCTGGACGCTTTGTTGCATGACCGGTCCGGGTTTCGGTTGCTGATCGACCTGCGGGAATTTGACGGCTGGCAGGGGTTGTCCGCTCTTGCAGCGCATTTTCGTCTGGCCAGTCGCCACATCGGACAACTGGATCGCGCGGCGATCGTCGGGGATAAAAGCTGGCAGCACATGGCACAACGTGTCGCCAGTCATGTATTGGGCACACGGAATCAGTTCTTTCCGTCCGAGGAAATCGAAAACGCCAAAGCCTGGCTGGCTGCCGGGTAAGGCCCTGCTCTGCGCCTCAACCTACATCCTGTGATATTGCAGCCAACAGGCGGCTTGCGTGCTTTGTTCTCTGGTCAGAACAAAGCACCCTTGAGCGCGAATTGACCAAATCTGATTGGCTTATTTCGCGGAACGACACGCGCCACATGTCTTGAAACCGGTCTTGATCCCGTGCCGGTCAAGAATTGTGACGTAAGGGAACTGGTGGGTTTTTCCGTGGAATTTCTGACCTTAAGGTCAACACGGACCAAAAACCCTGTGTTTTCCCCCTAAATTTGACCGGAAATGTCCTTACCTACGCCGTGTCGCTGCGGGCCTCCACTCACGTTGAACAGATGCGTTCATGAGCTGGCCCCTTTTAGGAGCTCGAACTCGGCCCGCGGCGGCACAGTTATTGGAAGCGGGAAGTTTGCGATGACACTCAGGTTATTGATGGAAAGATTTGCGGTACGCAAAACGCCAGTATTCAAGGCGGACAAGACCGGCACGAAGCATGTCCGACGTGCAGCGAAAAAATACGGGACTGCAAAAACAAGCAGATCCGAAATCGCAGCTCTGTTCGAGTCAGAGCTGCGCGGGCAAGACACAAACAGGTCGGCCCGCGATGAATCCAATGACCACAGGGATACGTCCCCAAAGCAGGCTGGCTGACTTCAGGAACCGTTTATGCGCGCTGCACGCCCGCCACGACGTTTGCTGAGGCGCGGCTTTCTGGTTGGTAGATCTTCCATGATTTCGGCGCGTTCGCTGCTGTCCATCTTGGACCAGCGGGTGATTTCGTCAATCGTGCGATAGCAGCCGGTACAGATGCGTTCAGTCGGGTGAACGACACAGATCTGGACACAAGGGCTTTCGACCTCATTCCTTTTCCAAACCATATTCGTCATCACTGGTCTCCGACCCGTTACAAAAAGCGCAGCCTGTCCAACGCCCCTTGCAAGATATAGCTGGCCGCAACGTGATCAATAACCTGTCCGCGACGTTTTCGTGTCGTATCCGCCTCAAGTAGTGCTTTTTCTGCCGCAACCGTGCTGAGCCGCTCGTCCCAAAATCCGATGGGCAAATCGGTCAGGCGGGACAAATTGCGCGCAAATGCCCGCGTTGACTGGCATCTTGGCCCTTCGCTGCCATCCATGTTCTTGGGCAGGCCCAGCAAGATGCCCCCGATCTTGCGATCGGTTACAATTTCGATCAGGCGCGCGGAATCGAGCGTGAATTTCTTGCGCCGTACCGTTTCCAACGGGCTGGCGACACCGCGCATCCGGTCGGACACGGCGACCCCGATTGTCTTTTCCCCAAGGTCCAGCCCCATAAGGGCACTCATCGGTTGCAGCGCGGCTGCAAATTCTTCGAAAGCGTCATGGATCATTGAGCGATCCCGGCTTGAAGGGCCGCCGCATCGATGATCTGCAAGGCCTCTGAATTGCCGGCAAAGACTTCCATGGCCTCATCGCGGATATCGATGGCGCGCTGGCCCTGGCCAAGAACGCCCAAGGCCGCGATCAGGCGGGCCCATTCCTCGGGGGATCCGCCTTCTGTCGCCAGCCGATCAGACAGCTGGTCCACCATACCCTGAATCATCTGCTGCCGTTCTTCGGGGCTCAGCTCTGCGGCGGCGGCCATGTCTTCCTGGCTGGGGCCGGGTGCTGTGCTCAGATCCGGTGCATTGAAAACGCCGGCCCGAAAGGCGAGTTCGTCGATCTGAGCCCGAATTGCTTCGGCCCAGGGCGCACCCGCGGGGGAATCCTGCAACGTTTCGACCCACATGCGATAGGCAAGGTCCGGCCGCCCGATCTGTGCCAGCATCTGCCCCCAATAATAGCGCGCCGGGCCGTGACGGGGGTCACGGTTCAGCGCTTCGATCAGCGCCTGTTCCGCTTCGGGTGAGACATACCCCCCTGCTGCCAGAATCATCATTTCAGCCAGGTCCGCATAGGTATCAGCCGTGGCGCTGTCGCCGGACAGCTCGATCACCTTTTGCTGCGCGGTGTACCCATCCTTGAAGTTGCCCGCATTCGTCTCGTGCTGCGCCAGCAACATCTGACCCTGCAAATCATCCGGCCGGCTTGCAACGGTTTCGCGCAACTGCTTCAGCAGGTTGGCATAGCTTTCTTCCAGCTGTCCAGGTTGAGGTGGGGTCGCCAGTTCTTCCGCGGCGCTTTGGGATGGCCGGTTGGCGCGCACTTCCTTGGCCAGTTCAAGCCGTGCGGTCAGCGGCATGTCAGGCAAACCCACGGCCCCGGTGCGATGATACATTGCCAACGCTCCACCGATCAGAAGCAACGAGATTGCCAGGATTGACAACACCGAAACCGCACGAGATGGCCCGGCGCCGGCGCCCTCTTTCTTCATTTGGTCATCTGCGGCCAGTATGCGACGGGAAATTTCCGTGCGCACCCGTTCGGCGTCGGCCTCGCCAATGACCCCGCGCGCCAGATCCCGGTCCACACCGGCCAACTGTTCGCGATAAACCCGCAGGTCGTATGCCGCCGCGGGTTCATCCCCACGGCGTTTGCGCAGCAGGGTAAAGCAGAGAAAAGCTGCGATCAGCAGCGCGACAAGAAAAATCAGAACCCAGAACGTCATGGTCCCTCCGAGGATGCTGCCCTGACTTAGACCTGTGAGGCGTCCGACAAAAGGGACAAATGGCCGCGAATGAGCGACATGTCGCAATAGTGCGATATTGCGGCGTTGCACGGCAGGGTTAAAATGCCGTCACACGGCATATCTGCGCCCAATCACCGAACCGGATGGATTCGCACATGAAACACTATTCAGCCTTTGCTGTGGCGCGGGAAGCTCTGCGCTATCACACCGGATGGGAGCGCGCCTGGCGCTCACCCGAACCCAAGAAGCGCTATGACGTCATCATCGTTGGTGCTGGCGGTCATGGTCTGGCGACCGCGTATTACCTTGGCAAGAACTATGGCATCCAGAATGTCGCGGTTATCGAAAAAGGCTGGCTGGGCGGCGGCAATACTGGTCGCAACACGACGATCATCCGTTCGAACTATCTGCAAGACCCGTCTGCGGCGATCTACGAGAAAGCGCGCAGCCTTTACGAGGACCTGAGCCAGGAACTGAACTACAACATCATGTTCAGCCCGCGCGGTGTCATCATGCTGGCGCAGACCCAGCACGAGATCCGCGGCTACCAGCGCACGGCCCATGCCAACGCGCTGCAAGGTGTCAAGACGGAATGGATCGGCCCCGAGCGCGTCAAGCAACTGGTGCCAATCATCAATCTGGACGGCCCCCGGTATCCGGTTCTGGGCGGCCTTTGGCAGGAACGCGGGGGCACTGCGCGCCATGATGCGGTGGCGTGGGGCTATGCGCGTGCCTGTTCGGCGATGGGGATGGATATCATCCAGCAATGCGAAGTCACCGGTGTGCGCTCGGACAACGGTCGCGTTGTCGGGGTCGATACCACCAAGGGTGCCATCGATTGTGACAAGCTGGGCATCGTCGTCGCGGGCCATTCGGGTCAGTTGGCCGAGATGGCGGGCTTCCGCCTGCCGCTGGAAGCCGTTGCTTTGCAGGCGCTGGTGTCCGAGCCCATCAAACCCTGCATGGATGTGGTCGTGATGGCCAACACCGTGCACGGCTACATGTCGCAATCCGACAAGGGCGAAATGGTGATCGGCGGTGGCACCGACGGGTTCAACAACTTCACGCAGCGCGGGTCTTTCCATCATATCGAGGAAACAGTGCGGGCGCTGGTCGAAACCTTCCCGATGATTTCGCGCCTGAAGATGCTGCGCCAGTGGGGCGGGATCGTGGACATGACCGGTGACCGCTCGCCCATCCTGTCGAAAACACCGTTGCAGGGCTGCTTTATCAACGGCGGCTGGGGCACCGGTGGCTTCAAGGCGATTCCGGGTTCCGGCTGGGGGATGGCGCAGCTGATGGCGACAGGCCATTCACCGCTGACCGAAGCCTTCTCGATGGACCGCTTCAAAGAAGGCCGCTTCATCGACGAAAGCGTAGCCGCCGGGGTGGCGCACTAGGGGGATTCCCGAAGGTGCCAGAAAACAGAATTCAGGTCGGCCCCCGCGCCGACCGACCGCCAAAAGGATGACAACATGCTAATCCTGAATTGCCCCTATTGCGGCGTAGACGCCGAAGAAACCGAATTGGCCGCCGGCGGCGAAGCGCATCTGAAGCGTTTCGGTCCGGGCTCGTCCGATGACGAATTCCACGACTACCTGTTCATGCGTGAAAACCCGAAAGGTGTTCATTTCGAGCGCTGGCGGCACGCCAATGGCTGCGGCAAGTGGTTCCACGCCGCGCGCTGCACGCAGACACTCGATGTGTTCGGCACCTATTCTGCGCAGGTCACCGAGCCGCCGCAAGACATCAAGGATGCCATCACTGCCAAACGACCCGGCTGGACGTGGAGAGAGTTCTCTTGATGCTTCATCTTTTCAAAAATACTCCCGCCGGAGGCTTTGACGCCTCCACATGCGAAAGGCCCGCACAATGAGCACCCGTCTCGCAAAACAAGGCCGGCTGATTGACCGGTCGAAAAAGGTCACATTCACATTCAACGGAACCTCGATGCAGGCATATGAGGGGGATACGCTTGCCTCGGCTCTGCTGGCCAATGACCAGATGATGGTTGGCCGGTCGTTCAAATACCACCGTCCCCGCGGCGTTGTCGCCAGCGGCGCGGAAGAGCCAAACGCGCTTGTCGGCCTGGGGCAGGGCAACCGGTTCGAGCCGAACCAGCGTGCCACGACGACCGAGGTGTTCAACGGCTTGACCGCGATTTCACAGAACCATTGGCCAAGTCTTGAATATGACATCGGTGCGGTGAACACGGCCTTTGCCCGGTTTCTGCCGGCCGGCTTCTACTACAAGACGTTCATCCACCCCAAACCTTTCTGGAAACACGTCTACGAACCGTTCATCCGGCAGTCGGCGGGGTTGGGCAAGGCGCCTGACAAAGACAACCGGGATGCCGACACTTATGAGCACTTCTACGCCTTTACCGATGTTCTGGTGATCGGCGGCGGTGTGGCTGGTTTGCAGGCGGCCAAGGCGGCGGCACAATCCGGTGCCAAGGTCCTGCTGATCGAGCAGACCGCGCATTGGGGCGGTCGCGCTCCGGTTGACGGCGGCACCGTGGATGGAGAGCCTGTGGATAAGTTCGTGGAACAATTGGTTTCCGAACTCGAAACAATGGACAACGTCATCATGCGCACGCGCTGCATGGGAGCGGGTGTTTACGACCATGGTTATGTGTTGGGATACGAACGTCTGACCGACCACACGCCGGGCGTGCAAGGCCCGCGCCATCGCTTGTGGCGCATTCGTGCCAAGCAAATTGTGACGGCAACGGGTGCAATTGAAAGACCATTGTCCTTTGCTGGCAACGATGTTCCGGGTGTGATGCTGGCATCGGCCATGCGCGACTATGTCGTGAACTGGGGGGTTACTCCGGGCGATCGGGTCATCGTCGCCACCAACAATGATGACGCTTACCGCACCGCGATTATCCTGAAACAGGCAGGTGTGGATGTTTTGCGCATTGTTGACGCACGCGCAACGGCCGGACCTTTGGCAGAGGAAGCTCGCCAGTTGGGTATCCGCGTTGATCCGGGCAAGGCCATTGCCAAGGTCAAGGGCGGCAAGCGCGTCAAGAAAGTCGCCATCTGCAACCAGGAAGGCGTTGGTGGCGCGCGTGAAGAGGTTGAGGCGGATGCAGTCTCCATGTCCGGCGGCTGGTCTCCGGTCGTGCACATGTGGTCCCATTGCGGGGGCAAGCTGATCTGGGATGAGGCGAACGCGCATTTCCGGCCGGATCCTCAGCGTCCGCCGCTGGGGGCCGACGGCAAAGGGTTCGTTGTTGCTGCTGGCGCGTCCAACGGTCCTCTGGCGTTGCAAGATGTTCTGACAGACGCCCATGCGGCCGGTAAGGCGGCCGCCAAGGCGGCTGGCTTCAAGCCCAAGAACACCAAGGCGCCCGCAGGGGAAACAACCGCCGAAGCGCCGATGGAAGCAGTCTGGCTGATGCCGGCAAATGCAGAAGTCCAATTGCGCATGAAATCCTGGCTGGATTTCCAGAACGACGTCAAGGTTTCTGACGTCCAACTGGCCGCGCGCGAAGGGTATGAAAGCGTCGAACACACCAAGCGCTATACCACGCTGGGCATGGCGACCGATCAGGGTAAGTTGAGCAACATCAACGGATTGGCGATCCTTGCTGATGCGCTGGAATCCGAGATTCCCAAAGTTGGCACAACCACCTTCCGCCCGCCCTATACGCCTATCTCGATGGGTGCGATCGGCGGTGAGGCCCGGGGTGAGGTCTTTCAGCCGATCCGTCGGACACCGATGCACAACTGGCACGACAGGAACGGCGCCGACTGGGAGCCGGTCGGTCACTGGCGCCGGGCCTATGCCTATGTCCGCCCCGGTGAATCCGTGCATGACGCGGTCAATCGAGAGGTCAAGAACACCCGCGAGAACCTTGGCCTGCTGGATGCCTCGACGCTGGGAAAACTGATCGTCAAAGGCCCGGATGCCGGCAAGTTCCTGGACATGATGTACACCAACATGATGTCCACGCTGAAGGTCGGCAAATGCCGCTATGGCCTGATGTGTTCGGAAAACGGCTTCCTGATCGACGACGGCGTTGTCGCCCGCATCGACGAGGACACATGGCTGTGCCACACCACCACCGGCGGGGCCGAGCGTATCCATGGTCACATGGAAGAATGGCTTCAGACCGAATGGTGGGACTGGAAAGTCTATGTCGCCAACGTGACCGAGCAATACGCGCAGGTCGCCGTAGTCGGCCCAAACGCCCGCAAGGTGCTTGAAAAGCTGGGCGGCATGGATGTCAGCAAAGAGGCGCTGCCCTTCATGGAATGGCGCGATGGCAAGATCGGAGGCTTCGATTGCCGGGCCTACCGCATTTCGTTCTCGGGCGAGCTCTCTTATGAAATCGCTGTTCCCGCCAGCCAGGGTCAGGCGTTCTGGGATGCCTTGATGGAGGCAGGCAAAGAGTTCGGCGTGATGCCTTACGGAACCGAATGTCTGCACATCCTGCGGGCCGAGAAGGGCTTTATCATGATCGGGGACGAGACCGACGGCACCGTGATCCCGCAGGATCTGGGGCTGCACTGGGCGCTGTCCAAGAAGAAAGAGGATTATCTGGGCAAACGCGCTCATTCCCGCAGCCACATGGCGGATCCCGAACGCTGGAAACTGGTCGGTCTCGAGACTGTGGACGGATCGGTTCTGCCGGATGGTGCTTACGCGGTGGGCGAGGGCGTCAATGCCAACGGTCAGCGCAACATGATCGGCCGTGTGACGTCGACATATTACTCTGCCAATCTGGGCAAAGGCATCGCCATGGGGCTGATCAAAAACGGCCCCGACCGCATGGGCGAGATCGTCGAGTTCCCGGGCACGGACGGCAAAACCTACAAAGCCAAGATCGTGGACCCGATCTTTTATGACAAGGACGGGGAGAAGCAGAATGTCTGAACCCATCAGCGCATTGAACCACGCCAGCTATGACGGCATCGCCAAGGTCCAGGAATGCGGCCTGCAAGGCATGATAACCCTGCGCGGCGACCTGTCCGACAAGGTGCTGGCCAAGGCCGTCAAGGATGCAACCGGTCAGAAAGTGCCGGGTCAGCGCCAGGTGCTTGTGACTGGCGATACCGGCGTGGCTTGGATGTCGACAGACGAGTTGCTGGTTCTGGTGCCTTATGCCGAGGTCGAAGCCAAACTGGCCGACATGGTCGGTGCCCTGAGTGGGACCCATGCTTTGGCGGTCAATGTCTCGGATGCCCGCGCCGTCTTCAGCGTCTCTGGTGCCAGCGCAAGAGAGGTACTGGGCAAGGTCGCACCTGTCGATCTGTCGGCGGATGCATTCCTGCCCGGCCAGATCCGCCGCACGCGTCTGGCGCAGGTGGCCGGTGCTTTCTGGATGGATGATGAACAGACCTTCCGCGTGGTCTGCTTCCGTTCCGCTGCGGATTACGTGTTCAAACTGCTCAAGGTGGCAGCACAGCCCGGCAGTGAAGTCGGGGTCTACTGAACAAAAAAGCCCCGGTTCATCCGGGGCTTTTTCTTACTTGACTGTCGAACAGGTCCCGACTCCGAAAGGTTTGTTCGCGAAATTTCCCTGAACGAATGCCATGCGGACGGCGACCGTATTGTCGGTTGTTTTCAGGTTCGCCTGATATCGAACGCGGACATTGCCGCCGGCAACCATTTTTTGATCGAGGTTCCAGATAATACGATATCCCTTGGCGCCGCGGTCTTTGAATTTTGCCTTGGCCCAATCCTGATACGACGTTGCGGCCATCGCCGAAGATGCGGCGGGGTCGATCCGGAACGCATACTCTGGCGCAATCCAGCCATGGGCGTCCTGTTTGGTCATCTTGCAATGATAGGTAACCGTTTCTGCCGCAGCGGTTTGTGCAAGCAATGCGGCGACTGCAATCGGTAAAAGTCTTTTCATTTTATCCACTTGGGTATGATTCTTTGTAAGTGCACTCAAACTGATACACCTCAATGCCGCAAGCGGGACCTCGCGTGAACGAAGAAAAAAACGCCAGACGTTCTACCCATGCAAGAGAACGGTGTGAAAACGGTTCAGGCCGTCTTCGGTCAGCAAGTCCGAAGTCTTTACAGGCTGCGCCTTGTCATCCGACAGCTTTGCGTAATAACCCAGTTCATCCATCAACGCGGTGACACGTTCGTGCCTCTGGTCTTCCGGAAGCAGAGGCGCATGAAGAGACAGAAGAAGGGCGGGGCGGCGTTTCTTCAGCCATGCGGACAAAGTGGGGGCAACAATGAATTCCGCACCCTCGATGTCCATTTTGACCAGCGAAACCCGTGACAGGTCGTTTGTTTTTTCGAATTGGTCCCAGGCGATCGTCAGCGTGTCAGACCCATGCGCCCCGTCGTGCAGAAGCGAACTGGTGGAATCCCCGGGTTCACCGCGCACAGAGGCCATGCGTGCCACGCCAAATCGATCTGACAGGGCGACCCCGAATGCCGAAACGTTCTGAATGCCGTTCAGATCAAGATTCCATGCCAGATGCCGAAACGCGGTCGGGTCAGGCTCAAAACACCAGACATGCCGTGCCCTTCGCGCACCGTACAGCACCGTCGGGCCAATCCACGCGCCGATGTCCAGATAGTCGCTTTGCGGAGACAGGAACCGGTCAAGAACTGCAAATGTTTCAGGTTCCCAAGCGCCCGCAGCGGCTTTGCGCCAGAATTTCGAATGGTACGGGTCCAGACGAAACGGCTCGCCGTTCAGATTGCCCGCATAATATCCGCGGGCGCGATAGAACATCTTGCGCGCCTGTGTCAGCATCGCCTGCCTCCGGGTTTTCTTGTCACGCCCCTTGACCTGCGGCGGCTGCCAAAGCATTTAACCTTGGGAACCGCAACTTACATTTAAACAGGGGGCCGACATGGCTTTTGAACTTCCTGATCTTCCTTATGCACATGACGCGCTGGCAGCCAAGGGTATGTCCGCGGAAACGTTGGAATATCACCACGACCTGCACCACAAGGCCTATGTCGACAACGGCAACAAGCTGATCGCCGGCACCGAATGGGACGGCAAGTCGCTGGAAGAGATCATCGTTGGTACTTACGACGCAAACGCCGTGGCACAAAACGGTATCTTCAACAACATCAGCCAGTTGTGGAACCACAACCAGTTCTGGGAAATGATGGGGCCGGGCGACATCGCCATGCCGGGCGAGCTGGAAAAGGCTCTGGTCGAGAACTTCGGTTCGGTAGATGAATTCAAGTCGCAATTCAGTGCCGCCGGTGCGGGTCAGTTCGGTTCAGGCTGGGCGTGGCTGGTCAAGAACGCCGATGGCTCGCTGGCCGTCACCAAGACCGAGAATGGCGTGAACCCACTGTGCTTTGGTCAAACCGCGCTGCTGGGTTGCGACGTTTGGGAGCACTCCTACTACATCGATTTCCGCAACAAGCGCCCGGCCTACCTGTCGAACTTCCTCGACAATCTGGTGAACTGGGAAAACGTCGCATCGCGGATGTAACGTATTGAACCGACGTCGGTTCATAAAGGGCCTGCTGGCGGTGACGCTGGCAGGCCTTGTTACGGCCGCCTACGGGTTCATCATTGAACCCGCGGTTCGGTTGCGCGTGCGCAAATGGCGCATTCAGCGGGACGACTGGACAGCGCCGCCGCTCAGAATCGCCGTACTGTCCGATATGCATGTGGGCGAGCCCTATGTCGGCCTGAACCGCGTAAAGCAGGTGGTCCGCAGAACCAATGCGCTGGCTCCGGACGTGATCCTGCTGTTGGGTGATTTCTTTGCAAGCCACAAAGGTGTCTCGGACACGGTCAAGATGCAGGACCTGGCCCCTGTGCTTGCTGGGCTTGAGGCGAAGAATGGTGTCTTTGCCGTTCTGGGCAATCACGACTGGTGGGATGACAGGTCGGCTCAGCGGCGCGGGTCCGGGCCCAATCGCTATGCCGAAATTCTGGAACAGAACGGCATTTCGGTGTTGTCCAATGCCGCGATCAAACTCGAAGCTCATGGCATCTGGCTGGCCGGGCTCGAGGATCAGCTGGCGATCTGGCGCAACGGCAAGCCGCAAGGATTGGACGATTTGGAAGGTACTCTGGCGCAGATCACCGATGACGCTCCGGTTGTGATGATGGCGCATGAGCCCGATGTGTTTCCCACTGTGCCCGGGCGGGTGGCCTTGACGCTTTCAGGGCACACACATGGTGGCCAGGTGCGCCTGTTCGGCTGGTCGCCTGTGGTGCCATCGAAATTCGGCAATCGCTATGCCTATGGCCATGTACGCGAAGATGGGCGCGATCTGGTCGTTTCGGGCGGTATCGGCTGTTCGATCCTGCCGGTTCGTCTGGGCGTGACGCCCGAAATCACGGTTGTCGAGATGTCCGCCTAAAGGGTTGATGACCAGCCGGTGAAAACCCGCCGATACGCGCCCTTTCCGCATGACGGTATCTTGTTTGCTGTTTTCCAGTACACATCTCTGTAGGGCGGAGGGAGAAACTGCATATCAATTCAAACCATGATCGGGCTGCGCACTGTTCGTGCGTCAACAACCCCGCATGTCCGGCAGGTCGAGGGATACCCAGAACACAACCTAATCAGGAGATCGCAATGGTCGCACTTACACAGGGAACTTGGGTTATTGTTGCAGATGGAGAGAAAGCGCTGGTGATGGAGAATATCACCGACGCCGACGATCCCAACCTTGTCGTCGTCGCTGTCGAAGAACAAGACGGCCCGACCGGAAAACCGACGGACCGCGCAGGTCGTCGCAACGACGGCGGACCAAAACAGAAATCGGCAATTGAAGAACCCACGTGGAAGGCGCACGCAAAATCTCTGTTCGTGCAGGATCTGGCGAACCTGTTGAATCGCAAGGGGCTGAAAGGCGCCTATGACAGGCTGGTTCTGGTGGCCAGCCCTCATGTTCTGGGCCTGTTGCGGCGTCGGTTGCACAGCGAGGTTCTGGGAAAGGTCGTGGCCGAGGTCAACAAGACCCTGACCAATCATCCTTTGCACAAGGTCGAACAGGTGGTGCGCCACAGTCTGCAACCCAAAGCCAAACTGGCCTGATCAATACGGCGGGCGGTTCGACCGCCCGCACGGTTTCCCATCCTCAAGTCAGCTTGTTCCGCAGGGCGATCATGGCTGTATCGGCGTCTTCAACCCAGGTGATGAAATCCGCCAAAGACGTGTCGGCAAAGCCTTGCCCGATCACCTGATCCAACAATGTGTGCAACGCGTCCCAATAGCCGTTCACGTTGACCACGACGATTGGCTTGTCATGCAGGCCAAGCTGGCGCCATGTCAGCGCTTCGAACAGCTCGTCCAGCGACCCCGGACCGCCCGGCAGAACCACGACGGCGTCGGCGTTCATGATCATGACCTTCTTGCGCTCGTGCATTGTCTCGGTGATCACGAAGTGGGTCAGATCCGTTTTTCCGACCTCGCGCTTGACCAGATGCACCGGAATGACGCCGAAAGTTTCACCACCGGCATTCTGCGCGGCGCGGGCCACTTCACCCATCAAACCGACATCTCCGGCTCCGTAGACCAGCCGCCAGCCTTCCTGCGCCAGCAGGCTGCCGAACTGCCGTGCAGTTTCAGAATAAGCCTTCTCGGCTCCATTGCGTGACCCGCAGTACACACAGACTGATTTCTGAGACATCAAAGGGGGGCTCCGGGGTTGTGTCAGGGGTTTTGACCCGTGATAGCGGGATTGATAGATTGGCTCAACTGTCCGTCGGAAAGCTTTTCAACGCAAAGCTTTTGCCCGTCGGAGTGAAAGGAAAATAATGGACGCCAAATCGGGAAACGGAAGCTCGGGCAATTTCATCTGGGGGGTGATTGCGGGTCTTGTTGCGATATTGGGCGCGGGTGGATTGTATCTGTCCAGCGTCTTCACCAAAACGCCCGAGCCGAGCACTCCGCAGGAAACCGCCTCTGCCGTAGCCCCGGAACCTGTAGGGCAGGATGCGCAGGTTTCGAAACCGGAAGTGGCTGAGCAGGCGGCTCCTGTGGATGAAGGGCCCACGACCGAGCCGGCCGAGGACACAAGTGAAACGGCCGACGCCTCTGACGCAGATACTGCCGTTGCCAAGACGGATGATACTGCACCCCAGCCAGCGGTCCCTCCGGCGCTGGATCAGATTTTTGTTGAGCCAGATGGCACGGCGCTGTTGTCCGGCGATGCCGAACCCGGCAGCCGGATCGAGGTGCTGCTGAACGGCGAACCCCTGCACAGCTTTACCGTGGACGGCAGCGGCCAGTTTGCCGAATTCGTTTCGATCCCGTTCAGCGACGCGGCTCAGGGGTTGGTCCTGCAAAGCAAGGATGGCGAACGGATCACACAGTCCGACGACTATCTTATTGCGGCTTTGCCAAAGCCGGTCGAAGAAGCGCCTGTACCTGAAGAATCGCCGGCATCCGATCCGGACACGCCGGCCGATGCCAAAGACGCCACGATCGCGACGGCCGATGCAGATGTCGAGCCCGAAACGACGACCGAAGTTCCAGCGCCAGAAGCTGACGTGACCGGAACCGAAAGCACAGTGCCGGAAGCCGAGGAAACGCAAACCGCCGACTTGCCGACACAGACACCCGAACGGGATCAGCAGATTG
Source organism: Ruegeria sp. HKCCA0235A (assembly GCF_013033235.1). Lineage (NCBI taxonomy): Bacteria > Pseudomonadati > Pseudomonadota > Alphaproteobacteria > Rhodobacterales > Roseobacteraceae > Ruegeria > Ruegeria sp. HKCCA0235A. The sequence continues at coordinate 798,085 of NZ_WQDQ01000001.1, read as the reverse complement.
CGGTGCTGCGGTCCGGCGAAGAAGGGGTTGAACTGGTGCAGCCGCCTGTGGTGCGGGATACGCCCCCCGATCAGATCGCACTGGATACCATCGGATATTCTGATACCGGCAATGTTCAGTTGACAGGACGTGTGCAGGACGGTGCAGCCGTTCGACTGTACCTGAACAATCGTCTGGTTGCCGATCTCGACCCGAAAGAGGATGGATCCTGGCGCAGCGATCTGGAGGGGATTGATCCGGGTGTCTACACGCTGCGCGTGGACGCGGTGAATACGGACGGGACGGTGCTGAGCCGGGTCGAAACGCCGTTCAAGCGAGAGCCGGTTGAAGTGCTGGATGCCGCCGTGGCGGCCAGCCAGGCCAACGCGCAGGGCGAAGCAGCTGCAATCCGTTCGGTTACGGTTCAACGGGGCGACACGCTGTGGGCCATCTCGCGCGACCGGTTTGGCGACGGGGTCCTGTATGTACGGCTGTTCGAGGCCAATCGCGACCTGATCCGCGATCCGGATCTGATCTATCCGGGGCAGGTCTTCACCATACCTGAATAAGCATCGCCTTTGGCCCAAGCGGGCCGGGGTCAATCTCTGACCGCAGTTAAGGTACGTGATGAGACGAACACCTACTATGACCCCGGACGATACGGCGCCGCGCGACGAACGAAGCTCGGGCTGGCGCACGATCCGCAAAGTGGCACCCTATCTATGGCCACAGGATGAGCCATGGGTAAAGCGCCGCGTGGTGATTGCCATGGTCATGCTGGTTCTGGCCAAGCTGATCGCGGTCTATACGCCGATCCTTTACAAAGGTGCCGTTGACGCCCTGGCAGGTGAAGGCGTGCCGCCGGTGGCGCTGGGCGCGGTCGGGCTGACGGTCGCCTATGGCGTGGCGCGGATGCTGACCGTGGGTTTCCAACAACTGCGGGACGCGGCCTTTGCGCCCGTGGGGCAAAGGGCTCTGCGGGCGTTGGCGCTCGAGACCTTTCGGCATATTCACAACCTTTCGATGCGTTACCACGTGTCCCGCCGTACCGGGGGGCTGAGCCGCATCATCGAACGGGGTGTCAAGGGCGTCGAGTTCCTGTTGCGCTTTCTGCTGTTCTCGATCGGGCCGCTGATCCTGGAACTGCTGCTGGTGGCGATCATCCTGATGTGGCTGTTCGATGTCTGGTATCTGGTGGTCGTCGCCGTCACAATCGGCCTGTATATCTGGTTTACATTTGCCGTGACCGAATGGCGGGTGAAGCTTCGGCGCGAGATGAACGATCAGGACACCGAAGCCAATCAGCGCGCCATCGACAGCCTGCTGAATTTCGAAACCGTCAAGTATTTCAATGCAGAAGCCCGCGAAGCTGAACGATATGATGTGTCGATGAAGGCCTATGCCGGGGCGGCGTTGAAAACGGCTTATTCGCTGGCATTTCTGAATTTTGGCCAGTCATTCCTGATCACCTGTGGTCTGATCGGTGTGATGGTTCTGGCTGCAATCGGGGTTCAGAGCGGGAACCTGACAGTGGGCGATTTCGTCATGGTCAACGCTTACATGATCCAGATCACCGTACCGCTGAACTTTCTGGGGACGGTCTATCGGGAAATCCGGCAGTCGTTGGTCGATATGGGTCAGATGTTCGATCTGCTGGAACAGCCCGCCGAAGTCACCGACAAACCCTGTGCGCCCAACCTCAAGGTAAATGGCGGCGAAGTCACGCTGGACGACGTGCATTTCGGCTATGACCCTGAGAGGGAGATCCTCAAAGGTGTTTCGTTGACCGTTCCTGCCGGGCAGACCGTGGCCATCGTCGGGGCAACCGGGTCTGGCAAATCAACCATCGGGCGGCTGCTGTTCCGGTTCTACGATGTGACCAAAGGAGCCTTGAAGATCGACGGGCAGGATGTGCGGGATGTGACGCAGTCCAGCCTGCACGCGGCCATCGGCGTTGTGCCGCAGGACACAGTACTGTTCAACGACAGCATCCGGTACAACATTGCCTATGGCCGTGACGACGCCACCCCGGAGGAGGTCGAGGCCGCCGCCCGAGCTGCGCAAATTCACGATTTCATCACCTCGCTGCCCGAAGGCTACGACACTATGGTCGGTGAACGGGGGCTCAAACTGTCAGGTGGTGAAAAACAAAGAGTCGGCATCGCGCGGACTTTGCTCAAGAACCCGCCGATCCTGTTGCTGGACGAGGCGACCTCGGCCCTGGACACCGATACCGAGCAGGACATCAAGGATGCGCTGGCGCGCGCAGGAGAGGGTCGTACGGTTATCACCATTGCCCATCGCCTCAGCACCATTGCCGAAGCGGACCGGATCGTGGTTCTGGAAGCGGGCGAGGTTATCGAACAGGGCACGCATGACGAGTTGCTGGCGCGGTCGGGGCGGTATGCCCAATTGTGGAACCGGCAGCAATCGGACGGGGAGGCGGCCTGAAGTTCCAAACTTGGAGCGAAACAGGGTAGAATACACCAAACCAGGAGGGTGCCTGTCATGATGAAGCGACTGAAATCACGACTATCGTCTATTGTGATCGCGATTTGTCTGCCCGTCATTGTGGCGGCCGATCCCATCGTGGGTGTCTGGAAGACTGAACCTGATCGCAAGAACCTGATTTCGCACATCAAAATCACGGCGTGTGGAGATAAGTTCTGCGGTCGGATCCTTTCGGCCTATGACGCTTCAGGCAAGGAAGTCCAAACACCGAATATCGGCAAAAAACTGTTCTGGGACGTGGTCGGTGAAGGCGGTGGAAAATACGGCGGCGGCGAATTCTGGGTCCCGCTGATCAACGTGGATGCGGTGCCACAGATGACGTTGCAGGGGGACAAGCTGCTGGTCAAAGGATGCGAACATGCGATTTGCGCGCATCAGACGTGGTCCCGGTTGTGATGATGGCCAAATGAAAAAGGACCGGGAAAACCGGTCCTCTTCCTTTATTCAGCAGCTTTCAGCGGCGGGCCAGAGGGGCGACCAGACTGATCTGATCGACTGTCCTGTTCTGATCCTTCAAAACGCGAGTCGTCCTCCCACACAATTTCAGTGGCCTGCATCTGCCGGGCAGAGCGCCCTATCGCCATGTCCTGCGCGATCTGGCTGGACCGGCCTGCCGTTACACGGGCCAGAACTCGGCTGAGCCAAATCGCATAGGTTGTCACCCAGACCCGCAAGGCCAGAAGCGATGGCGTCACGATCAGCGTCAGGACAGTTGCAATGCCCAGGCCAAACACCACCGCCGTGGCCAGCTGTTTCCACCACAGTGCGGTGGGGCTGTCGATGGAATAGCCGCCATTGATGAAGTCCAGCGATAGGCCGAACATCATCGGCGTCAGACCGGCCATCGTTGTCAGCGTGGTCAGCAGCACAGGGCGGATACGGGACTCCGCAGTGCGGATGATCGCCTCGATCCTCGGCATATAGCTGCTGTATTCCTGATAGGTGTCGATCAGAACGATATTGTTGTTCACCACGATACCGGCCAGGGCCACGATGCCGGTCCCGGTCATGATGATCGAGAAGGGCTGTTCCATCACGATCATGCCGATCAGAACCCCGGTGGTGGACAGAACCACTGCCAGCAGCACGAGCACCGAATTGTAGAACGAGTTGAACTGCGCCAGCAGGATCACGAACATCAGCCCCAGGGCGCCCATGAACGCGTTCACCAGGAAGGCGCCGGATTCTTCCTGTTCTTCCTGATCACCGGTCCATTCCCAGCTGATCGCGTTGGCAAACGGGCCGGTTTCCAGCCACTCCGTCAGCACCGCAATACGTTCGTTCGGGTTGATCAGCGCAAACTGAGCGTCCCCGTCTTCGATTGCGCTGCGCAGCTGGTCGACACTTTCTGCGCCGGTCAGTTGCACCAGTTCATATGACTTTCCACCCGTACCATTCAGAACGGTGCCGTTCGGTGTGTAGCCTTCCGTCACTTCACGCATGACGGCCAGCCGCACCTGTTTTCCATCGGGGCCTTCGGTCACGACCTTGCTCAGCCCCGGTTCGACATCCGCTTTGACGTCGTAGTATCGCTGCTGGTCGACGCGGTTGATTTCGGCCAGCTTGGCCACGGGTTTGCGCGTTACGAAGTTCGACAACGGCACCAAACCGTCCGGGGTACGAACCTTGAGTGTATCCAGTGTCGACAAAACGCGGTCTTCTTCGGGCAGGCGAACGCGAATTTCGATCTCTTCGTCATTGCTGTCCGGGCGCATCTCGCCCAGCAATATGCCGCGCGTGACCAACTGGACCATGGCGCCGACGGTTGCCACGTCGGCTCCGAACCGACCGGCCTTGGCGACATCCACGTCAATCTGCCAGTCGATGCCGGGCAGGGGCAGGGTGTCTTCGGTCTTGATCAGGCCCGGCGTGGTGTCGAAAACCTCGCGGGCGGTGATCGCTGCCGAGGTCAGGTCTTCCCACCCGTCACCCTTGATGCGCAGATGCACAGGTTTGGCTGAAGCAGGGCCTTGCTCCAAGGGCAGAATCTCGACGATGGTACCGGGGATCGTTGCAAGTTGGGCATTCAGTTCATCAATCACGAAGTCGCCGTCATATTCGGGCGCCACGAAGTGCCGCTCGAACAGGCCCCACAGAGCGGATTCCGAGATGTTGGGACGATCTTCCCACGGGATGATTTCGAACTGAACCCGGCCCACTGTATCGGCCGGCGCCTGAGCGCCACCGTTATTCTGGTTCAGGCCACCTTCGCCGGCAAAGGCAAAGACATTTATGACCGCGGGATGAGATCCGATGATCTCTTCGGCCTGAAGAACCATCGCGTCTTTTTCCGCCAAGGACAGGTTCCCGCGGGCACGCACATATGCGGTGGCCTGTTCAGGTTCGCTTTCCACGAAGAATTCAACGCCACGGGATTCCTGGGGGAACCAGACGAATGTCACGAAATACACCGCAGAGAAAACGACCAACAGAGAGACAATAGGCATGATCGGGTTGCCGACCAGGAACCGGATCACATGGCCAAACGGAGTGTGTTCGTATGCAGTGTGAACATGGTCCTCTTCGCCGCGTTCAATTTTCGCCGCGCTCAGGGTTACGGACCCGGCAAACGCCCCGAACAGGAACAACAGTGCGCCAGCGATCGAGCCACCGGGCAGCAGGTAGTTTGGGTTCAGGACCTGCATCGCGCCCAGAAAGATCATGTACAGCGACGGCGGCACCATCAACACCCGTACCCACCATGGCGTGCGGGCCCGCAACCAGGTCGAGGACCGGTCGAAGATGCGGCTTAGCCGACCGGAAACACCGCCCATGACAGGCAGATAGATCAGCGCCACGATCAGTGAAGCCGACAGAACGAAGATCAGCGTGACCGGCAGCATTCCCATGAACTCACCAGGAATACCGGGCCAGAACAACATGGGCAGGAACGCACAGAGCGTCGTCGCGGTCGAGGACACGATGGGCCAGAACATGCGCTGGGCGGCCTCGACATAAGCATGCATCGGGCCGACGCCTTCCTTGATACGTTTGTCGGCGTATTCCACAACCACGATGGCGCCATCCACCAGCATCCCCACAGCGAGGATGAGGCCGAACATCACGATGTTGGAAATGCTGATGCCCATGACGGCAAGAAACGCAAAACACAGCAGGAACGAGGTCGGGATCGCAAATCCGACCAGCAGGGCGGCCCGCGTGCCCAGCGAGGCAAGAACCACGATCATCACCAGCGCGATTGCAGTCAGAACCGAGCCTTCAAGCTGGCTGACCATCGAGCCGACGATGCGGCTCTGGTCGTTCGATGTACCCAGGTCAACCGCCGCCTGAAGCTCGGGCGGCCATTTGGTCTTTGCATGGGCGATGGTCTCCTTCACCTGAGCGACAGTGTCGATCAGGTTAAATCCCTTGCGTTTGACCACCTGCAGCGCAACGGTCGATTCACCGTTGAAACGGGCCGTGCCTTCACGGTCTTCAAAAGTGTAATTGATCTGCGCCAGTTCCCCCAAGGTTACGACCCGATCCCCGTTGACCTTGATGGGCAGGCCGTAAACATCCTGTGCGGTTTTAAACGACGACGGTATCTTGACCGAGAAGGTGCCTTGCGCGGTTTCAACTTCACCGGCCGCAATCAACTGGTTGTTGTTTCGCACCACGTTGATCAGCTCGTCCGCCGTCACGTTGTACGCCTCGAGCCGAAGCGGGTCGATCACGACCTCGAGCATCTCGTCGCGATTGCCTGCGATGCCGGCTTCGAGAACGGAATCCAGAGCCTCAAGATCGTCCTGCAGATCCTTGGCGACACGGGCCATCGTACGTTCGGGAACGGAACCGGTCAGGTTCACGATGACGATTGGGAATTCGGAAAAGTTGATCTCGGTCAGGGAATACTGTTCTGCGCCTTCGGGGAAGTCCGCTTGAGCTGTGTTCATCGCGTCACGCACATCCGCCATGATCGCGGTTTTATCCCAACCGAAGTCAAATTCGAGCGCGACCCCTGCATAGTTTTCGGCAGCGGTCGAGGTCATTTCCTTGAGCCCGTCGAGATCCGCCAGTTCGGTCTCCATCGGCTTGATCAGCAGGTTTTCAGAATCCTCCGCGGAAATCCCGGGAAACTGCACTGATACAAACAGGGCGGGGATTTCGATATCTGGCTCGCCTTCTTTTGGAAGCGAGACATAGGCAAACCCGCCTATAACGAGCGAGATGGCGATAAATGCCAATACCATTCGGGCCCGATCAGCAGCCCATGCGACAACGCCGGTCATTGGGATGCTTCCCGATAGGTCGGCGCAACAGTTACACCGCGTGTCACGAATTCCTGACCGACAACAATAATATCCGTCGTTTCGGGAAGGCCGTCGATCCACACGCCCTCTGTCGTGTCACGCAGAATGCGGACGGGCATGAAATCGACGACATTGCCGGTACCGACCGTACGGACACCCAATTGACCTTCGTTGCTCAGGGTCAGTGCGGATTGAGGCAGCAGGTGCGCCTTGGTGCCCTCTGCCGCGATGCGAATGGTCGCGGTCTGACCGTCGCGAATGGTCAGATCCGGGTTCGGAACCGTGATTTCAACTTCGAAGGTGCGTGTTGTCTCATCCGCCGAGCGGCTAAGAAAGGTGACACGGCCGCCAAGCTGCCGACCGGTGACCAGTGTTGCCGACGCCTCGGACCCCACCTGAACACGGTTGACCTCGGTTTCCGGAACATACCCGACCAGTTTGATCGGATCGAGCTGAATTACAGTCGCGCACAGGGACCCGGGCTGCATCAGGCTGCCCAATTCGGCGGTGTCGCTTTCCAGCAGACCCTTGAATGGGGCTTTGATGGTCAGGCGGCCAACCTCTCGCTGCGCGGCTTCGACAGCCGCTGCGGCGGCTTCGATTCCGGCCCGGGTCGCCTCCAGCTCGGCTTCGGCGGATTTTACACCTGCTTTGGCGGCGCTCATCGCAGCCTCGCTGGAAATCCGGCGGGTTTCCGAAGCAAACCCGGTTTCCGCCAGTTTGCGCGAAGCCGTCAGATTGATTTCGGCCTCGGCCACACGGGCATGCGCCTCTTGCAAGCGGGCTTCAGCCTCGGGAATGCGGCTTTCGGCTTCGAGTTTTCCGGCCAGCGCCTCGGCCAGTTGCGCTGGGCGCGTGCCGGGGTCGAGTTCACACAGAACATCCCCGGCCTCGACAAAGGCACCTTTGCGCTTGGGTTCCGAGATGACCGTGGACGTGGTTTCAGACAGAACCTCGACCTGCCGGTTCGCCTTGGTTTGTCCTCGCAGCAGAACCGCACTGTCAATTTCGCGCGCCTGCGAACGCAGGGCGACCACGCCAACGGCATCAATATCGGTCTCGTCGGATTCGGCGGCTTCGGTCTGCGCCGCTTCTTCCGCTTCGCCACGCCCGGCGAAAGCAAACAAAGAGTCGCGCTCAAAAACAAGAAAATACAACGCAATAATAACCAGAAGGGCGTTGATGAAAGAAATCAAACGCATTCAGTGTTTCTCCTAGAATTCGGTGCCAACGAAAGCGGGCCGTCTTGGTATGAAATGGGGCGTCGGCTGTGTAATTTCTACACTAAACTGAATAGTTCGGTTTAGTTTTTTTCGCAAGAGAGAAGCCAAGCGGTGAAAATGCGCAAAATCGGACCCTTGGCTTGGCGTTGGTGCCGGGGTATGACATGGCGCACTTATACAAGACACACAGCCCAGGGGGCAGGAATGAGCGACACCGACAGTTTCATTGATGAGGTCACGGAAGAGGTACGCCGTGACCGGATGTATCTGCTGCTGCGCCGTTGGGGCTGGGTTGGTGTGGCGGCGGTCGCGCTGATTGTTGGCGGGGCGGCGTTCAATGAATACCGCAAATCCCGCGATACGGCGCAGGCGCAGGATCTGGGTGACTCGATTCTTGCGGCCCTGTCGGAAAACGATTCTGATGCACGGGCAGCCGGTTTGCGGGAAATCGAGGCGCAGTCGCCGGGCGGGAATGCTGTTCTGAACATGCTGCTGTCTGCGTCCCAGCTTGAAGCGGGATCGCGCGAAGAGGCGGTCAACAGTCTGAACGCGGTTGCCGTGCAGGGGGATTTGCCCGAGATCTATCGTGCGATCGCAAGCTTCAAGGCGCTTTTGTTGCAAAGCGACACCTTGCCCGCCGCCGACCGTCGGCAGCAGTTCGAAGCGCTGGCAGCGCCGGGTGCGCCCCTTCGACTGCTGGCCGAAGAGCAACTGGCCCTGATCGACGTGTCCGAGGGCAATGTCGATGCGGCACTGGACCGCTTGCAGGCGCTGCGTCAGGACGCCGAGGTCGGTATTGATCTGCAACAGCGTGCGGCCCAGCTGATAGTTGCGTTGGGCGGCGAACCCGAGCCATTGGTGGCGCAACAGGGCTGACCAGGCGGGACAAAAGACTTAATGACAGGCGAGTTCGGAACACCATGGTAACAAGACTAATTTCCCGCGCGGGATTGCCGGTTGCGGCACTGGCTTTGACCGCATTGACCGCCTGTGAACCTCCCGAAGCGATTTTGCCCGGAGAACGTGAAGACATCCGTCCGGCGTCTGATCTGGAAACAGTGGAAAAAAGCGGCTCTCAGCCCATCAGCCTGCCAGCTCAAAAAGCGAATGCCAGCTGGCCGCAAAGCCCTGGTACGGCTGCTTACCGAACCTCGAACGCAGCACTGCGTGGCACGCCACAGCGGGTCTGGTCTGTGTCGATCGGGCAGGGCGACTCGCGCAAGCAACGTATCACCGCCGAACCGGTGGTTGCGGGCGGGTTGATCTATACGCTGGATGCGGGGGCGACGGTGTCAGCGGTCACGCCGCAGGGCCAGTTGGCCTGGGATACCGATCTGGTTCCGCCAAGCGACGGTGATGCAGACGCCACCGGTGGCGGCATGGCGTATTCGAACGGCGTTCTCTATGTGTCCTCCGGGTTCGGGCGACTGACCGCATTGGATGCAAAAACGGGCGCCGTGCGGTGGCAGAAGCGATTGGACGCAACCGGAAGCGGCTCTCCGATGGTCAATGACGGGTTGTTGTACCTGGTTGCGGGGGACGAAACCGGGTGGACCATCAACACCAAGGATGGGCGTATCGCCTGGCAAATCGAAGGCACGCCCAGCGTCGGCAACGTTCTGGGCGCACCGGCACCGGTGATTGCCTCGGACCTGGCTGTGTTTGCATTCGGGTCCGGCGATGTTGCGGCCACCTTCCGCCGTGGGGGCATCCGTCGCTGGAATGCGTCCGTCGCAGGCGGGCGGCGGGGACGGGCCGCTGCGCAGATCGTTGACGTGACCGGCAGTCCGATGGTTGTCGGAAACACAATCTATATCGGCAACCATTCTGGCCGGACCGTTGCCTTTGACGCTGCCACCGGTGAACGCCGCTGGACCGCCGATGAAGGAGCGGTTGATACTGTCTGGCCCGCAGGCAACAGCATCTTCCTGATCAGTGACCGCAGTCAGCTGGTGCGCTTGAATGCGGCCGATGGCTCGGTCATCTGGGCGCAGGATCTGCCAAGCTTTGTCAAGGACAAGCGAGGCCGCCGTGGACCGATCTTTGCACATTACGGTCCGATCCTGGCCGGAGGCCGTATTGTGATTGCATCCAATGATGGTTATCTGCGCTTCTTCAATCCGGTTAACGGGGCACTGGTTCACCAGGTCGAAGTTCCCGGAGGTGCAACTACGGCTCCGGTTGTCGCCGGGCAAACGCTGTATGTCGTTTCCTCCAAGGGGGATCTACACGCTTTCCGTTGACGGCAAGATGCGCTAAAGGGCGCTTCTTGAGTCTTGAAAGTTGAGTATCATGTCGCTGACCCTCGCCATCGTGGGGCGCCCGAATGTGGGCAAATCCACCCTGTTCAACCGCCTTGTGGGCAAACGTCTGGCCCTTGTCGACGACCAGCCCGGCGTGACGCGTGACCTGCGCGAAGGCGAAGGGCGTCTGGGCGATCTGCGCTTTACAGTGATTGATACGGCGGGTCTTGAGGACGCAACGGATGACAGCCTTCAGGGGCGGATGCGCCGTCTGACGGAACGTGCCGTGGACATGGCTGATGTTTGCCTGTTCATGATCGACGCGCGCGTCGGTGTGACACCAACGGATGAAATGTTCGCAGAGATCCTGCGCAAACGGTCCAAGCACGTGATCCTTGCGGCCAACAAGGCCGAAGGCAATGCTGCGGATGCGGGTGTTCTGGAGGCTTACAACCTTGGTCTGGGTGAACCGGTCCGCTTGTCGGGCGAACACGGTGAAGGGATGACGGACCTCTATGCGCAGCTGATGCCTCTGGCGGATGCGGCAGAGGAAAAACAGGTCGAGGAAGCCCCGCAAACGGACATTGAACTGGACGAAGACGGTGAGGGTGAGACGCCGCTGATCACCGCGGCCAAGCCCTTGCAGGTTGCGGTGGTGGGGCGTCCGAATGCGGGCAAATCCACCTTGATCAACAAGATCATCGGCGAAGACCGTCTGTTGACTGGGCCAGAAGCCGGGATCACGCGTGACGCAATCAGTTTGCGAATCGACTGGGCTGACCCGGACGGCCAAAGCACGCCGATGCGGATCTTTGACACCGCAGGGATGCGCAAGAAAGCAAAAGTACAGGAAAAGCTGGAAAAGCTTTCCGTGTCCGACGGCCTGCGCGCGGTAAAATTTGCCGAGGTCGTCGTTGTGTTGCTGGACGCCGCGATCCCGTTTGAACAGCAGGATCTGCGGATTGCCGATTTGGCCGAGCGCGAAGGCCGGGCCGTTGTCGTCGCCGTCAACAAGTGGGACATAGAAGACAACAAGCAGGAAAAGCTGCGCGAGTTGAAGGAGTCGTTTGACCGTCTGCTGCCGCAACTTCGCGGCGCGCCGCTGATCACGGTTTCCGCCAAGACGGGCCGGGGACTGGAGCGTTTGCGCGCCGCGATCCTGCGCGCCCATGACGTCTGGAACCGCCGGGTGCCGACTGCCGCCTTGAATCGCTGGCTGACCGCGATGCTGGAACAACACCCGCCGCCAGCCCCACAGGGACGCCGGATCAAACTGCGCTACATGACGCAGGCCAAGACCCGACCTCCGGGGTTTGTGGTGATGTGTTCGCATCCCGACAAAATGCCTGAAAGCTATACCCGTTATTTGGTGAACGGTTTACGGCAGGATTTCGACATGCCCGGAACACCGATCCGCCTGACGCTGCGCGGGCAAGGGGACAAGAACCCCTACAAGGGTCGACGCAAGAAAAACGCGGGCGCATTGGCCAAGCATCTAAAGGGGCGCGGGTAAGCTGCGCACCGGACTCAGGGCTTTGATGACACAGGCAGACTGACTCAATCGTTCCCAAGGACGAATGCGCGGTTCGCTTCTGCGGCATTGGCGATACCCTCTGACGTCCCATTGCCCTGTTCAATGGCCGTCGCCAGTTCGGTCGCGGCTGAACCTGGCGCGAAGATCGTTGCAAATCGCGTTCGACCTCCGAAAAGACCTTTGGAAGCGTCGGCATAGTCATAGGTCAGGTCAAATGTCGAAACCAAACTGACCGCCTCATCATTGGGTCGTTTGTTTTGATTGCGCGATATGGGCGGAACCAGCGTTGTCACGCGGCGCTGTACACCTGCGTTGACCTCGACAGGCAGTGCCTTGGCAGGATCAGAGCGCAAGGCGATTTTCACGCCGCTGCGTTCCCCATATACCAAACTGCGATCCTGAATTGAGGTGCAGCCCGCGACCGCGCAACTCGTGCAGGACTGCATTGCCAGTCAAGATGGCGGCAGAAGATGAGGTGCTGAAACCGTTATAAGAGCACCCCGCAAGCGAGACGCAGATGAATGGTGCAAATGGCAAAAAATTTCTCGATAAAGTCCATCAACAGGCCTGAAAAAACTGTTTGTTTTTCTGATCGGTAGCCTCCACGCGTCAACTCAGAGGGGCATGCGAATGCGGTTGAAGCTTTTCGAGACACTTCAGGGCAGTATTTCTCGGGCGCTTCCTTCTTTTGAGAGGCTCGCGTTTTTCAGTGCCGGTGATCCTGACGCCAGCGCGTAACTGCGCCAATTTTCAGCGTTTTCGCTCTGAGGGCGTGACAGCCCCTGTTCTGCGCGCTAGCATTCGCGTGTGTGCATCTGTCAGCACATGCATTGCTTGCACGCGGTCAAGCCGCGCCTGGGTTTTTAACAGATTAAAACAGGGCCATCGTGGGGAGCGGACTGGATGGATCTGAGGGAATACACAAGACACTACGCAGTTCAGGACAACAGATTGGCTGCACTGAGCTATTTCGGCACGTTTGCGGTGTATTTCGCATCGCTGTCTCTGGCGATCGTATTCGTGGATCGCTGGTACATCATGATCCCGGCCGGGATCGTCTTCGCCTTTTCGGCGGTACGCCTTTATGTGCTGCAACATGATTGCGGGCACCATTCGCTGTTTGAAACGCGAATGCAGAACGAATGGGCAGGGCATGGTCTTTCGCCATTCACCTTTGCACCGTTCGAGGTGATGAAGCAGAACCACAATCTGCACCACGCGGGGATCGGAAACCTTGAGCATCGTGAGACCGGCGAAATTCACACGATGACATTGCGGGAATGGAAAAACGCGGACTGGAAAACACGTTTGTTTTACAGGCTGTATCGAAACCCTTTCATTCTGGTGCCGGTCGGTGCGCTGTTCACATATTTCATTCGCTATCGCTGGCCCAAGAACACTGTTCGTTTCGGTGTCAAAGGCGTCTTGCTGCACAATGCCTCGATCATCGTGTTTTTGGGCCTGTTGTACCTGGTGGCGGGCATGACCGGTATTCTGGTCTGGCTGGTGTTTTCTTTTCTGGGCGGAATGCTGGGTGTGTTTCTCGTGTATCTGCAACACAATTTTGAAGATACCTATTGGGATCGCCGTCCTGATCTGAACCCGCAGACTGCAGCGTTGCATGGATCTTCTGCACTGGATTTCGGATGGTGGTTCGATACTGCCGTCGCCTGCATCACGCTACATGATATCCATCATTACAACGCACGTATCCCATCGTACCGGTTGCGGGCCTGCCACTATAACCTGCCGCCTGAATTCACGCCTCGTCGGATCAAGTTCCCCGAGGCAGTGGCGGCTTTGAACCTCAAGCTTTGGGATGAGGATGCGAAACGCCTCGTGCCATTCCCGAAAAATGACCGAACCGCTGGGTTGGCGCATAGCTGATCCATTGGCTCTGATAAGGCAAGCGCTGAACTGGCGTATATGCATTTCCAATGTATACGCGATGAGGCAGGGCGATAGAGAAAGGACCCTTAGATGACTGCAGTGACCGACGTAAAAGGTGTGGGAGAGGCGCTGGAAAAAGCCCTTGCAGCCAATGGCTTTAAGACCGCAGAAGCGATAGCGAAGGCGTCACCCGCAGATCTGGTCAAGGTTCCTCGGGTCGGTGAGAGCCGAGCCGCCGTATTGATCGAAGCCGCAAAAGCCGCAATAGCCGCAACACCCACTGCCGGGAAGCCTGGCGCGCGCAAGGCGCCGGCACGAAAGCCAGCGGCACGAAAGCCAGCGGCACGGAAGCCAGCAGCCGCAAGACCAGCCGCCCGAAAGGCGGCGACACGAAAAGCCGCCCCGCGCAAGACCGTGGCCGCTGTAGCGGCAGAAAAACGGGCGGAAGAAGCTGCACGCAAAGCGGCAGAAGAACAAGCGGCGGCCGAAAAAGCCGAAGCCGCCGCCAAGAAAAAGGCCAAGGCCAAGGCGAAAGCTGAAAAAGCCGCCAAGAAACGCAAAGAAATGGAAGCAGCGTTTTCCAAGGCCAAGGATAAGGTGAAAGCAAAGTCCAAGAAGGACAAAAAATCGAAAAAGAACGAAAAGAAAAAAGACGCCAAGAAGAGCAAAAAAGACGCCGAGAAGGGCAAGAAAAAAAGTGACAAGAAGAAAGATAGCAATAAGGACAAGAAAAGGGCGAAGAAATAAATTCCTTCGCCCTGTCTTGCATTGTGAACCGGCGCCCGGTGGTGCCGGTTTCGTTTTTTAGGCCAGTGTGCCGTCCAGTTGCAGGGTCAGTTTGCCGCCCAGATAGGGGCTCAGGACTTCGGGCAGGGTCACGGTGCCGTCCGAGTTCTGGCCATTTTCCAGCACTGCAATCAGGCAACGCCCAACAGCCAAACCCGAACCGTTCAGCGTATGGACGTATTCCGGCTTGCCGCCACCGTCGGGGCGGAACCTTGCGTTCATGCGGCGGGCCTGAAAATCACCGCATGTCGAAACCGAGCTGATCTCGCGATAGGTGTCCTGACCGGGCAACCAGGCCTCGATATCATAGGTGCGGCGGGCGCCAAAGCCCATGTCACCGGTACACAGGATGACAGTGCGGTAAGGAATGCCCAGCTTTTCCAGAATGCCCTCGGCGCAGTGCAGCATGCGCTTCTGTTCTTCATCCGATTTGTCCGGATGCGTGATCGAAACCATCTCGACCTTTTCGAACTGGTGTTGCCGCAACATCCCGCGGGTGTCTTTGCCCGCGGATCCGGCCTCGGACCGGAAGCACAGGGAATGCGCGGTGTAGCGGCGGGGCAGATAGCTTTCCTCGATCAAACTGTCGTTTACGATATTGGTCAGCGACACTTCGGAGGTCGGGATAAGCCACCAGCCTTCGCGGGTCTGATAGCTGTCTTCGCCAAATTTCGGCAATTGGCCGGTGCCCTGCATCATCTCGGACAGAACCAGAACCGGGCCATTCACCTCGGTCAGCCCGTTTTCGGTGATATGCGTATCCAGCATGAACTGCGCCAAAGCGCGATGAATACGGGCGACTCCACCGGACAACAGCACAAATCGCGAACCCGAGAGTTTGGCCGCGGTTTCGAAATCCATGCCTTGCTGAACGGCTTCGATCTCGAAGTGTTCCTTGGGCGCAAAATCCAGTTCACGCGGTGTGCCCCAGCGGCTGATCTCGACGTTGTCGTTATCATCCACGCCATCCGGCACATCCTCGGCGGGCAGATTTGCGATCCGGATCAACTGATCCGTCAGCAGGGCATCCAGATCCTTGGCCTCGGTCTGCATGCGCGCGATTTCGGCCTTTTTCTCGGCGACCAGCGCGCGCAGGCGTTCGAATTCGGCTTCGTCGCCTCGAGCCTTGGCAGCCCCGACTTCCTTGGACGCCTTGTTCTGTTCGGCTTGCGCTGTTTCGGCCGCCAGAATCTTGGCGCGACGGCTTTCGTCCAGCCTGAGCAAATCTGACGACACCGGCGCGTCCCCACGGCGCGCTAAAGCGGCGTCGAAAGCGGCAGGGTTTTCGCGAATGGCGCGGATGTCGTGCATGTCTCAGATCCTTGAATGCGTGAATCACTGAAACCGCTTATGCACCATCTGTGGGGCAGGGTGTAGCGCCGGTTACGACTTATCCGCTTCCTCGTGCGATTCATGTGCCAGATGACCATCCCATTCATCCGCCGGGATTTTTGGTTCTGGCGGATCAGCCATGTAAGATGGCGTCATGATCTGCACTTTGTTCTCATTGAAAACGGCGACAATGTTGCGATGCAGGTCCGAGCGGATTTTGGGAATGATGCTGCCGCGGGTGGTGTAACCGTTGATCTGATAATTGATGGCGTAGTCGGCCAGCGCCGTCCACAACACGAAAGGTTCAGGTTTGGCCTTGATCCCCTTGGTGCGGTTGGCCGCCTCGATCAGCATTGCTTCGACCTTTTCGGGCGGTTCTTCATATCCGATGCCAACCGTCGTGTGCAGCAGCAACCCACTGCCATCGGTTTTCTTCGAGAAATTCACGACGTCCGAATTCATCAATTGGGCGTTCGGGATCGAAATCAGCTCGTTCTTGATGGATTTCAGATGCGTCTCCATCAGTTTGATCTGAACCACGTCGCCGATATGCTCTTCGATCTGAATGCGGTCGCCGATTGACGTGGAACGACGATAGATCACGAACAGCCCTGCCAGCATGTTGGACACGACCGAGTTGGCACCCAGCGACAGCATGGCGCCGACCAGAATGGTCAGACCCTGGAAGGCGGCCGAATCCGAACCGGGAATGTAGGGAACAGCAAAGACGAGCGCGATCAGAATCACGATAACCCGAGCGATGTTGAACGTCGGATTGACCCAGTGTTTTTCAAAATCGCCCATTTCGAACGAACCGGCTTCGACCGCGTCGAAGAACACGCGCATGCCCTTGATTATGTACAAAGTGACCCATGCGATCAGGCTGAGCATAATCAGGTTTGGGATATAGCTGAGTATTCCCTTGAATATCAGCAGTACCGGTTCTGTCAGATAGGTAAGCAGCAGTTGCGCGAAATAGCGTGTTTCCGCAAAGGCCAGTAGAACGAAGGACAGGTAGTAGTAGAAGCCGAGAAAGAAGATGACCAACAGGGCAAAATTCAGCCCGTATCGGATCAGGGCGGCGATTGCTTCGGCCTGAACGCTTTTGGCCGTCGCCGTTTCGACATCCTTCAAATAACGCTTTACCAGTTTCAGAGTGCGCCGCCTGATCCGCCGGTGAAGCCAAAGGATAACCAGCACGAAGACGACAAAACCTAAGGTCCATCCCGCGGCTTCAATCGCTCCGGATACCCGGGCTTGATCTGTACGGTTGGAGCGGTAGGCAAGGATGGCCTCTTCGATGGCCTGACCATGCAAGAAGCCGAGGACGTCCAGCTCCATCTGGTCCAGTTCGGCGTCTGCAACTGTAACGATCGATACGATTTCACCGTCGGCGCGAATGCGTATACCCAGGTCGGTTTCTTCAAAGGTGATGTCGACCGTGGGGCTTTCCGAGGCCTCGGCCACCTCAATGATCTTGTTCTGCACGCTTTCGGCACGTTCCGGCGCGGGCAGGGCGCTGGAGCCGCGCAGGAAGAACAACATGTCGCCGTCCACGATGACGGGTGCCTTGAAACTTTCGGTTTCTTCCGCCTCGGGTTCGGTGGCTTCGGCAGGCAATTCCTGGGCCTTCACCGATGCGGCCAGACACAAGATCAAGCTCAGCAGAGACAGCAAAAGCGTCAACGATTGGAATGGTTTGTATCTAGCTCTCATTGCCCCCCCTGATGTTCGACTATAGCCAAATTGAGATATCTGCATAGGACATATCTGCAACGATTGACCGGTTCATGTGGCACCTTTGTCAGGTTGCGGCCGATCACATGACCACCTTTGCTTGCAAACGCGCATTTCAAAGCATAGGTTCCGGCAAAATTTGCGGAACGGTGCCGCAAGATCTGAACAAAGGAATATCCCATGGAAGGTGGCGCAATCGCCCAGTTTCTCCCGCTTATCCTGATCTTTGCGATCATGTATTTCCTGCTGATCCGTCCGCAGCAGAAGAAAATGAAGGAACATCAGGCCATGGTCGATGCCGTGCGTCGGGGGGATCAGGTTGTCACCCAAGGCGGGCTGATCGGCAAAGTGTCGAAGGTCAAGGAAGGCGAAAACGAGATCGAAGTCGAGATCGCCGAAGGTGTTAAAGTGCGTGTGGTTAAATCGACCATCGCTCAGGTTCTGAACAAAACCGAACCTGCGAAATAACATCACCTTACAAATCCTTGAAAAGGCAGGGTAATGCTGCACATTGATACCTGGAAGCGGGTTCTGATCTGGCTGGTCTGCGTGACTGGCCTGATCATGGCCCTGCCAAATGCGTTTTATACACGGGTCGAGCAATCAAACGACGCCAAAGCTGCGATCGAGCTGGGCGTGGACACGCCCGAGTTGCAGGCCGAGGCGGGGCAATGGCCGAACTGGCTGCCCTCGTCACTGGTCAATCTGGGCCTTGACCTGCGCGGCGGTGCACATCTGTTGGCCGAAGTTCAGGTGCAGGACGTCTACGAATCCCGGATGGAGGCGATGTGGCCAGATATCCGTGACGCCCTGCGCGATGAGCGTTCGACCGTTGGGACGGTCCGCCGTCAGGAATCGGCCCCAGATGAGATTCGCGTGCGCATCAGCCAGCCTGAGGGCATGGCGCGGGCACTGGAGGTCGTGCGCGGTCTTGCCCGTCAAGTGCAGACCCTGACTGGTGTCGGGGCAACGGATATCGAGGCACGTGCCGAAGGCGACACGATTGTCGTTCAGTTGTCCGAGGCAGAAAAACTAGCCTCAGACGACCGCACAGTGCGTCAATCGTTGGAAATCATCCGCCGCCGGATCGACGAAGTGGGAACCCGAGAGCCGACCATTCAGCGTCAGGGTGCCGATCGTATCCTGATTCAGGTGCCTGGCATCGGCAGCGCGGGTGAGTTGAAAGAGATCATCGGCACGACGGCGCAACTGACCTTTAACCCGGTTGCCGGACGCGGCACCGAGCCGGATGCCGTTGCAGGCATCGGCGAGGAAATCGTGCCGTCGATTGACGAAAGCGGTGTTTACTACACAATTGAGTCCGCTCCGGTCGTTACCGGAGAGGAACTGGTCGATGCGCAGCCCGCATTCGACCAAAACGGCCGCCCTGCGGTCAACTTCCGGTTCAACACGTCTGGTGCGCGCAAATTTGGGGATTACACCCGCGACAATATCGGAGCCCCCTTTGCCATCGTTCTGGACGATGAAGTGATTTCAGCCCCCGTGATCCAAAGTCATATTCCGGGCGGCTCGGGCATCATCACCGGGAACTTTACGGTTGAGGAAAGCACCAACCTGGCCGTCCTGCTGCGAGCGGGCGCACTGCCTGCCGGTTTGGAATTCCTCGAAGAACGTACCATCGGACCCGAGTTAGGGCAGGACAGTATCGACGCGGGCAAAGTCGCCACCATCGTGGCCTTTGTCGCGGTGTTGGTTTTCATGGCGCTCAGCTATGGTCTGTTCGGGATCTTCGCCAACATCGCGCTGATCATCAATGTGGGCCTGTTGTTCGGTCTGCTGTCCATGATCGGAGCAACCTTGACCCTGCCGGGTATCGCGGGGATCGTATTGACTGTCGGTATGGCGGTGGACGCCAACGTGCTGATCTTTGAACGTATCCGCGAGGAATTGAAATCCGCCAAAGGTCCGGCGCGCGCAATCGAACTGGGCTATGAAAAGGCGCTGTCTGCCATTCTGGATGCGAACGTGACCACATTCATCACCGCCGTGATCCTGTTTGCCATGGGCAGTGGCCCGGTGCGCGGCTTTGCAATCACTCTGGGCCTCGGCATTCTGACTTCGGTCTTCACCGCGATCTTCGTGACGCGCCTGATGATCGTGATGTGGTTCGAACGCCGCCGTCCGAAAACGATCGAGGTTTGACATGAGACTGAAACTCGTACCCCAGAACACCTCGTTCGATTTCTTCAACCGCTGGAAGGTCTGGTTGGGCATTTCCGGCCTGATGATGGTGATTGCCTTCACCTCGTTCATGCTGCAAGGGCTGAATTTCGGTATTGATTTCCGGGGTGGCACGACGATCCGGACGCAAAGCGCGGTCGAGATCGATGTGGGCACATACCGAGATGCCATCGCCCCGCTGGAACTGGGCGATGTGACCATCACCGAGATTTTCGATCCAACCTTTGCGGATGACGAAAACGTTGCGATGATCCGCATCCAGGCGCAGGAAGATGCCGAGGCTGTCGAAGCAGCGACCATCACCGCCGTAGAGGACGCGTTGCAGCAGGTAATACCTGATATTCAGTTCGTCTCCGTAGAATCCGTGGGCCCCAAGGTCTCGGGCGAGTTGATCCAGACCGCCGTCATCGCGGTGGCTTTGGCGATTGGCGCGGTGCTTGTCTATATCTGGCTACGGTTCGAATGGCAGTTCGCGCTGGGGGCCGTGGCGGCACTGGTTCACGATGTGATCCTGACCATCGGCATCTTCTCAGAACTGCAAATCCGGTTTGACCTGGCCATTATCGCGGCCCTTCTGACCATCGTCGGTTATTCGCTGAACGATACCGTGGTCGTTTTCGACCGGGTGCGTGAGAATCTGCGGAAGTACAAAAAGAAAGACCTCAAAGACGTCCTGAACATTTCGATCAACGAAACGCTCAGCCGGACGGTGATGACCTCGGTCACCACTTTGCTGGCGTTGATCTCACTTTATGTTCTGGGTGGCGATGTGATCCGCGGCTTTGTATTCGCGATGATCTGGGGCGTGATCGTGGGCACCTATTCATCGGTCTTCGTCGCCTCGACCATCCTGTTGTGGCTGGGGGTCAAGCGCGACTGGTCCAAGCCGTCGAACACGGCGGGCAACCAGTTTGCCAATATCGATGCCTGAGGCGTTGCAACAGGCCTTGTCCCTGCCGGGGCTGGGTTGGTTGGTTCTTACCATCGGAGCCGCGGGACTTGTCCGCGGCTTCACTGGTTTTGGCACCGCGATGATCTTTGTTCCGGTGGCCACTCAATTTCTACCGATTGCCGATGTCGTCTTTCTGATGGCAGCCACCGGGATCGTATCGACCTTTGCGCTGGCGCCGCAGGCATGGCGTGAATGCGACAAGACCGAAATCAGCACTTTGGGCGTTGCAGCGGCACTAACCGTGCCGCTTGGCCTTTGGGTCATGGCACAGGCCGACACGGTCGTTCTGCGCTGGATTGCCTGCGGTATCACCGGCGTGACCCTGTTGGCGATCGTCACTGGCTGGCGCTGGCAGGGGCGGCTGGGTGTGCCCGGACGGCTGGCCATCGGAGGCAGCGCAGGCGTGATCGGCGGCATGACCGGACTGACCGGCCCGGTCGTTATCGTATTCTATCTGGCCAGCTCTTCAGATGTGCGCAAGATTCGTGCCAACACGATCATCTTTCTGGCTTTGCTGGATGTGGCCATCGTCTTCAGCATCCTGATCGGAGGCGCTGCGGATCTGTCGATCCTTTGGATTGTCCTGCTGCTGGGCTTGCCCTATCTGAGCACGACACTGATCGGCAAGGCTCTGTTCGATCCAAAGCTCGAACGGATCTATCGCGCTGCGGCTTATTCGGTCATTCTGATAGCAGTCGTTTCCGGCTTGCCGATCCTGGATTGAAGGAGGGAAGGAATGCGCCTGAACCAAGTTACGTTTTCGGATGCCAAGCCGGTTGATGGCTATGGCCCCGGGTTTTTCCGCATCGGCGGTGATGTGTTCGAAGGCGCAGTTCTGACCGGCCCCGCAGGACCTGCCACCTGGGGCGGTTATGAAGATGCGCAGCCACTTCTGGAGCTGGCCGATGGAATTGACGTTCTGCTTGTCGGTACGGGCAAAGACATGGCCCACATTCCCCAGTCTTTGCGCACCCAGCTGGAGAGTGCCGGTGTCGGCGTCGAAATCATGAATTCTCCGGCTGCGTGCCGCACCTACAATGTCTTGCTCTCTGAAGGTCGCCGAATAGCGCTTGCTCTGATCCCGGTCTGACGGGATCACTTCATCTGGCTGAAAATATCCCGGGGTGTGTGAGGGGCTGGCCCCTCACTCGGACCTCTCTGCTCAGAGCTCCCACAACCGAACTGCGGCAAATCCCACCTTTTGCCTCTGATGACATTCCGATAAGCGGGTCTCATGACTCTGATTGTAACCGACCTGTCGATCACCCGTGGTGGCATTCCCGTCCTGGAGCATCTCAGCTTTCAGCTGCCTCCTGGCAAAGCGCTGATTCTGCGTGGGCCGAACGGGATCGGCAAAACGACCCTTCTGCGCACATTGGCCGGGTTGCAGCCGCCGCTGAAGGGTCAGATTCAGGGCGCGGAAGATCAGATTGCATATGCGTCCCATTCGGACGGGCTGAAACCGACGCTGACTGTATCCGAGAACCTGACGTTCTGGGCTTCTGTTTTTGGAACCAACGGCATCCAGACGGCGTTGGACGCGTTCCAGTTGAACGAGCTGGCGGATCGCCATGCAGGGAACCTGTCGGCAGGTCAGAAACGGCGGCTGGGGCTGGCACGCATGCTGGTCACCGGGCGGCCGATCTGGATGCTGGACGAGCCGACCGTTTCTCTGGACAGAAATGCGGTGCAGATGTTCGCCGATGCAGTCCGCGCGCATCTGGGGCAGGGTGGGTCAGCCCTGATCGCGACCCATATCGACCTTGGCCTCGATGGTGAGGTTCTGGACGTCGGCCCGAACAAGGCCAAACCCAAACCCATTGACGATTTCGACGGAGGCTTCCTGTGATCGCCCTTCTGCTGCGCGACCTGAAACTGGCCTTCCGTGCGGGCGGCGGGTTTGGTTTGGGATTAGCCTTTTTCCTGATCGTGACCGTGATGGTGCCGTTTGCAGTGGGGCCACAATCGTCACTGCTGTCCACCATTGCGCCCGGTGTGCTCTGGCTGGGGGCGTTGCTGGCTTGCCTGCTGTCTCTTGACCGTCTTCTGGCGTTGGACTGGGAGGACGGGTCACTGGACCTGCTGGCCACGGCGCCGCTGCCACTGGAATCAGTCGTGACCATCAAGGCGCTGGCCCACTGGCTGACCACAGGCCTGCCTTTGGTTCTGGCCGCACCTTTTCTGGGGGTCTTGCTGAACCTGCCTGCGCAAGGGTTCTTCTGGCTTGTCATCTCGCTGCTGATCGGCACCCCGGCCATGAGCGTGATCGGAACATTCGGCGCTGCCCTGACTGTCGGTCTCAAGCGCGGCGGGTTGCTGTTGTCGCTCTTGGTGCTGCCGCTTTACGTCCCCACCCTGATTTTCGGGGCCGAGGTCGCCCGGCGTGGGGCAACGGGGATGGACGTGCAGACGCCGTTGTTGATGCTGGCGGGGATCACGGCGGCCACCATCGCGTTGTTGCCCTTCGCCAGCGCGGCTGTGTTGCGTATCAATCTGCGGTGAACCGTCCCAACTTTGACTGATGTCAATTGAGAAAACCCCCAACTCGGACTAGATAGGGCCCATGTCGATAGCAGCCAAAGCCAATGCCCTCTGGGAATACGCCAACCCGCGCAAGTTTCTTGCGACCAGTGAACGTGTCCTGCCGTTTTTCTGGATCGTCTCGATCTTCTGCATCGTCGTCGGGCTGGTCTGGGGGTTCTTCTTCACGCCGGACGACTACAAGCAAGGGTCGACGGTCAAGATCATCTATCTGCACGTACCGGCGGCGCTGATGGCGATCAATTGCTGGCTGATGATGCTGGCGACTTCTCTGGTCTGGCTGGTGCGACGTCACCATGTCAGCGCGCTGGCGGCGCGGGCGGCTGCACCGATCGGGATCGTGATGACCCTGATTGCGTTGCTGACAGGGGCGATCTGGGGACAGCCCATGTGGGGCACCTGGTGGGCGTGGGATCCGCGTCTGACGTCGTTTCTGATCCTGTTCCTGTTCTATCTTGGCTATGTCGCGTTGTGGGAAGCCATCGAGGATCCGGATACTGCGGCGGACCTGACCTCGGTTCTGTGTCTGGTCGGATCCGTGTTCGCGCTGCTCAGCCGATATGCGGTCAACTTCTGGAACCAGGGCCTGCATCAGGGCGCATCGGTCATGCGGGCGGCTGCCGTGACCGGAGCCGATACGGAAGAAAAAGTCAGCAATATCTACTTCTATCCGCTGTTGCTGTGCATCATCGGATTTGTTCTGCTGTTCATTGCTTTGGTGCTGTACCGCACCGGGACTGAAATCCGCGCGCGTCGCATCAAGGCGTTGCAGGCGCGGGAAAGGGTGGGCGGATGATCCCCGATCTTGGAAAATACGCTGACGCGGTTTTGTCGTCTTATGCCGTGTCCATCGTGCTGCTTGTGGCATTGATCGTGTTCAGCGTGATGCGAGGGCGCAAGATACGCACTGAGATGGAAAAAATCGAACAAAGGATCTCGCGCAATGGCTAAGATATCGCCCCTGATGATCGCGCCGCCTTTGATTTTTGGCGCGTTCGCCGTGTTGGCCGGGATCGGTATGTTCCGGGAAGACCCCAACGCGTTGCCCTCTGCCCGCGAAGGCCAACCGGCTCCGCCCGTGGTTCTGTCCGAGTTCCCGGAAAAGAAGCTGTTCGACGATGCCACGCTGCGGGATGGAGAAGTCAAACTGGTCAACTACTGGGCCAGCTGGTGCGCGCCGTGCCGTGCCGAGCATCCCAATCTGGAAGCGCTGGCCGCCGAAGGCATCCCGGTCTATGGCATCAACTACAAAGACCAGTTGGGCAACGCCCAAGCGTTCTTGACCGAGCTGGGTGACCCCTACGCCGCGATTGGCCGTGATGAGAAGGGCCGCATGGCATTGGATTGGGGTCTTTACGGCGTACCCGAAACCTATGTGGTTGATGGCGACGGCACAATCATCTTCCGCTTTGCCGGCCCGATTACGCAGCGCGTGATTGAAAACACTCTGCGTCCGGCGTTGGAAAAGGCTGCGGGCGGTTGAGCAATTTGGAAAACGAGGTTTAAGCCACCTTACAAGCGATAGCCTCCGGTCACGCCCAGAACCTCTCCGGTTACGAACCCCGCCGCGTCCGAGGCCAGAAACCGAACGACCCTGGCGATGTCTTCGGGTGTTCCGATCCGGCCCAGCGCCGTTTCCCTGACGAAAAGCGATGTCAGATCGTCAGGGCGGGGGCCTTCGGGGATGTTGATGGCACCCGGCGCAACCGCATTGACGCGGATGCCTTCGGGGCCGAGCTCTTTCGCCATGGCCCGTGTCCAGAGGTTCAAAGCGGCCTTGCTTGCCCCATAGGTCGCGGCGTCGCGCGGTGGCAATGTTGCGTTCATCGATGAGATGCTGACGATCGAAGCGCCGCGTTTCAGATGCGGCAACGCCGCAGCCAGCAACGCGGCCGGGGCCAGCAGATTGAGGTCAAGAATGGCGCGATGGTCTTCAACCCTGAACGCTTGTTTCGGAGTGGCGCGAACAAGACCGGCGTTGTTCACGATCACGTCCAGTCGCCCGAAGTGATCGATGACCTTTTTGACGACCTGGGTGGGTTGGTTGTCTTCTGTCAGGTCCGATTGAATTGCCAGAACGTCGCCTTTCAGCACTTCAGAATCCGGCTGGCTGGCCAACCAGGTGAAGGCAACATGGTGATCTCGGCTCAGGTCTTCGACTATTGCCCGCCCGATCCCACGGGCACCACCGGTTATCAGTGCAACTTTTTCCATGAACTCAGATGACCGGCAAAGCGCCCAGGATTCAACATTGATTTTTGCGCTGCCGGAATGCGGTCACTTGCGCAGCAATATCCAGAGCATTGCCGCGATGAACGCGAAGGTGACAAGGTTCATCAGAGTGTCCGTGAGATCACCGATCAGCATTGCGTTGTCCCTCCTCTCTGAGCCCGCGGAACAAGCACACCATCAGCAGGACTGAAATGAAGACAAAGGGCAATGCGCCAAGCGAGATGAGGATCTTAACCGAGTCCACGGATCCCGAAAGGATCATTGCAACGCTCAGCAGTCCCAGCAATCCCCCCCAGATCAGACGCACACGCGGCGGGGGGTTCTCGTCCCCGCCCGTCGAGAAGGTGCCCAGAACAAAGGCTGCGCTTACGACGCTGGTCACGATGAACAGAAAGGCGGCCAGCACCGTTGCAAGCGTGGTGATTACGGAAAGTGGAAGTCGGTCGAGCAGGGCGAAGGTTACGCGTTCGATGTTTGTCTGCGTATAGGCCAGCAGTTCGCCCGCACCATTGAGTGCCTCGAACAGGCCAATGCCACCAAAGGCACCGAACCAGAGGATTGAAAACAGCGTGGGGGCGAACAGGACGCCGATCACGAATTCCCGTATCGTGCGACCGCGAGAGATGCGGGCGACAAAGACGCCCACGAACGGGCCCCAGGCAATCCACCAGACCATGTAGGTCAGGGTCCAGTCGCTGAACCATCTGGTGACGTCATCGCTGAAGAACGTAAAGGTCTGAAATCCCCTGGGAATGACATTGGTGACATAGTCTCCGAACCCCTGAACGATGGTATTCAGAAGGTATTCGGTGGGGCCAAGGACCACCGTGTAGGCAACAAGGCCGATTGCGATCAGCATGGCGGCATTGGACAGGCGCGCCATGCCCTGGCCCAGATCGATCATGAGTGCCGGGATATACGCAGCAACCATTGCCAGAAACACGACACCAATCAAAAGGGCGCCGACCGTTTCCCGACCGCCCAGCACTGCGATGCCGTCTGCCACCTGAAACACGCCCATGGCCATGGAGCCACCGACACCAATGGCAATGGCGATGATCGCCATGAAGTCCGAAAGCCACCCGACGCGTTCAGCCCAGCGTTCACCGGGAAACAGGTTTTTGATCGGCGCACTAACCATCATCCCGGTACCGCGCCGGAAGCTGAAATAGGCAATTGTCAGCGCGGTGGAGCCATAAATCGCCCAGGCATGCAGCCCCCAATGGAAATTTGTCGCCAGCATCGCCTGCTGCGCCGCGATGAAATCCGGTGCCATGCCGGAGATGAAGTTGAAATGGGTCAGCGGTTCCGCCACAGCCCAAAACAGCAGGCCGACGCCCATACCGGCGGAGAACAACATTGAAATCCATGTGGCGGTGGAAAACTCTGGCTCCTCGTCATCCCGGCCGAGGCGAATGTTTCCATAGGGTGAAAATGCCAGAAACAGGCATCCGATCAACATGCCCGAAGCGGCGAGCATCACGAACCAGCCGCGGCTGTGGAAGGTCTGCTGGACGATGCCGCTTGCCCAGGTCACCAGGCTTTGAATGTCCACGACACCCCATATCCCGATCACGGCAATTACGCTGAGCGAACATACCAGCAGGGCGTTGGGTTTCTTCATGGCGTTTGGTTTTCCGTTGATGACCTTGCCCAACAGTTTCAGGTTTTCGAATAAATGACCAGAATACAAAAAACCCCCGGCGGGTAGCCGGGGGTTTGAATTGCACGCTTTGGTATCGGTTATGATGCCTTCGCAAGATTGCGCAGGACGTAATGCAACACGCCTCCGTTTTCGATGTATTCAATCTCGGGCGCGGTATCGATGCGGCATTTCAGGGTGATGGTCTTTTCGGTTCCATCGCCATAAACGATCGTGCAGGGGACTTCCTGTAGCGGCTCGATCGTATCCAGCCCGTGAATCGAAACGGTTTCATCCCCTTTCAGCCCCAGGGTTTTACGGGTGTCGCCACCTGTGAACTCGAATGGAATGACTCCCATGCCAACAAGGTTCGAACGGTGGATACGCTCAAAGCTCTCGGCGATTACAGCCTTGACGCCCAGCAGCGCCGTGCCCTTGGCCGCCCAGTCGCGGCTTGAGCCTGCGCCATATTGCTCGCCACCAAATACCACAAGCGGGGTGCCGTTCGCCTGATAGGCCATCGAGGCGTCATAAATTGACGTCTGTTCACCGTCCGGGCCTTTGGTGTAACCGCCTTCGACGCCGTCCAGCATTTCGTTCTTGATGCGGATGTTGGCGAAAGTGCCGCGCATCATCACCTCGTGGTTGCCGCGACGTGAACCATATGAATTGAATTCACGCGGCTGAACCTGACGTTCGATCAGGTACTGGCCTGCGGGCGAGGTCGTCGCGAATGACCCCGCGGGCGAGATGTGGTCGGTCGTGACCATGTCACCCAGAATGGCCAGAACCTTGGCGCCTTCGATGTTGGAAATCGTGCCCGGTTCGGGGCCCATGCCTTGGAAATAGGGCGGGTTCTGGATATAGGTCGATGTCGGCGGCCAGTCATAGGTTTCCGCATCGGTGGTTTCGACCGACTGCCATTTCTCGTCCCCTTTGAAGACGTCGGCGTATTTCGATTGGAACGCTTCGCGCGTGACGGTCTGTTCGACCAGTTCCGCGACCTCCTGCTGCGTCGGCCAGAGGTCTTTCATATAGACGTCGTTGCCGTCCTTGTCCTGACCGATCGGTTCGGATGTCAGGTCGATGTCCATGGTGCCTGCCAGGGCGTACACGACGACCAGAGGCGGCGAAGCCAGATAGTTTGCGCGCACGTCAGGCGAGATGCGGCCTTCGAAGTTGCGGTTGCCGGACAAGACCGAAGTGGCGACCAGATCGCCTTCCGCAATGGCCTCCGAGATTTCTTTCTGGATCGGACCCGAGTTGCCGATACATGTGGTGCAGCCGTATCCGACAAGGTTGAAGCCGATCTTGTCCAGATCCTCTTGAAGGCCTGCGGCCTCGAGGTAAGCGGACACAACCTGCGACCCCGGTGCCAGTGAGGTTTTGACCCAAGGCTTGCGATCCAGCCCCAGCGCGGCTGCCTTACGCGCCACGAGGCCCGCTCCGATCATCACGTAAGGGTTCGACGTGTTGGTGCAGGACGTGATCGAGGCGATCACGACCTTACCCGATTCCATGCCATAGTTTTCGCCTTTGACCTCGACCTGTTTGCCCATCGGGCGCTTGAAGGTCTCGGCCATTTCCTTGGCGAAAGCGGCTTTGGCGTCAGTCAGCGCAACATAATCTTGCGGGCGTTTGGGCCCGGAGATTGCCGGAACAATCGTGCCCATATCCAGCGACAGGGTATCGGTGTAGATCGGCGCATAGTTTTCATCGCGCCAGAAACCGTTTTCCTTTGCGTAGGCTTCAACCAGCGCGATGCGATCCTCGTCGCGGCCGGTGTTGCGCATGTAGCGCAGCGTTTCGCCGTCAATCGGGAAAAAGCCGCATGTCGCGCCGTATTCAGGGGCCATGTTGGCGATGGTCGCACGGTCGGCCAGCGGCAGACGATCCAGGCCTTCGCCGTAAAATTCGACGAACTTGCCCACCACGCCTTTTTCGCGCAGCATCTCCACGACCTTCAGAACCAGGTCGGTGCCGGTGGTGCCTTCGACCAGATCACCGGTCAGCTCAAAGCCCACGACCTCGGGGATCAGCATCGAGATCGGTTGACCCAGCATCGCGGCCTCGGCCTCGATCCCGCCGACACCCCAGCCCAGCACGGCCATGCCGTTGACCATGGTGGTGTGGCTGTCGGTGCCGACCAGCGTGTCGGGATAGGCGACTTCTTCACCGTTCTGGTCGGTGTCGGTCCAGACGGTCTGGGCCAGATATTCAAGGTTCACCTGGTGGCAGATACCGGTGCCGGGGGGGACAACGCGGAAGTTGTTGAATGCACCCTGACCCCATTTCAGGAACTGATACCGTTCCATATTGCGTTCATATTCACGGTCCACATTCATCTGGAACGCACGCGGGTTGCCGAATTCGTCGATCATGACGGAATGGTCGATGACCAGATCGACCGGGTTCAGCGGGTTGATCTTTTGCGCGTCGCCGCCCAGCGCCTTGATGCCATCACGCATCGCGGCCAGATCCACCACGGCCGGAACGCCGGTGAAATCCTGCATCAGTACGCGGGCAGGGCGATAGGCGATTTCACGGGGGTTTTTGCCACCGTTGGCCCCCCATTCGGCAAAAGCTTTGATGTCATCGACCGAGACCGAGAACCCGTCATCCTCGAACCGCAACATGTTTTCCAGCACCACCTTGAGTGCGGCTGGCAGTTTCGAGAAATCGCCCAGACCGGCCTCTTGTGCGGCAGGGATCGAATAATAGGAAATGGATTTACCATTCACGCTCAGACTGCGGCGCGTTTTGGCGGTATCCTGTCCGACTTTGATGGGCATCTGTGGCCTCCCTCTCAAATGACTTGGATATTAGGATTTGCTGAGTGTTATCTGCATCACCAAGCCCCCGTGTTCAAGGCTGAACACGCAATGAGAGGCAATTTTGTATACTATTGTACACTTTTTCGCGGAGGGAATGTATCAAAGCCTCAAGAAACCTTGATTGGCTGTTGAGTGTCAAAGCAGCTATCCCTGAGATCCAACCGCTCAACCCGAGAGTTCACATGTTCAGATCCATTGCCTTGACCACCGTGTTTTCCTGCCTTGTGGCGGTACAGGTCGCGGCCGAGGAAGACCCGGTTGTGGTCGAGCTGTTCACGTCTCAAGGGTGTTCATCCTGCCCGCCGGCGGATCGGATCATGCATGATTTGGCCAAGCGCGACGACGTCATAGGGCTCGCTTTGCATGTCGACTACTGGGACTATATCGGGTGGAAGGACGAATATGCGAACCCCGATCATACGCTTCGGCAGCGGGCTTATGCCCGCGAGGGGGGGCGTTCCATGATCTATACCCCGCAGATGGTGATCAACGGGCAGCACGACATCGTCGGGGCGCAATCCCGTGAACTTGATCGATTGATCGAAGCGCATCTGAAAGCAGCGCCCGAAGCGCTTGTGACGGCCGTGCGCTCAGCCGATGAAGTGACAGTGGATGTGACGCCCGTCGAGTTGCCGAAAGGCGATACCTATGACGTGCATGTGGTTCAGTATTCTCCCCTGCGTCACGCTTCGATCCGTCGTGGAGAGCTGGCCGGGCACGAGCTGGACTATGCCAATGTCGTTGAGGCCTGGCAGATTGCGGGGCAATGGGATGGAACTGCACCGCAATCATTCACGGTTCAGCTTGGTTTGGACCTGCCGGCAGTCGTTCTGGTTCAAAGGGCCGGGGAAGGGCCGATTGTTGCCGCCACCCGGGTCAAGTGATCAGGGCATTTCTTCCGGTTTGATGCCCAACCCGTTCCAGTGTTTCCAGCGACGGTGAATCCAGAACCATTGTCCCATATGCTGCCGCACCATCTTTTCCAGATCGTCATTGGTGAACTGGGTCATGGTTTTTGGGTCCGTGTGCGGAACCGGTTCGTGCAGAACGATCTCAAAATCGATACCGTTGGGCTGACGCACCGCGTAACACGGAATCAGCTCGGCATTGTATTTGATGGCCAACTCGGCGTTCAGCACGGATGTCACGGCGGGTTTGCCGAAGAACATCAGTTCCTCACCGCCCATTGCGTGAAGATCTGAAACGATGGCAATAATCCCGCCCTTTTTCAACGAGCGTACCATCTCGACCATTCCGCGCCGCCCCTGTTCGAACATCGGGGCGCCTGTCTTGTAGAAGGCTTCGACATAAGCGTCGTTGAAATACGGGTTGGCCATCCGCCGATACAGGCAGCCGATGGGCTGACCGCTGTATGTCTGCAAGGCGATGCGCGCTGCTAGGTAGTGACCGAAATGCGCCGTAATCATCATGACCGGACGCCCCTCGGCAACAGCCGCGTCTAATGCAGCGATACCTGGCCCAGAAATCTTGGCCTTGCTCTGCCGTTCGATAAAGTCTTCCGGAGAAAAATGTTCCATGATCGCACGACCGGCATTGTCCGGCACATCGCGGCAGATCTGCCTGACTTCGGCTTCAGGCAAGTCCGGGCAAGTAAGCTTCAGATTCCGACGAACACGTTTGCGAAACCCGACAACAGGTGCCAGCCACCGCACGATGGCCCCCATCGTTTCAATACGCCGCTCATACGGAAGCATGCGCATAACGCGGATGACCCCCTGCAGAAACAGGTTGGCGACATAGTATTTCCCAAGCTCAAACCGGCTGAGCTCCGACTTTTCAACGGGCATGGAGGTGTCTCACCGCGTGTTGCGAATTGCTGAGAAAGACATACAGCCCGATGCCTGCAAGCTCAAGCGCCCAGACGGGCGGAAAACCGGAACCCGCAGCAGGTGGCCGGATCGCGCAATACCCGTGGGTTCGCGGGGTCAGGCTGCATCTTCCTCGTCATCTTTTTCGATCAGAACAATGGAACCGGCATCGACCAGAACGCGAATGGCGGCCACGACCTGTGTCATGGCATCTTCGGCTTCCGATTGTTTGACGCGCCCACGTTCGGCCATTTCCTCGCGCAGATTATCGGCCATGCGGGACGAAATGTTTGACAGAATGAATTCAACGGATGCCTTGTCATCATCCGCGGCGGCACCTGCCAATGCGGTGACAAGAACCGGCTGTTCCACTTCACGCAGGATGGCGGGAACATCGCGGGCCGCGATACGGCTTGGGATATGGGCAAAGGTAAAGATCGACTGGCGTACCAGATCCGCAAATTCGGCGTCGTCCTCGTCCAATGCGTTCAACAAGTCGTCGCGTGTTGCGGCCGCCGACTGGTTCAGGATCGCGCCCACGCGTGCGTCGGGACCATTGTCGAAAGCCTGAGCAGGCCGCTGATCCAGTTGCGCGGCCAGCGACCAGCCAATACGTTCAACCGCTTCGGGGGTGACATTTGTTGTTTTCGAGATGGCATAGGTAATGCGCCGCGCAACCGGGCCCGGCATATGGGCCAGCATCTGCGCCGCCTGTGCGGTATCCATCTTTGAAAGCATGACGGCCGCCACCTCGGTGCTTTCCGACTGGGCCATTTTGGCAAGATCCTCAACGGGTACGTCACGCAAGCGTTGCCATGGATCGCCGATCTGGCGCACCTCGGCAAGCTTGCGCAGGCGCGCGGCCGTCGATGGTGCGATCTTTCCGTTCATCGCATCCAGTGCACCTACAAGCCCATGTGGAAAAGCAAGCCCGACATTGTCCAGAGCGTCGCTGAATTCCTGGGCCACCACGCCTAGAGTGACGCGATCCACAAGGCCCATTTGACCAAGTTGATGGGTCAATGTCTCTTGCAGGTCGTCAGGCAGTTCCTCAAGTGGAATATCGGCGCCCTCGTTCAACAGAAGGCGGACGACAACGGCCGCTTTTTGCCGACCGGTCAATGTGCGCGGAACAACTTGCGGCGCGTGTTCATCCCCCGCGGCAAGTGGGGCAGACCCCCCATTTGCCATTTGTATCAAAGCGTTTGTGTCCTGCATCTGCCCGTAGTGCCAAATTTTCCGAACCACGGGCAGATTAACGGGAGTTGGGTTAAATAACCCTGAAGCTCAGTAGCTGTAGGTCAACCCTGTCCGGATGGCCTCGCGCAGAGACGTCTCGGCCCAGGTCCCTTCGCCGCCGCGGGCCTTGATCTCGCGCCATTGCTCGATTGCCAGATCGGTTTTGCCTTCGGTTACAAAGCCTTGCGCCATGTAGCTGCGCGCCAGAAGATTGTCGGGATTGGCATTGATGGCATTCTGGTAAAAGACGTTCGCCAGCTCCAGCTCGCCCATCTTGCGGTAGGTAAAGCCCCAATAGGTCAGCACACGGTCGTCGTCCTGATCCATGATCCGCAGGATATCCTGCGCGTGCCCGTATTGCCCGTCATAGGCCAGTTCGCGGACGGCGTCGTAAAGCTGATTTTCCGACAGGTTGGTTTTGTTGGGTTTCACGCACCGGCCTCTGGCTTCGTCATAGACCCGACCGAACAAACATTTCTTGGTCGTATTCGTCGGTTTCGGCGGGCTGCTGCTGTCGCCGCCTGCGGCGTGGACCACCGGGGCAAAGGCGAAGGCCTGCAAAGCGAGGGCTGAAGCTAACAAAAGGCGCATATTCTTACTCCGTTCTCGGGGCTGCTCACAAAATCATAGTGCGATCTACAAAAAAGCTAACAGTGGAACGGTTGCTTTTATTCACAAGTCGGACAGAAATTCGTCAGCTGTTGACGGATTTCGCGCAGCTTTGCGTTTCAGTGTCCCAGGTTGTGCCGGGCGCGCAGGATTGCGTCTGTTTGGAATGCCCGCTGCACGCAAAGCTGGCAGATGCCACACAAACAAGTGCAAGTGAGCAAAGAACGGTACGGATCATGGTGCCTCTCCCCAAAAAATCATCCACAGAATAACCGATTTCGGGCGGTCTGGCAAAAAACAAGGCCCGGCCTGTGAAATGCAGACCGGGCCGTGGGAAGGCGGCGTCGAGACCTGCGTTATTCGCCGAATACCCGGGCGAAGATCGTATCAACGTGTTTGGTGTGATAGCCGAGGTCGAATTTCTCTTCGATTTCTTCGGGGCTGAGCGCGGCAGTTACATCGGCGTCCACCAGCAGTTCCTGTTTGAAATCGGTGCGGTGTTCCCAAACCTTCAACGCGTTGCGCTGGACCATGGCATAGGCGTCCTCACGGCTGACCCCTGCCTGGGTCAGGGCCAGCAGAACACGCTGGCTCATGACAAGACCGGGGAATTTGTTCATGTTTTCCAGCATGTTTTCGGGGAAGATCAGCATCTTGTCGATCACGCCGGTCAGACGGGCCAGCGCAAAATCCAGTGTAATCGTGGCATCCGGACCGATCATGCGCTCGACCGAGGAATGCGAGATGTCGCGTTCATGCCAGAGCGCGACATTCTCCATTGCCGGGATCACTGCCGCGCGTACCATGCGGGCCAGCCCGGTCAGGTTCTCGGTCAGTACCGGGTTTTTCTTGTGCGGCATGGCAGACGAGCCTTTCTGGCCCATCGAGAAGAATTCTGCGCCCTCCAAAACCTCGGTCCGCTGCATGTGGCGGATTTCGATGGCGATGTTTTCGATGCTGCTGGCGATGACGCCAAGCGTCGCAAAGAAGGCCGCATGGCGATCACGCGGGATCACTTGGGTGCTGATCGGTTCGGGCACAAGGCCCAGTTTGTCACAGACATGTTCCTCGACTGCGGGATCGATATTGGCAAATGTGCCGACGGCGCCGCTGATGGCCCCGGTTGCGATTTCCGCACGGGCGTCGCGCATACGGGAAAGGTTGCGGTCCATCTCGGCATAGAACCGGGCAAAGGTCAGGCCCATTGTGGTGGGCTCTGCGTGGATGCCGTGGCTGCGGCCGATGCGAACCGTGTCCTTGTGTTCAAACGCACGGCGCTTGAGCGCTGCCAAAAGCCCTTCGAGATCGGCGATCAGAAGGTCCGCTGCGCGCGTCAGCTGGACGTTGAAGCAGGTGTCCAACACGTCTGAACTGGTCATGCCCTGGTGCACGAACCGGGCCTCTTCACTGCCGACATGTTCGGCGAGATGGGTCAGAAAGGCGATGACGTCATGCTTGGTCACGGCTTCGATCTCGTCGATGCGGGCGACGTCGAATTCCACGTCCTTGGCTTTCCAGACGGCTTCTGCATTCTCGCGCGGGATCACGCCCAGATCGGCCATGGCATCGCAGGCATGCGCCTCGATTTCGTACCAGATGCGAAACTTGGTTTCGGGCGACCAGATGGCAACCATGTCAGGGCGGGAATAACGGGGAATCATTGGCGGCAGCACCTTTATGTGATTGGGATGAGGCGTTGGCGCGGGGTTTAGCCGCCTGTGCGCAAGGGAACAAGATGTGAGAACAGGTATGAGACGGTTTGCCCTGATTTTCGCCCTTTGGCCGGGTGTTTTGACGGCCGGAGACTTCCAGAAACTGTCCGGAGAGGAAATCCTGTCAGCCTTGGCCGGCAAGAAGCTGGAATACGGCGCGAGTGTTTGGCAGGTTTTCGAAGCCAGCATGACCACGCAGTATTTCTCGGGCGGGCCCAGTGTCGGGCGCTGGGCGGTGAGAGGGGATCAATACTGCTCGACATGGCCACCTTCCGATTTGTGGGCCTGCTATGACGTCTGGCGAAACGGGGACGCGATCCGTTTCGTTGATGATGCGGGCGGCCAGACCGTCGGGGTCTATGCGAAATAGAACTCATGTATTTGTCTGAAAAACTGGGGCGTGATGCTCGCAAGAGTCTGGCGACATGTGAGGGGAAGGGAAATACCTGAACGCGGTTTTCCTGGGTCTTTGCAACGCAGTGCTGGACAAGTCGCGCTTTCAGCGGTCAAGCTGAGGGCGAAGAAATCATCAGGTTATTGAGATATGCGTTTATTATCATCTCCAATTCTTGCCGCTTGCGCCGCTGTCTGGCTGGGTGGGGCAGGATCAGCACTGGCCGACACTCCGGTGACATATACCGAGGATGGTCGCGCTCTGTTTAGATTCGACGTGCCCGATTTCTGGGTGCTGCGCACTGGCGGCCCGCGAGAGATCGAAGACACCGGGTTGGATGATCCGCGTGCGGTGGCTCGGGTCATGGGGCTGCGCCCCGTAACGGACGACAACGTCTGGATGGGGTTTGTTTCACCTTCAGGGGTTGCAACCATTCAGGATGGGGTCCGCTACTTGCAGGACATCGACAAGTTTCTGGTCAAAGACCCGACCCTTACCAGCACCAGCGACATTCGCATCGGCGGGTTGCCCGCCCGTGTCTTTCGGGGGACGGGGCGCCGCGATGGCAAGGGGGTGAACTTCACGGCCACTGTCATTGATTTGCCGCGCAACCGTGTCGCCATAGCTGTTGCCATCCTGCGGGACGGGGCAGACCCGGATTTCGCCGAAGATTTGAACGCCGTATTCGCGTCGTTCCGGTCGCTTCTGTGAGGGGGGCAAGATGCGC
The DNA here is from genome assembly GCF_013033235.1 of Ruegeria sp. HKCCA0235A. NCBI lineage: Bacteria > Pseudomonadati > Pseudomonadota > Alphaproteobacteria > Rhodobacterales > Roseobacteraceae > Ruegeria > Ruegeria sp. HKCCA0235A. The sequence goes on along the minus strand of NZ_WQDQ01000001.1, from coordinate 761,687 downwards.
ATTGGACTGATCAAACGGATTTCCCTCGCATTGGGGCTGGGGGCTGCGACTTTGTCGCTGTCGGCCTGTGACGGTGTAACAGTTGGCGTCGGATACGGGTATGACCCGTTCTATGACTCGATGCTGTGGAACGATTACTACCGCCGTGACATCAATGTGGATATCAATCCACCGGACCGGCCAAATCGTCCAGATCGACCAACGCGCCCGGATCGTCCGAAACCACCGGTTGCCAAACCGCCTGTGCGGCCAAGGCCCCCAACGGCACGGCCACCTGCCGCGCGTCCGCCGATACATCGGCCATCGCCACGCCGCTGATGGCATGAGGGCCGCCAATCTGGCGGCCTTCCATTCAAGGAAGAAGTTCGGTTGTTATATGTGCCGAGCCTTCGAGTGTCCGGTGAACCGGACATTTGTCTGCGATCTCTAACAAGCGCTGTTTTTGTTCCTGATCAAGCGGGCCACTCAGGCGGATCTTGCGGCGGAACTGATCCACTTTGCCCTCATTTGCCAAACCGGCATCCTGAGCATGAACTTTGTCATGGCAAACATCGACGCTGACACTGGTCAGTGGCCAGTGTTTGCGTCGCGCATACATTCTTATCGTCATGGACGTACAGGCGCCGAGACCGGATGAGACAAAGCCATAGGGCGACATGCCCTTATCCGTGCCGCCATAAGACACCGGTTCATCTGCAACTGCATGATGGTGCGGACCTGCCTGAATATCCTGCATAAAGCCATTCAGATCCGCCTCTGTCACGCGAACGACACCTTCCGGTGCACCAGGAGGTGGCGCAGGTGGGCAAAGTTTCAGATAGCGCGAGACCCAAGCCGAGATGACATCCGCGGCATATTCAGCGTCAGAGGCCCGCGTGATCAGGTGATCGGCATCGTCGAGGGTGACGAAGCTTTTTGGGTGCTTTGCCGCCAGAAAGATGGTGCTTGCGTTGTCGATACTGACCGTTTCGTCCCGTGGGGCGTGCAGGATCAGCAGAGCGGCCTTGAGATCAGCGATCGAGGCAGACAGGGCCGATCCCGCAATGTCGTCCACAAACGCTTTGCCAATTCGAAACGGGCGTCCGCCCAAGGTAACCTCGGCGCTGCCGTCCTGTTCGATCTGGGGCAGGGCATCCTCAAAATGATGGGACACATGAGAGGGATCGGCCGGTGCGCCCAAGGTGACCACGGCCTTAACCGTCGGAATTCCGGCACGCGCCCGCAAAACCGCTGCGCCGCCAAGCGAGTGACCGATCAACAGGGCAGGGGCCATGTTTCGTCCGGCCAGATATTGCGCGGCCGAGATCAGATCCTCGACATTCGAAGTGAAGGTGGTGTTGGCGAACTCTCCTTCGGAGTGACCCAGGCCGGTAAAGTCGAACCGAAGCACTGCAATTCCCATGGCCGCCAGACGGGCCGAAATGCGCCGGGCCGCAGGTATGTCCTTGGAGCAGGTGAAGCAATGGGCAAACAGGGCCGTCGCAAGGACCGGACCATCCGGCAAATCCAGCCGCGCGGCCAATTGGCTGCCGTCATGTCCGGCAAAAGTGATGCGTTCCGTGGGCATGTCGGCTCCTTGAACGGTTCGGGGAAACATCCCCAATACTGTGGTCAAGCCCGCCGGGTCACAACCCTTATGTCAAACGCGTCACGGGAAGGTGAGAACCAAGCGAGCGCCTTGCAATCCGAAAGATGCCCCGGACGGTGACAGGCGCGGCCGCTAATTGGGGGTGTTTGGCGCTCCATCAATGTGTGTGATGCAAAACCGAACAAACATTCGTTTCACTTATGTCGCAATCAGGCCCATCTACGGCCTACAGCAATTGATAAAGGAGACGCAGATGGCACATGCAGACGCTGCCGCACACCTTCCAAAGATACTTCCCGGTACAGTCATGGCGATTGTTCTGGCTGGCCTCGTGGGTTTTGCCGTCGGGCAATCCCGGCCCGCAGTTTTCAGCGGGCCGCAGGCTCAGGCAAGTCCAACTGTAGAAGATTGGCACGGCAACGTGCGCCGGTCTCATTGGTCAGAATGAGGCGCCGGCCTCACTCGAGCCCCATCAACCGGGCATCGAAGGGGTATTTCGTCAGGTTCTCATATCCGTCTTCGGTTATGAGAACCTGATCCTCCAGCTTGATGCTGAAATCGCCACCCACTTCGCCCACGCAGGCTTCGACACACAAGACCATTCCGGGTTCCAGCGGATAATCGTAGGCCCCTTCAACCGCCTTGTCCGGATAAGCAACCAGCGGCCATTCATCGCAAAGCCCGACGCCGTGCATCAGACAGCCATATTTCTGCGCCTGGAACTTCTCGTCCAGCCTGTGGGAATTTGCGGTCAGTTCCGGGATCATAACGCCGGGCTTGAGCATCTCCATATTGGTCATGATGTGTTCATGGGCGTGCTGCATGGCATAGATCATGTCCTCGCGCGGCTTCTGATCGCCGATCCACCAACTGCGGGAAATATCGATGCAAATCCCGTAAGATCCAATCAGGTCGGTGTCGAACGAGATGATCTCGTTCTGCTGGGTGATCCGCGGGCCGCATTCCTGAAACCATGGGTTGGTCCGCTGACCCGAAGCCAGCAGACGGGTTTCGATCCATTCACCGCCACGCCTGATGTTTTCGGCGTGAAGGACAGCCCAGATATCATCTTCCGAGGTCTTGCCGTCGCCGACATTGGCACGGGCAAACCGTTCCATTTCGGCAACCGCAGTTTCGCAGGCATGGCTGGCGCAGCGCATGGCCAGGATTTCGTCAGGCCCTTTGATGGCGCGGGTCTTCTCGGTCAGTTCTTCGCCTTCCATGATGTCGAACCGCTGCGCCTCGAGCGCGCGCAATCCGTGCAGCATGATCTTGTCGACCGCCAGGCGCATATTGCCGCCGCCGTGTTCTTCGATCAGTACGCGTACTTCGTTCGAGAACACATCTGCGGCAACGTCAACCTTGTCGCCCCGGTCGAAGTAAAACAGGTCAGCGCCCGAGCGCTGCTCGCGCACAAGTGGGTTGAAGGTGCTGAGGAAGGGGGAGTTCTTGTAATCCCAGATCACCATATAGCCATCTGCACACAGCAAAACCGCCCGAAACGGATTGTGGGTGTTCCACAGCTGCATATTCGTGCTGTCGGTGGCATAGCGGATATTCAGCGGGTCAAAAATCAGCAAGCCGCCATAGCCGCGGTCCACGATGGCCTGTGTCAGCCTCTTCCAGCGGTGTTCCCGCATCCGTGCCAGATTGGGAAGTTCCAGCCCCGCAGCGGCCCACTCGTCAAACGCAAGCTGCGTCGGACCAATCTCGATCCGGTCATTTTCGTTTGGCGTACCATCGCCCAATGTCGTGCCACGGCTGGGGTCAATCTTGCGCGCGTCTCGGTAGTGCTGGTTCATGGCTGGCCTCGTTGCTTGTTCCAATTACAATTCATCCGCCACAACCAATCGTCTGAGAAAAATGCGACGGCGAGGTTGTCGTTTTCGACCGACAAGAAAAGCTGCGCATGCTAAGCCCCCGGCATGACTCGTATTCTGCAAAACAAGATCCCGTATGATGTCGAAAACCCACGCGCTTTGCCGGGTATTCAACCGGCAACCATGGAAAACTGGCTGCATCAGGATGAGGCTTTTGCCGACCAGATGCGGCGTCGCGAAGAAATTCTGGCTGAACGGCGCGACGATGTTCTTGCGCTTGATCCTGGGGCCAAACCTGCCGCGCAAGAGTTGCTGGATCTGGTGCTGATGCAGACATATCCCACGGCCGGGGCAGAGGCCGCAAGGCCGGATGGTATATCCGTCGCGATCGACCGCGACCGACCGCTTGATACGCTGTGCAGGCTGGTGCAGGAGGACTTCTGCATTCTTCAGAAACGGGGAAATGAGCATGTTCTGACGGGTGCCATTCTGTGTTTTCCTGCCAGTTGGCGCTTGTCCGAGAAATTCATGCGGCCGCTGATTGATATCCACGTGCCCGTGGAAAGCTATGACGCCAATGTCGCGAAACGGGTACAGAGGCTGTTTGACGGTATTCAACCCGGTCGCCCGCTGTGGCGCTTCAACGCCCTGTGGTACGAAGACCCGGAGTTGTTCCAACCTCGCACTGCCAGTGAGCCGCGCGAAATACGGGACCGGCGTCAGGCGTCTTATCTGCGAAGCGAGCGGCAGACGTTGTTGCGTTTGCCGAAATCCAACGCGGTCGTGTTTTCCATCCACACATACGTTCTGGCCGCAAACGCGATCCCAAAAACGGAAAACCCCGCCTGATGGCGGGGCCTCCTAGGAGGGTCTTCGATAATTCTTTTACATGCCCAAGGCACCCGCTACATCAGCCAACGCGTTGCTGGCGTTCAGCGCGACAATGGCGAATGTGAGCACAAGCACCTGTGTGTTCAGGCGGAAATCCTCGCCCCGGATCAGGTTGACTGCGGCCATCGATACAGCAATTGGCGCTGAAATGCTGGCCAAAACTCCGGTCATGCACCAACTACTAAGGCGCAGGATGTCGCTTGGCTTGTCATCATCATCCGCGATGGCCGCGCCTGCGTCCATCTGGGTGGGCAGGTCTGCCTCGTCGCTTCGGAACGCGATGCTGAGCAATTGTTCGTCGGTCAGTTGAATTGGACGCGCGGCAGGAGAGTGTAGGGCAGTGATCGTGTCATCCTGTTCAGACTGCTGCATCCCTGCGAACTGTCCGGTCAGTGATTGAAAGATCTGCTTTCGATCCCGCCTTGTTCGGCTTGGTGTCAGGGTGTCAAAGGCGCTCATGAAGTGCTCGACTGTAAGAACCGTGTGCGGCGACAACCATTCAACACGCCGGGTCGAACAGATATCGACCATGCGATACAGAGTGACCACCAGCATCAGTTCCGAAATCTCGGCGTCGTCCAAAAGTGGCGAGACTGGAGTAATTGTCAGCACCAACCTGTTTTGGGGATGCGACACGCGGGGCTTTGTTATGGTTTTCAACCCTGCGGCGCGATCCATGCGCTCGTAGCGGTCCTGCTGCCCGGAGGCGCCTGTATCCAGAGTCATCCGCACAAGATACTGGCTCGAGACGATGCTGGCCTCGGTCGCGCTGAGCAGGGCCTTGCGCTCGACCAGATGACCGTAGTCTTCCAGCGTCGTGGCAACGATGGATCCAAAGCGCTCTATTGCGCCGGTTGCGTCTCCATCAAATTGCAGGCCGCCATGGTAGCTGTGCTTCCGAGCCACTGCCCCGTCCTTTTCTGCGTTCTGTTATTCAAAGACTAGCACCCCATCTTGGAGAGAATTTGGCGAAAAATGCAAAAAAGTGAAATTTCCTAGCGATTGGTTACGCTTTGGAAACCAAGCAACTAAAGGCTTTTGTTTGTCACTGTGGCGGAAATGTGGCGAAATCAGGTGCGGCGCGTGGTGCCGGTGCGGCGGGGCTAATTGTCGATTCGGGCAGCCATTATTGCGATGGATTGCTGATAGACCGAGGCTGCATTCCACTGCTGCAAGACGCGAAAATTTGGTTCTCCGGGTTGATAACCGCGCCCCGGTTTCCACCCCTTCTTGCGAAGAAAATTGGCGGTTGAGGCCAGTGCATCCGTCATGTTGTAGAAGTCCACGCGCCGGTCGCCCGTAGCATCGACACCATAGGTCAGGGCGTTGCCGGGCAGGAATTGCGTGTGGCCCAGTTCGCCATGTTTTGCCCCTTTTGTCGCCATTGTGATACTACCCATGTCGACCAGTTTCAGTGCCCCAATTGCGTGGGGAATAAAGAACTCTGACCGGCGACAATCATAGGCCAGTGTTGTGATTGCGGAAACAACCTGACTGTCGCCCATGAAATTGCCAAAGCCGGTTTCCATGCCGTGAATGGCGATCAGAACGCCCGCAGGAACACCATATTGCCGCTCAAAGGCGGCATAATAGTTCGGGTTGGCGGCTTTGCGTTTGCGCCCCTGTGCGACAATAGTATCGGCCCCTCGGACACGCATGAATTTGTCCAGCGAGTATTTGAAGCTTTTTTGATTGCGGTCCGCGGCGATGGTGCGCGTGGCATATTGTGTCTGGGACAGCGCTTGCAGACCTTTCTTTTTCACTCCCGCCTTGCGTGCCTGTTTGGCAAAATCGGCCTTCCACGCCTCAAATCCTGCGCTGGTGTTGCCACAGGGTGCGGCCAGAACCGGGGACGTCAGGGAAAGGGCAAGAATGGTGGCAAGGCGAAACATGGGCGTAATCCGATGGAATTGAAATCTGCGGTTAGCCTAGCGTGGGCTGCGTCTTGGGCAAAGCGGTTAATAAAGGTCCAACTCGCCCTTTTTCCTGAGCGTTTCGAACCATTCCTCAGGCGTGGCATTGATGTGGGCGTGTTTCACCATCATCGCATTCATATTTGGCAGATGGGTCGAATCCGGCCAGTCTTCGGGTTGCCACAGATGTGCGCGGATTACACATTTGGGACAGTGTGCAAATGCTGTCGCGACATGGATGAGCAGCGCCAGTTTGGGCGGGTGCCCGTCAATGGCCATGGTTTCAAGCAAACGGGGGTCAGCACAGATGCGGGCCGTGCCGCGAATGCGGAGCGTTTCCATCTTGCCCGGAACAAAGAACAGGACGCTGACGCGCGGATCCTTGAGAACATTGTGAAACGTATCCACGCGTTTGTTTCCCGGCCGATCCGGGATCGCGATCAGGGTATCGGACAGCACCTGAACAAAGCCGGGCGGGTCGCCACGGGGTGAAACATCAAGATGCCCATCCGTGTTGGCCGAAGCGATCAGGCAAAATGGCGAGGTCGCTATGAAATCGCGACACATCTGATCGAGTGAAGACACCTCTTTGGCAGTGATCTGTGGCAGAGGATGGCCAGAGATCCTCCTCAGCTCCTGTTCGGAGGTCACAAGGTTTGTGAATTTCGAGAAAGGTGAGGTATCGCAAGGCATGCTGTCGTCTCCGGTCGGGAGTGTTCTCACCAGTTTGTTGGATCAACGGCGGCGCGTCAAACCGTGTGGGCAGAAATGACAAGGGCGCCCGAAGGGGCGCCCTGCCAAATCGTTTCCGTACTCAGCTTAGCAGCTGTAGTACATGCCGTACTCCACCGGGTGCGGCGTGTGCTCGTAGGTTTCCACCTCTTCCATCTTAAGTGCGATGTAACCGTCGATCTGGTCTTTGGTGAACACATCGCCCTGAAGCAGGAAGTCGTGATCGGATGCCAGAGCTTCCAGAGCCTCACGCAGGCTGCCGCAGACGGTCGGGATGTCGGCCAGTTCCTCGGCGGGCAAGTCGTACAGGTTCTTGTCCATCGCCTCGCCGGGGTTGATCTTGTTCTTGATACCGTCCAGGCCAGCCATAAGCAGGGCGGCAAACGCCAGATAGGGGTTGGATGACGGATCGGGGAACCGCGCCTCGACACGTTTGGCTTTGGGGCTTTCAGTCCATGGGATACGCACACAACCCGAACGGTTACGTGCCGAATAGGCTCGCAGAACGGGGGCTTCAAACCCGGGGATCAAGCGCTTGTAGCTGTTGGTCGACGGGTTGGTGAAGGCGTTCAGGGTCTTGGCGTGTTTCAGGATGCCGCCGATGAAGTACAGCGCCTCGTCCGAAAGGTCGGCATATTTGTCGCCAGCGAACAGCGGCTTGCCATCTTTCCAGATCGACATGTTCACGTGCATGCCGGTGCCGTTGTCACCTGCGACCGGCTTGGGCATGAAAGTGGCCGATTTGCCGTAGGCGTGTGCTACGTTGTGGATGACGTACTTGTATTTTTGCAGCTCATCGGCCTGCTTGGTCAGGCTGTCAAAGACAAGACCCAGCTCGTGCTGGCACGAGGCCACTTCGTGGTGGTGCTTGTCGACCTTCATGCCCAGACGTTTCATGGTCGACAGCATTTCCGAACGCAGGTCCTGCGCTTCGTCGATGGGGTTGACAGGGAAGTAGCCGCCCTTGACGCCCGGACGGTGGCCCATGTTGCCCATCTCGTATTCGGTGTCGGTGTTCCACGACGCATCCGTTGCATCAACTTCGAAAGATACTTTATTGATGCTGTTGGAAAAACGAACGTCATCGAACAGGAAGAATTCAGCTTCGGGACCCATATAGGCAACGTCACCGATACCGCTGGACTTCAGGTAGGCTTCGGCTTTCTGCGCGGTTCCGCGCGGGTCGCGGCCATAGGCTTCACCAGTGTCGGGCTCAACGATCGAGCAGTGCAGACACAGTGTCTTCTCCGCATAGAACGGGTCGATGTAAGCCGAAGTCGTGTCGGCGATCAGTTTCATGTCCGAGTTTTCGATCGATTTCCAGCCTGCAATGGACGAGCCGTCAAACATGAAGCCTTCTTCCAGGAAGTCTTCGTCGACCAGATCGACGTCCACCGTGACGTGCTGTAGTTTGCCGCGCACGTCGGTGAAGCGGATGTCGACATATGCGACGTCTTCTTCGCGGATTGTATTGAGAACTGCGTCTGCGCTCATTCCCTTGGTCCTTCTGATAGATGTGTCAGTAATGTTGTGAGTTAGAGTGCTTCCGAGCCGGTCTCGCCGGTCCGGATGCGAATGGCTTGGTCGACGGGCGAGACGAAAATCTTGCCGTCTCCGATCTTGTCGGTTTTGGCGGCCGATACGATGGCTTCGATCGCGGCGTCGACCTGGTCGTCGTCCAATACGACCTCGACCTTTACCTTGGGTAGAAAATCGACGACATATTCCGCGCCGCGATACAATTCGGTATGGCCTTTCTGGCGACCGAAACCCTTGACCTCGATGACGCTGAGGCCCTGGACGCCCACATCCTGCAATGCCTCTTTCACTTCGTCCAGTTTGAACGGCTTGATGATCGCTTCGATCTTTTTCATCCCGGCTCACCTTGAATGGTTGTCTCAGGGGCAGTGATCACGTCTAAGATCGGGCGGCAATGTGATTGCGATATCGTGCGGGTCGGGGTGCTTTGAAAAACGGCTGTATGCTATTTTTTGAGCGACTTGCACAAAAAGTAATCAAAATTGAATCGAGCAAGGGGTGAAAGGATGGAATTGCTGACAGCGGCACAGATGCGGGCCATTGAGCAGGCCGCCATCAAGTCTGGTGACGTGACCGGTCTGGAACTGATGGAGCGGGCTGGCCAGGGTGTTGTTGACGCGATTTTCGAAGAATGGCCCGTGTTGGACAGGCGAGGGGCCAGCCCCTCGCGCTCCCCGGGATATTTAGGGCCAGATGAAGAGGATCCGCTGCGCGCAGTGGTGCTGTGCGGACCGGGCAACAATGGGGGTGACGGGTTTGTCGTGGCGCGGCTTTTGCAGAAGCAGGGGTGGGCGGTTGAGGTGTTCCTTTGTGGAGACCCGGAAAAGCTGCCTCCGGATGCGCGGGTGAATTATGAGAGATGGGGGGCAAAGAACGAGGTTCGAGTCTCCGCTGTCGACTCCGCCCCGTTGGCGGATGATTTTCTTCGCGTTCCAAAGGGCATTGACCTGGTTGTTGACGGGGTTTTTGGCACGGGTCTCACCCGGCCATTTGCAGGGGCGTTTTCCATGTTGGCCAATGCGCCGGTCAGAGACCTGCTGCGAGATCGAGGCGTAAAGGTCGTTTCAATTGACGCGCCAAGCGGCTTGTGCGCCGACAGTGGTCGCATTCTTGGTCAGGCGATTGTTGCGGACATGACGGTGACGTTTCACAGCAAAAAGCTTGGGCATGTACTGGGTGATGGTCCGGTGACCTGCGGGGCGGTCCGAACCAAGTCGATCGGGCTTGAAACACTGGAAGACGGTCAGATCGTTCATACGACCGAGGCCGACGAGGTGAAGCTGTCGAAAGGTTCGGTTGGCCACAAATACTCACATGGTCATGCTTTGATCCTGTCCGGGGGGGCGGGCAAAACAGGGGCCGCGCGTTTGGCGGCGCGGGGGGCTTTGCGGGTTGGAGCGGGGCTGGTGACGCTGGGCGTGCCGCCGTCTGCGCGGATGGAGGTGGCCAGCCAGATCACGGCTCTCATGTTGCAGCGGGTTGATGGGGCTGATCGAATGTCTGAAACACTTGAGGATACGCGTCTGAATGCGCTCTGTCTGGGGCCTGCGCTGGGATTCGAGCGGGCGCGGGCGTTGGTGCCGATGGCGTTGGCTGCGCGGCGGGCGACCGTGTTGGATGCGGATGCTTTGTCAGCTTTTGCCGAGGATCCCGGCGCCCTGATCGCGCAATTGCACGACGAATGCGTACTGACACCGCATGGCGGGGAATTTGCAAGGTTGTTCCCTGACATTGCCGCGCAAATGAACGAGCAACTGGCCAACGGCCCGGCGTTTTCCAAGGTGGATGCGACGCGTGCTGCCGCAAAGCGGGCTGGGTGCGTGGTTCTGTTCAAGGGCCCGGACACGGTGATCGCTGCGCCGAATGGACGGTGCGTGGTCAACTCGGCCGTATACGAAAGGGCGGCTCCCTGGTTGGCGACGGCCGGGTCTGGCGATGTGCTGGCCGGGTTCATCGCAGGTTTGTTGGCGCGAGGTTTGGCACCAATGCAGGCGGCGGAAACTGCGGCGTGGCTGCATGTGGAGTGTGCGCGCCAGTTCGGGCCGGGTTTGATCGCGGAAGATTTGCCGGAACAGGTGCCGGAGGTTTTCAGAAAGTTGAATATTTGAGTTTGTTGGGCGTGGAACGGCTCAATTTCCGGCGAGTCGGCGGAAATCCGCCGTCAAGGTTCACATCAGTGCAGACCGAATGTTTGCCAGATGCATGGCTGGACGTCACAATTTATTTGCACACTGTGCTTTGGATCTTCGAATGGATTCGTAACTGTATGAAATAAATGAAAAATAACCAATTTTTCGATATGCCATGTTGCGAATTTGCAATGCTTGCGAGGGAGTGAATGCGGACCACTGGAACGCTCGCAGTTCGTAAACAATTGGACAGTACCTGAACCCCGAACCTTTCATGGTGAGTGAAATGACCCTTAACATCAAACCGATATCAGTAGCCGCTGTTCTGACTGCGACGACCGCCATCCCGGCTGTGGCGGAAATGAAATACGAAAACAATAGTGGCGGATATGTGCTGCTGTATGGACAACTGCACCCCGCCTTGATCTCGGTGGATGACGGACAGGATACCGAGACCCGTGTACTCGACAACGATCTGTCGAACAGCCGTGTTGGCCTGCGTCTTGTGCAGCCATATGGAAGCAACGAATTCCAATTTTGGTTTGAGTCAGGCCTTGGCCTGCCGGGTTCGGCGTCTGCCGATCAATTCGGAACCAACGCAGATGGTTGGAATCGCGAAGACATTCGCCACGTGGATTTTTCGCTGAAGGGTGGCTACGGCAAGTTTTCGGCAGGTCAGGGCAGCATGGTCGCTGATGGCGCCGCAGAAGTTGATCTGTCATATGTCGGAACCGCGCTGTATTCGTTTACCAACGATGAAAATGCAGGGTTCTTCTATCGGGACACGACCGGTATGCTGAGCGGTATTACGGTTGGTGACAGTTCCAGCAACTTTGACGGCGCGCGGCGTGGTCGTGTGCGGTATGATACGCCGTCGTTCAACGGGTTTTCCGCCGGATTCGCATATGGTCAGAACATTTTGTCCAGCAGCGACGACGACGACTATTATGACGTCGGCCTGTTTTATGAAAACACCTTTGCCGGTGGTGTGGAATTCGCTGCAGCCGTTGCCTATTCGGTAAGAGACCGGGATAACAATTCGGGGGATCGCAAAGATACGATCGGTTCTGCTTCTGTCCTGCTTCCCAGCGGCCTGGGCTTTACGATTGCGGGCGGTACGCGCGACGATGATCAAGCCGGTGCCACGGATCCGAACTATTGGTATGGTAAGATCTCGTACGAAGGCAACTGGGTGTCCTGGGGCAAGACCGGCGTCGGTATCGACTATTATGATGGCTCGGATTTCCAGAGCAACGGTTCTGACACCAAAGCATGGGGTATCGCGGTCGTGCAGAAAGTCGAGCCGATCAACACGGATGTTTATCTGAAATACCGCAACCACGATTTCGATGACGGCACATCCTTTGACAACAACGAAGCATGGGTTCTGGGCGCACGCTGGAAGTTCTGATTGTCTGGCTGGAACAAGCGCGAACGCCCCGGTTTCCGGGGCGTTCTTTTTTGCGGTTTTGGCGATCAAATACCACTGGATTCAGCCTTTGCCCCTTGCACGCGGGCGGCAGGGCAAATAGAAGGCTTCAAATTTGCCCGGCGCGCCCGTTTTGCGCGCCCCGAATCCTATGGGGACTACCATAATGCAGGTTACCGAGACGCTGAACGAAGGTCTGAAACGTGGCTACAACATCGTTGTGTCAGCAGCCGAGCTGGACGAAAAGGTCAATGAAAAGCTGACCGAAGCGCAGCCGGAAATCGAAATGAAAGGTTTCCGTAAAGGCAAGGTGCCTATGGCGCTGCTGAAAAAGCAGTTCGGCCAGCGCCTGTTGGGCGAGGCGATGCAGGAAACCATCGACGGCGCCATGAACAAGCATTTCGAAGACAGTGGTGATCGCCCTGCGCTGCAGCCCGAGGTCAAGATGACCAATGAGGACTGGAAAGAAGGCGATGACGTAGAAGTCGCCATGTCTTACGAGGCGCTGCCAGCGATCCCGGAAGTTGATCTGAAATCGGTCGAGTTGGAAAAGCTGATCGTCAAGGCTGATGAAGCAGCCGTCGAGGAAGCTCTTAACAATCTGGCGGAAACCGCTCAGGATTTCAAAGCGCGCCGCAAGGGGTCAAAAGCCAAGGACGGCGACCAGATCGTGTTCGATTTCGTCGGTAAGGTTGACGGCAAGGAATTCGAAGGTGGTTCGGCCGAGGATTACCCGCTGGTTCTGGGCTCGAACAGCTTCATCCCCGGCTTTGAAGAGCAGCTGGTTGGCGTGAAAGCCGAAGAAGTAAAAGACGTCAACGTCACGTTCCCTGAAGAGTACGGCGCCGAGCATCTGGCTGGCAAAGACGCTGTTTTCACCTGCACCATCAAGGAAGTCAAAGAACCGGTTGCTGCGGAAGTGAACGACGAACTGGCTAAAAAATTCGGTGCCGAAGATCTTGAAGCCCTGAAAAGCCAGATCGCAGAGCGCCTGGAAGCTGAATATGCAGGTGCATCGCGCGCCGTGATCAAGCGCGCTTTGCTGGATGCGCTGGACGAGAAGGTGTCGTTCGATCTGCCGCCGTCGCTGGTTGAAGCCGAAGCCAAGCAGATTGCGCATCAACTGTGGCACGAAGAAAACCCAGAAGTCGAGGGCCACGACCATGACCCGATCGAGCCCACGGACGAGCACACCAAGCTGGCCGAGCGCCGCGTGCGTCTGGGCCTGTTGCTGGCTGAACTGGGCCAGAAGGCCGAGGTTGAAGTTACCGACGCCGAGATGACGCAGGCGATCATGAACCAGGCACGTCAGTACCCGGGTCAGGAACGTCAGTTCTTCGAGTTCGTTCAACAGAACGCACAGATGCAACAGCAGCTGCGCGCGCCGATCTTTGAAGACAAGGTTGTGGATTACGTTTTGGAGCTGGCTCAGGTCACTGACAAGGAAGTCAGCAAAGATGACCTTAAGAAAGCCGTTGACGCTTTGGAAGAGGAGTAATCCTCTTCCTTCCCTTCGTCAGAAGAAGGGACAAAAAACGGAGCCGCCTGCAATCAGACGGCTCCGCATGGGTGGCTTTTGTATCTATGAGGTGAGGGGGTCAGGCCTCATGAGCAAAAGCACGGGGGGTTTCCAAAAGAGCGGTTCTTTGCTCTGGCGTGAACGTATCCGTGAGCGCTTCGATCAGCTTGAGGACATCCTGCCGTTCAGCTTCTGTTTTTGCGGCGCTCATCTGTTCCACAAAATATTTCTCGAGATCGGTGAGTGGTTTGTGATCCTGGTTCGCGGGGTTCTGTGCTGCGGCTTTCTTAGCGGCGAACAGAGCTAACGCTTCTTCTTCGTCCATAAAGACGTCGTCGTGAATGCCCGCAAATTCACGCAGGCCGGCGATGCGTTCTTCGGTGCAGTCCAGCAGAGCGGCCAATGCGTGAACCTTACCCATTGGAACTGTCTTACCGACATAGTCGTAAGGCGCGCAATTCGAACGCTTCAACACCCTATCCATAACCGGATCAATCACGGTGATGATGTCCTGAATACCTGCATTTTTCGCATATTCCAAAGATCCGATCATCAACTCGCAAGTCGCGTAGGAGACCGAGTTCTTTTCTTTGCCACGCGTGAGCCGTTGCGTGTCGACGCAGAAGCGGGTAGATTCCCACATGGTCGCACTGCGAAGTGGTGCTTCGCCGCAAAGGATAGCCGAGAAGACATCCGACAACATGTGTGGTCCGGTGGTCTGGAGGGCACGCACGGCTGCGACGACATTCCCCTCATCGTCGAGTCCGATTACATATGCCGGGTCCAGGTGATCGAACTCGTCGATCTCTTTGCCATCTTCAATGTTGACGTCCCATCCCAGGCGTTCGCCAAAAACTCTTGCTCTCAACTCGAACATTTCATCAAGAACTTCGCTGAACATATGTCTGTTCAGGCCATCTACCACGATGATCATTTCTTCCCCCTTCGAGTGGTTGTTCGGTAACTTAGACGTTACCGGACACAGGGGATTTTTCTATTGGGGGTTTCCCGTATTTTGGCGAAATTTTGCGTTTTTTTTGTTTAACTTGGGGTAATAAGCCCAATTGCAATCGCCCGGCCAACGGCCTGAGGGGTGGTCAGCGCACTAAGCTTTTCTCGACTGGAACGCAAGTGCACTTCTACGGTTCGGTGTGAAATGGACAAAATATCGCCGATGTCCTGTTGCGATTTCCCTGCTGCAACCCACTGCAAGATCTCTGTCTCACGTCTGGAAAGTGTTGGATGATACAGCGCGCTGGTCAATTCGTCTGAGGAAACCACATTGTCATGGATGTGCACTGCCATCGATTGCAAGTCACTGATGACATGCGTGTATAGCTTGCGCCATTCCTCTTTGCTGCAATTGCGCGTTGCGCTCAGCAGGCCGATATCTCCGTAGGGACCGCGCACGGGAATTGTAACGCCTTGGTTTGGCAATCCAAAATCATGGGCATCCCGGAATACACGTTGGAAGTCGGGGCTGCGCTCAAGTCGGCTCCAATCCACTGGCGCGATGCTGCGGCGGGCCATATGGATGGTCGGATCAATCATGATCAGACCCTGGTTTTGGTAGTGCTCATTCCATGCGTCGTCATAGGTAACAAAGCCGGCAACCGTGCCGGCAGCAGGGTTCATGCCAGCATAAGCAGCATGATCCATATCATGCTTCTCACAGATTTGCCTTAGAAATTCGGTGTATCGAACTTCTGAATCCGGCAGAGTGCTCAGATCGACAATTTCCATGTGGTGCCTACCAGCTGCGGCCCATCTTACAGCTCGATGGTGTCGTCGAGCATGCATATAACACAGAGTGGAACCCGTTTACCTCACCGAGCCAGAACACCATACTTTCCTAAACATGACAAGGCGAGGTACTAATTGTCTGCGCAATTCCAAATAATGAGACATTCAATAGAACATTTTTGTCACTATTCGGCAAAAAGTGCTAATTTCACGCGGCTTTCTGACGCTAATCACCGTCAGTTGGCGGGTTTCAGCCCAGTTTCCACCAACAATCCGCGCGCTTTGGCTTCGGGGTAAAAGCCCTTGGCATAAAGAAATATGGCCCGATCCTGGTTGCCATCAGACAGAAGCCAGGCGCCACGAAGGTATTTCCCGGCGAACTCAAGGTTGGTGTCCGCGTCCAACAAGCCTTTGGCGTTTCCGGTGTATCCCATGGATCGTGCGGTGGCCGGAAGGATTTGCAACAACCCATAATAGGGCCGGTTTACCGCCCAGGGGCGATGCGTGCTTTCACGAATAGCAAGCTTGTGAACAAGCTCTCGCGGAAGCTCGTAGTGGTCCGCCCATTTGTTGATCGACGCGCGAAGTTCTGGCGTTTCGTTTGGATAGAGCGGAGGATTGAATTGCGGTGTTTCCGCCTTGGATACTTCTCCTGCACCGCAGGCAACCAACGGGGCTGTCAGTAAGAGTGCCATGAGATTGCGACGGGTGAACAGGGGCATACGTTTCTCCGGGGTTTCGAGTGGCAATGATATGGCCTGAGTATTTGGCTGCAAGATTATGGATGGAGTTGGGCTAAAATTTGCTGGTTTGGCTCGGAGACAAAAAAAGGCCGCGCTGAAGCACGGCCTTTGTTGTGTTTGAAACCTTGCCGGATCAGGCTTTGGCTTCGTCTTCCTCGGCAGGAGCGGCTTCCGGAGCCAGCTCTTCGTCATCGGATGCGGCCGAGCCGATGTCGTCGAACAGTTCGGCGATCTCGAATTCAGCGGCTGCCTCTTCTTCGGCGGCCAGTTCCTGGATTGATTTGCCCGAGGCCTGAAGTTCGGCTTCTTCTTCCGAACGCGCCACGTTCATCTTGATTTCAACTTCGACTTCGGGGTGCAGCTTGACTGCAACCGAGTGCAGGCCCAGTTCCTTGATCGGATTGACCAGAACAACCTGCTTTTTGTCGACGGTGAAACCAGCTTCGGTTGCAGCCTCTGCGGCGTCACGCGGGGTGACCGAGCCGTACAGAGCGCCAGCATCCGATGCCGAGCGAATCACGATGAACTGCTGTCCGTCCAGCTTTTCAGCCAGTGCTTCAGCTTCTTTCTTGGTTTCCAGGTTGCGTGCCTCAAGCTGCGCTTTCTGGGCTTCGAACGACGCGATGTTGGCGTCCGAGGCGCTCAGGGCTTTGCCTTGCGGCAGCAGGAAGTTGCGGGCGTAGCCGGGCTTGACGTCAACGACGTCGCCCATTTGACCCAGTTTCGCAACGCGTTCCAGCAGGATAACTTGCATGCCAGTCTCTCCTTACTTCACAGCGTAGGGCAGCAGGGCGAGGAAGCGGGCGCGCTTGATAGCACGGGCCAGTTCACGCTGCTTTTTCGCCGAAACGGCGGTGATGCGCGAAGGAACGATCTTGCCACGCTCAGAGATGTAGCGCTGCAGCAGACGGGTGTCCTTGTAGTCGATTTTCGGCGCGTTCTCACCCGAGAACGGGCAGACCTTGCGGCGGCGGAAAAATGGTTTTGCGGCCATGGTTTAGTGTCCTTTCCTCAGGCAGTGATCAACGACGCTCGCGGCGGTCGCCACGTTCGTCACGCTTCTGCATCTGAACCGACGGGCCGTCTTCGTGACCGTCGACCTTGATGGTCAGAACGCGCATGACGTCATCATGCAGGCGCATCAGGCGTTCCATTTCCTGAACCGCACCCGAGGGCGCATCGGTTTTCAGGAAGGCGTAGTGGCCCTTGCGGTTCTTGTTGATCTTGTAGGCCATCGTCTTGACGCCCCAGTACTCGCTATCAACCAGCTTGCCGCCGTTGTCAGCCAGAACGGTGCCGAAATGTTCGACGAGGCTTTCCGCCTGCGCGTTGGACAGATCCTGACGCGCGATCATTACATGCTCATACAGTGGCATGTGCACTCCTGTTTATGTCAAGGCGCATTTCATAGGCGGGGCCATTCGGTCCTCCGCGACCCTGCCACGAGAGGCTGCGCGATTCATCTGATTGCGAAGGATGGCCCCGTATACACGTTTGAACCGCAGGAGCAAGCCCCGCCACATATGCCTTTGAGACGCCGCCCAATTTCCTTTGGGCCGCCCAAATGCTGACGCTTTTCGGCTCAAAGTTGTTTTGCATACCGGACGTTACCCGGACCAAACAGAAATTCGACAGTAACCTGATAAAAGGTGAAGTGTTATGACCGCGACCAATACAAACACATACCGGGAAGAGGCGGCAGGCTCGCGCTTTGAGCATTCGGTGCCGGTAATGATTGCCTTCGCGCCAAACTGGAAAGCCCGTTTGATCCTGGCGCGGTTGGTAGGAGCGTTCTTGATCTTTTCGGCGTTTTCGATGTGGCTGATGCCAGGTTCGATCGTGGGTGCAGATGTCTGGCCGATCAAGATGGTGGCATCCATGCTGTTTCTGATCGTCGGTGTCAGTTTGCTGACGATCGAAGTTCTTGATCAGCGCCCGGATGCCTATTTCGACCCGATCCGCCGCGAAGTCCGTGTTCTGCAAAAGAACGAAGACGGACGCCCTCAGACGGTGCTGCGCCGCAGCTATGACTCGCTAGGTGGTGCACGTTTTGAAGAAAACGAAGTCCACTTGTTTGATGTGGACGGGAGCCTTTTGATGAAGCTGCCCCTTGAATCGGCGGATGTCAGCCGAGCGCTGAAAGGGCAACTGAGCAAGAGCGTAACAATTTTCGGCTGAACTTTATTCTGTTCAAAAAGGAACAGATGTTGTGACTCGAAAAAGGTTGTGTGCCGCCGACAGGCGGCACATTTTGTTTGTGAGCAACCCTGCCGGGTTGCGTTCACAAAAACGCGGAGATTGTTATGAAATCCACCCTTCTTGCTGCTGCACTGGCCGTATCGGCGACCACGGCATTCGCCAGCGCCGAGAAATACGTGCTGGACCCGAGCCACAGCCAGGTTGTCTTCAGCTATGACCACCTGGGCTTTTCAACCACAACCGGCATGTTCTCGGGCTTTGAGGGCGAGATCATGTTTGATCAGGAAAATCCCGCCGCCTCCAGCGTGAGCGTGTCGATGCCGGTATTGGAGATGTTCACCGGCTGGAAGCCGCGCGAAGATCACTTCATGACCGAGGATTTCTTTGGTGCGACCGAGGGCGATCTGATCACCTTTACCTCGACGGGTATCGAAGTGACCGGTGAAAACACTGCCAAGATCACCGGCGACCTCACCATGAACGGCGTGACCAAATCCGTTGTTCTGGATGCCAAACTGAACAAGGTTGATACCCATCCAATGGCGAACAAGCCATGGGCCGGTTTCGACGCCACCACGACCCTTGTCCGCAGTGAATTTGATCTGGGCCAGTTCGCACCGTTTGTCAGCGACGAAGTGCAGGTGCAGATCTCGGTCGAAGCGCAAAAAGCCGAATAAGCGCGAGGCAACGAACACGAAAACCGCCGGTGATCCTGTCGCCGGCGGTATTTTTTGGCATCACTGACTGCGGGACGCGGCGAGTTCCACAGCGACGGTGACGGTGAAGCCGAGCGAATCTTCGGTGGGCTGCGATGCGCCGATGCCGAAATCCAACCTGTTCAGATCAACCGAGCCTGTCATGGTCGCGGTGTCGTCCTGAAGGTCCAGTGAAAACGGTAGTATGATATCGATCGTCTTGTCGCGGATTGTCAGTGGTCCGCGTGCCTCATATCCGCTTTCGGTTTTGAAAAGGTCAGCCGCGAACTGGGCCGTCGGAAACTGGGCGTTGTTGAAGAAATCCGCACCCATGGCCTGTTCGGTTACGGTTCCGAGGCTGAGAGAACCTATTGCGATCGTGACCTCGACGGACCCGGCCAGACCAGGCTCGGCCGGGTCGTCAAAAGCAATTGCGGCTGTCCAGTCGGAAAACGAGCCGGTGACCGGGCTGCCCAATTGGGAAATCGTGATGGAAAGGGTGCCGTTCTGAACCTGCCAGTCTGATTGCACCTCGGCCAGTTGGACGTCGGCGTCATCATCGTCGGCCTCACGCGCAAATTCGCCAGAGACCCAGCCGCCGGTGAGGACAAGCGCCCAAACGGCCACTGCGGCGACGGCGGGCACAAGGGAATGATGCTGGTGTGGAGGCTCCGGTGCATCTGACCCACCCGGCAACATCCTGCGCAACGTGCTGTCTTTGTCTATGACGTGATGCTTCAACGCTCCGGCAACATGCAGGACCAGCGCGCCGACGAGCGTCCACATGAACAGCCAATGCAGAACGCCTGTCACCTCGGCCACAATGGTTGATTTCGGTACAAAAGGCAGGTTTTGGCCGAAGGGCCAGAGGATTGGAGCAAACCCTTCGGTTGCGGCGTGGTGCACCCAACCGGTCAGTGGCACAAGCACCAGTGACCCATAGAGAAGCCAGTGGACAGTTTCGGCGGCAAAAGCCTCGGGCTTGTTGTCGGCATTCAGCAGGCCGGGCTTGGTTTGCGTGAAGGCCCACATTGTCCGAGCCAAAGCAACGAAGAACACGGTGACGCCTACGGTTTTGTGCAATGAGAACATGCGCGCCGCGCGTGCGATTTCGGCCTCGCTTGGGGCTGTGGAGGCATGCAATACGGCGTGGGCCAGATTGTCCGCGATCCAGCCGAGCGGCAGGGCCGTGAAGATCAGCAACGCGGTGAGCCAGTGAAACGTCTTTGCGACACTTCCGTAGCTTGAGAAGGAATTGGTCGAGGCCATGGGTGCAACGCTCCGAGATTCTGTGCTGCGCCCAAGTTAAGGTTATCGGAAGTCGGCACAAGTAAGCGCTTGTGCACAGCCAAGGTGCCAGAATGCAGAACACAGGCAATGCTTGTGCCAGACGATCAGTCAGTTTACACCCCGCCGCAACCTGACATCATCCATGAGGTTGCAATGACACTCGCGTTCGTTTTTCCGGGGCAGGGCGCCCAGACCATCGGTATGGGCAAAGCACTGGCCGATGCCTATCCGGCGGCGCAGGCCGTCTTCGATGAGGTGGACGAGGCACTGGGAGAGAAGCTGAGCAGCGTGATCTGGGAAGGCGACATCGCCGACTTGACGCTGACTCAGAACGCCCAGCCTGCTCTTATGGCGACATCCATGGCGGCAATGCGTGCGCTGGAAGCCGAAGGCGTTTCGGTTGGTCAGGCGGCTTTCGTGGCGGGTCATTCCTTAGGTGAATACTCGGCCCTTGCGGCTGCGGGGGCTTTGTCGGTTGCGGACACCGCGCGCTTGCTGCGCACCCGCGGTCTGGCGATGCAAAGTGCCGTACCGGTGGGCGAGGGCGCAATGGCGGCCATTCTTGGATTGGATCTGGAGGCGGTGCGCGCCGTTGCAGAAGAAGCCGCGCAGGGGCAGGTCTGTCAGGCTGCCAATGACAACGATCCAACCCAGGTCGTTGTGTCCGGTTCCAAGGCTGCCGTGGAGCGTGCCGCCGAGATTGCCAAGGAAAAAGGCGCAAAACGTGCTGTTATGTTGCCTGTAAGTGCTCCATTTCACTGTGCGCTGATGCAGCCTGCGGCAGATGTCATGGCGGAAGCGCTTGCTGCCGTCGAGATAAAGGCGCCTTCCGTGCCTTTGGTGGCCAATGTGCGCGCCGAAGCCGTCAGTGATCCGGATCTGATACGTCAGTTGCTGGTGGAACAGGTGACGGGGTCGGTTCGCTGGCGTGAAAGCGTTCAGTTCATGGCCGCGCAGGGCGTGACTGAAACGTGGGAAATCGGTGCCGGCAAAGCCTTGTCCGGCATGATCCGCAAGATCGATCGTGCCATTGCAGGCAAGGCTGTGGGCACACCGGAAGATGTTCAAAAGGCCATTCAGGCCGAATCGTAAGCTCAAAAGCGTCGTGGCCGACGCACCAAGAGGAAAACCGAATGTTTGATTTGACAGGTAAAAATGCGCTGATCACCGGTGCTTCGGGCGGTATCGGAGGCGACATTGCACGTGCGTTGCACGGTGCTGGCGCAGCAGTCGGATTGTCCGGTACACGGGTCGAGCCATTGCAGGCTCTGGCAGATGAACTGGGCGAACGCGCGCATGTGCTGCCTTGCAATCTGAGCGATCCGGAAGCCGTAGAAGCGTTGCCAAAGCAAGCGGTCGAGGCGATGGGATCGGTGGATATCCTGGTGAACAATGCGGGTATCACGCGCGACAACCTGTTCATGCGCATGTCCGACGAGGAATGGCAGAGCGTGATAGACGTGAACATGACCTCGACGATGAAACTATGCAAAGGTGTGATCCGCGGCATGATGAAGTCACGCTGGGGCCGGATCGTGAATGTCTCGTCCGTGGTGGCCGCAATTGGCAACCCGGGGCAGGCCAACTATGCTGCGTCAAAAGCCGGGATAATAGGGTTTTCCAAGGCTTTGGCTCACGAAGTGGCAACGCGCGGAATTACCGTGAACGCCGTGGCGCCGGGTTTCATCACGACTGCAATGACCGAGAAGCTGACCGAGGAACAGAAAAAGGGTCTGTTGTTGAAGGTTCCGGCGGGCCGCATGGGTGATCCCGAAGAAATTGCAGCGGCTGTTCTGTACCTTGCCAGTCCCGAAGCGGGCTATGTTACCGGAAGCACCTTGCATGTGAACGGTGGTATGGCCATGTTGTGATCGCCACAGGGGCAGCGCGAAAGCGTTTGCCTCTTGCGTCGACTATGCTATAGGCGGCGCATCTATGCGGGGCCGGTTGTTCAGGTCGGCCTTCGACTTCCCGGTTCGCCGGGACCCAAACCGCCCGAAACGGGCAAATCAAAGCCAACCCGTGCGGGCAAGGGCAGAATCGGGCAGACCGCCCTGTAAAGGAATGAGGAATAGACATGAGCGACGTCGCAGATCGCGTAAAGAAGATCGTTGTTGAGCACCTGGGTGTTGAAGAAGATAAAGTCGCGGAAAACGCGTCTTTCATCGATGATCTGGGCGCAGACAGCCTGGACACCGTTGAACTGGTTATGGCCTTCGAAGAAGAGTTCGGCATCGAAATCCCCGATGACGCAGCCGAGACCATCCAGACCTTCGGCGACGCGGTCAAATTCATCAGCGAAGCGTCCTAAGCGTTTCCTTCTGATCAAAAGCGGCGCTTCCGGGCAACGGAGGCGCCGTTTTTTTATGCCCGCTCAAAATTCATGCTTGCGCGTGCATTTTCGGATGCGCACTGTTTCCATTGAGGCAAAATTCAAAGTGGACAGGGCATGATAAGATCCACTCCCATGATAAATACCGCGCGTTTGACGCTGTGTGCCATGCGCCCGGAGGACTTTGACCGGTTCGCCGAGATCTGGAGAGATCCGTGCGTCGTTCAGCATATTGGCGGCTCACCCCGATCGCGCGGAGAGGCATGGGATTCCTTTTTGCGCAATGCCGGGCATTGGCACATGGCCGGGTTTGGACAATGGGGTGTGCTGCAACAATCGAATCGAAAGCTGATCGGACAGGCCGGTTTCTTTTACGGAAACCGTCAGATGGGCGATGATTTCGACGGCTTTCCCGAAGCGGGCTGGGTTCTGGCGCCCGAAGCGCAGGGGCAGGGCCTGGGGTATGAGGCGGCCAAGGCAGCGCATGACTGGTTTGACCGGGTGATTCCCGGGCCTTTGGTTGCGATGGTGAATGCGTCCAACGCCTCGTCGCAGAAACTTGCCAAAAAGCTGGGCTATGTATTGATGCGGGAAGGGGTGTATAATGAAACCCCGGTGCATTTGCTTCGGCGCAACGGGCCGCCTGCGCTCGCGTAAATCCGCCACTTCGACACTATGCCGCAAAATGGCCAAACTGTGCCGATCCCGGTGATATTGGGAGCGCGTTCAAGGTGTATGCTTCCGGGGATTTTCAGAGCGATTGAGCGGAGGACCGAGCTCATGAGGATATACCCCACTATGGAATTGCAGAACGGCCGGTGTGTCACGTTGGACAAAGGTCGTTTGGACAACGCTATGATTTGGCATGTAAACCCGGTTGAAACGGCGCGAAGCTGGGCCGAAGCGGGTGCCGAATGGATGCACCTGACTGATTTCGACGCGATCGAAGGCAAGGATACCAACGTCGAATTGATTGAAGAGATTATCCGCGCGGCCGAAATCCCGATTCAGTTGGCAGGGGGTATGCGGACCCGCGAACAGGTCGAACGCTGGATCGACAAGGGCGTCGGTCGCGTCGTGATCGGGACGCTGGCAGCGCGCGAGCCGAAACTGGTCAAGGAATTGGCAACACTCTACCCGGATCAAATCGTGCTGTCGGTCGATGTCTGGCAAGGTTATGTGATGACGGATGGCTGGCGCAGCCAAAGCGTATTCACGCCCGAAGCGTTTATCGATGCATTCGAAGGAGCGCCATTTGCTGCTATCGTGGTGACGGATATCGACAGCGATATGGAGGACGTCGAGGCTCAGCTTGGCCTGATCTCGGGACTTGCCAGCCATTCGCGCACCCCTGTGATAGCAAGCGGGGTTGTACGTACCGCGGATGACATCTCGCGGCTGGCCTATATTCCCAATATCTCGGGTGCAATCGTGGGACGTGCACTGTTTCGAAAGACACTTGACCTGACGGATGCACTGGAAATGGCAAAATCGGCGCATGAGCCGGTGGCACAGTTCCAATAAATACGCTTCGCCCTTTCAACTAGATCCGTGAAAGGGCGGGCACCGATTTCCGTAACCCACAGCGGTACTGCTTCGGTTGCCCGGCGGCGGGAAGCCCGCCTGAAATCGCCGTTGCTCTTGCCCCCGCACCCCGGGCCGGGGTAAGAGCGGTTCTCATAACAGGAAGCAGGCAAGAGGCACTTCATGCGCAGAGTCGTTGTAACCGGTCTTGGATTGGTCACTCCTTTGGCCAGCGGGGTCGAAGAAACCTGGTCGCGGCTGCTGGACGGAGAGTCCGGCGCTGGTCCCATCACGCATTTTGATGCGGAAGGCAGTGGTGTCGCCACGACCTACGCCTGTGAGGTGCCCCGCGGGGATGGAACCAACGGGACCTTCAATCCCGATGACTGGATGCCGCCGAAAGAGCAGCGCAAGATTGAGGACTTTATCCTGTATTCCATCGCAGCCGCAGAAATGGCCTGCAAGGATGCGAACTGGTTGCCGGAAGATGAAGAGGACCGCCTGCGAACAGGTGTTCTGATCGGTTCTGGCATCGGGGGGTTGGGTTCGATCGCGAATACAGCCAATCTGATCCGCGACAAGGGCCCGCGCCGGGTTTCACCGTTCTTTATTCCGGGCGCTCTGATCAACCTGGCATCAGGTCAGGTGTCGATCCGGCATGGCTTCAAGGGGCCGAACCATTCGGTCGTGACGGCGTGTTCCACCGGTGCCCATGCAATCGGTGACGCCAGCCGTATCATTCGCGCAGGGGACGCAGACGTCATGGTTGCAGGCGGCGGCGAAGGCTGCATCTGCGAAATCGGCATCGCCGGGTTCAACGCATGCAAGGCGTTGTCGACCAAATATGCAGACAACCCGAAGGCGGCCAGCCGACCCTATGACGTTGACCGCGACGGATTCGTCATGGGCGAAGGTGCGGGTATCGTTATCCTGGAAGAGTATGAACACGCAAAGGCCCGCGGTGCAAAGATCTACGCCGAGGTGCTGGGCTATGGCATGTCGGGCGACGCATATCACATCACGGCACCGTCCGAGGATGGTGACGGAGCAGAACGCTCGATGAAAGCCGCGTTGCGCAGCGCGGGGCTGGAGCCGAAGGACCTGGATTACATCAACGCCCATGGCACCTCGACCATGGCGGATACGATCGAACTGGGTGCGGTCGAACGTCTGCTGGGGGACCACGCCGCGAACGCCACCATGACGTCGACCAAATCGGCAACCGGGCACCTTTTGGGTGCAGCGGGGGCGATCGAGGCAATCTTCTCGATTCTGGCGATCCGCGATCAGGTCGCACCTCCGACGATCAACCTGGACAACCCCGCGGTGGAGACACCGATTGATCTGGCCCCGAACGCCAAGCGTGAGCGAGAGATCAACGTGGCCCTGTCGAACTCGTTCGGGTTTGGCGGCACCAATGCCAGCGTGATCTTTGGAAAGGCCAACTAAATGTGGCGGGCCATTGCTTCGAACGCGCTGACCATTCTGGTGGTCGGCCTGTTCCTGATGGGTGGACTGATCCTTTGGGGGCAGACCCAGTACAAGGCCGAAGGCCCGCTTGAAACCGCGATCTGCCTTCAGGTCAGAAGCGGATCGAACATGACACGTGTCAGTCAGGAACTGGAAGAGCAGGGCGCCATCCGCAGTGCCACGATCTTTCGGATGGCCGCCGATTACACGGATCGGGCACAGCAGTTGAAAGCCGGCAGCTTCCTGGTGCGGGAAGGCGCGTCGATGGAGCAGATCATCGACGAAATTACCAGCAGCGGTGCCAGCACCTGCGGATCCGAGATTGAGTATCGTATCGGTGTGACGCGTGCTCAGACCCGTGTGCGCGAGTTGAACCCGGCGACCCTGGATTTCGTCGAAATCGCTTCGTTTGATCCCTCGGAAGACGAGGTGCCTGAGGCCTATACCGAGAAACGCAACGAGGCGGACACCCGCTACCGCGTGTCGCTGGCCGAAGGTGCGACCTCGTGGCAGGTGGTCCAGGCGTTGAAGGCGTTCGACGCTTTGACAGGTGAGGTGACCGAGATCCCGGCCGAAGGGATGCTGGCGCCTGACAGTTACGATGTTGTGGCGGGCCAGGACCGTACCGACATTTTGCAGGCGATGCAGGACAAGCAACAATTGCGGATCAATGCCGTTTGGGAGAGCCGTCAGGACGGGTTGCCGCTGCAAAGTCCCGAAGAAATGCTGATCCTTGCGTCGATCATCGAAAAGGAAACCGGAGTTCCGGAAGAGCGCGGGCAAGTGGCCAGTGTTTTTGTGAACCGGCTGAAACAGGGGATGCGGTTGCAGACGGACCCGACCGTCATCTATGGCGTCACCAAAGGGCAAGGCACGTTAGGGCGCGGGCTGCGCCGCAGCGAGCTGAACCGACCAACCCCATGGAACACCTATCAGATAGACGGTTTGCCGCCGACGCCGATTGCCAATCCGGGCTTGGCCAGCCTTGAAGCTGCTGTTGCGCCGGATGACACGGATTTCGTGTTCTTCGTTGCCGATGGCACGGGCGGCCATGCATTTGCCGAAACCTTGCAGGAGCACAATCGCAATGTCGCCAAATGGCGCGAGATTGAGGCAGAGCAGAATTCGGGAAATTGATCTGAACGAAAAATGGTTTCGTTCATCGTGTTGCGCCAACGCCGGTCATTGAACCGGCGTTGGCTTTTTTGTGTTCCGATCTTAGGCCGCCGGACGTCTGCCGCGTGGACGACGCCGTTTGTTTGCTGCGGGTTTTGACCCCGCGTCGGCGGGTTTGGGTTTGAACCCCCGGCGAGGGTTGTTCGGGCGGCGCGCCGGTTTTTCAGGTTGCACAGCTTCGGGCATCGCGCCACTGGCAACTGGAATCTCGATCTTCATTAGCTTTTGAATCTGGCGCAGCAGATCAACTTCTTCCGCGGAACAGAAGGCGATGGCTTCGCCCTCGCGCCCTGCGCGGGCAGTGCGCCCGATACGGTGGACGTAGTTGTCAGGTACCTCGGGCAGGTCGAAGTTGATCACGTAGGCGACGCCCGGGATGTCGATGCCTCGGGCGGCAACGTCGGTGGCCACCAGAATGTTGATGTCACCCGCGCGGAACGCCTTGATCGCGCGATCACGCTGACCCTGGCTTTTGTTGCCGTGGATGGATGCGGCGTTGTAGCCATCGGCCACAAGCCCTTTCATCAGCCGTTCCGCGCCATGTTTGGTGCGGGTAAAGACCAGTGTCAGGGCATCCACGTCCTTCGACAGGATTTCACGCAGCTTAGCTGGTTTCCCGGGTTTGGAGACGAAGTGCAGAGATTGCGTAATCTTGTCTGCGGCTTTGCCCGGAGGCGAGACCTGCACCCGTTGCGGGTTGGTCAGGTAAGCGCGGCTGAGCTCTTCCATCTGCTTCGGCATGGTGGCCGAAAACAACATGGTTTGGCGTGGGGTGCCCAGTGCCGGAGCGATTTTTCGCAGCGCATGGATAAAGCCCAGGTCAAGCATCTGGTCTGCTTCGTCCAGCACCAGATGGCGCACCGCTCCGAGGTTTACCGCGCCCCGCTCCATCAGATCTATCAGGCGGCCCGGTGTGGCGACCAGAATATCGGTGCCACGGGAAAGGAACATTATCTGCTTGTTGATCGATTGGCCACCGACAACGGTGGCCACACGCAGCTTGGTGCCTTTCGTCAAGGTGCGGAGGCTGTCGGCGATTTGATTCACAAGTTCGCGGGTGGGCGCCAGGATCAGTGCTTTGGCGGTTTTCGGGTCGGGCTTGCCGGGTTGGGCCAGAAGGTGATCGATCAGAGGCAGGCCAAAAGCCAAGGTCTTTCCGGTGCCGGTTTGCGCCAGTCCCAGAATGTCGTGACCATTCAGAGCAAGTGGAATCGCCTGGTTCTGGATTGGGGTGGGTTGAGTGAAATTGGCGCGTTTGAGTGCCTCGTTCAGTGCCGGGGCAAGGCCCAGCATATCAAAGTCGAACAAATAACTATCCTTTGCAGCCCGGAGCGTTGGCCCAGGGACAGGTCATGAAGGGTCGCGCGTTGGCGACCGACAGGGGTTGTGCGAGACCTCGGGACGAGCAGGCGTATCCTGCGCCATCCGGCCGCCGCGTCAAGAACCCTGCGTGATGGGGAACTGGAATGATGAGTTGGCGCTGTGGGGCGGACGAGGTCCGCTTGAACTCACGCATCAGCGCTGTGATGTGGGGCACATGAGGGTTCCGCCATGAAATGTCAAGCGCTGGCAAGCCTTCTGGTGGTCTACTGAGTCGAATAAGGCACTGTTCGCGGCACCAGACTGCCATTGAATTACAGCGTAAAACCAACGGCCCTGTTGATCGCCATTCCAGTATTCACGGCCTGATAGGTTGGAAATGGCATCCTCTCGGCAGTGTGAATGTCGCGTCGGATCCAGTTTTGTGCTTCCAATTGGTGAAGGGATGAGGACAGCGCCCGATCTGTAATGACCGTAAGACCTGATTTGATGGCCGAGAAACGATGAGGGGTGCCTGTCAACGCCAGAACTGGCACAGTCCAGGATTTTCTTAGCAGTCTGATTTCATCCTCAGAGCGGGCGGTAGTAATTATCTTGCTGGCGATCGTGGCAGCCTCGGTTCCGAATGGCGTAAGTCGAAATTCTGGACGCAGAGGGTGCCCATGTCCGGGGTTTCTTTCGATCATTCCAAGTTCAATAAGATGAGAAAGGCTGGCTGCAAAGGCCGTTCGGCTTGCGTCGGTCGCTGCCAAAAGCGGGGCTTGCCGGCCCGGAACTTTGGCGTGCAGCAGGGCAAGAATTTTCAGGGACCAAGCCCGCGATGTCAGCTTGACAAGTGTATTTATGTCCATAAAGTATAGTAAATATATTTTTCAAAAAAGGAAAAGCCTTATGTCGCTCGTTTCATTGAAAAACACCATCACACTTGCGATGTCCGTTCGGGATCGACATGCCAGTGCGGAATGGTACGCCGCCAAGCTGGGATTTGAGCTTATCCACCACATTGATGAAGCGGGATGGAGCGAATTGCGAACCAATGTCGACCGTGTCACTTTGGGACTGGGCGAACAGGCCGAAGCCTCTCCGGGGAATTGCGTGCCTGTTTTCGAAGTCGCGGATATCGCGGAGGCGCGCGGAAAGTTGGAACTTGCAGGAGTGGAATTTGACGGTGAAACGGACACGATTGAGGGGATGGTCAGCACAGCAACGTTTTATGATCCGGATAGGAATGCGCTGATGCTGGCGCAGGATTTGACAGGCCAGAGCTGAGAGTAAGAGGTAAAGGAAAACTCAACACAGCGACCGCTGCGTGTTGCGTCGACGTTGCGCAACTCATTGACTTTGCGCACTTAATACCGTATAGCTTGTGACATGCTAGAGGAAGTGGGCAACGGCCCCGGGGAGACCCGGTGGCCGTTTTTTGCTTCTCTCGTGCGGAGAAAACTCACGCATGAGGTCACAGGCAAACATGACTTTGATTACCCCGGAAGAGCGGATTTCCCAGACGGCTGAATTGTTGCAGTCGCTTGAGAGGTCCATTCGCGATCTGCGGCAAGCGGCGGAAGACCTGCGCAAACAGATCGGAGCCGGGGAGGATGTAGATCTTGCTGGTTCAGCCAAGCAACTCGGGCAGTTAGAGGGGCTGATCCGAAGTTGTCAGAAAGTGGAGACAAGCTTTGTCGAACAACATCACAGACAAGCCGGAATTGCCCAAGGAGGGTACGCGCTCGATCTTGACCGAGCTCGGTTTGAAGTCGGGTGCAGGCTGGCTCGCCTCCGCGCCTGTTGCGGTGCAGAACAGATTTCTGAGTGAGATCGGGGAGGGAGGGCTGTGTGCCCTCCCTTTCCTGTTCGAATTCTGGGCGCTGCCGCATCAGCTGCCACCCGAGGGCGACTGGCGGTCCTGGGTGATCATGGGCGGACGCGGTGCGGGCAAGACACGCGCCGGGGCCGAGTGGGTGCGGTCGATGGTCGAGGGGTCATTGCCATTGGATAAGGGCCAGGCCTGTCGGGTGGCTTTGGTTGGTGAGACCTTCGATCAGGTACGCGATGTGATGATTTTTGGCGATAGCGGGATTTTGCAATGCTCACCGCCGGATCGTCGGCCGGTGTGGAAGGCATCCGAGCGCAAACTGATCTGGCCCAACGGGGCCGAGGCGCAGGCGTTTTCGGCGCATGATCCCGAGGGGCTGCGCGGCCCGCAATTCGATGCGGCATGGGTGGATGAGTTGGCCAAGTGGAAGAAGGCCGGCGAGACCTGGGACATGCTTCAATTTGCGCTGCGGTTGGGGGATCAGCCTCGGGTCTGCGTGACCACGACGCCGCGCAACGTGAAAGTGCTGAAGGATCTGCTGGCCTCGCCGTCCACGGTTCAGACCCATGCTCCGACCGAGGCGAACCGGGCCAACCTGGCGGCTTTATTTCTGGACGAGGTGCGCGCGCGTTATGCGGGCACGCGGCTGGGGCGGCAGGAGCTGGACGGGGTGCTGCTGGCCGATGCCGAAGGGGCGTTGTGGACAGGCTCGATGCTGGATGCGGCGCGGGTCGAGGCAGTGCCCGAGCTGGATCGCATCGTCGTTGCGCTGGACCCGGCGGTGACGGCGGGATCAAGCGCCGATGCCTGCGGGATCGTGGTGGTGGGCGCGCAATTGCAAGGCCCGCCCGAGGACTGGCGCGCCTATGTGCTGGCTGATCGGACGGTGCAGTGCGTTGGCCCGGCGGGCTGGGCGCAGGCGGCAATTGACGCGATGGACGAGTTTGGCGCAGAACGGCTGGTGGCCGAGGTCAATCAGGGCGGGCAGCTGGTGGAAGAGGTGGTGCGGCAGGTGGACCCTCTGGTCCCGTTCCGGGCGGTGCGGGCCTCACGTGGCAAGGTCGCACGGGCCGAGCCGGTGGCGGCGCTGTACGAACAGGGGCGGGTGCTCCATGTGGCCGGGCTGGACGCGCTGGAGGAACAGATGTGCCAGATGACCGCGCGCGGGTTCGAGGGGCAGGGCTCGCCCGACCGCGTCGACGCTCTGGTCTGGGCGCTGCATGAGTTGGTTGTAGGGCCCGCGGGGGCGTATCGGCGGCCGAGGGTGCGGAGGTTGTGAAGTTCATTCACTAACTTCTCAGCGCGCCGTACCAATGAAGCGAAGTCAACAGTTATGATCGTTCTATCCCGATAAGGCGCAATACTGGGCTTGATATTGGTGAAGCAGACTTAACAGCCGATGAGGCTGTTCAGCGTCTTGCAATTCGTTCATCCCGAACCAGTAAGATTTTTCGGGAGAAAACTCCATGGAACCGTAAAGGTCGCCTGTTCCATACGGAGTAGGACTATACGGTTCGATAAATCTAAACGCTATCTCCCCGAACTGAATATGCTCCGCCAGGCTGACAACACCCCAATCCGAGCTGTTGGGATCATTGGGGTCGGGTAGGTCAGTTCTCGCGAGATCAAAAGTGATGCCGAGAGTTCGTATGCCTTGAGCTGTCGTTTCTTCAGCCACGGCAGTCAGATTGCAGCCGCGCACATCAATATAGTTTCGAAAACGTATTTCAGGGAAGTATTCACGACTGCCAATCTTGTTTCCTCCCTCGATCCGTCGGGTCTCGGAAGATTTCTCTATTTCTTGAGCAAGCGATGATTGGGCGTCTTGCGCTAGTGAAATTTCAAGGGGAGTGAATACCAATAGGCTTGAAAATACTATGTTTCTCATAGGTTTCCCGACTTTATGTTTCTTCTTCTATAAAGGAGCGCGAAGCGAGATAGAATGATCACAACCGAAATTTTAGAACCAGTCGTTAAGTTTTGATTGGGCTACGCGTTACCAAGTGTGGATTTAGCTGTTTCCAACCGTTGCCCACCCCCCGTACGCTCCATTCCCGAGGCTTAAACGTCTTTCCCTCATAACTCCTTTCAACAAGCCGGGCAGAGCGGCGGCAGAAAGGAGCACAGATGGTATTCGATTTCTTGCGTCGTGGATCGGCTGAAGCGGCGCCCGAGGCAAAAGCAAGCGCGGCTGGGCCGGTGGTGGCGTGGCAGACGGGCGGGCGCGTAGCGTGGAGCCCCAGGGACGCGGTGTCGCTGACACGCACGGGGTTTTCGGGGAACCCGGTGGGGTTTCGCTCGGTCAAGCTGATTGCCGAGGCGGCGGCGGCTTTGCCGTTGGTGTTGCAGGATCAGGCGCAGCGGTTTGATACCCATCCGATCTTGTCCCTAATGCGTCGTCCGAATGCGGCGCAGGGGCAAGCGGAGTTGATGGAGGTTCTGTTCGGGCAGTTGCTGCTGTCGGGCAATGCCTATGTCGAGGCGGTTCAAGCCGAGGAAGGCCTGCCGGTCGAGCTGCATGTGTTGCGTTCAGACCGGATGAGCGTCGTGCCGGGGGCGGATGGATGGCCCAAGGCGTATGACTATGCGGTTGGCGGCAAGAAGCATCGGTTTGTGGCGGAAGCCATCTGCCATATCAAATCGTTCCACCCTCAGGATGACCACTATGGGTTCTCGCCGATGCAGGCGGCGGCGATGGCGATTGATGTACATAACAGTGCGTCGCGGTGGTCGAAGTCGCTGTTGGATAATGCGGCGCGGCCTTCGGGGGCTTTGGTCTGGAAAGGCGATGGCCACGGGGTGATGGCCGAAGATCAGTTCCGGCGTCTGTCAGACGAGATTGAGGCGAACTATCGCGGGGCGCGCAATGCAGGCCGTCCGATGGTTCTGGAAGGGGGGCTGGATTGGAAGCCGATGGGGTTCTCTCCGTCCGATATGGAGTTTCAAAAGACCAAGGAAGCCGCCGCCCGTGAGATCGCGCTGGCCTTCGGTGTCCCGCCGATGCTGCTGGGGATTCAGGGTGACGCGACCTATTCGAACTATCAGGAGGCCAACCGGGCGTTCTATCGCCTGACCGTTCTGCCCCTGGTGACGCGGGTGGCGGCGGCGTTGGCGGACTGGCTGGCGGGATTTACCGGCGAGGAGCTGGTTTTGAAGCCTGACCTGGATCAGGTGCCTGCGCTGTCCGCAGAACGGGATGCGCAATGGGCGCGGGTCAATGGGGCCGACTTCCTGACCAACGCCGAGAAGCGTGCCTTGCTGGGCCTGCCGGAGCGCGCGGATGGGTGAGGGGTATCCCTCGTTCGAGTGCGCGCCAGGTCTGCGTCTGGCCGCGCATGAGCGGGTGGCCGAGATCCAGCATGCACATCTGTGTCGGCGCCTGGATCAGATCGAAGAGATGATGGAGCGGTTGGAGCGCCGGCTGTGGCTGACGGTCTATGGTGTGGCGGCGGTGATTCTGGCACAGGCGTTTCAATCTCTCTTGGTGGTAGCGCCATGAATTCAATGGGTTACGTGGAGAAG
Source organism: Ruegeria sp. HKCCA0235A (assembly GCF_013033235.1). NCBI lineage: Bacteria > Pseudomonadati > Pseudomonadota > Alphaproteobacteria > Rhodobacterales > Roseobacteraceae > Ruegeria > Ruegeria sp. HKCCA0235A. The sequence goes on along the minus strand of NZ_WQDQ01000001.1, from coordinate 728,300 downwards.
TTCATGGATTTGGAACATAAGTTCGCGCGGTTCGGCGACGGTTTGTCGGTTACGGATGATGCGGTAATCGAGGGCTATGCCAGCCTGTTTGGGCAGGTCGATCAGGGCAGTGACGTGGTGCAGCGTGGCGCCTATCGCGGTTCGCTTGACAGGTTGGCCAGGGCGGGGCAGCGCGTCAAGATGCTGTGGCAGCATGATCCGGCGCAGCCCATCGGCGTGTGGGACGAAGTACGCGAGGACGACAAGGGCCTGTGGGTCAAGGGGCGTCTGCTGGAGAGCACGCAGAAGGGCCGCGAGGCGGCAGAATTGATCCGGGCAGGTGCGATGGATGGTCTGTCGATCGGCTACCGCACCAAACGGGCCGTGAAGAATGACAAGGGCCAGCGGGTCCTGACCGAACTGGAGCTGTGGGAGGTGTCATTGGTGACCTTCCCGATGCTGCTCAGTGCGCGGGTGGCGGCGAAGGGAAGGACACCTGACGCCGAGGAAGCCCTGCGCTGTATTGCCGACGTATTCAACGATGCCCGGCAGGAGCTGGCGCGTAACTAGCGCGCCTCAAAACCACTCAGAACAGGACATGCTGATGAGCAAGACCGAAACCCCGGCCTTGACCGGAGAGGGTGCGCCCCTGGTTCAGGAGGTGAAGCAGGCGATGGCTGGCTTCGTGAATGAATTCAAGGGACTGAAAGCCGAAGTTAATACTAAACTGCAACAGACAGAAGAGCGACTGACCATGCTGGATCGTAAATCAACAATCGCGGCACGCCCGCATCTTGCCGCCTCGATCGAAGACGGAGCCCCGCATCAGAAGGCATTTGACGCCTATGTGCGGTCCGGCGAAGATGATGGGCTGCGTGGCCTCGAGATGGAGGCCAAGTCCCTGTCAACAGCGGTCAACAGCGATGGTGGCTATCTGGTTGATCCGCAGACTGCCGAGACGATCAAGTCGGTTTTGAACTCGACCACCTCGATCCGTTCGATTGCATCGGTCGTGAATGTCGAGGCAAATTCGTTCGACGTGCTGATCGATCACACCGATGTAGGTGCGGGCTGGGCTGACGAAAACTCGGCCACAGCGGAAACCGGAACACCGTCGATCGATCGCATCTCGATCCCGCTGCACGAGCTGAGCGCGCTGCCCAAAGCGTCGCAGCGTCTGTTGGATGACAGCGCCTTCGACGTCGAGGGCTGGCTGGCCGGGCGTGTTGCCGACAAGTTTGCACGCGCCGAGGCGGCGGCATTCATCAACGGCGATGGCGTCGACAAGCCTAAGGGGTTGATGATCCACCGAGCGGTGCCGAATGATGGCTGGTCCTGGGGCAGCGTTGGCTATGTCGCGACCGGTATTGATGCGGGTATTGATGCGGATGCGATTGTCGATGTGGTCTATGCGCTGGGCGCGCAGTACCGGGTCAACGGGACCTTCATAATGAATTCGAAGACTGCGGGTGTGATCCGCAAGCTGAAGGACAGCGATGGCCGCTTCCTGTGGTCCGATGGTCTGGCCGCAGGTGAGCCGGCGCGTCTGATGGGCTATCCGGTTCTGATCGCCGAGGACATGCCGGATGTGGCAACCGACAGTTTCTCGATTGCCTTTGGTGACTTCCAGGCTGGTTACACCATTGCCGAGCGTCCCGATCTGCGCGTGCTGCGCGACCCGTTCAGCGCCAAGCCACATGTCCTGTTCTACGCGACCAAGCGCGTCGGCGGCGATGTCAGCGATTTTGCTGCGATCAAGCTGGTGAAATTCGGCACCGCCTAACGCGGGCTGAATCCGGGGGGCCCTGGCCCCTCGGACGGCGGGCGCGGGCCGGAGTGAGATCCTCTGCGTTGTCTAGCTGCTCCCCTCCGTCCGAGCAACGTGGGGCGGCGCGTGCCCGCCATTTTCCAAGGATGGGGCCCTGGAGGGGTCCGAGATTGCGGAGTGAGTGGATGATGTTGATCGAAGAGACCGCCATCGCGGATGCGGCGCTGCCGGTGGATCAGTTCAAGGCGCATCTGAGGCTGGGCACGGGCTTTGCCGAGGATGATGTGCAGAACGAAGTGTTGAAGGGGTTCCTGCGGGCCGCCATTGCGGCGATCGAGGCGCGTACTGGCACGGTTCTGATCACACGGGATTTCTCGTGGAGTTTGAACAGGTGGCGCGACCCGTCGGGCGAAGTGCTGCCTGTGGCCCCGGTGGTTTCAGTGCAGGCCGTGACGCTGACTGACAAGCAAGGAGCCGAAACAGTTGCGGACGCCGCGACCTATCGCCTGGAGCATGATAGTCAGCGGCCCCGGATCCGCCCATTGGGATCCAGCCTGCCTGCCATCGAAACGGGTGGTTCCGTAAAGATTTCGTTTGTCGCGGGGATGGCGCAGGATTGGGGCGGGTTGCCTGCCGATCTTGGGCAAGCCGTGCTGCTGCTGGCGGCGCATTACTATGAATACCGGGATGAAACCTCATTGGGCGCTGGATGTATGCCCTTTGGTGTCACCAGCCTGATCCAGCGCTATCGCATGGTGCGTTTCGGGGCGGGGGTATCGCAATGAATACGCCGCATCTGAACCGTAAATTGGTGCTGGAGGCGCCGATGCGAAGTGCTGATGGGTCGGGGGGCTATACCGAAACATGGGCCGCGATGGGGACGCTATGGGCCGAGGTGACGGCGCGCAGTGGGGCCGAACGGCAGATCGCCGGAGCGTCCGTTTCGCGTGTCGGGTACCGCATCGTGGTACGTGGTGCGCCCATGGGGTCTTCGATGCGCCCCGCGCCAGATCAGCGGTTTCGCGAGGGAAATCGCTGTTTCGTAATCCGGGCCGTGGCCGAGCATGATCCGCGCGGCAAGTTCCTGACCTGTTTCGTAGATGAAGAGGTGGCGGCATGAGCTATGGCGTTTCCGCCGCTTTGCAGGCGGCCGTGTATCAACAGCTTTCAGCGGACGCAGCAGTCAGCAGCCAATCGGGGGGCGCGATCTATGATGCCGTGCCCGCGGGAACCGTGCCGCAGACCTATGTGACGCTGGGCCCCGAAGAGGTGCGCGACGCGTCGGACCGAACAGGCGCGGGCGCGATACACCGCTTCACCGTTTCGGTGGTGTCCCAGGAGGCAGGGTTCGGTGCTGCCAAAACACTGGCGGGCGCGGTGTGTGACGCGCTGGAAAACGCGCCACTTAACCTGGTTCGCGGGCGTTTGGTGGGGCTGTGGTTCGAGCGGGCCTCGGCCCGGCGCACCGGGACCGGCGGCACCATCCGCCAGATCGACCTGAAGTTCCGCGCCCGCGTGGAAGATGACTAAGCAATCAACGGAGAGAGCACATGGCTGCCCAGAACGGAAAAGACCTGTTGGTCAAAATGGATATGAACGGTACCGGCCTGTTCCAGACCATCGCGGGGCTGCGGGCCACGCGCATAAGTTTCAATGCTGAAAGTGTGGATGTCACCAGTCTGGAAAGCCAGGGTGGATGGCGCGAGCTTTTGTCCGGGGCGGGGGTCAAATCGGCTTCTATCTCTGGCTCGGGCGTGTTCAAGGATGCTGGCACGGATGAACGCGCGCGGCAGTTGTTCTTTGATGGCGAAACTCCGGCCTTTCAGGTCATCATCCCTGATTTCGGGATTGTAGAAGGCCCGTTCCAGGTGACCAGCATCGAATATGCGGGCTCGCACAACGGTGAGGCGACCTATGAGATGAGCATGGCCAGTGCCGGTGCTCTGACCTTTACGGCGCTTTGATCCGATGGCCAATCCGTGGACAGGCGAGGTGGCGCTGACCATCGATGGCGAGCAGCGTGTGCTCAAACTGACGCTTGGTGCTTTGGCGGAGCTGGAGCAGGAGCTGAATGCTGGGTCGCTGGTTGAGCTGGTGCAACGGTTTGAGGGCGGTGCGTATTCCAGTGCAGATGTTCTGGCGCTGATCGTTGCCGGTTTGCGGGGCGGTGGCTGGAACATTGCCCGGGCCGACCTGATGCATGCCGAGATCGAAGGCGGCCCCATGGCTGCCGCCAGAACCGCAGCCGAATTGTTGGCGCGCGCCTTCATGGTGCCGGAGGGCGCATGAGCGGGTTCGACTGGCCTGCCCTGATGCGGGCCGGATTTCTGGGGCTGCGACTGACGCCGGATCAATTCTGGCGTCTGACCCCGGCAGAGCTGCGGCTGATGCTGGGGCAGGGGTCCGGAGCGTCTGCAATGAACCGGGCGGGGTTGGATGCCTTGCTGGCGGCTTATCCGGACAAGACACAAGGAGAGCGTGATGACAGATCGTGACGGGTTTGATGACCTGCAAGAACGAGGCGAAGCGCTGGGCGATTCCCTCGGCGATGCTGCGACTATGGCGGCGGCGTTTGACAGCCAGATGAAGCGCATCAGCGCCGCATTTGAAGAAACCGGCAAGGATGTCGCCACGCTGGAGCGCGGCATGTCCAGCGGATTGCGCAAGGCCTTCGATGGTGTCGTTCTGGATGGGATGAGTCTTTCCGGTGCGCTGGATGTCCTGAAGAACTCCTTGATCCAAACGGCTTATGCGGCCGCGATCAAGCCGGTGACGGACCACTTTGGCGGAATGCTGGCCAACACGGTCGGCGGGTTGGTGAAGGGAATTCTGCCCTTTGCTGATGGCGGCAGCTTCAGCCAGGGCCGGGTGATGCCCTTCGCCAATGGCGGTGTGGTCAGCGGCCCGACAACGTTTCCCATGCGCGGAGGCACCGGGCTGATGGGAGAAGCCGGGCCCGAGGCGATCATGCCGCTTGCGCGCGGGGCCGATGGCAAGCTGGGTGTGCGGACGCAGGGCGCTGGGCGTGCCGTGAATGTGGTGATGAACATTTCAACACCGGACGTGCAAGGGTTCCGCCGATCTCAGGGGCAGATAGCGGCCCAGATGAGCCGCGCGTTGGGGCGCGGCAATCGCAACAGATAAATCAGGGAGCAGCTGATGAATTTCCACGAGGTGAGATTTCCCGCCAGTCTGAGCTTTGGCTCGGTCGGCGGCCCGGAACGGCGCACGGACATCGTGACGCTGGCCAATGGTTTTGAAGAGCGCAACACGCCCTGGGCTCATTCGCGTCGTCGATATGACGCGGGGCTGGGGATGCGGTCGCTGGACGATATCGAGACATTGATTTCCTTCTTCGAAGCGCGGCAGGGTCAGATGTTCGGCTTTCGCTGGAAAGACTGGTCGGATTTCAAATCCGGCAAGGCCACGGCGGACATCAATTTCGGAGATCAGGTGATCGCGAAAGGCGACGGAACACGCACCGAGTTCCAGTTGATCAAGACCTACCAATCGGGCGGAGTAAGCTATGCGCGTCCCATCGTGAAACCGGTATTGGGGACGGTGCGTCTGGGGCTGGATCAGGATGAGGTCCGCGAGGGCGTGGATTTTGACGTTGATCTGATGACGGGCAGGGTCACGTTTGCGGACCCGCCGCCGGAAGAGGTCGATATCACCGCGGGTTTTGAGTTTGATGTGCCGGTGCGTTTTGACACCGACAAAATCCAGACCAGTGTTGCCAGTTTTCAGGCCGGCGACGTACCGAATGTTCCAGTGGTCGAGGTGCGCATCTGATGGCTGAAGATATTAAGGGCCTGCACGCGCATCTGCAAAGCGGGTTGACAACGGTCTGCCGCTGTTGGGCGATCAAACGCACGGACGGGCAGGAATACGGTTTCACCGACCACGACATGGAGCTGAGTTTTGACGGGTTGACCTTCAAGGCCAGTACCGGCCTGACGGCCGCCGCCATCGAGCAGGCCACGGGCCTGTCCATCGACAACACGGAAGCGATGGGCGCCCTGTCTGACGCGGCCATTCGCGACGAGGATATCGAAGCGGGGCGTTTTGACGGGGCCGAAGTGCGCGCCTGGCTGGTCAATTGGGCAGATCTGGATCAGCGCGTCCTTCAGTTCCGTGGTTCTATCGGTGAATTGCGCCGCTCTGGCGGCGCGTTCCATGCGGAATTGCGTGGCCTGACCGACTTGCTGAACCGCCCTTTGGGGCGCGTTTACCAAAAGCCTTGCACGGCTGTGTTGGGGGATCGGGCCTGCCGGTTCAACACCGACACGCCGGGGTATTGGTTCGACGGTGTGATCTCGGGTTTCGATGGCGGCACCCTTTTGCATGTTGCAGGAGGCCAGACCATTGAAGAAGGCTGGTTCGAACGGGGACGCGTGGATGTTTTGTCCGGATCTGCCAAGGGGTTGTGGTCTTCGATCAAGAACGACAGGCAGACGGCAACCGGGCGCGAGATCACGCTTTGGTCCGGTTTCGGGGCAAGCCTGGCGATCGGCGACAGTGTGAAACTGCGGGCAGGATGCGACAAACGCATGGAAACCTGCCAGTTCAAGTTCAACAACTTTCTGAATTTTCAAGGATTTCCAGATCTTCCGGGCGAAGACTGGGTCATGGCTGTTCCCAAGAAAAGCAAAGCCAATAGCGGAGGCAGCTTACGATGACGATACGTAGAGAGGATATTGTGACAGAGGCGCGCAATTGGCTTGGAACGCCTTATATGCATCAGGCCTCGGTCAAAGGTGCCGGTGCGGATTGTCTGGGCCTGTTGCGCGGCGTTTGGCGCGCCGTGATCGGGCGGGAACCTGAATCTGTTCCGGCCTACAGCATGGACTGGTCCGAACCGCAGGGTGAGGAACGGATGTGGTTGGCTGCCAGGCGGCATCTGGTCGAAAAACCAATAGGCAAAATGGCATCGGGGGATGTTCTGCTGTTTCGGATGCGCGACGCAAGCGTCGCCAAGCATCTGGGCATCGTCAGTACCACGCACCCCGAGCCCCGCTTTATTCACGCGTATTCCGGCCACGGCGTGGTGGAAAACGCACTGAGCAGGCCTTGGTACCGCCGTATCGTTTCCTGTTTCGAATTCCCGATGGAGATGCATTGATGGCCACTATTCTTCTTTCTGCGGCCGGGGCCGCGCTGGGCGGTTCGATCGGGGGCACGGTTGCGGGCCTTTCAACCGCGATTATCGGTCGGGCCGTTGGTGCGACGGTCGGGCGGGTCCTTGATCAGAAGTTCTTCAACCAGTCCGTTATGGGCAGCGGCAGTGAGGTCGTCGAAACCGGCCGCATGGATCGGTTTCGGTTGACGGAAACTGGCGAAGGTGCGCCGGTGACCACCGTGTTTGGCCGTATGCGTGTGGGTGGTCAGGTCATTTGGGCTTCGGATTTTCTGGAGACCCAGACGACCACCACAGAGGGTGGCGGCGGCGGGGGCAAGGGGAAACCCAAGACCCCTGAGGTGACTACCGTCACGTACAGTTACTCGATTTCGCTGGCGATTGCGGTTGGCGCCGGTGAGATTGCCGATGTCGCGCGGATTTGGGCGGATGGAGAAGAACAAGATCGATCCAGCCTCAACATGCGGGTTTACCATGGCACGTGGGATCAGTTGCCGGATCCTCTGATCGAGGCGATTGAAGGCGCTGGAACGGTTCCAGCATATCGCGGAACCGCCTATGTCGTGATCGAGGACTTCCCGCTCGGCGCTTTCGGCAACCGGGTGCCGCAGTTTTCATTTGAAGTTGTGCGCCCCACGCAGCGGGACATGCCCGATCACGACAGTGCATTGCCTCAGATCGTGCGCGGGGTCGCCATGATACCGGGGACCGGAGAATACGCTCTGGCCAGCTCTCAGGTGAATTATTCACAATCTGGCAAGAGCTGGCCTGCAAACGCACATTCCGCGTCAGGCACCTCGGATCTTGTCTCCTCGACCCGAGCGCTGGAAAGCGAGTTGCCCAATTGCAATGCTGCATCATTGGTGGTGTCGTGGTTCGGCGATGACCTGAGATGCGGACATTGCAAGATCCGGCCAAAGATCGAACAGCGCGAGAACGACAGCAGCGATATGCCCTGGATCGTATCTGATCAGGCCCGAAGTGACGCCGGGCTTGTGGTGCGACAGAACGGCCGCCCGGTCTATGGGGGGACTCCGGCCGATGCGGCCGTGGTCGAGGCGATCCGGCATCTGAACCAATCCGGCAAACGGGTGATGCTTTACCCATTCATCCTGATGGAGCAATTGCCGGGGAACGGGCTGCCTGATCCCTGGTCGGATGCGTCAAGTCAGCATCACCTGCCATGGCGTGGGCGGATCACCCTGGATGTGGCGCCGGGACGTCCGGGTTCCGTGGACCAGACGGCATCGGCCGATGCACAAGTCGCCGCGTTCTTCGGAACAGCACGTGCGCAAGATTTTGCGATCAACCAGGGTACGAACGGATCGGGCGGCAGCGGTGGTGGCTCGGGTGGTCTGGTCAGGCCCAGACCGGGTGGTCGGCCTGACGACAGAGGGGATACCGGTTTAACTTGGGTAACCGGGGGCGGTAACCTTGGCGGGCTGCTGGGGGACAGCGGTGTCCCGGCCAAAGAAATCATCACATATTCCGGCCCTCAGGAATGGAGCCTGCGGCGTTTCATTCTGCACTATGCCATGCTGTGCAAGGCTGCCGGCGGCGTTTCGTCGTTCTGCATCTCGTCCGAGATGCGTGGCCTGACCCAGATCAGGGGGGCTTCGGGCTTTCCGGCCGTTGCGCAGCTTCGCGCCTTGGCGGCCGAGGTGCGTCAGATTCTGGGGCCGAACACCAAAATCGGCTATGCAGCGGATTGGAGCGAGTATTTCGGATACCAGCCAAAGGGCACCAGCGACAGGTATTTTCACCTCGACCCTCTTTGGGCGGACGACAACATCGATTTCATCGGCATCGACAACTACATGCCCTTGTCCGATTGGCGCGACGGTGAACACCATCTGGACGCCGAGGCTGGCGCGCCTTCGATATACGACCTGAGTTATCTTCGCAGCAATATCGAAGGCGGTGAAGGGTATGACTGGTACTACGCCTCTCCGGAAGAGGCGGAAGCGCAGATCAGGACTCCGATCAAAGATCAGGGGTATGACGAGCCGTGGATCTGGAGATACAAGGACCTGCGCAACTGGTGGTCGAATCCGCATCACGAACGGATCGGAGGTATGCGTCAACCCAACCCGACCGATTGGGTGCCCAGATTGAAACCGATCTGGTTCACCGAGTTGGGGTGTGCGGCAATCGACAAGGGCACGAACCAGCCGAACAAATTCCTGGACCCGAAGTCATCGGAATCGTTGTTGCCCGCGTATTCAAACGGGCTGCGCGACGACTTCATTCAGGTTCAGTATCTGACGGCGATGCTTGGCTATTGGAGCGATCCGAAGGTCAATCCGATCTCGGACATCAACGGCGCGCCGATGGTGGACATGGCAAACGCGTATGTCTGGGCATGGGATACCCGTCCGTTTCCGACCTTTCCGAACCTGAAAAGCCAGTGGGACGATGGCGAGAACTATCCCAGAGGGCACTGGCTTAACGGTCGGTCCGGGTCTCGCACGTTGGCCTCCGTGGTGACCGAAATCTGCCACGGTGCAGGTGTCACGGATATAGACGTCTCTGGTCTGTACGGTGTGGTCCGCGGGTATGTCATCGAAGACGTGACGAACGCTCGTTCCGCCTTGCAGCCGCTGATGCTGCGCTATGGGTTTGATGCGATCGAAAGGGATGGAGTGTTGAAGTTCCAGATGCGCGACGGGTATGGCGCAGTTGCCTTGAACCCCGATCATCTGGCGATCAGCAGCGATCTTGAAGGGACGGTTGAACACCGGCGTGAGGCCGAGGCCGAAATGACCGGGCGCGTTCGTCTGCGCTTTGTTCAGTCGGACGCGGATCATGATGTCGTCGCGGAAGAGGCGGTTTTGCCCGATGATCGCACCCATTCCGTATCGGTGAATGAGATGCCCCTGTCCATGACCCGCACCGAGGGGCGGCAAACAGCCGAACGCTGGTTGAGCGAAGCCAGAGTTTCCCGCGATACGGTTCGGTTTGCGCTTCCGCCGTCTCAAATGCACCTGGGGGCAGGGGATCTGGTTCGTTTGACAGATGCTGAAACCGGGCCGGTGTACCGGATCGACCGGTTGGAATCCGCCGACTTGCAACTTGTTGAAGCGGTTCGGATTGAACAGGGCGTGTACAAAGCGTCCGAATTGAATGACGACCCGGCAACGCTCAAACCATATGCGGCGCCGGTCCCCGTGCTGCCGGTTTTTCTGGATCTGCCCTTGATCACGGGGGCCGAGGCCCCTCATGCGCCCTATCTGGCCGTTACCGGAGATCCATGGCCCGGGGCGGCAACGGTCTATTCCTCGTCCAGTGACGATGGCTATCGCCTGAGCGACGTCATTGCCCAGCGGGCAGTGGTCGGCGTGACCGAAACACCGCTGAGCCGCGCCAGTGTCGGTGTCTGGGATGAGGGCCCTGCCTTGAAGGTCAAACTGCTTGCAGGTCAGTTGGAATCCCGCCCGCGCAGCTCGGTGATGAATGGCGTCAATCTGGCTGCAATCGGTGACGGAACACCTGGTAACTGGGAGGTTTTTCAGTTCGCTGACGCGGCGCTCGAGGCCCCGGATGTATACGCGTTGTCCGGGCGGCTCAGGGGTCAACTGGGAACAGACGCCTTGATGCCTGATGTCTGGCCGGATGGATCGGTATTCGTGCTGCTGAATGACAGGGTGCAACAGATCAGCCTGCTGCGAAACGAAAGGCGTCTTGCCAAACATTATCGCATTGGGCCTGCGACCCGCGGCTATGATGACCCGTCCTATCAACACCTGATTGCCTCGTTTGCAGGCAACGGATTGCGCCCCTATGCGCCTGTGCACATGCGGGCTCGGTCTGGTACCGCCGGGGATGAGCTTACGTGGATCCGACGTGCCCGAACGGATGCGGATGACTGGTCGGGGCTGGAGATTCCCCTGGGCGAAGAAACCGAATCCTACCTGGTCCGTGTCGTTGCGGGTGGAACCGTTCTGCGTGAAGAACTGACATCCGAACCAAGGTGGACCTATTCGACGGCTATGAAAGCGGCGGATGGTCTGTCCGGGGGCTATGAGGTCGAAGTGGCCCAGGTATCTGCTGTATTCGGACCGGGAGCCTGGTCGCGTCTTGCGGTTGGGCAAGCTGCTTGATGCGGCCGGTTCTGCATGGAGATGTCAGTGCTGCGGCGCGCGCCTTGCTGGCCGTGCCGCAGCCGGACAGGGGGGCTTTGTGTGTGCGGATGATCCACGAGGCGGAATTGGCCGACAGGCATTTGGAGCGCACGGGCAAGCTCCACCCGGTTTACGGCAATGGTTCTCTCATGGCCGTTGCGCGAAACAGGGCCCTGGCCGATGAACCCGGGTTTGACGATCTGCAATATTGCAAGTGTTTTGAGATGGTTCTGCACCAGCTTGCCAGATTTCAGGCTAGCCGGACGCGCAGCTGACGCATTTGCTGGCAGCCAGATCCAGATTCAGCCGCCCATCCGGAATGCGCTCGCCGCAGTCTTCGCAATACCCGAACTCGCCCGCTTCAAGCCGTTCCAACGCGGCCAGAAGCCGGCGTGTTTCCATATCGCGATTGGCCTGCTGTGCCTTGGCCATGGCTTGATTTTGCAGCGCATCCATGCGGCTCAGCCGTCCAACGGCCTGTTGATCCAGCTCGACAACAGCCTGAGACTGCTGCCCCGACGCTGACATCTGCTGCAATTCCGCCAATCGCTCGCGAATTCGTGTTTCGAAATGGGTGCGCTCTGACTCATTCATTTTCGTTACATGACCGATCATGGGTTTGCGTTTGGTCTTTTTGCCACTAAATGGCATTCTAGGCGCAGCAAAGGATCAAAGCCATGTTCGAAAAGCGCAGCCATGTGACACCGGTTGATCCGGTCTGGACCCGTATCACATCCGAAGCCCATGCGGCCGTCGAGAAAGAGCCCCTCATGGGGGGGCTCGTGCACGCCTGTATCCTGCATCACCGCAGCCTTGAACGGGCGCTTTCATATCGGGTGGCGGCCAAGCTGTGCTCGAACGAAATGTCGATGATGGTTCTGCGTGAAATCGTGGATGAGGCATATGCCGACGATCCGGGTTTGCTTGAAGCCGCCCGCGCGGACCTTATGGCCGTTTACGAACGTGACCCGGCCTGTCATCGGCTATTGCAGCCGATCCTGTATTTCAAAGGGTACCAGGCCATGCAGGCCTATCGCGTGGCCCATTGGTTGTGGCGCAAGGGGCGCTATGATCTTGCCTATTTCTTCCAGATGCGCTCATCCGAGATTTTCGGGATCGACATTCACCCGGCAGCCAAAATCGGCAAGGGCATCATGATCGACCATGCCCATTCCATCGTGATTGGCGAGACGGCAGTGGTGGGTGACAACGTGTCGATGCTGCACTCGGTGACACTGGGCGGAACCGGCAAGGAAGAAGAAGACCGTCATCCAAAAATCGGAGACGGTGTTCTGATCGGGGCCGGGGCCAAGGTGCTGGGCAATATCACCATTGGCCATTGCAGCCGCATCGCGGCCGGTTCGGTGGTGCTGCAAGAGGTGCCGCCCTGCAAGACCGTCGCCGGTATCCCCGCCAAGATCGTGGGGGAAGCCGGGTGCGACCAGCCTTCGATCTCGATGGATCATATGCTGGGCAAGGATCAGTAACAGCTCAGCGAGAGCGGTTGGAGCGTTTGTCCAACCACTTGCGCCGCCGTTCTTCCCGTTTTTGTTTGCGAAGCTCCTGCCGTTTGTCCTGTGCGGCTTTGTGCCGGGCAATCGCGGCCGGATCGTTTGGCTTGAACTTTGAATGCTCACCCGGATAGCCGTTGGGCTTTGCCATGGCACATTCAGGTGCCGTGGCTGCGGGTATCGCCAAAACAGTAGGCCGAGAATGAGATTTTGAGCGCATCGCGCACCTGCCTTCCGTCTGCTTCTAAAGGAAGGAAGTTGGGCGTTTGGATACATCGGGTAATCGGTGCCCCGATCACGCAAGTTCAATTCAGTGCAAACACTTAAGGCTGCCCGCGCTCCGGCTGTCCAGGGCGCGGGCATTCTTTGGGTCGTCAGGCCAGCATGACCATCGGGTTTTCCAGGTTGTCGACAATAGCCTTGAGCAGTTCTGCCCCCAGCGCGCCGTCGATGACGCGGTGATCGACGGACATGGTAACAGACATTACGGTCGCCACCGTCAGTTCTCCATCATCCCCGACAACGGGCTTTTTCACGCCGGTGCCCACCGCCAGAATGCCGGCATGAGGCGGGTTCACGATGGCGTCGAAATTGTCGATGCCGAACATACCGAGGTTCGAGATGGCAAACGTGCCGCCCTGATACTCGTGCGGTGCCAGCTTGCGCTCGCGGGCGCGGGCGGCGAGATCCTTCATCTCGGTCGAAAGCGCCGACAGAGATTTCATGTCGGCGTCCTGAAGAACCGGGGTGAACAACCCGCCCTCGATCGCGACCGCTACGGCCACGTCCGACGGCTTGAGTTGCAACACGCGGTCACCCGCCCAGACGGCGTTGCAGGCCGGAACCTGCTGAAGCGCGTTGGCGACGGCCTTGATGATGAAGTCGTTCACGCTCAACTTCACGCCACGGCCTTCCAACTGCTTGTTCAACTGGCTGCGGAACTTCAGCAGCGCATCCAGCTTGATGTCACGGCGCAGGTAGAAATGCGGGATGGTCTGTTTGGCCTCGCCCAGTCGCGCAGCGATGGTTTTGCGCATCCCGTCGAGCTGAATTTCTTCGTACTCGCGGCCCTCATACATCCGCGCGACCATATCGGCGGACGGTCCAGAGGCCGCCGCCGGTGCGGTCGCAGGCGCGGCCGCGGCGGCTGCCGGGGCAGGGGGCGTCGCAGTGGCCGTCGCGCCCTCGACATCCGCCTTGACGATGCGACCATGCGGGCCAGAGCCTTTGATCTGTGCCAGATCTAGGCCTTTCTGCGCAGCGATCCGTCGGGCTAGAGGGGAAGCAAAGATACGACCGCCATCCGCCTTGACCGGAGCGGCCGGCGCAGGGGCAGGGGCGGGCGCCTCGGACGCCGCAGGGGCGGCGGCCTCGTTGCCCGCGTCGGCTGCGGGGGCAGCCTCCGGGGTCTTGGCCGGGGCCGCGGCGATGTCATCGGCGCTTTCGCCATCTTCCAGCAAAATCGCGATGGCGGTATTGACTTTGACCCCTTCGGTGCCTTCGGGGATCAGGATTTTGCCGACGATGCCTTCATCGACGGCTTCGAACTCCATCGTGGCCTTGTCGGTTTCGATCTCGGCTAGCAAATCGCCGGAGGAGACGGTGTCGCCTTCCTTGACCAGCCATTTTGCAAGCGTGCCTTCCTCCATGGTCGGTGAAAGGGCGGGCATCAGAATTTCGGTGGGCATCTGTCTGTCGCTCCTTACCGGTAGGTCACTTGTTTCACGGCTTCGATCACCTCGTCCGTAGTGATCAGGGCCAGCTTTTCGAGGTTCGCGGCGTAGGGCATCGGAACATCCTTGCCGGTGCAGTTGATGACCGGCGCGTCGAGATAATCGAATGCTTCCTGCATCACGACGGATGAGATGTAGCTGCCGACCGAACCTTGCGGCCAGCCTTCTTCCACGGTCACCAGACGGTTGGTTTTCATCACCGAGTTGATGATCGCACCGGTATCCATCGGACGGATGGTGCGCAGATCGATGACCTCGGCGCTGATGCCGTCTTCGGCCAGCCTGTCGGCGGCTTCCAGCGCGTATTGCATGCCGATACCGAAGCTGACGATGGTCACGTCCGAGCCTTCGCGCCAGATGCGCGCCTTGCCCAGCGGCACGGTCAGGTCATCGACCTGTGGCATGTCGAAAGTGCGACCATAGAGGATTTCGTTTTCCAGGAAGATCACCGGGTTGGGGTCGCGGATGGCCGATTTCAGCAGGCCCTTGGCGTCGGCTGCGGAATAGGGCATCACCACCTTCAGGCCGGGGATCTGCATGTACCAGGCGGCATAGTCCTGGCTGTGCTGGGCAGCCACGCGCGCGGCGGCGCCGTTGGGGCCGCGGAAGACGATCGGACAACCCATCTGACCGCCGGACATGTACAGCGTCTTGGCGGCCGAGTTGATGATCTGGTCGATCGCCTGCATCGCGAAGTTGAACGTCATGAACTCGACGATCGGTTTCAGCCCGCCAAAGGCCGACCCGACGGCGATACCGGCGAAACCATGTTCGGTGATTGGTGTATCGATCACGCGCTTGGGGCCGAATTCGTCCAGCAGACCCTGGGAAATCTTGTATGCGCCCTGATACTCCGCGACTTCCTCGCCCATCAGATAGACGTCTTCGTCGTTGCGCATTTCTTCGGCCATCGCGTCACGCAGAGCTTCGCGAACGGTTTCGGATTTCATCTCGGCATCTGCCGGCCAGTCGGGCGACAGGTCGACTACCGGCGCAGCGGGGGCCGCAGCAGCAGTAGGAGCGGGGGCCTCGACCGCCGCCGGGGCGGCTTCGGCCACTGCTGCGGCTGCCGGTGCAGCCGTGGTCACGGCCGAGGCGTCTTCGCCTTCCTCGACCAGAACCGCAATCGGGGTGTTCACTTTGACCCCTTCGGTGCCTTCGGCGATCAGGATCTTGCCGACGATGCCCTCGTCGACAGCTTCAAATTCCATTGTCGCCTTGTCGGTCTCGATTTCGGCCAGGATGTCACCGCTTGATACGGTGTCGCCTTCCTTGACCAGCCATTTGGCCAGCGTGCCCTCTTCCATCGTGGGCGAAAGGGCGGGCATGAAAATTTCGGTTGCCATGTCTTATTCGTCCTCTCAGGCGTAAATGTCGGTCCAGAGCTCTTCAACGGCGGGCTCGGGGCTTTCTTTCGAGAATTCGGCGGCTTGGTTCACGATTTCTTTGATTTCCTTGTCGATCGCCTTCAGGTCATCCTCGGTCGCGTGTTTGCCGGTCAGCAGCAACTCGCGCACATGTTCGATCGGGTCGCTTTGTTCGCGGACTTTCTGAACCTCTTCGCGGGTGCGGTACTTGGCCGGGTCAGACATCGAGTGGCCGCGATAGCGGTAGGTCTTTACCTCAAGAATGTAAGGGCCCTTGCCGGCGCGGCAGTGGGCAACGGCCTTTTCACCAGCGGCTTTGACGGCCAGCACATCCATTCCGTTCACGATCTCGCCGGGGATGCCGAAGGCTTCGCCGCGCACATAGATATCGGGTGACGAGGTCGAACGCGCCTGCGCTGTGCCCATGGCGTATTGGTTGTTCTCGATCACGAAAACCACGGGAAGATCCCACAGGGCGGCCATGTTGAACGTCTCATAGACCTGACCCTGGTTTGCGGCACCGTCGCCGAAATAGGTAAAGGTCACGCCGCCATTCTCTTTGTACTTGTCGGCAAAGGCCAGACCTGCACCCAGCGGAACCTGCGCGCCGACGATGCCATGGCCCCCATAGAAGTGCTTTTCTTTCGAGAACATGTGCATCGAGCCGCCCTTGCCCTTGGACAGGCCGCCTTCGCGCCCGGTCAGTTCTGCCATCACGCCGCCCGGGTCCATGCCACAGGCCAGCATATGGCCGTGGTCACGATACGAGGTGATCCGCTTGTCGCCGTCCTGTGCTGCCGCTTCGAGCCCGACAACAACCGCCTCTTGACCGATGTACAGGTGGCAGAACCCGCCGATCAGGCCCATGCCATAAAGCTGACCCGCCTTTTCCTCGAATCGACGGATCAGAAGCATCTCGCGGTAGTATGTCTTGAGTTCTTCCGCAGAAACATTTGGTTTCTTTGTGGTTTTTCGCGCAGCCATAGTGGCGATCTCCCCCTTTCGGCAAGATAGTTTAGCGTTAAACTATCTCATAAAGCATTTGGGGCTTTCTGGCGAGGGGAAATGTGACGCAGCGTCCGCGCGGGCGCGGCGGTGCTGAAATGCAAAGCGGTGCAACGATGTATCGAAGAATTGCGGCACCCGAAAAGGATCAGCGGATCACGATTTCATCCGCTCGGATCATACCAAGAACCGAACGCGCCTGCTGATCGAGCAGGTCGAGATCCAGATAGGTATCAGACAGGCGGCGGGTCAGGTTTTCCAATTCGGCGATTTGGGCATTTAGTTTTTCCAGGTCGTGTGACAGGGCGTCCCGTTCCGCAGCAATTTCGACCCGCCGAAACAGGCCATAGTCACCCTGCACGGCGGCAAAGGTGAAATACACACCAAGCATGAAAGCCACCGAGAAGAAGACGATTGAGCCCAAACCGGGCCGATGGGAACGGGACACTCTGTTTACCGCCGTATGAAAACTTGCCTCAAAAACGTGCCCTTTGCGGACATCTGAACGCACTATGTCACAGGTGATTCGGGTTGTGAATCCCCTGTTTCGATTTTTTCATCAGTAATTTAAGCGCGTCCTGATCCGCGTCAGCGCCATGATTCCAGCGCCTGATTTCGCGCGACGGTCTGTTCTTTCATGCAGGTCCAGTAGAACATCGGTGCAGCGCTGCCGCCACCCGACAATTCCTTGTCGCAGGTTGCGTCTCGGGCCTTCAGCCAGGCGCGTTGTTCGGTCAGAAGGGCATCACCGTCGCCGCGCGCATCGGCTGCGGGCTTGATCTGAGCCCACAGCCGGTTGAGTTCGCGATCTGCGGCCTCCCATTGTTCCTTGGCGCAGAAATTGGCGTCAAGCTGGGTTTGGCCGCCGCAACTGAATTGAGCTGCGGCAGAGCAGGGCAGCATAATTAGGACAAGAAGGTAAATTGGCTTCACGGCAATATCCCCCGTTCAAAAGGGGATACTACCATGGACCATGTCAGGCGATCAAAGGCGGCAAGTGGTGCTTACTGATCCAGCGCTGCGACACCGGGCAGCGTTTTGCCTTCCATCCATTCCAGAAACGCGCCACCCGCGGTCGAGATATAGGTGAAGTCCTTGGCGGCACCCGAGGCGTTCAGGGCAGCAACCGTGTCTCCACCTCCGGCGACCGAGATCAGCTGGCCCGAACGGCTGAGCGCGGCCGCCTTCAAGGCAGCGGCATTGGTGGCGGCGTCGAACGGTTCCAGTTCGAATGCGCCCAGCGGTCCGTTCCAGATCAGGGTTTTGCTTTTTTCGAATATCTCAATGATCGCGGCCACGCTTTCGGGGCCAGCGTCCAGGATCATGCCATCGTCGGGGCATTGATCCGCGGGCAAAACTTGATGCGGGGCATTGGCTTCAAACGTTTCGGCAACCACGACGTCACGTGGCAGAACGATCTGACAGCCGGTGCTTTCGGCTTTGGCCAGAATTTCGGCTGCGGTGTCTTTCATCGCAGTTTCGGCCAACGATTTTCCGACGCTGACACCTTGCGCGACGAGGAACGTATTGGCCATGCCGCCACCGATCACCAAATAATCTACCTTGTCGATCAGATTGCCCAGCAGTTCCAGCTTGGTCGAAACCTTGGCCCCGCCCACAACCGCTGTTACGGGGCGTTCGGGCGCGCCCAACGCGCTTTCCAGTGCCTGCAACTCGGCCTGCATCAAACGACCGGCACAGGCGGGCAGCAGGCGCGCGATGGCCTCGGTCGAGCTGTGGGCCCGGTGCGCCGCTGAAAACGCGTCGTTGCAGTACACGTCACCCAGCTTAGCCATACCTGCGGCCAGATCGGCATCGTTCTTGGTTTCGGCCGCGTGAAAACGCGTGTTCTCGAGCAACAGCACCTGGCCGGGCTGCAACGCCTGCGCCGCCAGTTCGGCCTCGGTTCCGACACAGTCGGCAGCAAACAGGACTTTGGCGTCAAAAGCGCTTTCGAGGGTCGGAACCAGTTGCTTGAGCGACAGATTCTCGCGCCGCTCGCCTCCGGGGCGACCGAAATGGGCCAGAAGGATCGGTTTGCCGCCAGCGGCCAGAATGTCGCGCACCGTCGGCACGATTCTCTGGATGCGGGTGGCGTCGGTCACGACACCGTCAACCACGGGCACGTTGATATCCACACGCACAAGTACGCGTTTGCCGTTCAGGTCCATATCGTCCAGTGTTTTCCAGCCCATTGTGCGATCCTTGTCATTGGCAAATGATTTAGGCGGTTCTTTTCCTGCAATTTGCCCTCAGGTCAATGCGTCACTTGGCATTCGTACGCGTGCGTCATAGGTATTTGCGCAAGATAAACGACAGGAGGGCCTCATGGCCGAGATCAAAGATCCCGAAAACACGATCATCATCGAGCTGAAAGACGGCAACGTCGTCATCGAGCTGCTGCCGGATGTGGCGCCTTTGCACAGCGCGCGGATGAAAGAACTGGCCCGCAGCGGAGAATACGACAACGTGGCCTTTCACCGAGTGATCGACGGCTTTATGGCCCAAACCGGTGACGTGCAGCATGGCGATATGGAGGACGGTTTCAACCTGCGTATGGCGGGGACCGGCGGTTCGTCGCTGCCGAACGTACCGGCAGAGTTCTCCAAGTTGCCCCATGATCGCGGTACGCTGGGCGCGGCCCGGTCGCAGAACCCGGATTCGGCCAACTCTCAGTTCTTCATCAACTTCAAGGACAACCACTTCCTGAACGGTCAGTACACCGTTTATGGCCGCGTCATCGAAGGCATGGAGCATGTGGACGCGATCGTTCGTGGCGAGCCGCCTGCGAACCCCGACCGCATGATCAGCGTCAAGGTGGCCGCAGATGTATAAGCTTGCCGCCACCTTTGCCTTGCTGGCAAGCCCGGCGCTGGCCAGCGGTTTGCAGATCGAGGTCGAAGGGGAAGGGGCCAATGGCACGATCTCCATCGATCTGTTCGAAGATGTCGCGCCGAAGCACGTGGAACAGATCACGGTACTGGCTGCGGACGGCAAGTATGATGGAGTGGTTTTCCACCGCGTGATCGAAGGTTTCATGGCCCAGACCGGCGATGTTCAGTACGGCAGTTCCACCGCGAACGGTTTTGACATGCGGTATGCCGGGCGTGGCGGGTCAGACCGCCCGGATCTGCCGGCTGAGTTTTCTGATCTGACCTTTGATCGTGGCGTGGTCGGCATGGCCCGGTCGCAGAACCCGGATTCAGCCAATTCGCAGTTCTTTATCATGTTCGAACCCGGCCCGTTTCTGGACGGTCAGTACACCGTAGTCGGTCAGGTGACCGACGGTATGGACGTGGTGGATGCGATCAAACGGGGGCATTCCCAGACCGGAGCGGTTACGGGACAGCCCGACGTGATGAAAAAAGTCACCGTCACCGAATGAACCGAAACAGCCCGGCGTTCCAAAGAGCGCCGGGCTGTTCCTTATGGTCGATTGAACGAAACTCAATCGTCTTGTGACATCGCTTTCCAGATGACCGCACCGATTGCGCCGCCGATCAGCGGGGCCACCCAGAACAGCCACAGCTGTGACAGGGCAGGGCCGTCGGCAAACAGGGCGACGCCTGTGGACCGGGCCGGGTTGACCGAAGTGTTGGTAACCGGAATTGATACCAGGTGGATCAGGGTCAAGGCCAGACCAATTGCGATGGGGGCGAAACCGGCCGGCGCTTTGTCAGAGGTTGCACCCAGGATGATCAGGATGAAGAAAGCGGTCATCACGATCTCGATCACCAGAGCGGACATCAAAGAATACCCGCCGGGCGAGGCCTCACCATATCCGTTGGACGCAAATCCCCCGACGCCGGCGAAGTCGGGCGCACCGCTGACGATCAGATACAGAACCACTGCGGCGGCGATGGCGCCGATGACCTGAGCGATCCAGTAGGGCAGCAGATCCTTTGCCGGAAACCGCCCGCCGATCATCAGGCCCAGGCTGACCGCCGGATTGAAGTGCCCGCCCGAGATATGGCCAACCGTGTAAGCCATTGTCAGAACCGTCAGGCCGAAGGCGAAGGAAACGCCAAGCCACCCAATGCCGACATCTGCAACGCCCGCTGCCAATACGGCACTGCCGCAACCTCCGAGAACCAGCCAGAAGGTGCCGAAGAACTCGGCCAGTAGTTTTGATGACATGAAATTTCCTCCACAATGCAATGCGCTTAAGCGTAGTTCATAAATTAACTTTTGTTAAATTGTGCCGAACGGGGAATTTTCCCGGCACCCTCGCACCAGGGGTCGAAAAGCCCTTAGTGCCATTGAGCAGGATCCAAGTGGAACAGCTTGGACAGTTGCTTGTAAACCTCCGGGTCCGACCTGCGCAGGGCCTTTGGTCGCTCAAAGAACACTTCAACCGAAACGGCGAAAAACTCCTCGTGCCCTTCCGCGCCATAGGGGTCGATTACGGTTGGCTGCCCGGATTCGACGGCGCGGACATGCGCGTCATAGGCTGTCAGGAATGCGGCTTCCCATTCTGAAAAGCTTTGGTCGTCGCTGAGTACGGGCACCCCGTTGGCCGACCCTGTCAGATCGTCGATCTGGTGGGCAAATTCATGAAATACAACATTTTGGCCGTCATGATCGTTCATGGCCCCGCGCTGGCTATGCGCCCAGGACAGGATCACCGGGCCGCGGTTCCAGCTTTCCCCTGTGCGCACGATTTCCTTCTCGGTGACGACATAGCCGCTGTGACGGCTCTGTCTGGATTTGAATGCGCTGGGATAGATCAGGATGGTGGTCAGATTGTCATACCAGAGATCGGTATTCACTACCAGCAGGCAGGCTTGCGCGGCGATGGACAGTTGCATGTCTTCGGTAACGTCCAGACCGTCGCACCCGATGAATTCAACCTGATCCAGGAACAGGTTGATCTTGCCCTCCAGCTTTGCGCGCAGGCTTTGTGGCAGTTTCCGCAAAATCGGGACCTGAGCGTCGACAAGCTGCCGTTGTTTGTCAGTCAACGGCGCGGCCAACAGGGCGTGGCGCGCCTGTCGTTTGGACCAGAAATAAAAGGCCAGACCTGCGGCGATCACCGCAATAAGTGTCAGAAAAATCAACATGGCCCGACCCTAACGTGATCCCGGCGGGATCAAAACAAGTTTCCCGGGTATAGGCTGCGGTGCAAGAAAGAAACGCCGCTGGTCTCCCAGCGGCGTTTCCGATCTGACCTGATGGGTCGAATTACTGTTTGACGTCTGCTGCCGGGTTCGATCCGGCTTTGGCGCTGCGGCCCGGATTCAGCGGATCGTCCTGTCGCTGTACAGACCCTTCGAAATGCGCGCCGCTTTCGATGGCGATGGTCTTGTGGATGATGTCGCCTTCGACACGTGCGGTCGATGTCAGACGCACCTTGAGGCCACGTACGCGACCCACGATACGTCCGTTGATCACGACGTCATCTGCGGTGACTTCACCTTTGATCGTTGCCGATTCACCAATTGTCAGAAGGTGAGCGCGGATGTCGCCTTCGACTGTGCCTTCCACCTGTATGTCACCAGAGGTTTTGATATTGCCAGTGATGTGCAGATCCGAAGACAGAACCGACGCAGGCGGCTTGGGCTTGGGTGCGGTGGCAGGTTTCGACTCGGTCGGTGCAGGGGCCGCTGGGGTCGCCGGAGCGGCTGGTTTGGCCGCCTCGGGTGCCTTGGATGCGGGCTCGTTGATTTTGCTTTTAGAAAACATTTCTCGCAGCCTTGATGTAAGTCATTGGGTTTACGGGTTTTCCGTTCACGCGCACCTCATAGTGCAGATGCGTGCCGGTCGACCGTCCGGTGCTACCCATATCAGCAATATGATCCCCGCGCGAGACCCTTTGACCAACCTTCACGTTGATCTTGGTGTTATGAGCGTAAAGTGTCTCAATTCCGAATGCGTGCTTGATTTTCACAAGCCGTCCGAAACCGGATTGCCAGCCTGCATGGGTAACGACGCCGTCTGCGGTCGCAAAGATATCCGTGCCTTGCGGCCCTGCGAAATCGACCCCGTTATGCATCCGGCGACCACCGGTTTTGGGGTCGCGTCGGCTGCCATAGCCGCTGGTGAAACGCACGGCCGAATGTACAGGATTGGCAAAGGGGGCCTTTTCCGCCGCAAGTCGGTAAAGGTTCAGCTGATCCATCTGTTTCAGCAATGTATTCGCGCGGGCTTCCTCGGCGGACAACTCGTCCACCTCACCGCGCGTGCTAAGGGATAAAGGGGTCAGCGGACCGCCCATACCGCTGTATCCGCGCCGGACCTCTTCGATGATACGGTCTGTTGGCATTCCCGCCTGACGGAACATCTTGTCCAGCGGCTCGACCGAGATCACCATGGCCTCTTCCAGCTGCCGGAAAATCTCGTCGCTGCGTTCCTGCATCAGGCGGATTTCCAGCTCAAGATCATCGCGCTGGTCCAGTGCTTGCCGGGCGTCGGCGGCGATCTGATCGCGTTCCTCGGCCGTACGCGCCAGAGCGTCCGTCATGAAGGCCATCTGTACCGGCGCGCTGGAGGCCGTTACGTACATGTCTGTATTGCTGTTTTCCTGCTTCAGCGCCGCCAGTTCCTTCCGCGCATCTTCCCGCTGTTTCATGGTTGTGCGCAGCGTGGTCTGAATGACTTCGATCCCCGTCTCAAGTTCGCGACGGCGGTTTTCCGAAGCCAGCAGTTCGGACTGCATGGCGGATATCTGTTCCAGCGCGGCGTTGAATCGATCCTGAGCGGCGAGGGCTTCCTGCGCACGGGCGTCGCGTTCTGCGGACAGGACATTCAATCGTTCCTGATAGGTTGCCTGGTCGCGTTTCGCCTGTTCCCGGAAGTTGCCCGAACCGATGCTGTCCATAAGCAGAATGGCAGTTGCGACCGCGGTCCATCCGACCATGACGGCAACACCGGCCACCGCGACCACCTGCGTTTCCGAGCTGAGACGGATAAAACGTGTATCTTTGTCAGACTTCAGAAAAACCCGGCGTTCCGGAAAGTACCGTTCAAATGCGGAGTGTATTTTTATTGCCAGACGTGTTCGCACGCGTCCTACCTCTCATCCCCAAGATCGGGACCGGTTGTGAGTGCCGGCCGCTCCTTGGGCCGACTGCATAAAGGGCAGGCAGCGTTCGGGCAAGTTTGTTGATCAGTCTGGCGCCAACTGCGTAGAAATCCCCCCAAAGATCGGCGGGAAATTGCCGAAAAGCATGTTGAGGCGTCAGTTGGTGATATCGCCGGGCGCGGGTAGGTCTTCGGTCAGCGGCCAGTAGAAATCGGGCGGCAACCCGGCCTCAGCCCGTTTTTCCTCGTTGAAGGGTGGTTTGAGGACGCCGTGGAAATACCGGCGTACCAATGCGTGAAACACATCCTTGGGGTCCGTGTTTTCCCGGCCGCACAGGAAGTGAAACCACTTGGACCCATAAGCGACATGGCCGACTTCTTCGGCATAGATCACCTCAAGCGCCGCGATGGCCTGCTCAGACTTGGCCTTGCGAAAAATCTCGATCATGCCGGGGGTCACATCCAGACCACGCGCTTCGAGAACCATCGGAACGACCGCAAGCCGTCCCATCAGGTCGTCTGCGGTGTCTTCGGCCGCGCGCCACATGCCCGAATGGGCGGGCAAGGCGCCATAGTGGCTGCCCATCTGTTCCAGACAATCGCAGACCATCTCGAAATGGCGCGATTCCTCTTCGGCGCATTTTACCCAATCGTCATAAAACCCGATCGGCATCGGCACATGGCCAAAGCGGGCAATGATATCCCAATGCAGATCGACGGCGTTCAGTTCGATATGCGCCACGGCGTGCAAAAGGGCGATGCGGCCCGCCTCGGTGCCCGGTTTGCGCTTTGGTACCTCGCGCGGAGACAGGAGTTCTGGCCGTTCCGGGCGCGCGGGTCGCAGCGGGGGTGACGCCGTCCCGATCTCGATCGGGGGCGCGTCGCCCTTGCGCGACGCAAACCACGCGGCGGCGTGCTGTTTGGACAGGGCGGTCTTTTCCCGACCTTCTGCCGTTGCAAGAACTTCGGTCGCCATCTGGGTCAGCGATTTGGACACCATTATTCTCCGCCTGGTTGATCCTGTGGCTCTTAAACCGGATGGCGACCGTGGTCGAGGGCGTTACATCGCGCGCACGGCTTCCAGCGCCTCGTCCACGTGGCCGGGAACTTTGACCTTGCGCCAAACGCGGGCAATTTTGCCTTCGGGGTCGATGATGAAGGTCGAACGCTCAATCCCCATCGACTTGCGCCCGTACATGTTCTTTTCGACCCACACGCCGTAGTCTTCACAGACGGTCGCGTTCTCATCCGACAACAGCGGTGTTGTCAGCCCATGTTTGGCGACGAATTTGTCATGTTTGGCGACGCTGTCGCGCGAGATGCCGAAAACTTGTGCGCCCGCATCGGCAAAGGCCTGAAGTTGTTCCGAGAAACCGATGGATTCCTTGGTGCAGCCCGGCGTATCATCGCGGGGGTAGAAAAACAGAACCACGGTGCTACCGCGCAACGCCGAAAGCGTCACCTCGCCGCCGCCGTCGCGCGGCAAAGTGAAGTCAGGGGCGATGTCTGAAACGTCGGGCATTGGAAACTCCGCTAAAGGTTTTTAAAGGCTGCCTGATATCATAGGGCAACGCGTGCGGGTTGGAAGGCGTGGACAGCAATTTGAAGCAGCACGAAGACGACGACGGAGCACAGCCCGTTAAGCCCGTGCGCCGTCGGTCTCGCCGTCGGGCCGCTGGCCTGTGGGCCATGCGCGGCACTTTCGTGCTGGTACTGCTGGCGCTGTTCACCGGTTTCATGGTTGTCGGACAACGAATGCACGCACCCGTCTGGCTGCGGGACAGGGTCGAGGCGCGGCTTGAGCAGGCTTTGGGCGGGCTGCAAATCCGGTTTGGCGATGTGAGTTTCATCATTCACGAGGGATGGCGACCCCGTCTGCGTCTGACCGATGTGGCCATCAGCGACGCTGAGGGTCGGCAAATAGCGCAGGTGTCCGACATGCGCGCCAGTCTGGCCATGCGTCCCTTGTTGCGGGGGCACGTTCGCCCCAAAAGGATAATTCTGAGGGGTGCGCAGATCGCCGTGACCCGAGACAAGGACGGGGCGCTGAGCCTTACGGTCGGGTCCGGCAGCGCACCGGTGCAGGAGGCCCCGAACCTGGCACAGCTTATCGAGGCTTCGGATCAGGTTTTCCTGTCTCCGGCGCTATCGGCGCTGACCTCGGTCGAGCTTGATGCGATCACACTGGATTATCGCGATCTTCGGCAGGGGCGGTCCTGGATTCTGGACGGTGGGCATATTCAAGCCAACCGAAGCGGCAACGAAGTGCGCTTGGCAACCGGGTTTTCGGTTCTGGCGGGGCGTGACTATGTCAGTGCCATCGAGGCCAATTATACAAGCGTTCTGGGTACACCTGCCGCACAATTCGGGATCTCGGTCACTGACCTGCCAGCCGAGGACATCGCGGGCCAAACGCCCGCCCTTGCCTGGTTGCAGGTTCTGCGGGCCCCGATTTCGGGTGCCTTGCGGGGTGGTGTCGACGAAAACGGAGCGATCGGAACTTTGTACGCCACGCTGAATCTGGGGGCGGGGGCGGTGCAGCCAAACCCGGAAACACGCCCGGTTCCCTTCGAATCCGCGCGCACCTATTTCACCTATGATCCCAAAGGTCAGATTCTGGATTTCAACGAAGTTTCGGTGGTCTCGGCCTGGGGTGAGGTTCAGGCTGACGGAAAGGCGTATCTGGAAGGTGCAGAAGATGGCGTGCTGGACAGCCTGTCTGCACAGTTGCGGCTGTCCGGTATCAACGTGAACCCGGCAAACCTGTTCCCGCAACCTATTCAGCTTTCGCGGGCCAGCCTGGATTTCAAGATGGTCCTCAACCCGTTCCAGCTGCATCTGGGTCAGATGACCATTGAAGATCCGGGTCACACGGTGCGTGCCTTTGGCGTCCTGACCGGGCGGCCGGATGGCTGGGCCGTCAAGCTGGACGCACACCTGGATCAAATGACGTCGGACAAGGTTTTGGGATACTGGCCCGAACGTCTGGCCCCGAAACCGCGAGAGTGGGTGACCGAAAACCTGTACGAAGGGGTTCTGTCGGATATGGACTTTGCCCTGCGCCTGCTGCCCGGATCGAAACCGGATCTATATCTGGATTTCGGATTTGAAAAGGCGAAGATTCGGTTTGTCAAAACGCTGCCGCCGATCGAAAAGGCGCAGGGTCAGGCCAGCCTGATCAACAGCAGGTTCACGGTCACTGCACAGCAGGGTGTTGTGATTGCGGATGACGGCGGTGCTGTTGATGCGTCGGGGACGTCCTTCATCATACCCGACACGGATATCAAGAAATCCGCGCCTGCGATTGCGCGCATTCAGGCCAAAGGCAGCGTGACGGCCGCGTTGTCGTTGTTGGACAGGCCTCCGCTGGAATTGCTCAGCAAGGCGGGGTTGCCCGTTGACGTAGCGAAAGGAACGGTGTCGCTGGCGGGAACCCTTTCCTTGCCTTTGAAAAAGGGTCTCAAGTTTGACGAGACCGAGTTCCATTTCGACGGCAGGCTGGCCAACCTGTTCAGTGACCGCTTGGTGCCCGGATTTGACGTCAGTGCTGATCTTCTGGACCTTTCTGGTGATCAGTCCGGCGTTCAGATTCAGGGGCAGGGGCAGTTCGGGGACGTACCGCTGACGGCGCTCTGGCGGCAGCCGATAGACGGCAAGTCTGAACAGCGAAGCACCCTGACCGGTCAGATCGAGCTGTCGCCGCGATTGATGGATGAGATCGGCGCCGGTCTACCTCCGGGTATGCTGACCGGCAAAGGGATTGCAGATATCACGTTGGGGCTCGGCGCCGTGGTTGCCCCGAAATTATCCGTCACATCCGATTTGCAGGGGGTCGCGCTGGCCATACCCGAACTTGGTTGGAGAAAGGGGGCCAATTCGACCGGCTCTCTGACGGCCGAAGCGACTTTGGGATCGCAGTTGAAGGTGGATAGCCTGCGCATAAATGCAGCGGGTTTGCGTACATCAGCCTCCATTACGTTTCGCGAAAACGGCGAATATGACCGGGTTCGCTTCACCTCTTTCGACCTCGGCGACTGGCTGGCGGTCCCGGCAGAGCTGATCGGGCGCGGAAACGCCATGCCGGACATCCGTGTGCTTGGCGGCGTCCTTGATATGGGCCGCGCGAATTTCGGCGAAAGCGGCGGATCGGGCGGCGGGGGCGCCGCCGGGCCGAAACTGGACGTGGCTCTGGATCGCCTTCAGGTTACGGAAACCGTCGCGCTGACCGGGTTCCGGGGTGCATTTCAGACGACCGGCGGAATACAAGGGAACTTCACCGCGCAGGTCAATGGCGGTGCGCCGGTCAGAGGGCAGGTCAGCCCCAGAGGGAACCGAAGTGCTGTTGACCTGACGTCGCAAGATGCGGGGTCCGTGCTACGATCGGCCGGAGTACTGACACAGGCGCGGGGCGGAGAAATGAACCTCAAGCTCGAACCTGTGACGGCACCGGGCAGCTATGACGTGATGCTGAAAATCACCAACACGCGGATAACCGACGCCCCGGCCATGGCGGCCTTGCTGAATGCCATCAGCCTTGTGGGCCTGTTGGATGAAATGGCGGGGCAGGGTATCTTTTTTGCAGCAATCGACAGCCGGATGCGTGTCACCCCCACAGACATCAAAGTGCTAAGCGGCAGTGCCGTCGGCCCGTCGATGGGCCTGTCTTTTGATGGCACCATCGATACGGTGAACGGATTGCTGAACCTGCGCGGTGCGATCTCGCCCATATACCTGCTCAACGCAGTTGGCAGCGTGTTTACGCGCAAGGGCGAGGGCGTCTTTGGCTTCAACTACACTCTGACCGGCCCACTTGCCTCGCCCAAAGTTTCGGTAAATCCGTTGTCCGGTCTCGCACCTCTGTTCCTGCGCGACCTGATGCGTGCCCCGGCACCCAAAGTTCAGGATGGTCCGAACGCAGAGCCGCAGAAACCGGATGAACCCAAACGCACATTTGGCTCATCCCCAAGTGACCGCTGACAGGATATGGCCGAATCTGATGCAGGGTTGTAAGGCGCGGGCATGAAACTTAGCGATTTTGATTTCCATCTGCCCGAAGACCTGATCGCCACGCGGCCGGCCAGCCCGCGTTCCTCTGCACGTCTGCTGGTGGCGCAGGGGGATGCAATCACGGACAGCCATGTTTTCGACCTGCCCGATTTTCTGCGGCCAGGTGACCGGCTGGTGTTGAATGACACACGGGTCATTCCGGCGCGACTGAACGGCCGGCGCCACCGAGACAGCGCGCAGGGGCCGGTTTCCGCAGGGATCGAGGCCACTTTGCTTGATCCACAGGCCGATGGCACGTGGTCTGCGTTGATCAAGCCGCTCAAGAAGGTGAAGCTTGGGGAAGAGATTGTCTTCTCGGATGATCTCAGCGCCACGCTGGACAGGGTTGCGGATGGCCAGGCGTATCTGCGCTTCAATCTCAGCGGCGAGGATTTCGACGCGGCGCTGGATCAAGCCGGAGCAATGCCTCTGCCGCCCTACATCGCAGCCAAACGTCCGGCTGATGAACGGGACAAGACGGACTATCAGACCATCTGGGCAAATCATTCCGGTGCCGTGGCCGCCCCGACCGCATCATTGCATTTCGATGAGGCGCTGATGAAGGCGCTGGCAAAACGGGGGGTAAGCTTCACGCATGTGACGCTTCATGTCGGGGCAGGGACTTTTCTTCCGGTCAAGGTTGAGGATGTCACAACACACAAGATGCATGCTGAGTGGGGGCAGGTAAGCCCCGACGCCGCCGCCGAGATACAGGCAACCAAGGTCGCCGGCGGGCGGGTGATCCCGGTGGGGACAACGGCTTTGCGACTGATCGAAAGTGCGGCAAGGTCAGGAAAGATCGAACCCTGGGAAGGCGAAACGGATATCTTCATCTATCCAGGTTTTGAATTCCATGTCACTGACGCATTGATGACCAATTTTCACCTGCCGAAATCCACGTTGCTCATGCTGGTTTCGGCGCTGATGGGGCAGGATCGGATGCGCGATGTCTACGCGCATGCCATCGCCCGGAAATACCGGTTCTTTTCCTATGGCGACGCGTCGCTTTTGATCCCTTGAGAGGCGCGGAAACAGCATCGCGGATCGGGAATGTCGTAGACAAGCGCGACGTAGGCGGTCTTTGATCGCAGAACGACACTAAAATCAGGTTGGCACTAGTCGGAGGCCCCAATGATTCAGGTCCTTTCCAGCGCATGGGCGCTGCTGCTCGGCATGGGGTTGCTGATGGTCGGAAACGGCCTTCAGGGCACGATTCTGGGTGTGCGGGGTGAGATCGAAGGCTTTTCGACCCTCGAGATGTCTTTTGTCATGTCGGCCTATTTTCTGGGCTTTCTGGGCGGCTCACGCCTTGCGCCCGAGATGATCCGGCGCGTTGGCCACGTGCGGGTCTTTGCGGCCCTTGCGTCGTTTATTTCGGCCGTGATGATCATGTATCCCATGCTGACCAACCCGATCGCGTGGGCTTTGGGCCGGGTGGTGATCGGATTCTGTTTTTCGGGCGTCTATGTCACCGCTGAAAGCTGGCTCAACAATGCGGCCAGCAATGAAAATCGCGGGCAGGCGCTGTCGCTCTATATGATCGTACAGATGACGGGGATCATCAGTGCGCAGGCGCTTGTTCTTGTCGGCGACCCGGCCGGTTACGAGACGTTTGTGATCGCCTCGATCCTGGTTTCAGTGTCCTTCGCACCGATTTTGCTGTCGATTTCGCCGACACCGGCCTTTGATACCACCAAACCGATGACCCTGAAGCAACTACTGGAAACCTCGCCTCTAGGCTGCGTGGGCATGTTTCTTCTGGGGGGTGTGTTTTCCGCGCAGTTCGGCATGGCGGCGGTGTATGGCGCCCGGGCAGGGCTGTCGCTTGTTGAAATTTCGACCTTCGTTGCGGCGTTTTATATCGGCGCTGTGGTTCTGCAATACCCTTTGGGCTGGTTCTCTGACCGTATGGATCGCCGCTTTCTGATCCTGCTTGTGGCGCTCGCCGGTGCCGGTGGCGCAACTATCGCTATGATGATGGGCGGATCGTTTCCAATTCTGCTTGCTTCGGCTTTCCTGATCGGCGGTATGTCCAACCCGCTATATTCACTGCTGATCGCGCATGCGAATGACTTTCTGGATCACGAGGACATGGCGGCCGCATCCGGTGGGTTGGTATTCATCAACGGTCTGGGCGCGATTGCCGGGCCGGTGATCACCGGCTGGCTGATGGGGGATGCCGTATTCGGGCCACCGGGCTTTTTTCTCTTTATTGCGGCACTGTTACTCGCAATGGCACTTTACGCCCTGTATCGGACGACGCAGCGGGCATCGATACCCGTGGACGAAACCGGCACAATGTCGACGCTGTATCCAACAGCCTCGCCAGTTGCGTTTGAAGTGGCACAGGAAGTCGCCATCGAAGCCGCCGAGGCCGAACAGGCTGAGCAGGAAGATGCCTAGGACACAGGATTATGTCGCAAGTGTTGCAATATGTTACTGTAACAGTTCTGTAAAACGGCCTTAAATGACGTTACGTCCAAACTACGGGCACAAGACGGAGTTTAAGGCAATGGTAACGCCTGAAGAAGTATTGAGTTTTTGGTTAGATGAGGTGGGTCCAAAGGGCTGGTACATAGAGGATGAAGCGCTGGATTCAGAAATCCGCGCACGTTTTCAATCAACGTGGGAGGCTGCGGCCGAGGGCAAGTTTTCGCTCTGGCTGACCTATCCCAGCGGGTCACTGGCTTACATAATTTTGACGGACCAGTTTCCACGCAACATGTTCCGCGGGCAAGCGCGTGCTTTCGCGACGGACCGAGCGGCCCTGGCGGCTGCGAAATGCGCGGTGGACAGAGGTTGGGACAAGAAGATCGATGAACCGGCCCGGCAGTTCTTTTACCTGCCGATGATGCATTCGGAAAATCTGTGTGATCAGGAACGCTGCGTGCGTCTGATCTGTCAGAACCTAAGCGGCGATACAAGCAATCTGCTGCACGCCCGTGCGCATCGTGAAGTGATCCGCAAGTTCGGTCGTTTCCCTTACCGGAACAAAGCACTGTCGCGCAGCTCGACCCCCCATGAAGAGGCTTACGTCGACATGGGCGGCTATGGCAGCACTGTGCGAGAGCTGCAAGCAATGGCCTGAGACTGTACAAAGGTTTTGCGCCTCTGTTGTTAGTGCGGTGGCTTCAGGCTCCCGGCTCGCATCCTTTGAACGACAAGACGCGTTCGGACGCGACGTCTGCTCCGGTCTGTATGGCCTGGGCGATCAAAACCTCTGGTGTCTCGGCAAGTTCAGTGAACCGCTCCTGCGCAGTTTGCAGCTTTTGGTCAACTGCGTTCAGGCGGCGCAACGTTACCTGGATGTCTTGTGCGGCTTGACTGTCGGTGATCTGGTTCTCACTCCTCAGGGTCGCCAAATCACCACGCAGCGCGGAAAGTTCGCCCCGAATACCCTTTGCCTCATCCCGAATAGGGGCAAGAACCTGCACAGCCTCCGAGAATTCTGCCGAGACGCTTTCGACTTTCGATACCAGCTTCCAGCCCAGAAACAGGCACAGGGCGACAAGTATCAAAGTTGCGTTGAGCAGAGCAAGCGTCAGATCTTTTAGTGTTTTGGCCATAGTAAACCTCTTGAATTCAATGTCTTCACAAATGTCCGAGCGGCGTCGGCGGTTCTGTTCTAGCCATAGCACGGGCCGGGGTATAGGCTGAAATCCGCATATTCAGGCATGGTTTACCCTGCGTCTCATTTGTCGCGGGAAGGCGTGTTGATGCGTTTCTGGAAATAGTTTAATGGTAAACTAAATTTTCACCACCTGCGCCGAGAGGAACACATGGCTGCACAATCCTATGATCTGATCGTAATCGGGGCTGGCCCCGGTGGCTATGTCGCCGCCATCCGTGCGGCCCAGCTTGGTCTGAAAACCGTCGTGGTCGAGCGCGAGCACCTTGGTGGCATCTGCCTGAACTGGGGGTGCATTCCGACCAAGGCATTGCTGCGGTCCTCCGAAGTGTTCCATCTGATGGCACGCGCCAAGGATTTCGGATTGAAGGCCGACAAGATCGGTTACGATCTGGACGCGGTCGTCAAAAGATCCCGTGGTGTTGCCGGGCAGCTTTCGGGCGGCATCGGCCATCTGCTGAAAAAGAACAAGGTCGCCGTGGTGATGGGGGAGGCGACGATCCCCGCAAAAGGCAAGGTCAGCGTCAAGACCGATAAGGGCACCGAAGAACTGACGGCCAAGAACATCATTCTTGCAACCGGCGCACGGGCCCGCGAACTGCCCGGTCTCGAGGCTGATGGCGATCTGGTCTGGACGTACAAGCACGCGCTGCAACCGCCCCGGATGCCAAAGAAGCTGCTGGTCATCGGCTCGGGCGCGATCGGAATCGAATTTGCCAGTTTCTACAACACGCTGGGGGCCGACACGACGGTGGTCGAGGTGATGGACCGCGTGTTGCCCGTGGAAGATGCGGAAATCAGTGCCTTGGCCAAGAAAGCCTTCACCAAGCAAGGCATGACCATCATGGAAAAAGCCATGGTCAAGCAGTTGGATCGCGGCAAGGGCAAGGTCACCGCTCATATCGAGGTCAAGGGCAAGGTTGAAAAGCACGAGTTCGACACCGTTATCTCGGCTGTCGGGATTGTTGGGAATGTCGAAAACCTCGGGCTCGAGGCGCTGGGCGTCAAGCTCGACCGCACGCATGTGGTGACGGATGAATATTGCCGCACCGGCGTCGATGGCCTTTATGCGATCGGTGACATCGCGGGCGCGCCCTGGCTTGCACATAAAGCCAGCCACGAAGGTGTCATGGTTGCCGATCTGATCGCGGGCAAGCATGCGCATCCGGTCAAGCCCGAAAGCATCGCCGGATGTACCTATTGTCAGCCGCAAGTGGCCTCGGTGGGATATACCGAAGCCAAGGCCAAAGAGCTGGGCTATGACATCAAAGTCGGTCGCTTCCCCTTCATCGGCAACGGCAAGGCCATTGCTCTGGGCGAACCGGAAGGTCTGATCAAAACCGTGTTCGACGCCAAGACAGGCGAATTGCTGGGGGCCCATATGATCGGCGCGGAAGTCACGGAACTGATTCAGGGCTATGTGGTTGGGCGGCAGCTGGAGACCACCGAAGAAGACCTGATGAACACGGTCTTCCCGCACCCGACTCTGTCAGAAATGATGCATGAAAGCGTGTTGGACGCTTATGGCCGCGTGATTCACATGTAACGTCATACGCGTGTTGCGGTCGGACAGGGGGCTCTGCCCCCGCCTTGCTGCGCGCGGCTCCCCCGGGATATTTTGGGCCAGATGAACAAGGGATCCTTTATTCATCTGGCGTCAAATATCCCGGAGCGCGAGGCAGAGCCTCGCTGAAATCCGTTACTTGTTCAAAGCATCCAGAATGCGGGCCCACGAACGGATGCCCTTGTGAAAGCTTTTGACGTCGTATTTCTCATTCGGCGAATGGATGGCGTCGTCCTCGTTGGCATAGCCGACCAGCATCGAATCCAGCCCCAGAACGGTATTGAAATACCCGACGACGGGGATCGAGCCGCCCATGCCGGTAAACACCGCTTCGCGGTCCCACTCGTCCGACAGTGCTTTGCGCGCGGCTTCGAATTCCGGGCGATCGATATTCATGACCGAAGCGGGCGAACCTTCCAGATCGTTGTCCCAGACAACTTTTGCATCCGGGGACAGGCGATCCTCGACATGTTTGCGGATCTTGTTGCGCAGCGCGTCGGGGTCCATGTCGCCGACCAGTCGGCACGTGATTTTACAATGCGCTTCCGAAGGGATAACGGTTTTCGAGCCTGCGCCATTGTATCCGCCCCACAGCCCGTTCACCTCAAGTGTCGGGCGCGCCCATTGCTGTTCGAGCGTCGAATAGGCTTTTTCGCCGTGCGGCTGGGTATAGCCGACCGAATTCAGATAATCCGCTTCATCGAAACCGCAATTCTGCCACTGGCGCAGCTGGTCCTGGGGCACTTCATGAACGCCTTTATAGAAACCATCGACCGCGACACGCCCGGTTTCGTCATCATAGAATGAGGCAACGATCTTCGACAGCTCGCGCAGCGGGTTCAGCCCCGGGCCACCGTAATGGCCGGAGTGCAGATCGATGCGGGGCCCGATGATCGTGAACTCGTCCTTCAGCATGCCGCGAAGCTGCGCGGCAATCGACGGAACACCTCGCGACACCATGGATGTATCGCAAACCAGCGCCAGATCCGCTTTGAGTTCGGCCGCGTTTTCTTCGAGGAAGGGGACCAGCGAGGGTGAGCCGGATTCCTCTTCGCCTTCAAAGAAGAAGGTGATGCGGCAGGGCAGGGATCCGTGCACCGCTTTCCATGCGCGGCAGGCTTCGACGAATGTCATCAATTGACCTTTGTCGTCCGATGCCCCGCGCCCGCGGATGACGGGGCCGTGCTCGGTATCTTCGATGGCGGGGTCAAACGGGTCGCGCGTCCAAAGGTTCAACGGATCGACGGGTTGCACATCATAATGGCCATAAAACAGGATATGGGGTGCATCCGAGTCCTCGCCCACATGGCCTACGACCATCGGGTGTCCCGGGGTTTCCCGTTTTTCTGCTGCAATTCCGATACTGTTGAGGTCGGCAACCAGCCAGTCGGCCGCACGGCTGACGTCGGCCTTGTACGCGGGATCGGTTGAGATCGAAGGGATGCGCAGCAGCTCCATCAGGCGGTCGATCGAGGTTTGCAGATCTTCGTCAATCCGGTTCAGCACGGTGTCTAGCGACATGGGGATCTCCTGCTTGTCTGTGTTCGCGCGAACCCTAGCAGCGTAGACGGCGCCGTCCAGAGCGGTTGATCTGAATTGTTCATGCAATCACAAGCCCGCGAATGACGTTGCGCGGGCTGCGTCGTTTCCACGCGTCCGATAGCCGGAACTATACTTGCCGTGAGCATTGCAAACTTATATTTGATGCAAATCAAAGTTGGGTTCACCTGTTCGGCTGTAACCAGCTGAATAAAGTAACACAAAGCTGCTGATACAGGTTAAGCTGTTGGATGTGGCAGACTAATTGCCCAAGGGAAACCGGAAACGGGCATTCAAGGAGGGTCCGTTGGACTATACTGCTCAGCTCGATTCAGCGATTGCCAGGCTGCATGACGAAGGACGTTACCGGACCTTCATCGATATCGAACGTCGCAACGGACATTTTCCGCACGCGGTGCGCACGCGCCCGGACGGCTCGCAGCAGAACATCACCGTATGGTGCGGCAATGACTATCTGGGCATGGGCCAGCACCCTGTTGTTCTGAACGCAATGCACGAGGCGGTCGAAGCCGCAGGTGCAGGATCGGGCGGGACGCGCAACATCTCGGGGACAACGGTCTATCACAAACGGCTCGAGGCCGAGCTGGCAGATCTGCATGGCAAGGAAGCCGCGCTTTTGTTCACCAGCGCGTATATTGCCAACGACGCCACGCTCAGCACGCTGCCCAAGCTGTTTCCGGGGCTGATCATCTATTCTGACGCGCTGAACCATGCTTCGATGATAGAAGGGGTGCGCCGAAACGGCGGGGCCAAGCGCATCTTCCGTCATAACGACGTGGCGCATCTGCGCGAATTGCTCGAGGCGGACGATCCCGCCGCACCCAAGCTGATCGCGTTCGAGTCCGTCTACTCGATGGATGGCGATTTTGGTCCGATCGAAGAAATCTGCGATCTCGCAGATGAATTCGGCGCGCTGACCTATATCGACGAAGTGCACGCGGTGGGCATGTATGGCCCGCGCGGCGGCGGCGTGACCGAGCGTGACCGGCTGGCACATCGGATCGACATCATCAATGGCACTCTGGCCAAGGCATATGGCGTCATGGGGGGCTATATCGCCGCCAGCGCAAAGATGTGCGATGCCGTGCGGTCTTATGCGCCGGGCTTTATCTTTACGACATCGTTGCCGCCGGCAGTTGCCGCAGGGGCTGCTGCATCCGTTGCGCACCTGAAAACCGCGTCTGAGCTGCGCGAGCAGCACCAGACCCAGGCGAAGATCCTCAAGCTGCGGCTGAAGGGAATGGGCCTTCCGCTGATCGACCACGGCAGCCATATCGTGCCAGTGATCGTCGGCAATCCGGTGCACACCAAAAAGCTCAGCGATATGCTGCTGGACGATTATGGCATTTACGTGCAACCGATCAATTTCCCGACCGTCCCGCGCGGAACCGAGCGTCTGCGTTTTACCCCGTCTCCGGTGCATGGACCCGACGAAATGAACCGTCTGGTGCAAGCGATGGACGAACTTTGGTCACATTGTGCGCTAAATCGCGCCGAACTTGCCGGATAACCTAACGCCAAAGTGTGCAACGAGTTTGCCGCGTGTTAAGCTTACGCTAACAAAACGAGTAGACGAATCATTCTGGGGATGATTCGCCACTTACGCGAAATACGCGACAGGCAGAATGGGGCAGCAGGGATGATTGGGCGCAGATCTCAGCGCGAATCCGAAGAGGACGTAGATGTCAGACCAAAAGGGTTTGACGACTACGAAGTTCGCCTAGGCGACAAGATGCGCGGTGAACGCGCAACGATGGGCAAATCTCTTCTGGATGTTCAGCGCGAGCTGCGGATCAAAGCCAACTATATCGCTGCAATTGAAAACGCCGACCCAGATGCGTTTGATACACCCGGCTTTATCGCCGGGTATGTGCGTTCTTATGCGCGCTATCTGGGTATGAACCCCGATGAGACCTTCGCGACTTTCTGTGAGGAAAGCGGATTTGAGGTCGCTCATGGCATGTCCGCAGAGGCCTCGGTGGTGCGGAAACCTTCGGGGGCTCTGCCTGCGCGCGGTCCGATGGGGCGGGATCCGTTCATTTCGCCCAATACGCCCTATATTCCGGGCAAGGAGTCTCTGGTCAGTCAGATTGAACCTCGCGCAATCGGCTCGTCGCTGGTTTTGCTCGCGGTGATCGGTGGCATTGGCTATGGCGGTTGGGCTGTTTTGAACAAGATTCAGCAAGTACAGGTCAGCCCGGTTGAACAGGCACCGGTGGTTCTGTCTGATCTGGATCCGCTGGATGCGGCGCGCAGCAACGTGTCAGATGATGTTACGGAAGTGGCAAGTGCCGAAGCACTGGACCGTCTCTATCGTCCGCAGGCGCTGGATGTCCCGGTGCTGGTCTCGCGGGATGCTCCGATCTCAACGCTTGATCCGCGCGAGGTTGGAACCTTCCGCCCGCCCGAATTGCCGCAGTTCGAAGTGGCTGAACTGCACACGGTCGAAAAACCGGCCCTGCCGCAAGTGGTCGAACAGATCGATACCACGCTAAAGATCGTGGCAGTTGATCCCGCCTGGATGCGTGTGACGGCTGCGGATGGCAGCGTCATTTTCGAAGGTACGCTGGGAACCGTCGAGCAAGGCAGCGTATTCGAAGTGCCCCTGACAGAAGAACCGCCGACATTGCGTGCGGGCGCGTCGGGATCGGTATATTTCGCGATGAACGGTGAACATTACGGCCCGGCGGGTGCTCCGGGCACGGTCGCCAAGGGTGTTGTTCTGTCGAAAGACGCCGTGTCCGAGGCCTATGCCGTCGCCGATCTGGAGGCGGAACAGAACAGTGCGCTCAAGCAACTGGTGGCGGAACTGCAAACCGAGGCGACAGAAACGCCCGCCGAGTGATCTAGCCATTGCGATAACCCCGTTGCCGAACTATCTACAATCGCAACTCAGGCAGACGCGGATCCGTCCTTATGTCCCTAAATCACGTGCGCCCATGGCGCGACATCTATCGTCGTAAATCCCGTCAAATCATGGTCGGCAACGTCCCCGTTGGTGGCGATGCACCCATTGCCGTTCAAACCATGACCAACACGCTGACCACCGATGTGGCGGCGACCGTGGCGCAGGTACAGGCCGCGGCAGAGGCCGGCGCTGACATCGTTCGCGTATCGGTTCCTGACGAAGCGTCGTCCAAGGCGCTGAAACAGATCGTTCGGGAAAGCCCGGTGCCCATCGTGGCGGACATTCATTTCCACTATCGGCGCGGGATCGAGGCCGCCGAAGCGGGCGCTGCCTGTCTGCGCATCAACCCCGGCAATATCGGCGACGAAACCCGCGTAAAAGAAGTCATCCAGGCGGCGCGCGACCACAACTGCTCGATCCGCATCGGCGTGAACGCGGGCAGCCTGGAAAAGCACCTGCTTGAAAAATATGGCGAGCCGTGCCCCGAGGCGATGGTAGAAAGCGGGCTGGAACATATCCGCATCCTTCAGGACAATGATTTTCACGAGTTCAAGATCAGCGTAAAGGCCAGCGACGTGTTCCTGTCTGCCGCGGCCTATCAGGGCATTGCCGAGGCGACGGATGCCCCCATCCATCTGGGCATTACCGAGGCCGGAGGGCTGGTCAGCGGCACGATCAAATCGGCCATCGGGCTGGGCAACCTGCTGTGGATGGGGATCGGCGACACGATCCGCGTCAGCCTGTCTGCTGATCCGGTGGAAGAGGTCAAGGTCGGGTTTGAAATCCTCAAATCCCTTGGCCTGCGCCATCGGGGCGTCAATATCATCTCGTGCCCATCCTGCGCGCGGCAGGGTTTTGATGTCATCAAAACCGTCGAGGCGCTGGAGCATCGCCTTGAACACATCAAGACGCCGATGTCCCTGTCGATCATCGGCTGCGTGGTCAACGGGCCGGGTGAAGCGCTGATGACCGATGTTGGTTTCACCGGCGGCGGGGCAGGGTCCGGCATGGTCTATCTGGCCGGCAAAGCCAGCCACAAGATGTCGAACGACCAGATGATCGATCACATCGTGGAAGAGGTCGAGAAAAAGGCGGCTGAACTGGATGCGGCGGCTGAAGCGGCTGAATAGCCTGTTTCTTCACGACATCTGAAAAAACGGCATCTGTTGTGTGGCGCAATGGATGCCGCCACCCAGCTCGCCCAGTACATCCACGTCAAGCGTCACGACTTCACGCCCAGGGTGGTGCCTTGCAAGCGTTTCCGACGCGATCCTGTCTGTTTCCGAGTCTCCGAACCGGGCCGCAATCACACCGCCATTGCAGACGTAGTAATTGGCATAAGAGGCCACGAAATCCAGGTCTTCGACACGGCGGAAATGCGGCTCGGGTATCACGTCCATGTCGATGCCCGCGGCAATGAGACGATCATGGGTGTCCAGCGCGGCCATTTGGAATGGATCATCTTTGTCCGGTTCATCCGGCAAGTTGATGATGCCGCGACCGGGGCCGGTAAAGCGGGCCAGACTGTCAATGTGATAGTCGGTGATGTCTTCGCCCCAGACACCTTCGGACCAGATCATGCGTTTGGCCCCATAGGCCGCCAACAACCGGGCTTCGATCTCGTCCCGAGTGAGGCCGGGATTGCGGTTGTCATTCACCCACGAGCTTTCATGCGCCATAAGTGTCCCATGCCCATCCTGCTCGACGCCACCGGCTTCGCCGATCAGCCCGGTCGGCAACAGGGGCAGACCCAGCCTTTCGGCCACTTTGCCGGCAATTTTCGCATCATGTGCGTGAACCTGTTTTCTTCCCCACCCATTGAACTGGATCTGTTGGACCGCAAGCGCGCCACGGTCGTTGATCGCAAAGACCGGGCCTGCGTCCCGGCACCACAGATCTTCTGTCGGGACATCCCAGATCTCGACCGCCGCAGAAAGCCGTTTGCTGATGTCTGCGTGATGTTCCGTTCCGGCGAGCATTGTGACGGGTTCAAAAGCAGAGATCGTGTTTGCGATTTCCGCAATGGTCCCCTTTACCATTTCCAGAAAAACGGGATCGCGATAGACGGTGCGGCTGACCGGCCATTGCATGAAAGTGCGTTCATGCCGGGCGTCTTCGGCCGGCACGTGGAAGCCTGTCGCGGACTGCGCAATAGACTGGCCAGAGAAACCCGTCATACCCAACGCTCCTCCGGCCACCAGAAATTCCCGCCGCTTCATGGCATGTTGCCGACAGTTCCGGCCTCAGCCGCGTTCGGCACGTATACCGTTAACGATCTGCTGCATCTGATCGGCTGGCAAATAGCCACGCAGCATCTCTGTGCCCAACACGAACGAAGGCGTGCCCGAGATCTGCATCCGCTGGGCCAGAGCACGGGTGCGCGCAATCTCATCCGTAACGCGATCGCTGTTCATCGCCGCGATGATCTCGTCGCTGTTCAGCCCCAAACCGTCCGAGATGCGGCGCAGGGCAACTTCGGTTGGCTCGCCGGTGAATTCCAGCAGGGCATCATGGACCTGCTTGTATGCGTCGTCGCCCGCCACGTGTTTGGTGGCCACGGCAAAACGTGAGGACAGCACAGACGCATCACCCAGAATGGGGAATTCCTTGATCACAAGGCGGATGTTGCCGTCTTCTGCCAGCAGGCTGGTAACTTCGGGAACGGCACGGCGGCAATAGCCACACCGGTAGTCCATGAACTCGACCAGTGTGATGTCGCCATTCGGGTTGCCGCCAACCCAGCTGTACCCGTCATCAAACAGTTCATCCGCATTGGCGGCGACCAGTTCTTTGTCCGCCGCGGCTTCGGCGACGGCATTGCGCTCTTCCAGAATGTTGATGGCTTCGATGATCACTTCGGGGTTTTCCAGCAGGTATTCGCGCACCTGGGCACCAAATTCCGCTTTCTCGGCATCGTTCATCGCGTTCAAGTCCAGCGCCTGCGCCGAGGTCGCCGCCATGGAAAGCCCCAGAAGGGCGGGTGCAGCATGTCTGAGGATCATTTCCGTTTCCTTTTGTCTTTGTCGAGTCGTTCCGACGCAATCAACACGTCTTGTGCCCTTTGCCAACCCGGTGAACCTTCGGGCAGTCGTGCCACGGCGCGTTTCGCGTGAATTCCGGCATCTTTCAACCGCCCTTGCAGCGCATACCGCTCTGCCGTCACGGTGGATGCCATACCATCATTGCCAACCTGAGCATAGGCCACACCCAGATCCTGCAACAGCCTGGCGTTCCGATAGTCCCGGGCGCGGGCTTTTTCCAGCACGCTCAGGGCCTGTTTGGTTTGACCCTGCGCCAACAGCGCCCGCCCGTATCCAGCCAGGATAAGCGCATCGTTCGGAGCCATTTCAACAGCGTTCCCATACGCTTCAACAGCCGCGCCTATTTGCCTGTTTTCCAGCAGAATTTGCCCTTTCAGGTCATAATAGTAGGGGTCGTTCGGGCGCAGCGCCAGTGCCTCGTCGATGGCACGGCGCGCGCGATCCAAATCACGGTTCTGATGATGGGCCGAAGCCTCGCGCATCAGGCGGATGTCCTGAGCGGTTTCTTCTTTGGCGCGCCGTAATGTCCAACTGGGTGAGCGTAAAAAGGCCGACAGTTTGCCTTTGACGCGGGCAAACCAGTAATCGGCATTGGCATTCGGAACGGCCTTGTCGCCGAACTCATCCAGAAACGCTTCGGCGGCGCGCAATCGTTCACGACTGGTGGGATGCGACCGCATGTACGGGTCCTGATTGGCGACGCTCAGCAATTCCTGACCCGCGAATTTTCTGTGCAGCTCGACCATGCCGCTGGGGGAAATCTGAGCCCATCGCAGATAGCTTGCGGCGCTTCGGTCGGCCGAGGCCTCTTCGGCGCGGGTATGGCCCAGAAAGCTGCGGATTGCGGCGCCTTGGGTGCCTGCGGCGATGCCAATGGCGGCTTCACCCCCTCCGGCCGCAGCCGCAAGCAGGGCCAAAGCGGTACCAAGGCCCGCATTGCGCCGCGCCGCCTTTAGGTTTTCGGCGCGGCGGGCCAGATGGCCGTTCGCGATATGCGCCGCCTCATGCGCGATCACCGCTTGCAGCATTTCGGGGCTTTCGACCGTAAGGATCAGCCCGTAATTCAAATAGATGGCGTTGTAGTCGATGACGAATGCATTGAACGTGTTGTCATTGACCACAAGGATTTGAACCCGATTGGTGTTCAGACCGGCGGCGCGCAGAACCGGAAAGGCCAGCTCGCGCAGGCCACGCTCGATATCGGGGTCGCGGATCAGGCTTTGCCCATGGGATTGCGTTGCCGCCGCCAGCCAGA
Organism: Ruegeria sp. HKCCA0235A; assembly: GCF_013033235.1. Lineage (NCBI taxonomy): Bacteria > Pseudomonadati > Pseudomonadota > Alphaproteobacteria > Rhodobacterales > Roseobacteraceae > Ruegeria > Ruegeria sp. HKCCA0235A. The sequence continues at coordinate 685,657 of NZ_WQDQ01000001.1, read as the reverse complement.
CACCAACCGACAGGATCAGAGCCGGGATTGACGTCAGCAGGGATACGCGTTCAAAAGCCATGGCTGCAACATGGGAGATGGGCATGAGAAACTCAACCCGGTCCGGGGTCGATCCCTTCATCGTGATGGACGTGATGGAGGCCGCGCGCCGTGCGGAAGAAGCGGGCCGCCATGTGATTCACATGGAAGTTGGCCAGCCCGGAACCGGCGCCCCCAAGGGCGCGACCGAGGCGCTGGCCAAGGCGATGGATCAAAGCCCGTTGGGCTATACGGTGTCTCTGGGTTTGCCTGCACTGCGAAAGCGTGTCGCGCAGCTTTATGGTGAGTGGTACGATGTGGACCTGAACCCGGGGCGCGTGGTCATCACGCCCGGATCGTCCGGCGGGTTTCTGCTGGCTTTCACGGCATTGTTCGACAGCGGGGATCGCGTCGGAATCGGTGCGCCGGGGTATCCGTCTTATCGCCAGATTCTCAGGGCACTTGGATTGGTGCCGGTCGATCTGCCGACTGCGCCTGAAAACCGTCTGCAACCCGTGGCAGCGGATATTCAGGGAATGGGCCTGAAGGGGCTGATGGTGGCGTCTCCGGCGAATCCTACCGGCACGATGCTGGATCACGCCGCCATGGGGTCGCTGATCGAAGCCGCACACGGGCAGGGGGCATCCTTCATCAGCGACGAAATCTACCATGGTCTGGAATACGAGGCCAAGGCCGTGACCGCGCTGGAACTGACGGATGAGTGCTATGTGATCAACTCGTTTTCCAAGTATTTCTCGATGACCGGTTGGCGCGTGGGCTGGATGGTCGTGCCTGAGGATCAGGTGCGCGTGGTCGAGCGGATAGCCCAGAACATGTTCATCTGCGCGCCGCATGCCAGTCAGGTTGCCGCACTGGCCGCGATGGATTGCGAGGACGAACTGCAAGCCAATCTGGACGTGTACCGCCGAAACCGCGCCCTGATGCTGGACGGGCTGCCCAAGGCGGGCTTTACGAAAATCGCGCCTCCGGACGGGGCTTTCTATGTATATGCCGACGTGTCTGACCTGACCGATGACAGCCGCGCATTTGCGGCCGAGATTCTGGAAAAGGCCGGGGTCGCGGTCACGCCGGGTCTGGATTTCGATCCGCAGCGCGGCCATACGACGTTGCGTTTTTCCTATGCGCGTTCGACGGCCGACATTCAGGACGGGCTGGAACGGTTGCGCGTTTTCATGACCGAGCGGAAGGTGATCGGGGAACCTGCCTGAGCCGTTCACAAATCAGCCCTTGTGGTATAGGCTGCCCGGCAAACGATCTCGGGAAAACTTGAGGCCATGAGCAGGATCTTCATTTGCATCGCCCTGATCTGGGCGCTGTGCGGCAGTGCCGTCGCGCAGGATTTCAGCGCGCTGGCACGCGTTCAGCCCGACCAAAGCCGCATCACGGATGTGGGGCGAACTGGCGTTCGCGTGGATATCGGCCTGAGCCAGGGGGTGCCGTACCGGATCTTCACCTTGCAGGATCCGTACCGGATGGTTCTGGACTTCAACGAAGTGGATTGGACCGGGCTGAACCGAACGGATTTCCTGCAATCCGAACGCGTCAGCGGCGTGCAATTCGGAGCCTATGTTCCGGGTTGGTCGCGGCTGGTGTTGGAACTGGGCGCTCCGATGGCCGTAGACACTGCCGTATTGTCAGTTGCCGAGGATTCGGGGGCGGCTCTGCTGTCTCTCAACCTCAAGGGCACGGATTTTGATACGTTCAACGCAACCGCAGGTGCGCCGCGCAACCCGGGATGGGACCTGCCGGAACCGGCTGATGTGCCGCAGGCATCGGCGCGCTCGGCAGACAGGCCGTTGCGCGTGATGCTCGATCCGGGGCATGGCGGGATTGATCCGGGTGCCGAAATCGACGGCGTTGATGAAAAAACCCTGATGCTGACCTTTGCCCGCGAACTGCGCGAAGTTCTCTTGCGATCAGGAGGTTATGAGGTGGTCCTGACCCGGGTTGACGACCAGTTCGTCTCGTTGGAGCGCCGGATTGCCCTGGCGCATCGGGCTGGCGCGGATCTGTTCATTTCGCTGCATGCGGATTCCCTTTCGGAAGGTCAGGCCCATGGGGCTGCCGTCTATACCCTATCGGCCGATGCTTCGGATGTGGCCAGTTCAAAACTGGCCGAGCGGCATGATCGGGGGGATTTGATCTCGGGTATCGATCTGAATGGTGCCGATGATCAGGTGGCCGATGTTCTACTTGATCTGGCGCGCCAGGAAACGATGCCGCGGACCAGGTCCTTGGCCAGCGCGATCGCCAACGGGATGGCCCAGCAAGGCGGGCCGATGAACCGAAAACCGCTGCGGACCGCTTCGTTCTCGGTGCTCAAGGCGGCCGATATTCCGTCTGTTTTGGTCGAACTTGGATTTCTGTCGAGCCCCAGAGATCGAGAAAACCTCAGGGATTCGGAATGGCGGGCGAAAATGGCCTTGGGTATCTTTCAGGGGATCGAAGACTGGCGTCAGCAGGATGTGATCCGCAAATCCCTGATTGGCCAGTGACCTTGCGACGCAAAACGGCTAGAATACGCTTGGTGTTTTGACCCTTGGGCGGTGCAACACTATATAGGCACCACCGCGAGAAAAAGGCAGTAACGTGATCCGGTTCATTCTTTCGTTTTTCGGGGCGATCTTCAGTATCGTTACCTTGGGTATTTTCATGGTCGCACTGGTGATCGGTGCGGTCTTCTGGATGTATGGCCGGGACCTGCCCAGCCACGAATCCCTGGCCCAGTACAAGCCCCCGACGATCAGCCGGATCTATTCGGGCGAAGGTCAGTTGATCGACGAATTTGCGCAGGAACGCCGCCTGTTCACGCCGTCCGCGGAAATTCCCGATCTGGTGAAGCAGGCGTTTATTTCGGCGGAAGACAAGAATTTCTATACCCATCAGGGTTACGACCCACGCGGCATCGTCGCGGCAGGTGTCGAAGCGGTGCGCACCAAAGGCGGTACCGTGCGCGGTGCATCGACCATTACGCAGCAGGTGATGAAGAACTTCCTGTTGTCGGGCGACCGCCGGGCGGAACGCAAGATCAAGGAAATCATCCTGGCCACCCGGCTCGAGGATACCCTGGACAAGGAGCAGATCCTTGAGCTGTACCTGAACGAGATCTTTCTGGGTCAGAACTCGTACGGCGTGACGGCCGCCGCGCAGACCTATTTCAACAAGACCTTGCAGGAACTGGCCCCGCACGAGGCCGCGATGCTGGCCGCGATGCCCAAGGCGCCGTCGGATTACCACCCGGTTCGGGAAAAGGAACGCCTGCTGGCCCGCCGAAACTATGTGTTGCGCGAGATGTACCAGAACGGTTACATCGATCAGGCGACCTATGAGTCCGAGGTCGAGATGCCGCTGCGCTCGGTTCAGAACGGCGATTTCGAAAGCTTCCGCACCGCATTGCCGCCGCGCGACTACTTCACCGATGAAATCCGTCGCCAACTGAGCGAGGACTTTGGTGAAGGTGAGTTCTTTACCGGCGGCTTCACGGTTCGTGCGTCGGTGGACGAAGAAATGCAGGTCGAGGCCGCAAAGGCCCTGCGCACGGCGTTACAAAAATATGACCGGTCGCGCGGGAAATGGCGCGGCACCGGCGAAGTGATCTCGGAAGAAAAACTGGCGGATGAAGCGCAGTGGCGCGAGGCGCTGTCGCTTCTGGAAATCCCGCGCGATGTGGTGCTGCCGACCCGCTGGTATCCCGCCGTGGTTCTGAATGTCTCGGATCAGCAACTTACCGTCGGGATCGAAGACGGCCCTGCGGATGGCACCATTCCGCGGTCCGATATCAAGTGGATGCAGGGTGATTTTGCGGCGAACTTCAAGCGCGGTGATGTGATCCTCGTTGTCGAGGGCGAAGAGGGGCAGTGGTCTGCCCGTCAGGTGCCCGAAGTTCAGGGCGCCTTTGTGGCGATGGATGTGAACTCGGGCCGCGTTCTGGCGATGCAGGGCGGGTTTTCTTATCAGGATACCGTTTTCAACCGCGCCACGCAGGCACAGCGCCAGCCGGGGTCCAGCTTCAAACCCTTTGTCTATGCCGCCGCGCTGGACAGCGGATACAGCCCGGCAACCATCGTTGTGGACGCACCGATCGAGGTGAACACGCCACAGGGCTTGTGGCGGCCCAAGAACTCGTCGAACAAGTTCTACGGGCCGACGCCCTTGCGCACCGGGATCGAGCAGTCGCGGAACCTGATGACCATCCGTCTGGCCCAAGAGGTCACGATGCCGGTGGTTGCAGGTTACGCCGAACGCTTTGGCGTCTATGACCGGATGGGGGCGTTTCTTGCGAACTCGCTGGGGTCCGAAGAGACGACGCTGTACAAAATGGTCGCGGCTTATGCGATGTTCGCGAACGGCGGTGAGCGGGTTGAACCCACTCTGGTCGACCGTATTCAGGACCGGTTCGGCAAGACCATTTATCGTCACGATGACCGTCAGTGTTTGAATTGTAACTCGACCTGGCTGGAGCCCGACGAGGCCCCGACCCTTGTTACAGATCGCGCGCAGGTCATGGATGCCATCACCGCCTATCAGCTGACGTCGATGATGAAAGGCGTAGTTGATCGCGGGACGGCATCGCGCGTTGTGAACCTGCCGGTGCCGACAGCGGGCAAGACCGGAACCACCAACGAATCCAAGGATGCGTGGTTTATCGGGTTTACCTCGAACATCGTGGCTGGCTGCTATATCGGTTACGACCGCCCGCGCCCGATGGGACGGGGGGCTTATGGTGGTACCTTGTGCGGCCCGGTGTTCCAGAGCTTCATGGAAAAAGCCGTCGAAAAGTATGGCGGTGGGCCATTCAAGGTTCCAGAAGGTGGTCACTTTATCAAAATCGACCGTTTCAGCGGCGCCCGCCTGCCGGATGACGCCACTGGCGACTATGTCGTGGCCGAGTTCTTCCGCGACGGTGTCGATGGGTTCATCGACCGTGTTTATGACGGTGGTTTTGCGATTGGTTCCGACCTGCCTTTGTTCGAGGAAGCACAGCGCGCAGGTGTGCAGGTTCAAACCTCCACCGGTCAAACCATCACGGTCGGCCCCAAGGCCACGCAAGGCGATCTGAGTACCGGCGGTCTTTACTAATCGGCCACGTCCAGAAAAAGGCGCAAAAGGTCGGCTTCCGGGTCGTTTTCGATGGCACCTTCGGATCGCCAGCAGATGGACAAAGCGCATTTGACGGCTGCCCATTGGGCCAGCCGTTTCTCTGAAACATTCATGGCTTCGGAATAGAGCGACAGGCAGGTTTCGATCTGCCGGGGATCGCGCACCAATTCGGTCATGCCTTTTGGGTGCCGCAGTGCATTTGCCAGTTCAAAGGCCGGATCTCCTGCATATCCTTTGGCATCGAAAACCCGCGGTCCATTGTGGGTCAGAATAATGTTGTCCGGGTGAAGATCCCCGTGCAGGGGCACCGGCATGGGCTGGCTGATCAACAGGTGCTGACCCAGATTCGTGGCAGACAGCACGTCCTTGCGCAGAAGGGTTGGGCAGGCCGGAGCAAAGGTGCACCCGAACAAAGGGGCGACCACCTGGTTCAGGGGATTCAAGCCATCGACGTCTGCGGTGGCCTTCCCATGCAGGCGCGCCGCCGTTTCTGCAAGGATCGCAACAGCGTCTTCAGGGCGTCCTGCCCGTGCAATGTCCCCCAAAGACGGGCCTTCCAGCCATTCCATCAGAACGGCATTCCGTTCCTCGTTGAGAACCCGAACCGCGCCCCGGTCATGCCAGGCCTTCAACAAAGCGGTCCCGGGTTCTTCGTTGCCGCGATCCGGTCCGCGATAGAGTTTCAGGGCGGCGGGCCCGTGTTCCGACCGTACCTTCCACACCCGCGCCTGGGCTGTCTCGGCAACCAGTTCCGGTTGATGCAATTCCCATCGGTCCAGAAACTCTTTGAATGTGCCTTGCATTCACGCTCAGCCCGTCTTGTGGTGTCTCGCACCTCTTGCTATCACGCAGGCCTGATTGAGCAAGTTGGGACAAGACCATGCGCGCCGAAACCCAGAACACTGTGGCGGAAATCGAAAAGTCGCTGGAGCTGCTGGCGCAGCGCATGGACTATGAGACCGCGCCGCATCGCCTTGAGGAATTCAATGCGCGTGTCGAAGATCCCAACCTGTGGGACAATCCCGAAAAGGCGCAGAAACTGATGCGCGATCGGCAGATGCTGGTCGACGCGATCGAGACCTACGAGGCCATCAAAACCGATCTCAGCGACAATATCGAACTGATTGAGCTGGGCGAACTGGAAGAAGACGAAGAAGTTGTCCAGGACGCCGAAGCCGCGATCAAGGCGCTTCAGGCCAAGGCCGCGAAGAAAGAGCTTGAGGCCCTGCTTGACGGTGAGGCCGACAGCAACGACACCTTCCTCGAGATCAACTCGGGCGCGGGCGGAACCGAAAGCTGCGACTGGGCCTCGATGCTGGCGCGGATGTATGTGCGCTGGGCCGAGAAAAAAGGCTATACGGTCGAGCTTCAGTCCGAAACCCCGGGCGAAGAGGCAGGGATCAAATCCGCTGCGTACAAGATTTCGGGGCACAACGCTTATGGCTGGCTGAAATCCGAAAGTGGCGTACATCGGCTGGTGCGGATTTCGCCTTTTGACTCGGCGGCCAAGCGGCACACTTCGTTCTGTTCGGTCTGGGTCTATCCCGTGGTCGACGACAATATCGAGATCGAGGTGAACCCCGCCGATATCCGCATCGACACCTACCGGTCATCGGGGGCGGGCGGTCAGCACGTGAACACCACGGACTCGGCCGTGCGGATCACCCACATTCCGACCGGGATTGTCGTGACCTCGTCCGAGAAGTCGCAGCACCAGAACCGCGATATCGCCATGAAGGCTCTGAAATCGCGCTTGTATCAACTGGAGCTGGACCGCCGGAACGCCGACATCAACGCGGCACACGAGGCCAAGGGGGATGCGGGCTGGGGCAACCAGATCCGGTCATATGTTTTGCAGCCCTACCAGATGGTCAAAGACCTGCGGACCAATTACGAGACCTCGGATACCAAGGGTGTTCTGGACGGCGATCTGGACGGCTTCATGGCGGCCACACTGGCCCTGAACGTAGCGGGCAAGAGCCGCTCCGAGGCCCAGGGCGACATCTGAGGTGAAGCGTAACAGCCCTTTCCAGAACGTTCTGAAAGGGCATTGGCAGCTTATCCTCATCACGGCCCTGGTGTTTCTGCTTTGGAATACACTGGTTGCGGTTCCACTGAAGATACTGGTCGTCTTTCTGCATGAGCTGTCTCATGCGGTGACGATCCTGATGACGGGCGGCTCGGTCGAGAGCTTTTCGATCTCATCACAACAGGGCGGCGTTGTCGTCGGCCGGGGCGGCAATCGCTTTCTCAGCCTGTCTGCCGGGTATCTTGGTTCACTGGCGCTTGGCATGGCCCTTTTGATCCTTGCCTTGCGAACACGGGCCGACCGCGCCGTTCTGGCGGGTTTTGGCGGCGTCATGTGTCTGGTGGCGGTGCTGTATATCCGCGACCCGTTCGCCCTTGTTTTCAGCATCGGAACCGGGGCTGCGATGATTGCTGCGGCGTGGTATCTGCGCCCCGATGCAAGCGATCTGGTGCTGCGCGTGATCGGATTGACCAGCATGATCTATGTCCCTTTCGACATCTTCGATGACACGATCCGACGGTCTGGCGCGCGCTCGGATGCATTCATGCTGGCCGAGGAATTCGGTGGGTCTGCCATGTTGTGGGGTGGGATCTGGCTGGTGCTCAGCTGCCTCGTGATCGTTCTTTGCCTGCGCTACTGGCTTGGGGCTGACAGCAACCTGCATTTTCGCAGATCAGCGCGCTGACATTGCCGTCTGGGACGACGCTGAAAAGATACATTTAAACAGTGGGTTTAAATGATCCGAGCTGCCCGCTAGGCTGCCGGAAACGACAATGGATTGGCGCGTCATGGACCTGACCCGGATATCGGCTACAGACCTTTTGAAACAGTTGGCCAACCGGCAGGTTTCAGCCTCGGACGTGATGCAGGCCACGCTGGATCGCATCGCCAAGGTCAATGGTGAGGTGAATGCCATCGTGGCGCTGAGGGATTCAGATGGTTTGATGGCCGAGGCGAAGGCCTGTGACGACGGCCCGATCACCGGCCCGCTGCACGGTCTTCCAATCGCAGTCAAGGATCTTGTGAATGTGGCGGGTGTCGTCTCGTCGCAAGGATCACCTGTTTTTCAAGACCACGTGCCAGCCAGCGACGATCTGATCGCCGCCCGGATGCGGCAAGCCGGTGCCATCCTGATCGGCAAAACCAATACGCCGGAATTTGGGCTGGGATCGCACACGTTCAATCCGGTCTATGGGGCAACGCGCAACCCTTATGATGCCAATCGTACCTGCGGTGGCTCATCCGGCGGGGCGGCGGTTGCCTTGGCGACGGGCATGGTTGCGCTGGCCGATGGCTCGGACATGATGGGCAGCTTGCGCAACCCTGCCGCCTGGAACAACGTTTATGGCTTTCGGCCAAGCTGGGGCAGGGTGCCTTCCGATCCCGTAGGGGACAGCTTTTTGCACCAGTTGTCGACACTGGGCCCCATGGCGCGCTGCCCCGAAGATCTGGGTGTTCTGCTTGATGTCATCTCGGGTCCGGACCCGCGCTTGCCGCTGGCCGTTGAAAGTGCGCCGGTGTCGCCGGTGACCGCCACAGATCTGCAAGGGCTGCGGATCGGGTGGCTTGGCGACTGGGGCGGCGCTTTTCCGACCGAGCCCGGTATTCTTGACATCTGTAAAGACGCGATGGACGTGTTCGAAACACGTGGCGCGCGGGTTGAGGACGTCGCCCCGCCTTTCGATGCCGAAAAACTCTGGACCAGCTGGATCACCCTGCGGTCGTTCAGCGTGGCCGCCGGGCTGGAACCCTTGGCGTCGGAAAAGGAAGATTTGAAAGATTCAGCACAATGGGAACTGGATCGGGGTCTGGCAATGAGTGCAATGGAGGTACACCACGCCAGTGTCATCCGCTCGGAATGGTTCCGTTGCGCGGCGAACCTGTTCGAACAGTTTGACGCGTTGGTTCTGCCGTCTGCTCAGATCTGGCCGTTTTCGGTTGATTTGCCTTACCCGACAGAGATCGCGGGCCGGGCCATGGATACCTATCACCGATGGATGCATGTCACGATACCGGTCAGCCTGATCGGCCTGCCATGTCTTGCTGCGCCCGCGGGGTTTGGCACGCAGGGGCTGCCGATGGGGTTTCAATTGTTCGGGCCCAGAGGATCGGATCGGAAACTATTGTCAGTCGGTGCGGCTTACCACGCCGAAACCAATTGGCCGAACAAGAGGCCGGCGATGCCATAACGCCGGTCAGGGAGGAGGAAGACAACATGGACAAACCCTTTGGTGTTCCGGATATGCGGCCGGTCGATACCGCCATGCTGCGTACTGCATTGCAGCGCGCCTGGGCCGACTTTCGCCGCGCACCGCTGTTCGGCCTTATTTTTGCGGGGTTTTACGTACTGTCCGGGTGGGCGATGGCATGGGTGACAGTTCAGACCGGAACAACCTTTTGGCTGGTGCTGGCGGCCATCGGGTTTCCGCTAATCGGCCCGTTTGCCGCTGTTGGTCTGTACGAGGTATCGCACAGGCTGGAACAAGGAAAGCCGCTCGATTTTGGCGCGATCTTCGGGGTCGTGATGCAGCAAAGCCGCAGACAATTGCCCTCGATCTGCGCGATCATAGTTGTCGTGTTTCTTTTCTGGTTTTTTCTGGGGCACATGATTTTTGCCCTGTTCATGGGTTTGGCGACGATGACCAACGTGTCGACCTCGCTTGAGGTGTTTCTGACACTGAATGGCCTGACAATGCTGGCCGTCGGCACCGCCGTCGGGGCGGTTTTTGCGACCGTTCTGTACATGATCACCGTTCTGTCGATCCCTCTGCTGCTGGACCGCGAGCTGGACTTCGTAACGGCCATGATCACCAGCTTTACCTACGTGTCAGAGAACTTTCCGGTGATGCTGGCCTGGGGTGCCTTCATCGCGGTGCTGACATTTCTGGCGATGGTGCCCTGGTTTCTGGGGTTGCTGGTGGTTCTGCCGTTGCTGGGACATGCCAGTTGGCATCTGTACCGGCAGATCACGCAGAATCATGAAGGGAAAACAACTACCTGAGACGGTAGGTTACAGGTGCTTAGCCACGTTGTTCGTCGACAATCGCGCAGCAGCAAAGATGGCCGTCGAGTCGTGCCCAAGGTATTTCAGCACAACGGGTTCGGGCGTTGTCGCATTTGTCGGGCTGATGACCGACCCACGCCAATGAACTGCCGTTCCCGTAGGGTCCGGAGAGATCAGATAGACCCGGCTGTTGTGACCTTCCCGCTGGGAGGTGAGCATATAGACAGTGTCACCGCTTGCGGCCGCTATCCCCTGTATCTCCCGCGCCTTCGGGGGTGCCTCGGGCATTGCCGCACGCGACACGTAACCACGGATCAACGTACATTGGGCCAGGGGTCGGGCGTGCAGCAGGGTCATCCGGTGTTCAGCCGACAGGCTTTCGATCACCGCGTAGAACCCGGGGGAAAACGGGGATTTCTCGATCGCATCCGCACCCGAGCCCAGAAACTCTGTCAGGGCCGGAGTTGCAGGGTGTTCTTCGATCTTCTCGATCTCGTCCAGCGGTTTCAGAAGAATGCGGGCATCGACATCGAAAAACCTGCATATACGGTCCAGCACATCTGGTCTGGGAACGCTTTCACCGGAAAGATATCTGTTGAACTGGGTACGGTTTACGCCAAGTTGTCGGCACAGCGCCGAGATCGAGCGATATCGCTTCGCCAATTGCCGAAGGTTCGCACCAAACATTGCGCGAATCTCAGCCGGACTACGAATATCGTCAGTCATGGGTGCCCACGTCTTGCTTAGTTTCTGAAAGAAACCATCGTCGCACTGAAGCCGAAGCCCAGTGCATTTTTAAATCGTACAGAATGACCCCAAGCAACGTATCCCCACGTCGCGTTGCAGCTTCGAGGCTAACGTCCTCATGTGTAAAGGCAATAGGCTTTATCTGAAAATGCCTGATCTTTTTCGGGAAAAGCCGACCTTATGGCAATTATAGCGCATTCAGATCGCAAGAGTTGAATTTGAAAGGACCAGCCACCCTAATAAGTGTTCCCGCCTTGGCTGCAAGACAAGTGCCAAGGCGGGACAGTTCGATCAATCGCCGCGCAGCAGGGCCGCCACGCCGGTACGCGCGATTTCCATCAGGCCCAGCGGGCGCATCAGGTCGGCAAATGCGTCGATCTTGTCGGGCGCACCGGTGATTTCGAAGATGAAGGAATTGAGTGTGCTGTCGACAACATTGGCGCGGAAGATATCGGCCAGTCGCAGGGCTTCGACCCGCTTGTCGCCTTCGCCGACAACCTTGATGATCGCCAGTTCACGCTCGACCGAGGCGCCCTCGACCGTCAGATCATGCACATCACGCACCGAGACAATCCTGCCAAGCTGCGCCTTGATCTGTTCGATGACTTGGGGCGTGCCGGTGGTGACGATGGTGATGCGGCTCAGGTGGCCGGTATGATCAACCTCGGCCACCGTAAGGCTTTCGATGTTGTACCCACGACCCGAGAAAAGGCCGATGACACGGGCCAGCACTCCGGGCTCGTTTTCGACCAGAACCGCGATGGTATGGCGTTCCTGAACGTCCGAGAAGGTGGGCCGTAGGTTATAGGCCGAATGGCGGGTAGAGCCTTTTTTGATATGTAGGGCAGACATTTACGTCCCTTTCATCATCCTTGACAGGTTGGGCGCAGCGCGGCGCTCAACCAAATCCGTCGAATTTCGTTAAACCAGAACCGAACCTTTGGAGTCGATCACGCCCTGCGTCTCGGCCTCACCCAGCAGCATCTCGTTATGGGCCTTGCCCGACGGGATCATGGGGAAGCAGTTTTCGTGCTTTTCGACCAGACAATCAAAGATCACCGGACCGTCGTAATTGATCATCTCCATGATCGCGTCATCCAGATCGGCGGGGTCGGAACACAGGATACCTTTGGCGCCAAAGGCCTCAGCCAGTTTCACGAAATCGGGCAGGGCCTCGGACCAGGAATGTGAATAGCGCTCGCCATGCAGCAGCTCCTGCCACTGGCGGACCATGCCCAAACGTTCGTTGTTAAGGATGAACTGTTTCACCGGCAGGCGGTACTGAACGGCGGTGCCCATTTCCTGCATGTTCATCAGCCAGCTGGCCTCGCCGGCGACATTGATCACCAGAGCATCCGGATGCGCCATCTGCACGCCGATCGAGGCGGGGAACCCATAGCCCATCGTGCCCAGACCACCCGATGTCATCCAGCGGTTGGGGTCTTCGAACCCAAGGTACTGCGCCGCCCACATCTGGTGCTGACCCACCTCGGTGGTGATGTAGCGATCATGCTTTTTTGTCAGTTCTTCAAGGCGTTGCAGCGCGTATTGCGGTTTGATCGACTTTTCGCTGTTGGTGAAGGCCAGGCAGTTGATCTTGCGCCACTCGGCGATCTGGTTCTGCCATTGTTTGACATTCGCGGCGTCCGTCTTGCGGCCGCGCGACTTCCAGATCTTCAGAATATCCTCGAGCACATGCGCCACATCGCCGACGATCGGGATGTCCACCCGGATGACCTTGTTGATCGAGGACGGGTCGATGTCGATATGCGCTTTTTTCGAGTTCGGCGAAAACGCATCGATGCGCCCGGTGATCCGGTCATCGAACCGCGCACCGATATTGATCATCAGATCGCAATCATGCATCGCCATATTGGCCTCATAAAGGCCGTGCATGCCGAGCATCCCCAGCCAGTTCTCGCCCGAGGCGGGATAGGCGCCCAGACCCATCAGGGTTGAGGTGATCGGAAAGCCCGTTGCATCCACCAGTTCACGCAGCAACTGGCTTGCCGCGGGGCCGGAATTGATAACGCCACCGCCGGTGTAGAAGATCGGCTTCTTTGCGGTTTCCATCGCGGCAACCAGTTCGGTGATCTCTTCCAAATCTCCTTTCATCGCGGGTTGGTAATGCGAGGTCGAAGGTTTTGGGCTGGCATATTCGCCCGACGCGAACTGCACATCCTTCGGGATGTCGATCAGCACCGGGCCGGGGCGGCCCGAGGTGGCGACATGGAATGCCTCGTGCAGGGTTTCAGCCAGCGAGTCCGTGTCCTTCACCAGCCAGTTATGCTTGGTGCAGGGGCGGGTGATGCCTACGGTGTCGGCCTCCTGAAACGCATCCGATCCGATCATGAAGGTCGGGACTTGCCCGGTCAGAACGACGATCGGGATCGAATCCAGCAACGCATCGGTCAGACCGGTGACAGCATTGGTGGCACCGGGGCCGGACGTGACAAGCGCGACGCCCGGTTTTCCCGTCGATCGGGCATAGCCTTCGGCCGCGTGGATCGCGCCCTGTTCGTGACGCACCAGAATGTGGCGAATGTCGTTTTGCAGAAAGATCTCATCATAGATCGGTAGCACGGCGCCACCGGGGTATCCGAATACCGTGTCCACGCCCTGATCCTTGAGGGCCTGAACCACCATCTTTGCGCCGGTCATCTCACGTGTCATCTGCTTTGCTCCGTTCGCGACATGTGTCTTGCGTTCGACAAAAAAAAGCCCCCGATTTTTCGGAGGCGCATGGGTTCGATTATGGTTTACCGTTACCGGCCCATGCGCGTGGTTCCTACGATTACGACTAGCGTTCTCATCGCCAGAGGCTCCTTTTTGCTTGGAGGCGACATTATGGTCGGGGGGAAGGGGCGTCAACAGGCAATTGCACCAATTTTCTATCTCAGCGGCGGTATTTTGCGACATTTTATTGCGCAGATTGCCGCATGTCGGGAATTTCCGGGAATTCGACGTGAAAATTGGCCGTTTTGTGTGCGGATAAGGCGGTCTGAAAGCGTCAGGCCGATGTCCGAAACGGGCATGATCATTACTTTTTTCTGCGCCACGCTGAACGTGCAGGGGGCAAAACCCGGAGGCTTGAAATGTTGCAGGACCTGGTTGATCTTGGCCGCTATCCAATCGATCGTCCGGATTCACCGGCTTATGATCGGCTGATCGAGGATTTGAGACGCGAGTTGGAACAGGATGGATGTGCCGTTCTGCCGGGTTTCGTGCACGAAGCAGGGGTCAAGCTTCTGGTGCAAGAAGCCGAGGGGGTAGCGCCCAAGGCGCACCGGTCCTTCAACAGAACCAACGCCTATTTCACGAAGGACGACCCAAGGCTTGGCATCGCTCATCCGATCCGCCGGTTCTATGATCGTTCGAACGCCTTTGTTCCGGCCGACAATCTTTCGAAATCCGGCCCGCTGCGGCGCATTTACGAGTTCGACGGCTTTCTTCCCTTTGTCCGCGATGCCCTGAATGAACCCGAAGACCGCTTTTTCCGCTACGATGATCCATTGGCGGACGTGATCATCAATGTCGTGGAAGAAGGGCAGGGCTTTCCCTGGCATTTCGACACCAACAACTACACCGTGACGCTGGCCATCCAGAACGGAGAGACGGGCGGCGCGTTCGAGTATGTGCCCAACCTGCGGACGGCGGAAAATGAAAACTTTGAACTGGTGGCCTCGGTTCTCGATGGGAACATGGGGCGGGTTCGCCGGCTGGAGCTGCGGCCGGGGGATTTGCAGATTTTCAAGGGCCGGTATTCACTGCACCGGGTCGCTCCGGTTAGAGGCAAGCGCCGTCGCTATGTCGGCATCTTTTCCTTTGTCGAGGCTGAAGGCATGTGTGGCGGTGTGGAACGGACGCAGCAATTGTATGGCCGCGTTTTGCCGCATCACTACAAGCGCGCGGGGCTGCGAAAGGATCAATTGCTGGATTGAGTGTTCAACCTCGGTACAATGCATCTGATTGATGTCCGGAGAGTCAGATGCCCAAGATTTTGCAGCTTACACCATTTGTGTTGTGCTCGTCCCTGAAGGACCAGATCGACTTCTATTGTGATCGCCTTGGGTTCACCTGTGGGTTCATGCAAGACAATTATGCCTTTTTGAAACGTGGTCCTGTTGCGATCCGCCTTTTGGAGTGCCCGCCGCGGGATGACGGCAAGCCATTGGGTGATGAACACTCCTTCTATATCGATGTTGAAGATATTGATGGGCTTTATGACAGCCTGCGCGACCGATTGGCCGATCTGCCCGAAGGCCGTGTCAGGCCGCCGTTCAATCAGCCCTATAATCAGCGTGAATTCCACGTTCTGGACGAAGACGGGACATTGGTTTTTTTCGGAGAAGGTCTTTGACCGGGCGGGTACCGCTCCCGCCCATCTTCAACACGCTTGCGGCGCGTATCCTCTGGTTGGGCCGGGCAGCGCTGCGCGCTGCGGGCGCGTGCAGATCAGAAACCGACGCCAGTCCCCTGCAGCACGCCATGTTCCAAAGCGTAGCGTGTCAGCCCGGCGGTTGAGGATATGCCGAGTTTGCGTTTGATATTCTTGCGGTGCGTTTCGACCGTCCGCACGGAAATATCCAGCGTTTGCGCAACTTCCTTGTTGGATTTGCCCTGCGCCAGTTCCAGCAGAATGGTCTGTTCACGTCCGGTCAGCGCTTCGCGCACGTTGTTGCCCTTGGGCTTGAGCGATCCGCTGGCGCCGGTGCACAGATACTGTTCACCCCGCATCACCGCATCAATGGCCTGCTTGATCTCTTCCGTGGGCACATCCTTGAGCACGTAACCTTTGGCACCGTGGCTGAGCGCGGTCGAGATATATTCCGGGCTGTCATGCATCGACAGGATCAGGATGCGCGTTTCCGGCAATCGCTCCAGGATGATTTCCGTGGCGCTGAGACCGCCGAGGCCGGGCATGTTCAGATCCATCAGGATCACATCCGGGGCAAGGTCAACAGCCTGATCCACTGCCGCCTGTCCGCTGCCAAGCGTACCGACCACTTGAATCTCATCATAGCTTTCGAGGATGGACTGGATGCCCTCGGCCACCATTGGATGGTCGTCGACGATAAGAACTCGGATGCTTTCGGCGCTCATGTGCCGGCCTTTCGGTTCGGTGTTGCGTCTTCCTGCGGCGGCAGAAGGTGGCTCAGCGGCAGGCTGACTTCGATGACGGTGCCACCACGCGGTCCGCGTGATGACAGAATGCGCAGGGACCCGTCAAGCTGTTCGATGCGTTCTTGCATGTTGCGCAACCCGATCCCGGTGCTGGGGGTGCTGGGATCGGTCCGCATGCCCCGGCCATTGTCGGTGATCCGCATGGTTGCACCTTTCTTGTGCCCGCGCAGGTCTATCGTAACATGCGTGGCGCCAGAGTGGCGCTCGATATTGGTCAGCGCCTCTTGCGCGATGCGATACAGGGCAATCTTGCTGTCCTGATCCAGCCGGTTGCGGAACACCACGGTCGAGAATTCCGTCTCGATCCCGGTGCGGTCCCGGAAATCGTCGGTCAGAGCTTTCAGCGCTGGCCCAAGGCCCAGATCGTCCAGTACGCCGGGGCGCAGGTCGCGACTGATGCGGCGGACCTCGGTGATGGCGGTGCCAAGATGGTCAATCCCTTTGTCCAGCGGATCGCGTGCGCCCGCGTCATCGCCGCGCGACAGGCGGCGCCGCGCGTTGTCCAGCGCATAGCGTACACCGACCAGAATCTGGCTGATACCGTCATGCAGTTCGCGGGCAACGCGGCCTCGTTCCTCTTCCTGGGCATCGAAGACGCGCTGGGTCAGTTCCTTCAGCTTGGCGTCCGCAAGTCTGCGCTCGCGGATGTTCAGCAACATGCCGGATGCAAAGACGATGAGCACCGCCGCCACAACGATCGCGCCGATATACATGAAGGTGCGCTGAACGCGGGCCTCGACCTCGGCCCTGGCGTTGGCGACCGTTGCAACGATGTCGTCGATGAAGACTCCGGTTCCCACGACCCAGCGCCAGTCCTGAAGCCCGACGACATAGGCGATCATCTGCGCTTCCTCTCCGGTCGAGGGCTTTTGCCACATGAAGCTGTGCCAACCAGCCCCCTGGCGGGCGAGGCGGATGAACTCGTCAACGATCGGAGTGCCGTCGCTGTCCGTCAGCCCTTCCCAGTTTCGGTTGATGAACTGCGTCTGGCGGGGGCTGACCAGATTGTTGCCCTCATAATCGTAGACAAAGAAGAACCCATCCTGGCCATAGATCATTGCCGACAGGATTTGGGACACGAGGTTTTTCGCGACCTCGTCATCAGGCTCGGCCCGGCCGTAGATATAGGCGAACCCGTTGCGCGCCTGTGTCACGTAGTTGCGCAACTCTTCCTTCTTGGCTTCGACCAGGCTGCGTTCCAGCGCTTCGATCTCACGCTCGGCGGTCGCGCGCGCCTCGTATGCCACAAGCACGGCAATTGCCGCCACGGCCACGACCAGCGGGATTGCGGCAACCAGTGACAATTTCTGTGCATAGGTCAGCGAGACCAGATGTCGGAGTCTTTGCATGGACGAATCGATACGCAAGCGGCGGCGAAAATGCAAAAAGATTGGGCTTTGTTCGGGGAATACAGAGATTATCGTCGGGGAAGACGTGCTTTACGGTCTGATTTCTTGCTGGAAATCGCAAAGAATCCGATTCTCTACGCAGTAGTAGGTATTCCCTTTCAGTTCGGTCACATTAGGCTGACGCGCACTGAATGCGACAGGTCCGGTTCTGCCGGGCCGTGACTATGAAGGGGAGGAACACTCATATGGATCGTCGTTCATTTCTGAAAAAATCCGCGCTGGGCGGTTCGGCTGCTGCAGCGACCGCATTGGCGGCACCGGCTTATGCTCAGGGCCAGCGTACCCTGACCATGGTGACCTCGTGGGGTCGTGGTCTGGCGGGCGTGTTTGACAGCGCGCAGCGTTGTGCCGACAGCATCAACGCCATGTCGGATGGCAGCCTGAATGTTGAAATCAAGGCGGCAGGCGAACTGGTTGGCGCCTTCGAAGTATTTGACGCGGTTTCGTCGGGTCAGGCGGACATGTATCATGCCGCTGACTATTACTTTGTGGGTCAGCACCCGGGTTATGCGTTCTTCACGGCCGTTCCTTTCGGCATGACTGCACAGGAACTGGTGAACTGGTACTATCATGACGGCGGTATGGAGCTGCATGACGAGCTGGGCGAAATCTTTGGCCTGAAGTCCTTCCTGGCCGGCAACACCGGTGCGCAGGCGGGTGGCTGGTACTCGAAAGAGATCAACAGCCCCGAAGACTTCAACGGTCTGAAGTTCCGTATGCCGGGTCTGGGCGGCAAGGCGCTGGGTAAACTGGGCGCATCGGTCCAAAACATTCCGGGGTCGGAAGTGTATCAGGCGCTGTCGTCCGGCGCGATCGACGGTACCGAGTGGATCGGTCCATGGGCCGACGAAAAGGCCGGCTTCCAGGAAATCACCAAGACCTACTACACTGCGGGCTTCCACGAGCCGGGCGCAGGTCTGTCGCTGGCAACCAACCGCGACGTGTTCAATGAACTGACCCCGGCACAGCAGAAGATCATCGAGATCGCTGCTGCCGAAGCGCACCAGTGGAACCTGGCACAGTTCCTGGCCAACAACGGCGCAGCGCTGCAGCGCCTGCAGGCGGGCGGCGTCAAGGTTCTGGAATTCCCGGACAGTGTCTGGGACGCGTTTGGTCAGGCCAGCCAGGAAGTTCTGGACGAGAACATGGGCGATGAGCTGTTCAAGAAGATCCACGACAGCGCGATGACGTCGATGGCAGCATCGTCTGCTTGGAACAACCTGTCATCGGGTGTTTACACCGCTCAGCGCGACCGTGTTCGCGGCTAAGCCATTCTGATCCAAGAAAAACCGGTTCCCCCGCGTCGTGGGGGAGCCTTTCCCGTTGCGCTAAGGGGTTTGGGCAAGCAACAATAATCCCATGCACAACTGAGACGACCTGGGGACAACATGCAGGACGAAAACGGTATCTCGTTCTTCGGCGCCCTGTGGAATGGACTGGTCTGGTTCATTCAGAACATTGCCGAAGCCTTCTATAATTTCGGATACGCCATCACGCATCCGCAACTCTGGCTGGACTGGTCCGACAAGGCGTCGATCATGCGCTTTGTCTATTACGGCGGTTCGGTCGAGTTCTTCTTTGTGGTGTTCACGTTCTTTCTGGTTCTGACGGCCATCGGGCTGTACTACCGGAACTTCATGTGGGCCATCGTGCGGGGCCTTGAGGGGTTCGCCAACACCACCGGCCGCTTCTTTGCCTGGGCGGGCCTTTTGATGGTGATCCAGCAGATCGTGATCGTTTTCATGCAGCGGGTCTTTACACGACCCGATATGTCTTTTGGTTTGGGTATCCCGTTCCAGATGGATATCAGTTGGTTCGCGGAAGAACTGAAGCTGTATAATGCGATGGTCGTGTGCCTGTGCTGTACCTACACATTCGTGCAGGGTGGGCATGTGCGCGTTGACCTCATCTATGCCGGCATCAGCCACCGTGCCAAACGGGTGGTTGATATGTGCGGTGCGGTTTTGTTCATGATGCCCATGGCGGTGTTAACTTGGATGTATGGCTGGTACTTCATGTGGCGGCACCTGATCGTGCCGAAACCTTCGGCCAGTGACACGCTGGACCGGCTGGTGGCCAAGTCCCGCGCCCTGCGCTGGAACGTGGAAACCATTGGGTTCAGCCCCAACGGATTCAACGCCTACTTCCTGTTCAAGATCTTGCTGGTGGCCTTTGCAGCCATGGTGTTCCTGCACGCAATCGCATTCCTGTACCGGTCGTATCTGGAATACGTGGAAGGGCCGGAAAGCACCGGAAAATACCTCGACAAGGACAGCCTTGGTGAGGGTGAAGAAGCCTATGAAGGCGCACATTAGGGACGGAGACCCAGACTATGTTGTTCGGACTTGATGGCGTCGAGATAGGCCTCATTATCGTATTCTTCTGCCTCTTCGGAGGCATCCTTTCCGGCTTCCCGGTGGCCTTTGCCATCGGCGGCGCCGGAGTGATTTCCTTTGGGATCATCGCGGCACTGGACAGTGCCGGGCTGTTGATCCACCAGGCAATCGACACAGGCTCACAAGCCTATCGGGATATTGTAAATTCCGGGGTAAAACCTGATGTCATATCGGTATTCCGATACCCGGATTTGCCAAGGATAGCCGAGCCGGTCTTTGTCTCTGGCTGGGAAACCGCGCTGGACCGCAACGTGTCGTTCATCGTGAACCGCATGAACGAGCGCGTACTGGCAGGGCAATCCATTGAGACCCTGTTGGCCGTGCTGATGTTCGTTCTGATGGGGATCACGCTGGAACGCTCGAAAATCGCGAACGACCTGCTGACGACGATGGCGCGCGTCTTTGGACCGCTGCCGGGTGGTCTGGCCGTGTCCATCGTGGTTGTGGGGGCATTTCTTGCGGCCTCTACCGGCATCGTTGGCGCGACCGTGGTGACCATGGGCCTGCTGGCGCTGCCAACCATGTTGCGGAACAATTACTCGCCGGAACTCGCAACGGGTGTGATCGCGGCCTCGGGTACGCTGGGGCAGATTATTCCGCCCTCGATCGTGATCGTTCTGCTTGGCACATTGGCGGGCGATTTGTACTCGACAGCGCAGGAGACGCGGGCAGTTGAGGCGGGATGTACCGATGCGCTGACCTATTTGGGAGAGCCGGCGGTTGTCTCGGTCGGAACCTTGTTCCAGGCGGCTCTTTTGCCGGGGATTCTTCTGGCCCTGCTTTATGCGTTGTATGCGTTTGGTTATGCATTGCTGAATCCCCATAAGGCACCTGCCGTGGCGCTGTCAGGCGGGTCGGGTGAGCCGATCACCCGGTCCGAAGGTCTGACTTGGCTGCTGGGCGCACCGGTTGCGCTGATTGTCGGCACCGTGTTGCTGGGCAATGTCGGCCTGATCGGCAGCCAGAACATTTCGGTCTCGGCTTTCTCGGACATCGGACAGGGCGCATCGTTGCGTACCAACGTGTCGGAAGAATGCAAGGTATCGATGATCGATCTGCATGGTCAGGCCGCCTGGGATCAGGCCGTCGCCGAGCAGGAAGCCATTGATGCCGCTGGCGGTGCAGCTGAGTCTCAGCGCCTGACCGAAGAAGAACTGGCCGCCGCACAACAGGAAATGATTGCATCAGCCGCACCAATTGGCACGGGTGTCGCGATCACCGTCGTGCTGTTGGGCCTCACTCTGGTTCTGGGCCGTGGCATCGCCCCCTCGCGTGCGCCACAGCCGCTTATCGTTGGTGCGATTGGTCTGCTTCTTATGGTGTTGGTCGATATTTTGCTGATTTCGCCCACAACAACTTCGGGGGCGACGTTCCTGTTGCTCGCGTTGCCATTTGCGCTGGCCATGTATGGTTGCAAGGAAGCCGCAGCGCGATGTGCGACCAATGACCTGATCCGCGTGGTCTTCCCGCCATTGGTTCTGATCATCGCGGTTCTGGGGTCGATCCTGGGTGGTGTGACCAACCCGACACCGGCAGCTGCGCTGGGGGCGGGTGGCGCGATCATGCTGGCGGCCTATCGTAAGCTGCAGGATCAGGGGCGATCGGGCAAGGTGATCATCTGGTCGACCTTTGCCGTGATCATCGCCTTGCTGATGGGGGTCAACTTTGACCTGCGGGTCAATCAGGGCAATGTGACGTTGGAGACCTGGATCGCCTTCATCATCGCGTATGCAGCCTATCTGTATGCCTTGTTCGGGCTGCTGTTCGGGTGCTGGGTGCTGTATTCAAGCGGAGTTCTGACCCCGGTGGTGCGCGAGACGGCCAAGGTGACCTCGATGGTGTTTACCATCCTGATCGGATCCCAATTGCTGAACCTGGTGGTGATCTCGTTCGGAGGGGAGCACTATATCCAGCAATTCCTGAAGAGTTTTGACAACGAGTTCACGGTCTTCCTGATCGTGATGCTGGTGTTGTTCATTCTGGGCTTCGTGCTGGATTTCCTCGAGATCATCTACATCGTGATCCCGATCGTGGGGCCGGTGATCTATGGCGGGTCGTTCGACCCGAAATGGGTGACGATCATGGTGGCGGTGAACCTGCAAACATCCTTCCTGACACCACCGTTCGGGTTCGCGTTGTTCTACTTGCGAGGGGTTGCGCCGAAGGAAGTGACGACGGGCCATATCTATCGCGGGATCATTCCATTTGTTTTGATCCAGGTGGTAGGGATCGCAATTCTGTGGTTCTTCCCGGCGATTGTCACGATCGTACCGGACCTGATCCCGAACTGATCCGGATCATCAAAATGCAAAAGGGGGCCCGAAGGCCCTCTTTTTCTTGTTTGTTGCAGGGAAGGGGCCAGCCCCTTCTTGCCCTGCGGCCAATTCATCCCCGGGATATTTGGGGCCAGATGAAGAAGCGGATCAGGTGAATTGGATCAGATCCCAGCGGTTGCCATAAGGATCGCGCCAGACGGCGACTGTGCCATAGGATTCAAAGCGGGGAGTTTCTTCGAAATGGACCCCGTTGGCACGCATCTGTGTGTAGTCGCGTTGGAAATCATCGGTTTGAAGGAAAAAGCCCACACGGCCGCCGGTCTGGTTGCCGATGGCGGCGCGTTGTTCGGGCCCGTCGGCTTTGGCCAGAAGAAGGCCGCCGCCGTCTGAACCCGGCGGTGTGATCAGGACCCAGCGTTTTCCGCCCCCGAGATCGATGTCCTTCAAGAGCTGGAAGCCAAGTCTTTCCGTGTAAAACGCAAGTGCGTCATCCCGTGTAAAACGCAAGTGCGTCATCGTAATCCGGCACCACGAGTGTGACGGCGTGCAGGTTCTGTTTCATGGGGTGGTCAGCCCTTGGTGGGGTGGCGGTCGGGAAGCTGGATATTGGCCACTTGCTCGGCAATCGGAGCGGTGGACAGGGGGTGCCGTGAGGAAGAGCAGAAGGTATCCGGATCTGTGATCTTTTGCCATTCGCCCTGAACATAGGCCTCAAGCCCGGAGAATTTTGCCTTGTAGCCCATCTTGGGGCTGCCGGGGACCCAATAGCCCAAGTAGATATAGGGCAGGCCAGCTTCGCGCGCGATCTGGATATGGTCCAGGATCATATAGGTGCCCAGAGAATTCTGAGGCTGGTTCGGATCGTAGAAAGAGTAGACCATGCTCAGCCCATCATCGAGCACGTCGGTCAGGCTGACAGCGATCAGGTCGCCGGTCTCAGGATCTGCATATTCCACCACCCGGCTTCGAATCGGGGTTTCCTCGATCATTGCCGCAAATTCGAACACGTCCATGTCGGCCATGCCGCCGTCGGCGTGCCGGGTGTCAAGATAGCGGCGGAACAGCTCATACTGCTCGTCCGTGGCCCAGGGCGATGTGGCGCGGCGTTGCAGATATCCGTTGCGTTTCACCGCGCGTTTCTGGCTTTTTGTCGGGCGGAAAGCCGATACGTCGATCCGGGCGGACAGGCAGGCCGCGCAATCTGTGCAGGAAGGGCGGTAGAGTACATTCTGCGACCGGCGAAACCCCTGCTGCGACAGGGAATTGTTCAACTGTTCCGCACCTTCGCCCTGGAGCGCGGTGAACAGCTTACGCTCCATCCTGCCATCGAGATAGGGGCAGGGTTGCGGGGCCGTGACATAGAATTGTGGCGCAATTGGCAGCGTGTGTCGCATGAAGTTCCCAGATAGCCTCGGGAGGGATGATAGCAACCGTTCCCGAGGCCGCCAAGTGTTTCGCGCAACCGCGTGTCAGGCCCGTCGATTGATCATGACCGTGCCCAGAAAACTGTCGGTCAGACCCTGGCCGCGGGCGCTGGTCAACATCATGATCACCGAGATGATCTGGATCACCGCAAACGCCATGCTGACGAAATAGCCGGCAGTGTGGGCGATGGCCTTGCCCATATCCATTCGTTCTCCGAATGCGTCGCGCAATTCGATTCCCATGAACCGCATGCCCAGTGTGGCCGAGCCGTTGGTGATGGTTACTACGCGATAGACAAAGCTGATCACGGCATAGATCACTGCCAGAAAAAACAGACCGAGGCCTGCGCTCAACAGGATCGCCACCGTGCAGAGCAGCGAGATGAAGGCGATATCAAACAACCACGCGACAAAGCGTTTGCTTGTCACTGAGTTGTAGAATTCTGGTTGGGTATCCGGGTCAGGCAGGTGGTTCATTCGTCAGGTCCGAAAAAATGGGTCAGGGTACCCTGTCCCGGAATGCCGGGACAGGGCAAGGTCAATTAGGCGGGCTTGCCATTTCCGTCGTCTTCATGGTTCTCGCGGGCGCGTTCGTCCATGAACTCGTCGAATTCGGCCTTGTCCTTGGCATCGCGCAGGCGGCGCAGGAACGCCTCGAAGTCCTGCTGTTCGCGTTCAAGGCGGGCCAGTGTATCTGCCTTGTAGGCGTCAAATGCGCTGTTGCCGGATGGTTTCATCGCGCTCATGTGGCTGTGCCAGGATTTGCGGCGGCTGCAGGATTTGTTGAACATGCGTTTGCTCCAGATCATGTAAGCCAGAAGGGCCAGGCCAACCGGCCAGAAGAAGATAAAACCAAGGACCATGGCGGCGATCCAGGCCCCTTTGCCTTTGTCATCCAGCCAGGCCTCGATTCGATAAAGCCATCCCGGATTCGCGGGGACGGCGGGGTCGGACAATGCGGTCATTTGAGCTCTCCAGGGTTGATGTAAACTCTTTTCACATTGCTTAGATGGGGTCGTGGACGAGGGTTGCAAGGGCTCAATGTAAAAAAGATTTACATTTAGCAATTCGGTTGACGGTGAGCGTCATCAGCCGCAGGTTGCGGAAATGGATATGAAAGAACACAAAACGGCACCTGCGCTGAGTGAGATTCTGAATTTGGAAAAGCAGGTCTGGATGGCGCTGGTTGAGGGCAACGCAAGCGCAGACCGGGCGTTGCTGAGCGCGGATTTTCTTGGGGTCTATCCGACGGGATTTGCCAATCGTGACGATCATGTCGGTCAATTTGCAGACGCACCGACGATGGCCGAGTTCGAACTGAGCGGCGAAAGACTACGTGTTCTGACACCGGATATCGTCCTGCTGTCCTACAAGGCCGATTACCTGCGCCCGGGTGCGACAACGCGCGAGGCGATGCTGATTTCTTCTTTGTGGGAACGCAGAAACGACGTTTGGGTCAACAGTTTCAGTCAGGACACGCCGGTTCAGAACACCTGATCAGAATGCCCCATTGACGATCACGCGCCGCGATGCGCAGTTTGCGCCCATGACAGACGTTTTAGCCATTTCAAGACTTCCGCGCGCTTTCGATCCATCCCTGGGGGCCGAAGCGCGGGCCCTGATGCCTGATTTGCCGGCCGAGATGGCGGAATTGGTGGCGGGCACCGCCGGTTCCAGCCCCTATCTAAAAAGTCTGATCGAACAAGAGAAGGGCTGGCTGCCCGAGGCCCTGATGCACCCAGATCAGGCATTGGCTGACGTCATGGCTGCTGCGCGTGATCTGCCGCCGGATCAGTTGAAACCCGGATTGCGGCAGGCCAAGCGGCGAATGGCTCTGCTTACGGCGTTGGCCGATATTGCAGGTGCATGGCCATTGGAGAAGGTCACGGCGGCCCTGACCGATTTCGGTTCGCTGGCCGCGGATGTTGCCGCCAAGGCCGAGATCGCGACACTGATCCGGCGCAAGAAGCTGCCGGGCATGACCGAGGATGATGTCGAAACCGCAGCCGGCCTGGTCATACTGGCGATGGGCAAGATGGGCGCGCATGAGCTGAACTACAGCTCGGATATCGATCTGATCGTCCTGTTTGATGAGACGCGCTTTGACCCCGAAGACTTTTACGAGGCCCGGCAGGGCATGGTTCGGGCCACGCGCAACTTCTGTGCGACGTTGAGCGAGAAGACGGCGGATGGCTATGTGTTCCGAACGGATCTGAGGCTGCGCCCCGACCCGGCCGTGACACCGGTTTGCATGGCGATGGAGGCCGCCGAGCGGTATTACGAAAGCCTCGGTCGCACGTGGGAGCGTGCGGCTTACATCAAGGCGCGGCCCTGCGCCGGGGATCTGGATGCGGGGCAGCGTTTCCTGGACGGCTTGCGCCCCTTTGTCTGGCGCCGCCATCTGGACTTTGCCGCCATTCAGGACGCCCATGACATGCGCCTGCGCATCCGGGAAAACAAAGGGACAGGCGGGTCTTTGTCGATCCCCGGTCACGACATGAAACTGGGGCAGGGCGGTATCCGCGAGATCGAGTTTTTCACGCAAACCCGCCAATTGATCGCGGGCGGGCGGGACGCTGACCTGCGGGTACGAGGCACGGTTCCCGGGCTGGCGGCGCTGGCGGCAAAAGGCTGGGTGCCACAGGATGTGGCGGACAAGCTGACCGATCATTACCGCGCGCACCGCGAAGTCGAACATCGCATCCAGATGATTCATGATGCGCAGACCCACAAGGTGCCGAACTCACCCGACGGGATCGAACGCGTCGCCTGCCTGAAGGGTATCAGCAGTGCCGAGTTGACGCAGGACCTGAAAAACCGTCTGACCGAAGTGCATGAGCTGACCGAAGGGTTCTTTGCCCCCGGACCTGGTGCGGCGCCCGCCCATGTACAGGATGTGGAGTTCGACAAGAACGTTCTGGCCCGATGGACGACATATCCGGCCCTCAGGTCCCAGCGCGGCGCGCGGATTTTCGAACGTCTGCGCCCCGAGTTGCTGTCACGTCTGGCCAAAACCGCCAAGCCCGACGAAGCATTGTTGGCTTTGGACGGGTTCCTGGCGGGCCTGCCCGCCGGGGTGCAGCTGTTTTCGCTGTTCGAGGCGAATCCGCAACTGATCGACTTGCTGATCGATATCGTCGGAACCTCGCATGCTCTGGCATCACACCTGTCCCGCAACGCGTCGGTGTTTGATGCGGTGATCGGGGGCAGTTTCTTTGCGGATTGGCCCGGGCAAGAGGCGTTGCAAGCGGAATTGACGCAGGCTTTGTCGGAAGAAACGGATTATGAAACCCAGCTTGATCTTGCCCGGCGCTGGTGCAAGGAATGGCATTTCCGGGTCGGCGTGCATCACCTGCGCGGCCTGATCGACGGAAAGAAGGCAGGTCGGCAATATGCCGAGCTTGCGCAGTCGGTCATCGCGGCCATCCTGCCGCATGTCACCGAAAATTTCGCCCGCAAACACGGCCCTGCACCGGGGCGCGGCGCTGCCGTGCTTGGGATGGGGTCGCTGGGGGCAGGCCGGATCAACTCGCAATCCGATCTGGACATGATCGTCATCTACGATCCTTTGGATCAGGACATGTCTGACGGTCCGCGCCCTTTGGCCACGCGCACGTATTATGCGCGGTTCACGCAGGCCCTGATCACGGCATTGTCCGCGCCGATGTCGCAAGGACGCTTGTATGAGGTCGATATGCGATTGCGTCCCTCGGGCAATCAGGGGCCGGTTGCGACCAGTTGGGCCAGCTTTGTCAATTACCAGCGGAACGAAGCCTGGGTGTGGGAGCATCTGGCTCTGACCCGCGCGCATGTTGTTGCCGGGGACGCCGGACTGGGCGAGGAAATCGAAGCCTTCCGCACCGAGTTTCTGTCGCACCCGCGAGAGCAGGGGAAGGTTCTGCGCGAAGTGGCCGAGATGCGGTCACGTCTGGCCGCGGCCAAGGCACCCGCCGGCATCTGGGACGCCAAGAACGGCCCCGGCCGGCTGATGGATATCGAACTGATGGCCGAAACCGGTGCTTTGCTGGCAGGGACCGCGCAGCGCGATGTCGCGTCGGGTCTGGATGGTGCCGTCGCAGCCGGGTTGCTGGATGTCGCGCAGGCGCAATCTCTGAAAGACTGCTATGACCTATTCTGGTCGGTGCAATGCGCCGCGCGGTTGCTGTCGGGCAAGACAATCGAAGCCGACAAGATCGGCGAAGGCGGTACTGCATTTTTGTGCCGCGCCACCGGGTTCGAACAGGTCGAGGCGTTGCAGGCGGCATTGCAGGAATGTTACACGACCGCGGCCGATCTGATCGGCGGCGTGATCAAGGGGGAAGAAGATGGCGCGCAGCAGTGATCCCAACGACCACAAAGGTCTGATCCGCGAAGCCTATCGAATCGACGGCATCACCCTGCCAGAGTGCCGCAGCATCTTTTTGGACTGGGCGCTGAGCCTTCCTGCGGATCGCGACCAGAACACGGCGCTGGCCGAGCTGCACGCGGGCTATGCCGAGCAGAACCCCGATCATCCGATGACACAGGTTCTGACCGAAGGCCTTCAGACGGCAAAGGCCCCAAAACGCCGCGGCGGTTGGCGATCCCGTAACCGCTAGGGCTTTCCCACCGGCGCGTTCAGGACTATGAGGGCGCCATGACCCAATCTGCCGACCGTCCCCGTATCCGCCTGAAACCCAAAGCCAATGCGCGCGGCCTGCGCCATGGTTTCCCCTGGGTCTACGCCAATGACATCGTCTCGGACCGCCGTACCAGAAAAATCCCCGCGGGCGCATTGGCGGTGCTCGAAGATGACAAACGGGCGCCCGTCGCGCTGGTCGCGGTCAACCCCGCGTCCAAGATCATGTGCCGGGTGCTGGACCGTGACATCGATGCGCAGCTTGACGCGACATGGTTCGAGAACCGTTTGCAGCGCGCCCTCGATCTGCGAGAAAGCCTGTTTGACGCCCCGTATTATCGCCTGATCCATGCCGAAGCGGACGGCTTCCCCGGCGTCATCATCGACCGCTTTGGCGAGGCCTGCGTCATTCAGCCCAACGCGGCCTGGGCTGAGGCGCATCTGGATGTGCTGACCCAAGCTCTGGTCAAAGTCACTGGCGTGACCACGGTGCTGAAGAACGCCTCGGGCCGTACACGCGGGCTGGAGGGGTTGGACGACGTCAACCAAGTATTGCGCGGATCCGCGCCCGATGCGCCCCTGCCTGTGCCGATGAATGGCGCCACCTACATGGCGGATCTGACAGGCGGTCAGAAGACCGGGCTGTTTTACGACCAGCGCCCCAACCACGCCTTTGCCGCGCGCCTGGTTCATCCCGATGCGCAGGTGCTGGACGTGTTCAGCCATGTGGGCGGCTTCGGTCTGGCGATGCTTGCAGGTGGAGCGGGGCAGGCATTGTCCGTCGATGGCTCAGCCGCCGCGCTCGACCTCGCGAAACAAGGGGCCGAGGCGTCGGGCCTTGCTGAAGAGTTCCAGACGCGACAGGGCGACGCGTTCGAGGTTCTGAATCAACTGGGCGAAGAAGGCGCGCGATTTGACGTGGTGATCTGCGATCCGCCCGCGTTTGCACCGTCCAGACAAGCGCTGGATGCGGGGCTGCGCGCCTATGAACGTATCGCACGACTGGCGGCGCCTCTGGTCAAACCCAGTGGTTATCTGGGGCTGTGTTCGTGTTCGCACGCGGCTGACCTGAGCCGGTTCCGCGATGCGTCCTCCCGTGGGATCGGGCGCGCCGGGCGTCAGGCGCAACTGATCCACACCGGGTTTGCGGGTCCGGATCACCCGCAACTGCCGCAACTGGCGGAAAGCGGCTACCTCAAAGCAGTGTTCTACCGCCTGTGAAGGCCGTTCTCGACACCTGCGTCATCTATCCCACGGTGATGCGCGAGATGCTGCTGGGCGCGGCCCGCCTTGGCCATTTCACTCCGATCTGGTCTGCCCGCATCCTCGAAGAATGGGCCCGCGCCGCGCGCAAGCTGGGCCCGACGGGCGAGGCGCAAGCCCGCGCCGA
Organism: Ruegeria sp. HKCCA0235A; assembly: GCF_013033235.1. Taxonomy (NCBI): domain Bacteria; kingdom Pseudomonadati; phylum Pseudomonadota; class Alphaproteobacteria; order Rhodobacterales; family Roseobacteraceae; genus Ruegeria; species Ruegeria sp. HKCCA0235A. The sequence goes on along the minus strand of NZ_WQDQ01000001.1, from coordinate 656,041 downwards.
AATTGCCTTGGCGCAGGCGCAGTGGCCGCAGGCCGAACGCGCGCCGGTCCCGGGGTTGGAGCAGCGCCTCTGGCTGCCCGACGCAGCCGATATCCACGTCCTGGCGACGGCCATCACGGCCTCGGCTGACGTCATCGTCACCGTCAACGCCAAGGATTTCCCCAGAAATATTCTGGCAGAGGAGGGGCTCGACCGCCGAGATCCCGACGGCTTGCTGCATGGTCTCTGGCTATCGGACCCTGACGGCCTGGCGACTATCGCCGATCGCGTTCTGAGTGAAGCCATCCGCCTTTCCGGCCACCAATGGACCTTGCGCGCGCTGATGAAAAAGGCCCGCCTTCCACGCCTTGGCAAGGCGCTCACCCAATAGACTGGGCCCCCTTCATCTGGCTAAAAATATCCCGGAGAGCGCGAGAGGCTGGCCTCTCGCTGCGCACCCTCAGCCACGCGCCCAACGCTGCTCAAGGGCCTCCAGTGCCGCAATGCGCTCACCCGTTTTCGGGTGGCTCATCAACCATGCCGGGGCAACGCCCGCCCGTTGCTGCGTCAGGTCTTCCAGCTTGTGAAACAAGGATTTCTGCGGCCCGATCCCGATTCCGGCCTTGGTCAGCAAGGCGGCGGCATATTCGTCCGCCTCATACTCATCCTGTCGTGACAGGCGCGAGGCCAGCAATGACGTCAAGGCATTCGCAATCATCGCTCCGATGAACGGAATAAACCGGTTCAGCACCATGATCAGCGCCGTCCGCATTGCGTTTTGACCTGAAAAATCAATCATCCGTCGCTTTGCATGACCCAAGGCAACATGCCCCAACTCATGTGCGATCACGCTGGCCATCTCTTCGGCCGAAACCTCTCCGTTGCGGAATTTTCGGTAAAACCCGCGCGTGATGAAAATCCGACCGTCCGGAGCAGCCAGCCCGTTCACCGGGTCGATCTCGTAGATATAGACGGGGACCCGATCGATTTCCAAAGCCGCGGCCAGCCGATCCGTCATCCGTTTCAGCACCGGGTCGGCCAGTTCGGTCGATTTTGCGTCCAGCTCACGATGGGTGCGCCAGACCGAAATGCGGTACATCACGATGGCGTAGCCAATTGCCAGCAGGATCGGGGTCAATCGAAGCATGTCAAAGATATGGTCCGAACAAGGGCATTGCGCAAGTCACACCTGCGGGATGTTCGTCGGGACCCGCATGTTCGTGCGTCGAAATCAGCACAACCCTCCTCGTGCGCCGAAACAGGCACAACCTTCGATAAGTTGTGATCTTGCGACATGAGCTGTTGATTATTTCAACGATCCCACTTAACCGACGGGGCGCTATCGATGGGGGACCCATGACCGACAAGAACTATGAAGCGCGTCACCTGGAAACACTCGACCGGGATTTGCGGCGCTTTTCACGCCTAGAAATGGCGACCGCACAGGCTGGACGGCCCTTTGTGGGCTCAGGGATTGCCCTGGCATTCATTGCTGCCGCAGGCCTTGTGGCCGCTTTTCTGTTCGGGCAGGGCAACAACGCGCTTGTCGTCGTGATCGCGGCGATGTTCGGGGCCTATATGGCGCTGAATATCGGAGCCAATGACGTCGCCAACAACATGGCCCCTGCGGTGGGGGCGAATGCGCTGACCATGGGCGGTGCCATCGCGATTGCCGCCATTTTTGAAAGCGCCGGGGCGCTCATTGCCGGGGGCGATGTCGTGTCGACCATCGCCAAGGGAATTATTGCGCCGGAAAGCATGGGAACGGCCAATGTCTTCATATGGGCGATGATGGCGGCGCTGCTGTCCTCGGCGCTTTGGGTCAATCTGGCCACATGGGTCGGCGCGCCGGTTTCCACCACGCATTCGGTTGTGGGCGGCGTCATGGGGGCAGGGATCGCCGCGGCTGGGTTCGGCGCCGTAAGCTGGGGTACCATGAGCAAAATCGCCGCCAGTTGGGTGATCTCGCCACTTCTGGGAGGCTTGGTCGCAGCCGGTTTCCTGTGGTTCATCAAGGCCAGGATCATCTATCAGGAAGACAAGATCGCCGCGGCCCGCAAATGGGTGCCGATGCTGGTCGGGATCATGGCGGGCGCCTTTGCATCTTATCTGGCGCTCAAGGGCCTCAAGAAAATCATCAAGATCGATCTCGGGACGGCCTTGCTGATCGGTGCGGCGTGTGGCGGGCTGATCTGGGCAGTGATGATCCCGGTGATCCGCCGCCAGTCCGAAGGGCTTGAGAACCGCAACAAATCGCTGAAGATTCTGTTTGGAATTCCACTGATCATCTCTGCGGCGCTGCTGAGCTTTGCGCATGGCGCAAATGACGTTGCCAACGCGGTGGGGCCGTTGGCCGCGATTGTGCAGGCTTCTGCCTCGGGCGATTTCACGCATGCCGTCAGCATTCCCCATTGGGTCATGGTCATCGGTGCGTTCGGGATATCGTTCGGCCTGTTCCTGTTTGGTCCGAAACTGATCCGCATGGTCGGCAGCCAGATCACCAAGCTCAACCCGATGCGGGCCTATTGCGTCGCCCTGTCGGCCGCGATCACGGTGATCGTTGCAAGCTGGCTGGGCCTGCCTGTCAGTTCCACCCATATCGCGGTTGGCGCTGTATTCGGGGTCGGGTTCTTCCGGGAATGGGATGCCGAGCGGAGGCTGAAACGCGCAAGGCTGGCCTTTCCTGAACGCCCCCGCGTCGCGCCGGAAGAACGCCGCCGCCGCAAGCTGGTTCGCCGGTCGCATTTCCTGACCATCGTTGCCGCGTGGGTTATCACTGTTCCCGCAGCAGCAATGCTGGCAGCGATCCTGTTTCTTGGGATTCAGGTGATTGCCGGGTAAACTCTGGCGCTGACCTCAACGGGTCAGCGCTTTCATTCCCTGTTCCAGCCCTGCCAGGGTCATCGGCACCATGTGGCCTTCGAAGATTTCCTGAATCATGCCGATGGAATGGGTGTATTCCCAATATTTCTCGGGCACGGGATTGATCCACAGGTTCGACGCCCATTGATCCCGCGCGCGTTGCAGCCAGACTTGCCCGGCCTCGGTGTTCCAATGCTCGTTGGCGCCACCGGGATAGGCGATCTCATATGGGCTCATCGAGGCGTCGCCGACGAAGATGCATTTGTAGTCGGGCCCATAGGTGCGCAACACTTCATGCGTGGGCGTCTGCTGGTCCCAGCGGCGGCGATTGTCACGCCAGACGCCTTCGTAAAGGCAATTGTGGAAATAATAATATTCCAGATGCTTGAACTCGGACCGTGCGGCTGAAAACAGCTCTTCCACCACTTTGATATGCGGGTCCATTGAACCGCCAACGTCCAGGAACAGCAGGACCTTGACCGCGTTGTGACGTTCGGGGCGGGTCTTGACGTCCAGATAGCCGTGTTCGGCCGTGGCGCGAATGGTGCCGTCCAGATCCAGTTCTTCCGCAGCACCTTCGCGCGCCCAGCGGCGCAGGCGTTTCAGGGCAACCTTGATGTTGCGCGTGCCCAGTTCAACCGTGTCGTCCAGGTTTCTGAATTCGCGCTTGTCCCAAACCTTGACCGCGCGCTGGTGGCGGCTTTCCTTTTGGCCGATGCGCACGCCTTCGGGATTGTAGCCATAGGCCCCGAAAGGAGAGGTCCCGGCCGTGCCGATCCACTTGTTGCCGCCCTGATGGCGGCCTTGTTGTTCCTTGAGACGCTCGCGCAGCGTGTCCATCAGCTTGTCGAAACCGCCAAGCGCCTCGATCTCGGCTTTTTCCTCGTCTGACAAGTGTTTTTCGGCCATTTTGGCCAGCCAGTCGCCGGGAATGTCAACGGCTTCCAGAACCTGATCGAAGCTGATCTCGTTCAGCCCTTCGAAACTGGCGGCAAAGGCGCGGTCGAACTTGTCAATGTTGCGTTCGTCCTTCACCATCGACACGCGCGCGAGATAGTAGAACGCCTCGACATCATAGGTGGCCAGACCCTTTTTCATGCCTTCCAGAAAAGTCAGATACTCCCGCAGCGATACCGGGATGCCAGCTTTGCGAAGGTTTTCGAAAAAGGGCAGGAACATCGTGTCAGCCCACCAAACGCACCAGAACCAACGAGATCACCAGACCCACCAGCGCAAAGGCAATGCCGTATCCGGCGGCATATTGCGCCATGTCGGCGCGATTGCCGCTGCGCTTTTTCGCGGCCAGTGCGCCTAAGGTCGCACCCAGTGCCGCCATTCCCAGAACTACCAACATATGTGCGTCATCCGTCTTTCGTGCCATCCGTGTTTCTTCGGCCATTGCCCCGCGACAACGACTGGGCCACCAGATCCGAGCCAAACCCGTACCGCGCCCATCCCAGGCTGTCCAGCCTGACGGCACGTGCCTGCTGTATCTGCCCCGCCTGCTTCAGCGCTTCTGATTTCAGCAACAACAACGTGGCCAGCAAAGACGCATTTTCAGCCCGTGTCATGACGTCGATGGCCCTGTTCAGCTCGGACAGAACACTGGGTCCCTTTTCCTGTGCCAGCGCAAATGCCGCGGTTTGCGTGGTGACATAGGCCTGATGCACCTCTGTGCCTGGCGTGGCCTTCAGAAATTGCTGCGCAATCTGAAACTGGCGTTGAGCTTCGTTGGGGTCCCGGAATTGTTCCATCCGGCCTATCAGGTAATGAGGATAGGCGCGGCGGTGATCCGTCCATCCCTGCTGCTGACCGATCCGCGCCGCCTTTCGGGCAGCGCGCAGCTGTCTGGGCGACCCTGCGCCCGGTCCCAGTGATTTCTGAATCGCGTCAATCCATTCGCGCGGCGTATCCGTAAAGGGTTGAACGGGCACCCTGTCCCCGCGCGGGTTCATCCGGCTGAGAACCCCCGGGATGACCGCGGCGACCTGATCGCGGGTCATGCCGGTGCGCAGTTCCGGCGCATAGGCAGCCCGCAGGATCAACATGTCAAACCCGGTCAGAACCGTATGGATATTGTCGTCGTTGAACACCGAATCCGGCAGGTGATACAGATCGTTCAGCGGACCAAGCGCTTGGGCCAGTTCTTCATGCAGGCAATCACGTATTTCCTGCGGACTGACGTCGTATGGGATGAAAATCCCAAGCCGTTCGCGTTTGCGCAGTTCAGTCCAGCTGCTTTTGATTTTTCGGCGGTCACGGCGATATTCTTCAAGGCTCGAGGAATTGGGGACGACGAAACAGGCCGCATTGGGCAGAATGCGCAGAATGTCTTTCTGGCTGACGGCTTCGATGGTGATATTGGCCTGTCCTTCGTCGATCTGTCGGATGTTGATCCCGGCCTCGCGCTTCAGACGGTTGAGCAACCGGGTCAGATCCTGCTGCATGCTTGCTGTCGGCGATCCTGTCAGGCGGACTGTGACCGGGGTCTCAAAACGCGTGAAAACGGGCAGGGCGGCGCCGCTTTCCAGTTCGAAATGCAGGGACAGGAAGTCAGAGGCTATGTTCTTGTTGGACCGAGCAGGCGGCGAAGGGCGCGCCATTGAAAAAGACTTTGCAGGCGGCAGGCTTGCTTCGATGGGCGCGACCTGATCGGGCAGTTCGATCGTTTCAACCGTCGCGCAGCCGGCAACAACCAGTGCCAGAAAAAGGGCACTCAATCGCTTCATGAGCGGGCGTACTTGATGAACGGTGTCAGTGTGCCGATGCGATCATACAGTTTCCGCGCAGTGTGGTTGAATTCCTGGGTCAGCCAATAGACCGACGGCGCGCCCTGACGATCTGCCTCATCATAGACCGCCTGGATCAAGGCCCGGCCAACGCCTGCCCCCCGCGCCTCGGGGCGCGCGAACAGGTCTTGCAGGTAACAGACCTTTTCCACCTTCCAAGCGTGGCGATGAAACAGATAATGTGTCAGTCCGACCAAGGCGCCATTCTGCTCGGCAACGAAACAGGAAAAATCCTGCGGGTCGTCGCCCAGCAGTCTGGAAAAGGTTGTTTCGTATACATCATCGGGCAGGGCGGTTTCATAAAATGCCAGATAGTCCCGCCACATGTCGGCCCATTGGCTTTTGTCCTCGGCACGCAGGATGCGGATTGTCAGTGCGTTCGCCACGCGTTTCATCCAATTCTGTGGGCGGCGAAGCTCTGTTTCGCCAGATGGACCGATGCTGGCATCCGGGCCGTCCCAAGGCAAGCCATGATCACCGTCTGGTCACCGTCCGGCTATCGTTTGCCGCGTGCCATAAAGGCCAGACGTTCGAACAGATGCACGTCCTGTTCATTCTTCAGCAACGCGCCATGCAGCTTCGGAAGCGCATCTGCGCCGCCGCGCTTGAGGTCTTCGGCGCTCAGGTCCTCGGCCAGCAGCAGCTTCAGCCAATCCAGCACTTCCGATGTTGACGGCTTTTTCTTGAGCCCCTGCGTCTCGCGGATTTCATAGAACTGGGTCAGGGCGGTGGTCAGCAGCGCATCCTTGATGCCGGGGTGATGAACCTCGACGATGCGGCGCATCGTGGCCTCGTCCGGGAAGCGGATGTAGTGAAAGAAACAGCGGCGCAGAAACGCGTCCGGCAGTTCCTTTTCATTGTTCGAGGTGATGATGACGATAGGGCGGTTTTTGGCCCGGATCGTTTCCCCTGTCTCGTAGACATGGAACTCCATCTTGTCGAGTTCCTGCAAAAGGTCGTTTGGAAACTCGATATCCGCCTTGTCGATCTCGTCGATCAGCAGAACGACCTTTTCGTCGGCCTCGAAGGCCTGCCACAGCTTGCCCTTGCGTATATAGTTCGACACGTCATGCACGCGTTCCTCACCCAACTGGCTGTCCCGCAGGCGGCTGACCGCGTCATATTCATACAAGCCCTGCTGCGCGCGAGTGGTGGATTTCACATTCCACTCAATCATCCTCAGCCCCAGTGCGCCGGCCACCTGTTTGGCCAGCTCTGTTTTGCCGGTGCCGGGCTCGCCCTTGACCAGCAATGGGCGTTCAAGTGTGACGGCGGCGTTCACGGCAATCGTCAGATCGTCAGTGGCGACATATTCGGCTGTACCTTGAAAGCGTGCGGTCATGGGCCTCTCGTGTGGTTTTTCGTGATCCGTGGGCAGGTTGTGTTGTCCGGGTTACAGACGGTCAATGATTTTGACAACCCGCGTCCCTGCGTCGGTTGAGGCGATTTTTGCAGGAACTCCAAGCCCTTTTGGTTGATTCGTGCGCGCGAATGTACCCTGCCAATTGACACCTGCCTCAAAAAGGCCTGCTAAATTTCATAGAAAAACAGGGTTTTGTTGTTGTTTGTCTCATATTTAGACAAAACAGCACGAGGGCGTGCTGAAGCAACGTTTGTGTAGTGACAATCCCACGCCCGTCGGCTAAACGCTGCGCAGAAGGGGGTGCCAAATGTCAGGTGAAACATCCGCGACCGACGTTTCTGGCCATACCGAGGGAGCAAATATGAAACAGGAAGTTTTTCTGCCGGAGGATTACCGCCCGGCCGAAGATGAACCTTTCATGAATGAACGTCAGCTTGAATATTTCCGCCGCAAGCTGTTGGATTGGAAGAATGAGCTTTTGGCGGGCAGCCGCGATACGATCGAAGGGCTGCAAGACAACACCCGAAACATCCCGGATGTCGCAGACCGCGCGAGCGAGGAGACCGATCGCGCTCTGGAGCTGCGGACTCGCGACCGCCAGCGCAAGCTGGTTGCCAAGATTGACGCAGCCCTGCGCAGGATCGAAGAAGGTGAATACGGCTACTGCGAAAAGACCGGCGATCCGATTTCGCTGAAACGCCTGGATGCACGTCCGATTGCAACCATGACGCTGGAGGCGCAAGAGCGCCACGAGCGCCGCGAAAAGGTCCACCGCGACGATTGATCGCCGGGTGCAGCTGGAAAATTTCGAACGCCGGGGCCTGTGGCTCTGGCGTTTTTGCGTTATGCGGGGGGCATGAAGATCAATCGGTTGAATTTCTGTGTAATTGGCGGCGGTATCGGCGGTCTGGCGGCTGCGTTGGCGCTGCGGCAACACGGGGCGCAGGTCACCCTGCTGGAGCAAGCCCCGGCATTGACCGAGGTTGGCGCGGGCCTTCAGATCAGTGAAAACGGGATGTGCGTGTTGCGGGCCCTTGGGGTGGCGGATCTGTCTGCGGGCCAGAAGTCGCACGGTACGATCTTGCGCGATTACCGCAAAGGCCGCGTTGTCAGCCGGCTGCCCGGGCCTACGGCTGGCCCGACCTATTATTTTCACCGCGCCGATCTGTTGAATCTGCTGCATTCTGCGGCCCGCAAGGCCGGTGTGGATGTCCGTCTGGGGGCCAAGGTTTCCAACGTGCAGAAACACCCCAACGAAGCCGAAATTCTGTTGGCGAGCGACGAACGGCTGCGCGCCGAATGCGTCATCGCCGCCGACGGTGGCCGAAGCACGATTCGCCCGGCTCTGAACGGGCCCGAGACACCCGAGTTCACGCACCAGGTCGCCTGGCGCGCCACCATTCCCTGGCGACCGGATTCAGGCGTGGTTACGGCATCCCTGACCATGGGGCCGGGTCGGCATGTCGTAACCTATCCTTTACGCGATCAAAGCATGATGAATATCGTTGCAGTCGAGGAACGCTCGGACTGGCAGGAAGAGGGATGGAAGCTGAAGGGCGATCCGGACGAGCTGCGCGCACGCTTTTCAGGGTTCGGCGGTCCTGTCGGTGAGATTCTGTCAAAGGTCTCGGATGTGAATCTGTGGGCCCTGTTCCTGCGCCCGGTCGCAGAAAAATGGCAGAACGGTTGTCTGGCATTGCTGGGGGACGCGGCGCATCCGACCTTGCCATTCATGGCACAAGGCGCCTGCCTGGCGCTGGAAGATGCCTGGACGCTTGCACGATCATTCGACGAACACTCGGGCGTCACCAGCGCGCTTGCCGCCTACGAGCAAACGCGCAGGCCAAGGGCAGAAAGCGTGGTTGCCGTGGCCGGGTCGAACGCACGCAATTTCCACCTGTCAGGCCCCGCCCGTTTGGCGGCCCAATGTGCGCTTATGGCCATCGGAGGGAAATTGTCACGCCGCTACGAATGGATATACAGCTACGACGTAACGGCCTGAACCGCTAAATATCCAGATCGACCCAGACAGGCACGTGATCCGAGGGTTTTTCATGCCCGCGCACGGCGGCATCAATCTGGCAATCCCGCATTAGATCTGCCGCTTGCGGGGTCAGCAGAAAGTGATCGATGCGAATTCCGTCGTTCCGGTTCCAGGCCCCGGCCTGGTAGTCCCAGAATGAATAGTGCCCCGCGCTTTGGGTGGTGGCCCGGAACGCTTCGGTGAAGCCCAGATTCAGGATCTTGCGGAATGCGGCGCGGCTTTCGGGGCGGAACAATGCATCGTCGCGCCATGCTTCGGGGCGTTTGGCGTCCTCCGCCTGCGGGATGATGTTGTAATCCCCTGCCATCAACGCGGGTTCTTCGGTTGCCAGCAAATCACGGGCACGGTCATACAGCCGTTCCATCCATGCCAGTTTGTAATCGTATTTCGGGCCGGGTGCGGGATTGCCATTGGGCAGGTACAATCCACAGATCCGAACAGCCTTTTTGCCAACGACGGTGGCTTCTATCCAGCGGGCCTGTTCATCCGCGTCATCGCCGGGAAGGCCGCGGGATACATCCTCGAGGGGAAGCTTCGACAAGATTGCAACGCCGTTGAAGCTTTTTTGTCCGTGGGTTTCCACGTTGAACCCACGCTCTTCGAATACCTCGCGCGGGAAGTTTTCGTCGACCGACTTGATCTCTTGCAGCAGCACAACGTCGGGCTGCGCTTCGTCCAGCCATCGGGGCAGGGCTTCGGCCCGCGCCTTGATGCCGTTGATGTTGAACGTGGCGATTTTCATGCGCGATCCTCCGAAGGCTTGGCGCAACCTATCGCGCAGAATGGGCCCAACGGCAAGGCGGAGATCGGATTTGCGAGGCTCTGCCTCGCGCTCCGGGATATTTTTGGCCAGATGAAGAAACGGATTATTAACCGAATTTCTTCAAGCTGAAGTGGCGGTACAGGCGGGGACGCCGATGACCGCGCCAGGTGAAGCCCTCTGGTCTTACGGTCAGAGGGCGGACTCCTGCTTCATCTGGCTGAAAATATCCTGGGGGTGTGGGGGCAAAGCCCCCACGGTTACATCGAAAAAGATGTGCCACAACCGCAGGAAGAGGTGGCGTTGGGGTTGTCGATCACAAATCGCGCACCGATCAGTTCCTGGGTGAAGTCGATGACCGCGTTTTCCAGGAAGGGCAGCGAAATGGCGTCAACAATGACTTTTTGCCCTTTACCTTCAAGGACCAGATCATCTTCTTTTGGCGTATCCAAAGCGATTTCGTATTGAAACCCCGAGCAACCGCCGCCTTCCACTGCGACGCGCAATGCCTGACCCTGATCCGCCGCGCCGATTTCGGCGAGGCGTTCGAAGGCGCGTTCCGTGACTGTTGGGGGCAGATTCATGCCGGTCTCCAATGGTTTCCTTCCATTACGCCATACAATATAGAAAGCGCAAGGACAGGCGACAAGGACAGGCCATTTGGACAGAGCTAGTTTTGCCTCGGATCCGGACCGCACCAGGGGACGGTTTGTGCCCGAGGAGGAAAGCAGTTTCCGATCATGCTTTCAACGCGACCGGGACAGGATCATTCATGCCAGCGCCTTTCGGCGCCTCAAGCACAAGACGCAAGTGTTCGTTGAACATGAGGGCGATAGCTACCGCACCCGCCTGACCCACTCCATCGAGGTGGCGCAGGTGGCCCGGACCATTGCCGGTGCCCTGGGCCTGAACCCAGAGCTGACCGAAGCCGTGGCCCTGGCGCATGATCTGGGGCACACGCCCTTTGGACATACCGGCGAAGACGCGTTGCATGCGTTGATGAAACCCTATGGTGGTTTTGATCACAACGCGCAGGCCATTCGGATCGTCACAAAGCTGGAGCGCCACTATGCAGAATTCGATGGATGCAACCTGACCTGGGAATGTCTGGAAGGGATAGCCAAGCACAATGGGCCGGTTGAGGGCGATCTGCCCTGGGCATTGGCCGAGTGCGATCAGGAGTTTGATCTTGAACTGCACACCCATGCCAGCGCGGAAGCGCAAGTTGCCGCCCTTTCCGATGACATAGCTTACAACAATCACGATCTTCTGGACGGGTTGCGCGCAGGCTTGTTCATGGATGACGATTTGCAGGACCTGCCGATTGTCGGGGTCTGTTACGCCGAGGTGGATGCCAGATACCCAGGGCTGGAGTCCTATCGCCGGCGTCACGAAGCGCTCAGGCGGGTTTTCGGGGTCATGGTGGGGGATGTCATCAACACTTCGAACGATCTCATTGCCGTTTCTGGCGCGCAGTCCGTCGAAGAAATCCGACATCTTGGGTATCCTGTCATCCAGTTCTCGGATGAGGTTTGGGCGCAACTGCGTGAAATCAGGTCGTTTCTGTTCACACGGATGTATCGCGCACCCAGGGTGATGTCAGTGCGGGCAGAGGTGGCAAAGATCGTGGAAGATCTGTTTCCGATTTACATGAACGATCCGAGGCAAATGCCTGTGCGCTGGCACGATGACATTGAAGCTGCCAGGGACGACACCGCGTTGGCCCGCATCGTTTCCGATTACATCGCGGGCATGACCGACCGATTTGCCTTGCAGGACCATGCCCGGCTGACCGGCTGATCACTCCACGGCGATATAGGCGATGGCCCAGACTTGCTGAGCCGCTTGTTTCGCGGACTGATCGGCGTTCTCTGTCGGTGGGAACACGATCATCGTCGGGCCATAACCTCCGATCCCCATCGGTGCGCCATCAGCATGCGTTGCAACGATCGGTCTTTGCGTGGTGATGCTGTTCCAGTCGATTGCAGCCTGATATCCATCCAGCGCCATGGGAAGAGCGGTTTTCCCCTCGGCCCCTGCCATCGTCATGACGTCTGACAAAAGCGGGCCTGAGAACCTGTAATCACGTTCATTGCCCGGAGGACCATAGGGGATTGTGATCTCGAACTGCTCCAGCCCGTCCAGCATGGCAGCATCAAACCCTGCCGCGCCGTTATGCGTGACCTCCAGATAGCCCAGCAGACCGCCGTCATTCTGACCCCGCGCAGGCAGGTTTGTTTCGCTGACGGCGCCACCCAGCGTCAGCAGCACATGGCCTTTGGTCTGTGGCAGGTCGGCCAGCGCAGGCAGGGCGGTGGACAAAATCAAGGCAAAAGACAAGGCGCGGTGCATCAACGGTCTCCGGTAGCGGCGTACAGGCCCGAGATTAGCGAGATGTTTCGCCAAACCAAGCTTTAACATTAGGCGTCCATTGACCTTGCCGGTTTGCGTGGTAAACCCCGCGACAAGCAAAAGGACATCCGAAATGAACCTGTTTTCCGAGATCCGCAGCCTTGTACTGGACGCGCTGGCGCAGATGCAGTCCGAAGGCGCACTGCCCGAGGGGCTGAGCTTTGACAACGTGGCGGTCGAACCTCCGCGTGATGCGGCGCATGGGGACATGGCGACCAACGCCGCGATGGTGCTTGCGAAACCGGCCGGGATGAAGCCGCGCGACATTGCGGATGTGCTGGCCGGGAAACTGGCGGCGGATGACCGGATCACAAGCGCCGAAGTGGCGGGGCCCGGTTTCCTGAACCTGCGTCTTGCGCCGTCCGTCTGGCAAGGCGTGTTGGCGGCGGTGCTGGAAAAAGGCACCGATTTCGGGCGCTCGACCATGGGGCAGGGGCAGAAGGTCAATGTCGAGTATGTCTCGGCCAACCCGACCGGTCCGCTGCATGTGGGCCATACGCGGGGTGCGGTGTTCGGGGACGCATTGGCAAGCCTGCTGGCCTATTCCGGCCATGATGTGACCCGCGAGTATTATATCAACGACGGTGGCGCGCAGGTGGATGTGCTGGCGCGTTCGGCCTATGAGCGCTATCGCGAGGCCAACGGCCTCAGCCCCGAGATTGCCGAGGGGCTGTATCCCGGTGACTATCTGATCCCGATTGGCGAGGCGCTGAAAGAGAAGTATGGCGACAGCCTCATCGACAAACCGGAAAGCGAATGGCTGGAAGAGCTGCGCGAGTTTTCGACCGATGCGATGATGGACCTGATCCGCGCCGACCTGAAGGCGCTGGGCGTCGAGATGGATGTGTTCTTCTCGGAGAAATCGCTCTATGGCACGGGCCGGATCGAGGCCGCGCTGCAATCGCTGACCGAAAAGGGCCTGATCTATGAAGGCGTGCTGGAACCGCCCAAGGGCAAAAAGCCAGAAGATTGGGAGCCGCGCGAACAGACCTTGTTCAAATCCACCGAACATGGTGATGACGTCGACCGCCCGGTCAAGAAGTCGGACGGCAGCTGGACCTATTTTGCCCCCGATATCGCCTATCACTATGACAAGGTGAGCCGTGGCTTTGACGCGTTGATCGACGTGTTTGGTGCCGATCATGGCGGCTATGTCAAGCGGATGAAGGCCGCAGTGTCGGCCCTGTCCGACGGCAAGGTGCCGCTGGATATCAAGCTGACGCAGCTGGTGAAGCTTTGGAAAAATGGCGAGCCGTTCAAGATGTCGAAACGGGCCGGGAACTTTGTCACCCTGCGCGATGTGGTCGATCAGGTTGGTCCCAACGTGACCCGTTTCGTGATGCTGACCCGCAAGAACGACGCGCCACTGGATTTCGATTTCGACAAGGTACTGGAACAGAGCCGCGAGAACCCCGTGTTCTACGTTCAATACGCCCATGCCCGGGTGATGAGCGTGCTGCGCCGTGCCGCCGAGGCGGGGATCGACGTCTCCGACGAAACCCTGCGCGGGGCCGATCTGGCGTCGCTGGACCACCCCGCCGAACTGACGGTTGCCAAGAAGCTGGCCGAATGGCCACGCCTGGTCGAGATCGCTGCGCGGACCAACGAACCGCACCGCGTCGCTTTCTATCTATATGAACTTGCAGGGGATTTTCATGCGCTCTGGAACAGGGGCAATGACGAAACCCAGTTGCGTTTCATTCAGGATGGCGATGTTGCCACAAGCCAGTCGAAAATCGCATTGGCCCGTGCCGTTTCTGTTGTGATTTCGGCGGGCTTGGGTATTCTTGGCGTTACCCCGGCGCAGGAGATGCGGTAACAAATATCGCCCGAACCGCCGGTACGAGGTAGGCAAGAAATGACCCGCGCGCCTTGTTTTCGGGCGCGAAACGGGCAGTGAGGCGGACATGGCGAGTTACGATTACTCGGGGCACCAAAGCCCCGAGCAGATTCATTACCCGAATCAAACGCATTCCGAGGATGCGTATGACTATCCCGACGATATGCAGGATTACGACGCGCCGCGCGGCGCGTTCGGACTGGGGCGGGCCGTCAATTTCCTGGGGGCTGCCGCATCGCTGGCACTGGTCGCCGGCGTCGCTGTCTGGGGATACAAGCTTGTCATGCGCGATGTCAGCGGCGTGCCGGTCGTGCGTGCTGCCGAAGGGCCGATGCGGGTGCAGCCCGAAAACCCGGGCGGAACACCCGCCGATCATCAGGGCTTGGCCGTCAATGCAGTGGCCGCCAAAGGCAGTGCTGCCGCTCCGGCGGATCGCCTGATCCTTGCGCCGCGGCCGGTCTCGTTGACGGATGAAGACGTCCCCGCCGCCGATCTGAAGCCGACACCGGCGCTGCATGTGGTGGAAAAGCCGATCTCAACCCGGGAAGCCGCTCGATTGCGCCAGAACGCAGTGGACGCGCTGGTTGCGGAATTGGCTGGTGAAGCAGCCAAAACGCAGCAAAACGCCGAGGATGGCGTGCAGCTGGCATCGCTGACCACCCCCGAGGAAGAACCCGCAATTGACCCGGCCGATTTCGCAGCCGCCTTGCCGGACCCGGCCATTGCCGCGCTGCCGGGTGTGCGCCGGTCCTTGCGCCCCTTGACCCGCCCGGCACGCACCTCACGCAGCCGGGTTTCGCCAAGCGAGAATTCCGAAGACGCGATCAATGCCGCGGTGAAGGCTGCGGTTGGGTTGGATGTTGATCCTGATACGCTGGCGAAAGGCACGCGTCTGGCGCAGCTTGGGGCTTATGACAGTGTTCAGGTGGCGCAAACGGAATGGGATCGCCTGAACGGAAAGTTCGGCGAATATATGGCAGGAAAACAGCGTGTTATTCAGAAGACTTCAAGCGGCGGGCGCACCTTTTACCGCCTGCGCGTGCTGGGCTTTGAAGACCTGAGCGACTCGCGTCAATTCTGTGCCGCGCTTGTCGCCCAGGGGGCTGATTGTATCCCGGTGGCCGTTCGGTGAAGTACGGTGCCACGATCACCGATGCAGAGGGCCTGCGCCTGACGCAACAGGAAAAAGACTTGTTTCGGCAGATGAACCCGTTCGGGTTCATTCTGTTCGCCCGCAACATCGAAAACGCGGATCAGGTGCGCGCCTTGTGTGATGATTTCCGCGAGGCCGTCGGGCGCAATTGCCTGATCACAATCGATCAGGAAGGCGGGCGGGTGCAGCGCCTGCGGGCGCCGCTGGCCCGCGAATGGCTGCCTCCGCTGGACCATGTGACCAATGCCGGAGAACAGGCCGAACGCGCCATGTATCTGAGGTACCGCCTGATTGCCGATGAATTGTTTGGTCTGGGCATCGACAGCAACTGTGCGCCCATGGTCGATGTCGCGCGCCCCGAGACGCACAAGTTCCTGAAAAACCGGTGCTATGACACTGATCCTGAACGCGTTTCCAGAATTGGCAAGGCCGTGGCGCAGGGCCATTTGGATGGCGGTGTGCTGCCGGTGCTCAAACATATTCCGGGCCATGGACGTGCCACGTTGGACAGCCACCATGACTTGCCGCATGTGGATCTGCCCTTGGAGGAGCTTGAGCGCAGCGATTTCGGGCCGTTCCGGGCCTTGAACGATCTGCCGATGGGGATGACCGCGCATTTGGTCTATGACCGGATTGACCCGCGGCCTGCCACCATCTCGGCAACCATGATGGATGTGATCCGCGACAGGATTGGCTTTGAGGGGCTGATCATGACCGATGACATCGGAATGAAAGCGCTCAGTGGAATGCCCGCTGACGTGTCGCGGCAAGCCATAAGTGCGGGCTGTGACGTCGTTCTGCACTGCAACGGAACCTTTGCCGAGCGCGCCCAGGTGATGGAAGCGGCCGGAGAAATGTCGGATGTGGCACAGGCCCGCGCAGAACGGGCGCTGGCGATGCGCAAACGCCCGCTGGAACTTGACATCCCTGCCGTCGAAGCGGAACTATCTGCCCTAATGGGCGGGCAGGTATATGAACGATAATCTTTTCAGCGAAGACCCTGTCTCGGTCGCGGATCGTCTTGCGGCCGAAGCGCTGATCGTTGACGTCGATGGGTTCGAAGGCCCGCTGGACGTTCTGCTGACCCTGTCGCGCACGCAAAAGGTTGATCTGAGGAAAATTTCCGTACTCGCGCTGGCGCAGCAATACCTGGCCTTTGTGGAAAAGGCGCGTGCGTTGCGCATTGAACTGGCCGCCGACTATCTGGTGATGGCGGCCTGGCTGGCGTTTCTCAAGTCCCGCTTGCTGCTGCCGCCAGACCCGGATGACGAGGGCCCCTCGGGCGAGGAACTGGCCGCACATCTGGCGTTTCAGTTGGAACGCTTGCAGGCGATGCGCGACGCCGCCGCACGGTTGATGGCGCGCGATCAGCTGGGGCGCGATTTCTTCAAACGTGGGCAGGGCGAAGATATCACCCGCATCCGCACCGTGACCTATTCCGCCACGCTGCTGGATCTGATGCAGGGCTATGCGCGCATCCGCACCCGTGATGAATTCCGCCCGTTTGTGATGGACCGCGATTCGGTGTTCACCATGGAACAGGCGCTGGAACGGATGCGACCGCTGATCGGGTTTGCCGGGACATGGACCGACATGGAAACTTACCTGCCCGATGGCTGGGATTCCGACCCGGTACGGCGCAGGTCGGCAACGGCGGCGACCTTTGCGGCCTCGCTGGAACTGGTGAAAGAAGGACATATGGAAATCAAGCAGAGCGAGACATTCGCTCCGATCCAATTGCGCAAGAGGACCGAAACACGTGACTGATGCCCCAGAAGAGACCGGTACGCTGTTCGAGGCGCCTCCACTGGCAGAGCAGGAGCGTATGGTCGAAGCCGTTCTTTTCGCCAGCGCCGAGCCGGTGACGATTGCGGATCTTGAGGCGCGGATGCCCCATGGCAGCGACGCGGCGCAAGCGGTTGAATTGCTTCAGAAACGTTACGAGGGGCGTGGCGTGCGCGTGGTGCGCGTGGGGGATGCCTGGGCCATCCGCACGGCCCCTGATCTGGGTTTTCTGATGCAGAAGGAAACGGTCGAGACCCGCAAGCTCAGCCGCGCCGCGATCGAAACTCTGGCCATCGTGGCTTATCATCAGCCCTGCACGCGGGCCGAGATCGAGGAAATCCGGGGTGTGTCGGTTTCGCGCGGGACCATCGATCAGTTGCTTGAGATGGAGTGGATCAAGCTGGGCCGCCGCCGCATGACGCCGGGTCGTCCGGTGACGTTTGTGGTGACGCCTGAGTTTCTGGATCATTTTGGTCTGGAAAACGCGCGCGACCTGCCGGGCCTGAAAGAGCTGCGCGCCGCGGGATTGTTGGAAAATCGGCCTCCTCCGGGTGCGATCCCTTTGGGGGAAGGGCGCGAGGACGAAGTTGACGAAGACCAGAGCGAGTTGTTCGAAGAAGAGTGATCGAACAGCCCTTTTGTTGCCGCATAAAGCGCCTATCTTTGTGCGTGAGGACACGGAGTTGAGCGATGAATGCAAACCGGATCATCGACATGATTGTGCGTCAGGTCATGCGCCGTCTGGTCAACAAAGGTGTGAACAAGGGTATCGATCTGGCCAGCCGAAAGGAGGGCGGACCCGGCATATCGAATGGGCCCGAAAAAACCAGCGCACCGCGACATGCGCAGAACCTCAGGCAGGCACAGCGCGTGACCCGTCAAATGCGCCGGTTCATGAAGTTCTAGGGGTCAGCTTGCGGCTTTGAAGTGCTTTGACAGTTTCAGGCCCTGACCCTGATAGTTCGAGGCAATGCCCGCACCATAAAGCTGGGTCGGCATTTCAGCCATTTTCTCATAGACCAGACGTCCGACGACCTGTCCGTGTTCCAGCACGAATGGCGCTTCGTGGCAGCGCACCTCAAGCACGCCACGGGAACCAGCCCCCCCGGCAGCGGCATGGCCAAAACCGGGATCGAAGAAGCCTGCATAGTGCACTCTGAACTCACCAACCATCGCCAGATAGGGTGCCATTTCAGCTGCATACATCGGTGGAATATGCACCGCCTCGCGGCTGACAAGGATATAGAACGCGCCGGGGTCCAGGATGATGCAACCATCCTTGGTGCGCACTTCTTCCCAATAGTCCTGCGGGTCGTATTCACCGATTCGATCCAGATCGATCACCCCGGTATGAGGTTTGGCGCGATAGCCCACCAGATCGGTATCGGGCAGTTGCAGGTCGACGGAAAAGCCCAGACCGTCCTGAATGACGGCAGGTCCGTCCACAAGCGGAGATTCGGCATGCAAGGTCCTCAGTTCCGCATCGGACAACACGGCCTGACCCTGGCGGAAACGAATCTGGTTCAGACGCATCCCGGGACGAACCAGAACCGAGAACGAGCGCGGGCAGATTTCGGCATAAAGCGGGCCTGTGTAACCTGCGGGCACCCGGTCGAACTCGGTACCGCCATCGGTGATGGTCCGCGTCAGAAGATCCAGCCGCCCGGTCGAGCTTTTGGCGTTGGCCACGGCGCTCATGCTGTCGGGCAGGGCAAGCGATTCCATCAGGGGCACCAGATAGACGCAGCCCTTTTCCAGAACCGCGCCATCCGAGATATCGATGCGGTGCATCTCAAATTCGGTCAAGCGATCCGTAACGGTCCGGCCTTCGCCCGCAAGAAATGAGGCGCGCACACGGTAAGCCACTGTTCCCAGTCGCAAATCAAGGCTGGCAGGTTGAATCTGGGCAGGCAGAACCTCGGGTTCGGCGGTGATCTCACCGCGCGCGATCATCGCCTCTAGCTGTTGGTTCGGGCAAACACCTGTCATCTCGATCCCCCCTGGTGCCAGAGCGGGATCTGGCCTGTATGCCATAAACGTCGGTGTAATTTGGTCGGGCTAGCAGGACTCGAACCTGCGACCTTCCGTCCCCCAGACGGACGCGCTACCAGGCTGCGCCATAGCCCGACGTTGGGGTGTTCATAAAGATTTTCCCGGCAGGGGCAAGAGGAAATCAATGCCTTTTGTCCTAACCCGTCGCCTGTGTTTCGACACGGTCCAGCCAGCGCCGCAGATCTTTTGCAATCGGAGCGATGCGCCGCAGCAGGTCGTCATCAAAATCTGTCTGATTCCACGCAAGCGACGCGATTCCCCCCATCAAGGGCGCGGCGTCCAGTTCGGGCTCTGGCTCCGGCTGTGATGCGTCAGAGGCGCGTGCGTTTGTCTGCGCATCGTCCTTGCCGGTTGGCTGGATCGGTTCGCGCAGATCCATGCGAATCTGTTCCGTTGCGGGGGCAGGCTTTGGTTCGAACGGCACCACGGTGTCCTGGACGGGCGCAATTGTGGCTGGGCTGGGATCGTCCAGGGAAGGGGACAGCGCCGCGACATGTGCGACGCCTTGTTCGCGCAGGATACGCTGGACACCTTTGATCGTGATTCCGTCTTCGTGCAGCAGTTTCTTGATCCCTCCCAAAAGACGCATGTCATTTGGGCGATAATACCTGCGTCCACCTGCGCGTTTGACGGGCTTTACCTGCGTGAACCGGCTTTCCCAGAATCGCAGAACATGAGCCTGAACACCGAGCCAGTCCGCAACTTCGCTTATGGTGCGAAAGGCATCGGGGGACTTACTCATAACCTGGACGTCCTGAACTTACTTGCGGTTCCCGGCTGCGACGCGATCTTTCATCAGATGCGACGGGCGGAAAGTCAGCACACGGCGCGGCTGAATCGGGACTTCTTCGCCGGTTTTGGGGTTGCGACCGACACGGGCGGTCTTGTCGCGAACACTGAATGTACCGAAAGACGAGATCTTCACCTGTTCACCACGCACCAAGGCGTCGGACATGTGGTTCAGAACGCTTTCAACCAGTTGCGCACTTTCGTTTCGTGACAGACCTACCTCACGAAAGACAGCTTCGCTCAGGTCCATTCGAGTCAGTGTTTTGTCGCCCATGCTAATTCCCCTGTTGCTATTGAAGCATATGGGTATGGCAAATTCGCTGTCAATATCAATGAATTGCGGGCGGCTGTGTAAGCCGGTTTGCGCCGGTTACCAGCGCAGAACCACCGCGCCCCAGGCCAGACCGCCGCCAATGGCTTCGGTCACGATCAGATCACCCGGCTTGATCTGTCCGCGCTGCTTGCCCACGGACAGGGCCAATGGGATGGATGCGGCCGACGTGTTTCCGTGATCCTGAACGGTCACAACCACGTTTTCCATCGGCAGGTTCATTTTCTTGGCGGTGCCCTGAATGATGCGGATGTTGGCCTGATGCGGCACGATCCAATCAACGTCCGAACTGCTCAGCCCCGCTCGTTCCAACGCTGTTTCCGCTGTTTTTGTAAGCTTTTCAACGGCATGGCGGAAAACCTGATTGCCCTGCATACGCAGATGCCCGGTGGATTGGGTCGAAACACCGCCATCGACATAGAGAAGATCCTTGTAGCGCCCGTCCGAATTCAGGTCGGTTGCCAGAATTCCGCGGTCCTCGGCGGTGCCTGTGCCCTTTTGGGCCTCCAGTACCACTGCACCGGCGCCATCGCCGAAAAGAACGCAGGTGGACCGATCGGTCCAATCCATGATCCGTGAGAAAGTCTCGGCCCCGATCACCAGCACGCGTTTGGCCTGACCGGAAACAATCAGCGCATTTGCGTTGGACAGTGCAAAAACGAATCCGGCGCAAACAGCTTGCACGTCAAAGGCAAAACCCTTGGTCATGCCCAGCCGTGCCTGAACCATGGTGGCGGCCGAAGGAAAGGTCAGATCCGCAGTTGATGTCGCCAGTACGATTGCGTCAATATCATCCGCCGTCAGGCCCGCGTCGGCCAGCGCGGCCTGGGCGGCGTTGGTGGCCAGATCGGATGTCGTCTCGTCCTCGGCGGCAAAATGGCGGCGTTCGATCCCCGAGCGGGTCTTTATCCATTCGTCGGTCGTGTCCAGGGTTTTTTCAAACTCGGAATTGGGAACAACGCGTTCAGGCAAATAATGCCCGACACCTACTACAACTGAACGGCCTGCCATTTTCCGGTACTGCCTTTTTTGTTATTTATCTGTTTGCGGCGCTGATTGCGCGGCATCTTGTGCAAGCTGGGCAGTGGATGCAACCCGCGCAGCCAATTTTTCGGAAAAGCCGGACTGCGCCAGGGTGAAGGCCAGTTTGATCGCAGCTGACACGCCTGTTGCGTCAGCGCCGCCGTGGGATTTCACCACGGTGCCGTTCAGCCCCAGAAACACGCCACCATTCACGCGTCGCGGGTCGATCCGTTTCTTCAAACGGTTCAGTGACGTGATAGCCAGAATCGAGGCCAATCGGGATAGCGGGGAGTATTTGAACGCCTGCCGCAGCAGGTCACCGATCAGGCTTGCCGTGCCTTCGCCGGTCTTGATCGCGACGTTGCCGGTAAAGCCATCGGTTACAATGACATCCGCCTTGTCACCGGGGATGTCGCTGCCTTCGACGAAACCCACGAAATCGAAATTCGCCTGTTCCGCGAAGCCCGCGATCATCGAGTGCGCCTCTTTCAGTTCGGCGCGTCCCTTGTGTTCTTCGGTGCCGACATTCAGAAGCCCGATCCGAGGGCGGCTCAGGGCCAAACCGTTGCGCGCATAAGAGGCGCCCATCAGGGCGTATTGCAGCAAATCCTTGGCGTCGGCGCGCACATCTGCGCCGACATCCAGCATCACGTTGAACCCCTGAGGGTTGCGCGAGGGCCACAGTATCGCGATGGCAGGCCGGTTCACGCCCGGCAGTTTGCGCAGGCGCATCATCGACAGGGCCATCAGCGCGCCGGTATTGCCGCAGGACACCGCGCCATGGGCTTCGCCCTGGCGTACCGCTTCCAGCGTGGACCACATCGAGGTCTCTTTGCCGTTGCGCACGACCTGACTGGGCTTGTCCTCCATCGTGACCACGCCCGAGCAATCACGAAAAACGACGCGCCCCTCAAGGACACGCCGTTTGGCGACAAGCTTGCGCAATACCTGTTCGGGCCCGTGCAGCAAGAACCTGATATCCGGGTTCTTGTCGGCCGATTTCGCAAGACCGGCAACAACGACCGAGGGACCTGCGTCCCCACCCATAGCGTCGACCGAGATGGTTATCCGTCCGGCGTGCGTGGGCTGTTCAGTCATGCCTTGGTCTGCGCTCGATCAGGCTTAGGCTGCGTCTTCGTCCAGATCGATTTCATCGGCCTGAGCGACGACTTCGCGATCATCATAGTGGCCGCAGGATGCGCAAACGTGGTGCGGGCGCTTCAGCTCGCCGCAGTTCGGGCATTCGTTCGGGTTTGCAGCAACCAGAGCGTCGTGTGCGCGGCGGTTGTTGCGACGCGACTTGGAAACTTTGTTCTGTTGGACGGCCATGGTCTCAACCTTTGTCTGACTAGGGGTCGCAGAATCGCTGCCGACCCGGGTTTCGTAGTTCGTTTATCGTGGTTGGACGCGCGTTTAGGCGACGGGCCCCGCAATGTCCAACCCAAAATCCGATGAGCGCGCGAAAATACTGCGATTCTCGGTATGTTCAAGCGATTTTTCTGACCGCCTGCTATGACAGGAAATCTGCGCTCTGTCACTCGTCTTTTTTGAGCGCATCGCGCAATTCCGCCAATCCGGCGAAAGGTTTGGCGTCTTCGTCGGTCATCGCCTGTTTTCCGGGTTCTGTATAGTCTGCCTGACCCAGTTCCGCACCCTCCTTGCGCGGATATTGCGGCAGGGCCAGCGACAGCGCCTCGACCATCACCAATGCGGGGTCGATTTCCGGGTCCAAGGGCTCGGATTCGTCATCCTGGGGAATTTCGAACTCGGGTTCATCCGGGTCGGTCCAATCGGCCAGAAAGGTGCGGTGCACGGGAATGTCGATCCGGGTCGTGACCGGCTCGAGCGTCACGACACAGGGTTGGATCACGGTTGCACCGAGTTTGCCGTTGAGAACCCAGTCGCGCTTGCCTTGTGCGCGAAGCTCGCCGGAAAAGCTGAGTTTGCGCAGCCCCAGCAGCCCCAGACCCTGCCTGATCTCATCCAATGCGGCGCTTGCGGGGCGCAGTTCAAAGGGTGTCGGGGCGTTCTGGGGCAGGTCAGCCACCCGAAATGATGTAACGTTGCCCATTCGTGAGCCTTTCTATGTGTTGAACCGTGGCAGCGGTTTCTGTAATCGGATAGAAGCCGCAAGAGGCCAAGGCAAGAGGGTGTGCATGTTGAAGGTAGTGAACCGGTTGAAACCAGCGACGAAATCGCTTGTGTTTGTTGCCTGTCTGGCTGCGGCCGGGGCCTGTACGCCGATCTACAAGAATCACGGCTATGTGCCTCCGGCCGAGGAACTGGCCGAAATCAAAGTGGGCGTCGATACGCGCGACAGCGTGGAAGAAGCCATCGGCGCACCGGGTGCGTCCGGGGTTGTGCGGGATTCGGGCTATTACTATGTCCGCTCGCGGGTGCGCCATTACGGCCCGAAACGGCCCGAAGTGGTGGCGCGCGAACTGGTCGCCATCAGCTTTGATCAACGTGGAGTCGTCAGAAACATCGAGCGTTTTGGCCTGGAAGACGGCATCGTGGTTCCGCTGGAACGCCGTGTGACCGATTCCAACGTTCAGGACAAAGGCTTCCTGCGTCAGCTTTTGGGCAATATCGGCAACTTCAACCCGGCCAATATTCCTGGCGCCAACTGATCGCGCCGGAACCTTGCGTTGGTCACAAGGCAGTCACATGTCTTGTGTTAACGGTGTCGTGCCGACACTCGTGGGTCGGCACCCATGGAGGACGCGACCGTGGCGGCGGCAGTTATGTTGAGCAAGGGGCGCTATCGCGCCCGAATGGCGGAATCGGCCGAGGATATCAGGGCCGCACAAAGCCTGCGGACATTGGCGTTCGGGACCCGGCAATCGGACGTTGACGCTTTTGACGCGCAATGCAGCCATGTCCTGATTGAAGATATGCGATCCGCCGGGCAGTTGGTCTGCTGCTTTCGGATGCTGACAATGGAGCATGGCGGTGAAATCGGACGCAGCTATTCAGCACAGTTCTACGACCTGAGTTCGTTGGAAGGGTTCAGTGGCCGCATGGTCGAGATGGGCAGGTTTTGCGTTCACCCGGGTCTGAACGATCCCGACATTCTGCGTGCCGCCTGGGGTGCAATGACGTCCCATGTCGATCAATACAATGTCCAGATGCTGTTTGGATGTTCGTCCTTTGCCGGGACCGAAACCGGGCGATACCTTGATGCCTTTGCAATGCTCAAACATCGCCACCTGGCCCCGAAACGGTGGTTGCCGCGGGTCAAGGCTCCGGACGTGTTCCGTTTTGCCGCACGTCTGCGGCGCCGGCCGGACGCGAAAAAGGCAATGTCGCGCATGCCGCCCCTGTTGCGAACCTATCTGATGATGGGAGGGTGGGTGAGTGATCACGCGGTTGTGGATCGCCACATGAACACGTTGCATGTGTTTACCGGGCTTGAAATCGGGGCGATCCCTCCGGCCCGAAAACGCCTGTTGCGGGCATTGGCCGGTTAAGATGAGTATTTCCGAAAAGGTGAGGACAGGGCGTTGACGCAGTGTGGCCGCCGGTTTAGCTGGCGGGCATGGCGAGAATTCCTTTGTTGCAGATGTCCGGCATATCCCTGACTTTCGGGGGCGAACCGGTGTTTTCCGAACTGGATCTGGTGGTACAGCCCGGTGACCGCGTGGCGCTGGTTGGGCGCAACGGGTCGGGCAAATCCACGCTGATGAAAGTGATGGCCGGCCTGGTCGAGGCTGACCGCGGTGAAATTGTCGTGCCGCCCGGAAAATCCGTGGGCTATATGGAGCAGGACCCGACGATGGAGGGCTTTGCCACCCTGGGCGACTATGCGTCGAGCGGGTTGGAGCCGGGTGAGCTCTACAAGGTTGAACGGGCTGGTGCGGGGCTGAAATTCGATCCTGCGCGCCCAGTTGAGACTGCTTCGGGTGGTGAGCGGCGGCGGGCGGCACTGGCCAAGCTGATGGCCGAGGCACCGGACCTGATGCTGCTGGACGAACCGACCAACCATCTGGATATCGAAGCCATCGCGTGGCTGGAGCGCGAGCTTGGGTCGACCCGAGCGGCGTTTGTGCTGATCTCGCACGATCGGGCCTTTTTGCGGGCACTGACGCGGGCGACACTGTGGATTGATCGGGGCGCTGTCCGACGGCAGGAGCAAGGTTTTGACGCGTTCGAAGCCTGGCGGGACAAGATCTGGGAAGAAGAAGACCAGCAGCGTCACAAGCTGAACCGCCTGATCAAGTCCGAGGCCAAGTGGGCGGTTGAGGGTATCAGCGCGCGGCGCAAACGCAATCAGGGCCGGGTGCGGGCCCTACAGGCGCTGCGAGCCGAAAAGGCGGCACAGATCAAGCGTCAGGGTTCCGCTGCGATGACGCTGGAGGCCGGGCCAAAATCGGGCCGCAAGGTGATCGAGGCCAAAGGGCTGGCCAAAGGGTTCGGCGACAAGCAGATCGTTCGGAATTTTGATCTGCTAGTGCAGCGCGGTGATCGTGTGGCCTTTGTCGGACCGAACGGGGTTGGCAAGACGACCTTGCTGAAGATGCTTCTTGGGCAGGTGGCGCCGGACGAAGGTTCGGTGTCGCTGGGTACCAATCTTGAGGTCGCGGTGTTCGATCAGACCCGCGCGCAACTGGACCCCGAGATGAGCTTGTGGGACAGCCTGACCGGCGACCCGGATATGCGGGTTTCCGGCAAGGCCGATCAGGTGATGGTTGGCGGGCAGCCCAAACATGTCGTGGGCTATCTCAAGGAATTCCTGTTTGACGAGCGGCAGGCAAGGGCGGCTGTCAAATCCTTGTCGGGTGGGGAAAAGGCACGGTTGCTGCTGGCCAAGTTGATGGCGAAATCTTCCAATCTTCTGGTGCTTGACGAACCGACCAACGATCTGGATGTCGAAACGCTGGATCTGTTGCAGGAGTTGTTGGACGATTACGAAGGAACGGTTCTGCTGGTCAGCCACGACCGGGATTTTCTGGACCGCGTTGCAACGACGACCATCGCGATGGAAGGCAACGGGCGGGCGACCGTCTATGCCGGCGGCTGGTCCGACTATATTGCGCAGCGGGGTGAAGTTTCCGAGAAAAAAGACATCAAAACAAAGCCATCCAAGCCGAAGGTGAAGCAGGAAGCAAAAGCCAGGTCGGGATTGTCCTTTTCCGAAAAGCACCGGCTGGAAAAGCTGCCGGCCGAGATTGAACGGCTGGAGGCCGAGATTGCAAAGCTCGAAGAATTGATGTCCGACCCCGAGCTGTTTACCCGCGAGCCGGTCAAGTTCCAGAAAGCGTCCGAGGCGCTTGTCGAACGGCAAGACAAGTTGTCGGCGGCCGAAGAGGAATGGCTGACACTGGAAGAGAAAGCCCAGGCTGAGTAGACGCCAACTGCGCGCGCCTTATCAGACAGCGTGGAAAAAGCTGCTCAAGACCGGAGTTCGCCTGCTGCTTCGGTTTTGTCGGGGACCGGATCAGCGGATCCGCGTCAATTCGTTCAGCTTGCTTCGGCTGCGAACCCGTCGAGCATTTTTATGCAACTGGCGAGATGAAGCGCGTTCAAATGCGTCTGCGACGGTTCGCGGCTGTTCCCAATTGCATGGAAGGCAACGACACCGGGATGTGTCGCGAACACATGCGGGTCGTTTTGGATTTATTCTCTTTCGGTGTAGGCGATGACGCTTCCGAGTTCGGTGCGATCAAAATCCACCTTGCCCGGGCGACCCCCCTCGGGAACACGTTGACCCGGCGCTGCCTGATCGAAAAACTAGGCGCTGCGCCTCGTGATCAAGGCCCTGGCGGATTGGGGGAAAAGCAGGGTTATCGGTGGGCGCGCACAGGCCGGGCAGGGTTTCCAGCGACGGTCTCGCCGGCGGGAACGTCTTTTGTCACCACACTGCCCGCTCCGATGATGGCATTGTCGCCGATCGTAACGCCCGGCATGATGATCGCCGCCCCGCCGATCCAGACGTTTTCGCCGATCCTGACCGGGTGGGCGACTTCGAGCCCCCGAGCGCGCAAGGCAGGATCTTTCGCGTGTTCGGCGCAATAGATCTGCACCGCAGGTCCAAGCATCGTGTCATTCCCAATCGTCACCGGCGCGGTGTCGAGCACGACACAGCCTGCGTTGAAAAACACGCGGTCTCCCAACGACAGGTTTATTCCGTAGGCACAGTGAAACGGAGCCTCGAGAAAGCAATCCCGTCCAACTCCCGCAAAAAGCGCATCCAGTTCCGGCGCGATGGCCCCACGGGCATCCGGCGGGCATGTGTTATGGGCATGAACGGCCCGGCGCGCTTCGGCGCGAAGCGCATCCAGTTCCGGGTCAAGGCAGCAATACCATTCACCCGCTTCCATTTTCTGCCGCTCGGTCATGAGCCCCGGTTTAGCGCATACGCAGGGCACCGTCGATGCGGATGACCTCACCGTTCAGATAGCCGATCTCGACGATGAAGCCGGCCAGTCGTCCGTATTCATGCGGATCGCCAAGGCGGGCAGGGTTCGGGACGTCGGCGGCAAGCTGTTGTTGCACCTCTTCGGGCAGGCCCGCCAGCATCGGGGTCATGAAAATGCCCGGCGCGATGGTCATGACGCGAATGCCGGTCGAGGCCAGGTCGCGGGCCATTGGCAGCGTCATGCCCACGACACCGCCTTTCGAGGCCGCATAGGCCGCCTGACCCTTTTGCCCGTCAAACGCAGCGATCGAGGCGGTGTTGATGATCACCCCACGTGCCCCATCTGGTTCGGGTTCATTCTTTGCCATTTCGACAGCGGCCAGCCGAGACACGTTGAAGGTGCCAACCAGATTGATGTCGATCGTATGCTGGAAAGCATCCAGAGGGTGAGGGCCATCCTTGCCGACAGTCTTGATACCATAGGCGATACCTGCGCAATTCACCGTGGCCGTGATCTTGCCCATCTTGTCCATGCCATGGCGCATGGCTGCGGCCACCGACTCTTCGTCGGTCACATCCGTTTGCACGAAATGCCCGCCAATCTCGGCGGCGACCTGTGCGCCGCGATCTGCATCACGATCCAGAATGGTGACCTGCGCGCCTTCCGAGGCGAAGTGGCGTGCTGTGGCTTCGCCCAGACCGGACGCGCCTCCGGTGATGAGGGCGGCAGTGGTGGACAGGTGCATGGTGAACTCCTCCCAAGAATATGAACACTTGTTCAATAACTGCATTTTGGGGTCAGTGTCCACAAATTTGAGAAAGCAGGATCCTGGTTGGCGGGTAAGGTCCTTGGCCCCGATGTTTCGGCCGATCCTCAACAATACTTAATGCCGACTTCACGAAAACGCGCCTGTTCGTGAGCGAAGAACTCAGCGCCTTTGTGTGTTTATCCGCCAGGAGGATCTGTTATGGTAATAAGTACGAAACATATACTGGGTGCAGTTGTCGCTGTGCCTGTTTTTGGAATGGTGATGGTTGGCGATGCTGCTGCCGCACCGGAAACCTGCAACTGGAAAACGGCTCGAAATCTTGCCAACGCAGGGGACTATGCCGGGTTGTGCGATTGTGTGCAGGTAACCCCGAGTTTTCTGGACAGGCTTCAAAAGCGGGCCGACTTTGAAACAACCTTGAGTGTAACCGGGGCGCAATGCCCGGGGCTGGCCGCGTTGCTGACGGATTTGCCGACGGCAAGCCTGTCTGGTTCCGCAGAAAATCGGGGTGAAAGCCGCGGCTCTGAACCCGGTGGGTCTGGATTCGCCGATGCTGGTGGAACTGTCGGAGGCGGTGAAAGTGGCCCCAGCGGCGCGTCTGAAGAAAGCGAAAACAATGGAGGCGGCCAGTCCGGCGGTGGAGGAAGTGAATCCGGCGGCGGAAGTGAATCTGGCGGTGGAGGTGACTCCGGCGGTGGAGGTGAATCCGGTGGCGGTGGCGAATCCGGTGGCGGTGATGAATCCGGCGGTGGAGGTGAATCCGGTGGCGGTGGTGAATCCGGCGGTGGTGAAGGCAAAGGCGAAGGTAAAGGCGGCAAGGGTAAAGGTGGTGGTAAGGGCAACAACGGCCATGGCAATGGCGGTGAAGGCAGCAGCCCGGGCCGCGGTCATAACGCCAACAATGACGAAAGTGGCGACCGGCCCGGTCGTGGCGGCGGAAAAGAACGCAGATAAGCACGGCTTACTGAATGAAAAACGGCCACCCGTTTGGGTGGCCGTTGCAGTTTCGTGTCTTTCAGCCTTGCCGGGTCAGCCCAGTTGAACCAGCGCGTGGCGCTTTTTGCCTGCGCTCAGCTTGATCGGCGAAGACAGGGCATTTGCGTCAATCATCAGCCCGGCATCGGTCAGTGGCGCGTCGTCCAGCTTGGCGCCGTTTTCGGCGATCAGGCGCTTGGCCTCTTTGCCGGATTTGGCGAGGCCGGATTTGACGATGATCTGCACGATGGACATGCCGTCACCCAGTTCGGCCTCGCTGAGGGTCAGAGTCGGAAGATCCCCGCCCACGCCACCCTTTTCGAAGACTTCGCGCGCAGTGGCTTCGGCGTTCGCCGCGGCCTGCGCACCATGGGCCAGAGTCGTCACCTCGTTGGCAAGACGGATCTTGGCCTCGTTGATCTCGGATCCTTGCAGCGCGCCCAGACGATCGCACTCGTCCACCGGCATTTCGGTGTAGAGCTTCAGGAACCGCCCGACATCAGCGTCGGTGGTATTGCGCCAGAACTGCCAGAACTCGTAGGGCGAGCGCATGTCTGCGTTCAGCCAAACCGCGCCGTCCTGAGATTTACCCATTTTCTTGCCGTCGCTGGTGGTCAGCAGGGGCGAGGTCAGGCCATAGATCTCGTGATCCAGCACGCGGCGGGTCAGGTCGATCCCGTTGACGATATTGCCCCACTGGTCGCTGCCGCCCATCTGAAGCAAGCAGCCATAGCGGCGGTTCAGCTCCAGGAAGTCATAGGCCTGTAGGATCATGTAGTTGAATTCGAGAAAGGACAGTGATTGTTCACGGTCCAGTCGGGATTTCACCGATTCAAAGCTCAGCATCCGGTTGACCGAGAAATGACGCCCGATGTCGCGCAGGAAATCGAGGTAGTTCAGGTCGTCCAGCCACTCGGCATTGTTCAGCATCAACGCTTTGTTCTCGGCCTCTGTGTCATAGTCGATGTAAGCCGAGAACACCTTTTTGATGCCCGCGATGTTTTCGTCGATCTGTTCGGGTCCCAGCAGGGGGCGTTCATCCGCGCGGAACGAAGGGTCGCCAACCTTGGTGGTTCCGCCGCCCATCAGGGTGATCGGCTGGTGACCGGTTTTCTGGAACCAGCGCAGCATCATGATCTGGATCAGGCTGCCCACATGCAACGACTTGGCCGTGGCATCAAAGCCGATATAGGCCGGTTTGCACCCACTGATCAGCGCGTCGTCAAGGCCCTGATAATCGGTGCAGTCGGCGAGAAAGCCGCGCTCGATCATCGTGGCGATGAAATCCGATTTGGGGTGGTAGGTCATATCGTGCCCTTTGGGTTAATGTTGCGGGGCACTGTATAGGCGGCAGCGCGTGGGAGGAAAAGCCACCTTTTCACCTCGGGCGCGGGGTGCGGTCGAGGGTGTCGATCGAGACACGCGCCTTGAGAAAAAAATTGCCGGGCCGGTCCGGAACGCTTGCCTTTGCGCCCCAACAGAAGGCACGTTGACCGGGCTGCAACCCAAAGGTGAAATCCCGGACCCGGAGGCGGCGAAAGACACAGCCAATTCAGGAGGCAGGCTTGGGCCAGACCATCGCGAAATACGGAAAGCTCCGGGCTTTGGGCGCAATGTCCGGCACATCCATGGACGGGGTTGATGCCGCAGTGGTGGAAACCGACGGGCATTCGATTTACGGGTTTGGGGAAAGTGGATACCGCGCGTATTCGGATGCGGAACGCGACGTGTTGCGCGCCGCGCTGGGCCAGTGGCATGGTCCCCAGGTCGATGCGGCGGCAGAGATGGTGACGATTGCCCATGCCGAAGCACTGTCCGAGTTCGAGGATGTGGATCTGATCGGTTTTCACGGACAGACGCTGTCGCATGAGCCGCGCGGGCGCGGGACCTTGCAGGTCGGTGACGGGCTGGGGCTGGCGCAGGCCCTTGGGCGCCCGGTGGTCTGGGATTTCCGCAGCGACGATGTGGCGATGGGGGGCGAGGGGGCTCCGCTTGCGCCTTTCTTTCATTTCGCCTGTGCCAAATGGTTCGGCGCGGACCGGCCGCTATGTTTCCTGAACCTGGGCGGGGTCGGCAACCTGACCTATGTGGATCCGGCGTTCGAAGGCCCCGAAGCGCCCGGAGCGTTGCTGGCCTTTGATACAGGCCCGGCCAATGCGCCGGTCGATGATCTGATGCAGGCCCGGCTGGGGCTTCCGATGGACCGCGACGGGGCGCTTGCGCGCGATGGAACGGTGGAAATGGGCGCGCTGGAGCTGTTTCTGGCCGAGCCGTATTTTTCTCGCATGCCGCCGAAATCCCTGGACCGGAACGATTTTTCGGAAATGATCGGTCTGGTCAAGGAACTCAATGACGCTGACGCGGTGGCGACTCTGACCGGTATGTGCGCCGCAGCTGTTGTGCAGGGGATGGAGCACTGTCCGAAACCTCCGTCCTGTGTGTTGGTCACCGGGGGCGGCAGGCGCAACCCGGTGCTGATGGAGATGTTGCGCGTGTCGCTGGATTGCCCGGTCGAACCGGTTGAGGCGGTGGGGCTGGACGGCGACATGCTTGAGGCGCAGGCGTTTGCCTATCTGGCGGTGCGCGTCGCGCGGGGATTGCCGACCTCTTGTCCTGGAACCACTGGCGTTCAGGCGCTTGTCGGTGGCGGGGTCGTCAGTACGGTGTCGATGGACCCGGTCGGATAACCCGATCCGAAAACAGTTCAAAAAAACAACTCTTTGTGCGACGATTGCCCGGACCGATGGATCAGGGACATGGCAGCATGGCGACCAAGGCAGAGCTCGAGGCCGAGTTGGAGGAGTTGCGGAAGCGGAATGCGACGTTGGAGGCGCAGGCCGAAAAGGAAGCGGGTTCCGAAGATCCGCCTGAGGGTACCAAATCGTCGGATGAAATCCGGCAGCTGCTGGAAGACCACGGGATCGACCTGAGCCAGGTTCAGTCCTTGGGACATGACGTTGTCGAGGAGTTCGGTCGGCTTCAGAAAGACTATCCGATCACGGCGTTGCTGATTGCGTTTTCGCTTGGGTACGTCGTCGGGCGCGCGCAGGGCTAGGAGGCAGGTTATGAGCAGGCTGAGCAAGAACCTGGTTACGATCTATCGAACCGAACGTTTGATCGCACGCCGCCGTCTTGGGGTGGTTCAGCAACAGACCGTACTGATGGGCATCGCGGGCATCGCGGCATTGTCGGCGGTGGTGCTTTTGAATGTCTCCTTGTTCTTGGCGCTTCAAAGCTCGATGTCACCAGCATCGGCGGCGGCGCTGTTGGCCTTTGGAAACATCGTTTTCGCCGGGCTTATGGTGCTGATTGCAAGACGCCGAAGTATCGACGACGAAGTCGCACCGGCCGTCGAGGTGCGCGATATGGCCATAGCGGATATTGAAGACGAATTGGAGGAGATGACCGCAGAGGCCAAAGAGGTTGTGCAGGCGGTCAAGAGCATTGGATCGAACCCTTTGGGATCGGCAGCGACGCTGCTGGTACCGCTGATCAATTTGTTGATCAAAAGCCGAAGCGACAAATAGAGGCGCAACCCGAAGGTTCATCGGCACACCGGAGCGCCCTTGCGGCGGGCCGTGTCAAAATGGAAATGCCCGACGTGATAGCGGTCGGCGTCCGGGCCAAGCACGGTTCCGAATATGCCGCAGGCGCCTTCGTGCAACTCTCGCAAGACAGCGCCTTGCGCGTTGTTCCATCCGTCCCGGACCGTGATCTGTGTTCCGTCCTTTAGAACGAAGGTCGATATGTCGATCGCCCTTCCGCGCGCATGTTCCGAGATGCGTGAGCGCGGCTGGTTGTTCTGGGTCTTGCAGGCATAGTGGCCAACGATCCGCATCCCCTTCAGCCCGCCGCCCATATCGGCAAAGGCTGGCTTGGCCGTGTTTTCGATCCACGTTTTCAGCGTGACCGCTGTCTGGCAGTCCATCAATGAGAATTGGCTGAGTGCGATATCAGATATTTTGTAAACCCGAACTGGGTTCGTGATCCCGCATCCGCGGGCCTTTCCCGCGACGGGCTTGCGTGTTTCACCCAGAATGGTCCAGTCGCCGCACACGGCGCCCCGTTCCTGCATTCGTTCACGGCCCACTTCGAATTGCCGAAACTTGCAGGGTCGCAGGGCAGGACGCCTGGAAACCAGCACCGCAGGTTCGACTGTCACGGTCGCGTCAGCATCTTCAGCCGTTTCTTCCCCGATCAGCTCAGGCGCAGTCAGATCGGATGCAATACGGGCCTCGGCGCAAGTGGGCTCTGCGCTGGCGAATGCCGCGCTTTGACACAAGAACAAGACAGTCAGCAGGACCTGCTTCATTCTTACTCGTTACTCCGTCGCCTGTGGCTGCGTGTACAGAATGATCAATGGGCAACCGTCTGTAAACTGACCTTTTCAGGGATCGTTATGTAAACATTCACGCCTTGGGGATATCGAAGCCCGGTGCAGCAAGTTCGAACCCCTCGAACTGGAAACCGGGCGAGACCGTGCAACTGACCAGCGTGTAATCACCCGTGCTGCGGGCGGCTTGCCAATGGCCTTCCGGGACGATCAATTGTGGTGCGCCAGAGGAAAGATCGGGGGTCAGCACATGTTCGGTGGCGGGGCCTTGGTCCATTGCGCTGAGCGACAGGACAAGCGGTGCGCCGGCATGGTACAGCCAGATCTCGGTCGCATCAACACGGTGCCAGTGGCTGCTTTCGCCTTTCTGCAACAGGAAGTAGATGCAGGTGCCGGTGGGGCGACCTTCGTTTTCTGCGCGCCATGTCTCGGCGTACCAACCACCTTCAGGATGGCGTTGCAGGTTCAAGCGGTCGATAATCTCTTGTGCGGTCATGTGGTTCCTCGTGTTTGGGTGCGATTATGCACGGGCCGGTGTGATCCGCTATGGTATTCATGCGTCCGAGGGATA
The DNA here is from genome assembly GCF_013033235.1 of Ruegeria sp. HKCCA0235A. Lineage (NCBI taxonomy): Bacteria > Pseudomonadati > Pseudomonadota > Alphaproteobacteria > Rhodobacterales > Roseobacteraceae > Ruegeria > Ruegeria sp. HKCCA0235A. Next base: position 621,852 of record NZ_WQDQ01000001.1, on the reverse strand, counting down.
TGTTTACGACATGACCCTGAAAATCCCCTTCGATAACTCCTATGCCCGTCTGCCGGATGCGTTCTTTGCACGGCAGTCACCGGTTCCCGTGCGCGCGCCAAGGATGATTGCGTTCAACGATGATCTGGCCAAATTGCTGCGGATATCGCCCGGAGACGTCCAGGACATGGCCGAAGCCTTTGCGGGAAACAGTATTCCCGAAGGTGCCGAGCCCATCGCACAGCTTTATTCCGGGCATCAGTTCGGGCAGTACAACCCGCAGTTGGGCGACGGACGTGCGGTGTTGCTGGGCGAGACGGTCGGAACGGACGGGGTGCGCCGGGACATCCAGCTGAAAGGTTCCGGCCCTACGCCGTTTTCCCGCCGGGGCGATGGCCGGGCCTGGCTGGGGCCGGTGCTGCGGGAATATGTGGTATCCGAGGCGATGCATGCCCTGGGCATTCCGACCACACGTGCCTTGGCAGCGGTGGAAACCGGCGAGACCGTCTTTCGCGAAGCTCCGATGCCCGGAGCGGTTCTGACCCGGGTTGCATCCAGTCATCTGCGGGTGGGGACATTTCAGGTTTTTGCAGCGCGTGGGCAGATGGACAGCCTGAAGCGCCTGACGGACTATGCCATTGCGCGGCATTATCCCAAGGCAGAAGGGCCGATGGGCCTGTTGCGTTCGGTGCGCGATGCGCAGGCCGGTTTGATTGCACGATGGATGAGCGTGGGGTTCATCCATGGGGTGATGAATACCGACAACTGCTCGATCGCGGGTGAGACCATTGACTATGGCCCATGTGCGTTCATGGATACGTATCACCCCAACACCGTCTACAGCTCGATCGACCGGATGGGTCGTTATGCCTATTCGAACCAGCCCGATATCGCGGTGTGGAACCTCGCGCAGTTGGCAACGGCCTTGATCCAGCAGATGGACGACAAAGAGGCCGCCGTGGAAGAGGCGACCGAGATCGTCCACGCGATGCCGGACCTGCTGCAACAGAACTGGTTGTCCCGGTTCCGGGCGAAGATCGGACTGGCAACCGCAGACGAGGGCGATCAGGAACTGATCACCGATCTTCTGAAGCGCATGGCCGAGGGGCAGGCGGATTTCACCAATACCTTCCGGGCGCTGGGCGGCGGCACGGCGCGGGATCAGTTCCTTGACCCGGCAGCGTTTGACACCTGGGAAAAAGACTGGCGCGCACGTTTGGCGCGCGAAGCGGCGCCACAGGAGGTGATGGCCGCCGCAAACCCCGCATTCATTCCGCGCAATCACCGGATCGAACAGATGATCCAGGCGGCGGTGCAAGGCGACTATGCGCCCTTCGACCGGTTGAACGCCGTGTTGGCGCGGCCGTACGAGGATCAGGGGGATGCGGAAGACCTGAGGCGTCCTCCGGCCGAAAATGAGGTGGTTCATGCGACATTCTGCGGGACATAACGCGCAGCCCACGTCTATTTCCGCAGGATTTCCAACACCGCAGCGCTGACGATCAGGGTGGCGCCCAGAAATTCCCGCAGGCCAAATGGTTCTCCTGACAGGGCTGCGGCCGACGCGATGCCAACGACAACCTCGCTCATCAGCAGCAGACCGACCTTTGCGGGGGACAGCTTGGTTGCTGGCCAGATGGTCATGTAGATCATGGGCAGGACATAAAAGGCCGACAGCTGCGCGTATCCCGCTATGCGGATCGACTCTTCGCTTGTGATGTTCGGCAGGGTTTGGCCCCCAAGCATCAGCAGGCTGACAAGCGACAGCAACAACGCGCCAATCACAAAGGCAAAGACCTGACCCGAGATGGTCATGCTGCCAGCCTTGTAAAGGCCCAGTGTGCCCAATGCCCAGCATATGCCCGATGCCAGCGCCAACCAGTCGCCCAAGTTCTGCGGCCATGGCACGAATCCGGCGCCTCCAAGCACGACAAACAGCCCGCCAAGCCCGCAGATCAGGCCCGCAAGGCGCATCAGGCTCAGGCGTTCTTTCAGAAATACGACGCCCAGAATCGTGCCCCAGATCGGAGTGAGATAGAACAACAGGATCGAGCGGACGACGTCGGTGTAGACAAGGCTGATCGAATACAGGCTGAATGCAGCCCCTGTGAACATTCCGCTGAGCATCAGATCGCGCCATTGCCGGGCCAGCATGCGCCTGTCGGACCAGACAAAGGGGATCAGCGCAATCAGGGCCGCGCAGTACATTGCGATCCCAGACCAGGGGCCGGTCAGGCCCTGATCGTAGAAAAACCGCACCGGAATCCAATAAAGGCCCCACAGCGCGCCGCCTGTCACCAAAACCATACTGGCCCGGGTGCTGTTGTCGGGTTGGGTCTGGCTCAGGCTCATGCGGGCCCCGCTTTGGCTGCGATGCGTTGTCGTCACCGCATCGGGATAGAGCGTTGCAGGGCCGGGGATCAAGCGGAACCTTCGCTTTGATATCAGTCACGTTTCAATCGCCGAAATAGCAGGCAGATTGCCGGGGGCGGGTGTCGTATCGGAATTGTCGCAGCAGGAAACCGAGCACAGGGGTTGCGCCTCACGTCAGGCATGGCACTTTAGGGTCAATTCATTTGGTCACGCCCTCATGCCAACTTCGTCCACGCTGCGTATCGCAAGCTACAACATCCAGAAATGCGTCGGGTTGGATTTCCGGCGTCAGCCCCAGCGTATTCTGCAAGTCATCGAAAACATGAAAGCGGATATCGTGGTGTTGCAGGAGGCCGACAAACGCCTGCCGCCCCGTCCGGCCGCGCTGCCGCATTTCATGTTGGACGAGGCGGGATGGCAGATCGTCGATCTGGGCGGCGCGGGAAGTCTGGGCTGGCACGGCAACGCGGTGATCTGGCGCGGAGAGGGGATCTCGGTCCGCCGAAAAGGGCATCACGAGTTGCCGGGGCTGGAGCCGCGCGGGGCGGTTCGCGTCGAGTTCGACACCCATATCGGGCCCTTGCGCGTGATGGGTATGCATCTGGGACTGCTGCCAGCGTCGCGGCGACAGCAGATTTTACACATTCGGCGGAACGATTGGGACATGGACCAGATGCCGACTGTTTGGGCCGGTGACTTCAACGAGTGGTCACGTCAGCCAGTTCTGGATCATCTGGTCCCCGAAATGCGGTTTCTGCCCCCCAGACCAAGTTTTCCCGCCGCGCAGCCCCTGGGCGCGCTGGATCGGATCGCGCTGGGCAGCGGAATACAGGCCGTGGCGCACGGTGTTCACGACACACGTCCCGCGCATATCGCATCTGATCACCTGCCGGTCTGGGCCGATCTGACGCGCGCCAGATCAGAAGGTCGCAAAAGGTGAAATCCCTGTAGCGAAACCTGCGCAGACATATTAAGACAGACACCCGAGCAAGTCTGAGGGGCATCATGTCGGAAACGATTATTGGGCGTTGTGAAGCCAAGGGGCTGCGCATGACCGGTCAAAGAAGGGTCATCGCGCAGGTGCTGGAACAGAGCGACGACCACCCGGATGTCGAGGAACTCTATGCGCGGGCGTCTGCCGTGGATAAAGGCATTTCTATTGCAACGGTCTATCGCACGGTCAAACTGTTCGAAGAGGCTGGTATTCTGGAACGCCTTGAGTTCGGCGACGGACGGGCCCGGTACGAGGACGCCGAGCGCGATCATCACGACCACCTGATCGACATGCAGTCAGGAGAGGTAATTGAATTCGTCGACCCCGAGATCGAAGCCCTGCAGGAAAGAATCGCCGCGAAGCTTGGGTACAAGCTGAAGGGGCACCGGTTGGAGCTGTATGGCGTTCCGCTGGAAAAGGACTGACCCATCACGAAACGCGATTGATGCCCTCACTTTAATTCATCAGGCGTGACGGGAATTGTCTTGCCAGATGCCGTTGGTTGAGGTTGTTGTGCATCTACAGGCACCAGATGTGCCCTTTCCAACGGACGCGCAAATGAACAACGTAAACGGCATCCTGCTGCTCATCGGGTCGATGGCGGCCTTTGCACTTGAGGACATGTTCATCAAGCTCCTGTCCGGCTCTGTGCCGACAGGGCAGATCATGGTGTTTCTGGGCGTGTTTTGCGGGCTCGTGTTCGCCACGATGTCAGTGGTCACCCGCAAGCGGATCCTTGACCCCGTGGCATGGAAAACCCTGCCATTGATCCGCGCCGCGACCGAAGGCTTTGGCGCAGTGGCGTTCGTGACGGCGTTGTCGCTGATCGACCTGTCCACCGTTGCGGCCGTGTTTCAGGCCATGCCGCTGGTCGTCACCATGGGGGCGGCCCTGTTTCTTGGAGAGCAGGTCGGCTGGCGCCGCTGGAGCGCGATCGGTGTCGGCTTTGTCGGTGTTTTGATGATCATCCGCCCGGGGATGGAGGGCTTTCGGCCGGAATCCCTGTTTGTGGTGTTGTCCGTGGTCGCAATTGCGGCGCGCGATCTGATCACCCGCAAGCTGGACCCACGCGTGCCCTCATCCGTCGTTGCGATGCAGGCCTATATTGCAGTGGCTGTGGCCGGCCTGGTTTTGATGGTCATGTCCGGGGCATCCTTCGTGCCGGTTCAAGCCGGTCAAACGGGCCCTTATGCGGGGGCGATCGGATTTGGCGTGCTGGGCTATTACGGCATTGTCACTGCGATGAGGGTGGGCGAAGCCTCGGCCCTGATGCCGTTCCGGTACACGCGTCTGGTGTTTTCGATCCTTGCTGGAATGCTGGTGTTCGGTGAACGCCCTGATGCGCTGACAATGGCGGGGGCGACCCTGATCATCGGTTCGGGTCTTTATACCTTTGTCCGCGAACGGCGTCTGGCGCGGGAACTGGCACCCGCCTGACCCTGTTGGCGCAAACAACGAATTGTTAGCCCTAAATGTCCGGGAATATGCGTGTTAGCGTTAACGGAACCGGTTTACTTTTGGCCGGTTGCTGCTATGACGCGTGCAACCGACCGCAGTCACAGGGACAGGCTTCATGAGCACCATCATCGACATCCACGCACGCGAAATTCTGGACAGCCGGGGCAATCCGACAGTCGAAGTTGACGTGATTCTGGAAGACGGCACCATGGGCCGCGCTGCCGTGCCCTCGGGCGCGTCCACCGGTGCCTATGAGGCGGTTGAAAAACGCGATGGCGACAAGGCGCGCTATATGGGCAAAGGCGTTCTGGAAGCCGTCGCCGCCGTGAACGGCGAGATTGCCGAAGAACTGGTGGGCTTTGACGCGACCGAGCAGGTGGCCATTGACCAGGCCATGATCGAGCTGGACGGCACCGAGAACAAGGGCCGTTTGGGTGCAAACGCTATTCTGGGTGTCTCGCTGGCCACTGCGAAGGCAGCGGCGGATTTCACCACCCAGCCGCTCTATCGCTATGTGGGCGGCACCTCGGCGCGGGTTCTGCCGGTTCCGATGATGAACATCATCAATGGTGGCGAACATGCCGACAACCCGATCGACATTCAGGAATTCATGATCATGCCGACCGCCGCCGCGAACATTCGCGAAGCGGTGCGCATGGGGTCCGAGGTGTTCCACACGCTGAAAAAGGAACTGTCAGGCGCAGGTCTGGCGACCGGTGTGGGCGACGAGGGCGGTTTTGCCCCCAACATTGCCTCGACCCGTGAAGCATTGGATTTCATTCTGAAATCCATCGAAAAGGCGGGCTACAAGCCGGGTGAGGAAATCCATCTGGCGCTCGATTGCGCGGCGACCGAGTATTACAAAGACGGAAAATATGTTCTGTCGGGTGAGGGCACGACCCTGACATCCGAGGAAAACGCGGCCTATCTGGCGGCGCTGGTCAATGACTATCCGATCATCTCGATCGAAGACGGCATGTCCGAAGATGACTGGGATGGCTGGAAGGCCCTGACCGATGCCATCGGCGACAAGGTGCAACTGGTTGGTGATGATCTGTTCGTGACCAACCCGGAACGTCTGGCCGAAGGGATCGAACGTGGCTGTGCGAACTCGATGCTGGTCAAGGTGAACCAGATCGGCTCGCTGACGGAAACCCTGCGTGCCGTCGATATGGCGCACCGCGCGCGCTACACCAACGTGATGTCGCACCGTTCGGGCGAGACCGAGGACGCGACCATTGCCGATCTGGCCGTGGCGACCAATTGTGGTCAGATCAAAACCGGCTCGCTTGCGCGATCGGACCGGTTGGCGAAATACAACCAGCTGATCCGCATCGAGGAGTCGCTGGGGGAAGTGGCCGAATACGCCGGCGCGTCGATCCTGAAATAAGCATGAAATGGGGGCCAATGGCCCCCATTTCTTATAGTTCCGGTCTCTGATTCACCAAGCGGTCGTTCCGCTGCCCGTGTCGCAATCCGCGTGACGGATCAATTGGTGCTGTTGACCCTTCGGAACTCTTGGATCCAAGCGATTCTTGGGCCCTGAACCGGCGTCTTCCGGACGATCGCGGTAAAGGTTGCGGCGGGAAACACGGCTTCAGGTGATATCCACCCTTGATTGAACCTTTCTGGTTCGATCCTTCTCTGGGTTTACGATTGCCGTGCCTGCTCGCATTTGAAGTTGAAAACTTTTGAAAAATCTTCGCACTTTTCGCAAGAGAGGCGAGATCCGGATTACGCAATCATTTCAGTGGTCTCTGTTTCGCAGGCGTATTGAATCAGCCTTTTTGTATCTAAAAAGAGCGCAAAAATCTCATTATGTGTGAACTTGTTACTAAGTAAAGCACGGCCACGTGATCTAATCTGAATGCATTGCAGAAAGGAGACCACGATGTCTGTATCCAAATTCCTTCTGATAATCGCAGCAACGTCCATCACAGTTCTTTCCGCCTGCGCGGGTCCGGGAACCTACCCAATAACCGGAGACCAGGTCTCGGCGAGTGACCCGGTACAGGACATGAACCCGGCCAATATCTTCCGTGGCGAGTCTCGTTAAAGCAACTTGCTCATCAGCATATATCTGTCGCGTGGTTTGAACCCGGTGCGCAGATAGATTTTCTGAGCGGCCTCGTTGTTTCGGTCGACTTCCAGATGAAGGGCAGTCAGCCCTGCTTCGGACAAAGCTTTGGGCAGTGCCAGCAGAACTTCGGTCGCAATGCCACGACCGCGAACAGCGGGTCGGATATAGATTTCGTCGACGAAACCGTCCATGCCGCCGAATTCGATGGACCAGCCGAAGGTCAGGATGATGTAGCCCAACGGCGCGCGTCCGGGTCCGATCAGATAGACACAGCCATGGGGAATACCCTCGAGCAGGGGGGTCAACGCGTTTCGGGTCTGGTCCGGGTCTTGCGTCAATCCGGCTTCGGTATGGAAGGCGGTGACCAGCGCCATCAGGCGGTCCAGGTCTTCGGGGCGCGCAAGGCGCAGGGCGGCGCTCATAATCTGGCCAGCCTTTCTGTCAGAAGGTCAAAGAAGCCGTCAGCGTCGATGTCCCCCATGAACAGCGCATTGGGCGCGCGGTCGGTCACGCCCCACCAATCTGCGACGGTCATGCCCATGGTCAGCTCGGACCGGGTTTCAATTTCGACATTCACATGACGGCCTGAAAACAGCTTGGGCCGGATCAGATAGGCGGTCACGCAGGGGTCATGCAAGGGCGCACCCGCGCTGCCGTATTTTTCCTTGTCGAACCTCTCAAAGAAATCGGTCATCTCGGCCACAGCGAGTCCGACTTTGTTTCCCAGAGCACGGAAAGCATCGTTGCGGGGTTTGGTGACCAGCGCCTTATGCGTGACATCCAACGGCATGACCACAATCGGCCTTCCGGATTTGAAAACGATATCAGCAGCTTCCGGGTCGACATGAATGTTGAACTCCGCTGTTGGAGTGATGTTCCCAACCTCGAAATACGCCCCGCCCATCAGAACGATTTCCTGCACCCGATCAACAATATCAGGGGCTTTGTTGAATGCGGTCGCGATATTCGTCAGAGGCCCCAGCGGACAAAGTGCTATCGTGCCCGGTTCTTCAGCGCGCAGGGTGTCGATGATGAAGTCCACCGCGTGGCCCTCGGTCAGCGGCATCTGCGGATCGGGCAGGTCCGGGCCATCCAGCCCTGTCTTGCCATGCACATGCTCGGCCGTGACCAACGCGCGGTTCAACGGTCTGTCGCAGCCCGCGTAAACGGGTATGTCAGTCCGCCCCGCCAGTTCGCACACGATCCGAGCGTTCTTGGCGGTCAATTCCAGGGGCACGTTGCCCGCGACCGCCGTAATACCAAGAACCTCGATGTCCTCCGGGCTGGCCAGCGCCAGCAGGATGGCGACGGCATCGTCCTGTCCGGGATCGGTGTCGATGATGATCTTGCGAGGGGGCATGGGCGTCTCCGGTGGTCATGAAGGTGGGACACTCGCAAGTGTCGGGTGCCTTGTCTACCCGTTTCTGGGGGCTGCCATGGCGTCCACCGGCGGGAGTTTGCCGTTGGCGCGGTGCTCTTCGGTTTTGACCTCGTCCCAGAGCGCGTCCATCTCGGCCAGATCGCTTTGCGAGGGGGTCTTTCCCCGCTCGGCCAGCCGGGCTTCGACCTGTTCAAAGCGACGGGTGAACTTGGCATTGGTGCGGCGGAGGGCGGCTTCGGGTTCGATACCCAGGTGGCGGCCCAGATTGACCATGACAAAGAGCAGATCACCGAATTCATCCTCAAGCGCATCCGCGTCCATCTTGTCACGCGCCTCTTCCAACTCGGCGGCTTCTTCGGTGATCTTGGCCAGCACGTGGCTTGCATCGGGCCAGTCGAACCCCACGCGTGCGGCCCGTTTTTGCAACTTATGGGCCCGCAGCAGGGCAGGCAGGTTGGCGGCCACCCCGTCCAGCGCGCCTTTCTGTTCCTTGCCCGCACGTTCGGCCGCCTTGATCGTTTCCCAATCCCGGGTCTGCTGATCGGCGGACTTGTCGCGGGATTCGTCGCCAAAGACATGCGGGTGGCGGTTGACCATCTTGTCTGACATGGTGCGCACCACGTCCTGAAAGGTGAAATACCCAGCCTCTTCAGCCATTTGTGCGTGAAAGACCGACTGGAACAGCAGATCGCCCAGCTCTCCCTTCAGCTCGTCCCAAGCCTCGCGCTCGATCGCGTCGGCGACCTCATAAGCCTCTTCTATCGTATAGGGCGCGATGGTGGCGAAATCCTGTTCGATATCCCACGGGCAACCGGTTTGCGGATCACGCAGGCGGCGCATGATTTCCAGCAGACGCTCGATACCAGCGTCGCTGTCATGGATCAGAGGATTTTCGGCCATTGCGAACCCTTTCATTCCGGTGTCAGATGCATCCATCCCGCAGTCCCGATCAGGAGTCCAGCCCAGATGCCCGTCGTCAACCGAATTGCCGATTTCTCTGCCGATATGACCAGATGGCGCCAGTATCTGCATACGATACCCGAGTTGGAATTCGAGTGCTTTGAGACTGCCGCGTTTGTGGCCGAACGTCTGCGTGAATTCGGGGTCGATGAATTGCATGAAGGGATCGCAAAGACCGGGATGGTCGCGATCATCAACGGGCAGGGAGACGGGCCGACGATCGGGCTGCGTGCCGATATGGATGCATTGCCGATTACCGAGGAAACAGGCGTCGAATATGCATCGAAGAATCCCGGAAAGATGCATGCCTGCGGGCATGACGGGCACACCACAATGCTGCTGGGTGCGGCGCGGTATCTGGCCGAAACGCGAAATTTCCGCGGCCGTGTGGCCCTGATCTTTCAACCGGCCGAGGAAGAAGGCGGCGGCGCGGGCGTGATGGTCGAAGAAGGCATCATGGAGCGGTTCGATATCTCTGAGGTCTATGGAATACACAACGATCCGGGAAACCCGGAAGGTACGTTCCATACCACGCCGGGGCCGATCATGGCGGCGGTGGATACGTTCGAGATTCATATTCAAGGGGTCGGCGGCCATGGCGCCATGCCGCATCAGACCCGCGACCCGGTCATGGCGGCCTGCGGCATTGCGCAGGCAATCCAGACCATCGTCAGCCGCAACCACTATGCGGTGGAAGACCTGGTAGTTTCGGTCACTCAGATCCACGCCGGAACGGTGAACAACGTGATCCCTGATACTGCCTATTTGAACGGAACCGTGCGGACCTTTGATCCCTCTGTACAGAAGATGGTGATGGAGCGGATGGAGCAGATCGTTCAGGGGCAGGCCGCGTCTTACGGTGTCGAGGCACGGCTGGAATATCAGGTGGGATACCCGGCCACGATCAACGATGCTGAAAAGGCAGCCTTCGCCGCCACCGTCGCGCGCGAAGTGTCGGGGCCTGAGCGTGTGGTCGACACAATGGGTCGCGACATGGGGGCCGAGGATTTCTCGTACATGTTGCAGTCGCGACCAGGGGCCTATCTGTTTCTGGGGCAGGGGGATGGTGCCGGGCTGCATCATCCGAAATACAACTTCAATGATGATATCGCGCCGGTGGGGGCATCGTTCTTCGCACGGATTGTGGAAAAGGCGCAGCCCTTGGGCTGATGGGGTAATGAAATGGCACTGGAAGACGCAAAAAACCAGGTGGATGAGGCATTCACCAACCCGGACCTCAAAGGCCTGTCCTATGAAAACACCTTTGGCGGGGCGACCTCGTTTCTGCGGCGTCTGTACACCAAGGATCTGACGGGCGCCGACATCGCCGTGACCGGTGTGCCGTTTGATCAGGCGGTGACCAACCGCCCGGGCACCCGCCTTGGCCCACGTGCGATCCGCGAGGCGAGCGCCCTGCAATCGCCCGATGCGCCCTATGGCTGGCCCTTCGATGCGCTGAGCGAGCTGGCGATCATCGACTATGGCGACATGGCCTATGACTATGCCAACATCCCCGCCTTTCCCGATACGCTGACTGACCATATCCGTACCATTCTGGCGGCGGATGTGGCCTCGGTCACGCTGGGGGGCGATCACTATATCAGCTTTCCGATCCTCAAGGCCTATGCCGAGAAATACGGGCCGATGTCGCTGTTGCAGTTCGATGCCCATACCGACACCTGGGCCGATGACGACATGAGCCGGGTGGACCACGGCACCATGTTCTACAAGGCGGTGAAGTCCGGGATCGTGGACCCGAAACGCTCGGTTCAGGTGGGGATCCGCACCACCAACGAGGACACGCTGGGCGTCAACATCATCGACGCGCGCGAGGTCTATGAATCCGGCCCCGCTGCCGTGGCGCAGAAGATCAAGGGTATTCTGGGCGACAGCCCGGTCTATCTGAGCTTTGATATCGACGGTCTGGACCCGGCCTTTGCACCGGGTACGGGGACACCGGTTTGGGGTGGTTTGAGTTCCATTCAGGCGCAGATCATCCTGCGCGACATCGCCGGGATCAACATCAAGGGCGGCGACGTGGTCGAGGTGTCTCCGCCGTTCGATACATCCGGCGCCACGGCGATTGCGGGGGCGCATGTGGCGACGCAGATCGTCTGCCTGTTGGGGTGGAACAAGCTGGCAAAAACATAACCGTTTGGACGCGCATTAACCATTGGTTAGCCATACTGCCGGTATGTGCTGGGTAAAGAAAGTTGAAGGGATGGGGATACAACGCGCATGACTGAATTCAATCAACCGGTCAGCGGCAATGATCTGGCGCGGTTTTCGGGGCCGAATACGTTTATGCGCCTGCCCCAGGCTGCCTCGTTGGCGGGGCTGGATGTGGCGGTTCTGGGGATTCCGATGGATATCGGCACCTCGTGGCGATCGGGCACCCGGTTCGGACCCAAACAGATCCGCAGCGAAAGCGCGATGATAAGGCCCTACAACATGGCTACCTCGGCGGCTCCGTTCGACAGCTTGCAAATCGCCGACATCGGGGATCTGGCGATCAACACCTTTTCGCTTGCGGACAGCCTGAGGATCATCAGGGAAAGCTATGATGCGATCCTGGCAAAGAACGTGACCCCGGTGGCGATGGGGGGAGATCATTCGATCACCCTGCCGATCCTGCGGGCCATTGCGGCAAAGCATGGGCCGGTGGCTCTGGTGCATGTGGATGCCCATGCGGATGTGAATGACGAGATGTTCGGCGAGAAAGAGACCCACGGAACCGTCTTCCGCCGCGCCTATGAAGAGGGGCTGATTGTCCCCGACAAGACCTTTCAGATCGGCATTCGCGGATCGGGCTATGCGGCTTCGGATTTCACCGAAGCCAGGTATTGGGGCTTCCGCCAGTTCCCGGCCTGGGAGTTGTGGCAGCAGAATCTGACGCAGATCGGCTCTCAGATCCGCAAGATCATCGGGGATCATCCGGTCTATGTCACGTATGACATCGACAGCCTGGACCCGGCCTTTGCACCGGGCACGGGTACGCCAGAGATTGCCGGGCTGACCACGCCGCAGGCGCTGCAACTGATCCACGCGTTGCAGGGTGTGAATGTTGTGGGGTGTGATCTGGTCGAGGTTTCACCTCCGTATGACCCGTCTGGCAACACGGCCCTGACGGCAGCCAACCTGATCTACGAGATGCTGTGCATCCTGCCGGGGGTGACGTCACGGTAAACCGGCCCGGAACGGCTTGCCCCGGCGCTTGATCCGCATAGGGTTTCTGCAAGAGGGTAAAGCGGGATGAAAAAGATGGTTCTGTGGGCAGTAATCGCGCTGGTGCTTGGGCTGGGCGCTTACATCCGGCTGGCCCCATCTGCGCCGGCCCAATGGCATATTGCACCGGTTGCAGAGGTTGATCAGGACTTGCCGGGTGGCGTTCTGCGCGTTGTTGCAACCGGCCCGGAAGGGTTGCAAAAGCTCGATCGGATCGCCCGCGCCACGCCGCGCACCTCGGTTTTGGCAGGTTCGGTCGATGAAGGCATGATCACCTATGTCACCCGCACGAAATGGATTGGTTTCCCCGACTATACCACTGTTCGGCAGGACGGCGACACGCTGCGCATCCATGGCCGTTTGCGGTTTGGGCGCAGGGATTTCGGTGTGAACAAGGCACGGGTTGATGGGTGGTTGGAGCAGATGTAACTGTTCTACCGGCGCTCAGGACGCCTCATCCTGTTCAAAGTGATCAACAGGATCGCTCTGCAACCCGGATGACAAACATCCCTCCTGCACCTCGCGCCACATGGGCACGTTCAGGGACATCTGGCACTGTGCCGTGAACATGCGGCCGTCGACTTGCAAGCAGATCATCTCACCCAGTTCGATGCGGGACCCGGACGTGTCGGTGCAATAGCAATCGCGGGTCTTGCCGTCGGGGCCGATGTAATCGGCGAAAACCGGCGTGGACGTCAGCAAAAGGGCAAGCAAAATCCGTTTCATGACAGCAAGCTTAGCACGACGTGGCCCTTGACCAAAGCCCCCGGATGATAGACACCGCCGGGATGATCCCCGAAGAACGTCTTGAACAGATCACCCAGCGATTCCAATACCTCGAAGCTGCCATGGCGGATGGCGCATCGGGCGGCGATATTGCGGCGTTGGCCAAGGAATATTCCGACCTCAAACCCGTGGTCGATCAGATCATGGCCTGGCGCCAGCTGGTGGCAGATCTGACTGAGGCCGAGGCGATGCTGGCCGACCCGGATATGAAGGAGTTGGCCGAAGAGGAAATTCCGGACTTGCAATCGCGCATCCCCGAGGCGGAACACGCGCTGCAACTGGCGCTGTTGCCCAAGGATGCGGCGGATGCGCGGCCGGCGATGCTGGAAATTCGCCCCGGTACCGGCGGGGACGAGGCCGCTTTGTTCGCGGGCGATCTATTGCGTATGTATCAACGCTATGCCGAGGCCCGCGGGTGGCAGTTCGAGATCATCGAAGAACAGGCTTCTGATTTGGGCGGGATCAAAGAGGTGGTGGCCCATATCAAGGGCGACAATGTCTTTGCCCGGCTGAAATACGAATCCGGTGTGCACCGTGTGCAGCGCGTGCCCGAAACCGAAAGCGGCGGGCGCATCCACACCTCGGCGGCGACGGTGGCGGTACTGCCCGAGGCCGAGGATGTCGACATCCAGATAGACGCCAATGACATCCGTATCGACACGATGCGCAGTTCCGGCGCGGGCGGGCAGCACGTGAACACCACCGACTCGGCGGTGCGGATCACCCATATTCCGACGGGCTTGGTGGTAACAAGTTCCGAGAAGTCCCAGCATCGCAACCGCGAGATCGCCATGCAGGTGCTGAAAACGCGGCTTTATGACCTCGAGCGGCAGCGGATCGACAGCGAACGTTCCGCCGACCGGGCCAGCCAGGTGGGGTCAGGGGATCGTTCGGAACGCATTCGCACCTATAATTTCCCACAGGGGCGGATGACGGATCACCGGATCAACCTGACGCTCTATAAACTGGATCAGGTGATGCAGGGGGATCTGGACGAAGTGATTGACGCTCTGACGGCGGATGATCAGGCCCGGTTGCTGGCCGAGATGGCGCAATGATGGGGCTGCAAACAGCAGCGCAGGCCATGGTGGCCGCAACCGCGCGTCTGAGGGCCGCGGGCGTGGATGACCCGGCGCGCGATGCGCGCCTGTTGTTGGCCCATGCCGCACGGATAGAAGCCAGCCGGGTGACGCTGATTGCCCCGGAAGAGTTGCAGCCCGAGATCGCTGAACGCTATGACCAGTTGGTTTCTTTGCGTGCCATTCGGGTGCCGGTGTCTCATCTTCTGGGCGAACGCGAGTTCTATGGGCGCAGGTTTCGTGTCAGTTCCGACGTTCTGGATCCACGCCCCGAGACTGAAACCCTGATCGAGGCCGCGCTGAGCGAACCTTTCGACCATGTTTTGGACCTCGGCGTCGGGTCGGGCTGTATTCTGGTCACACTGCTTGCGGAACGAACCAGCGCTTCGGGCCTTGGGGTCGACCTGAGTGAAGCCGCCTGTCTTCAGGCCAGCGCCAATGCCGTGCTCCACAAGGTGCAAGGACGAGCCGAGATTGCGCAGTCAAACTGGTTTGAAGACATTGAAGGCCGGTTTGACCTGATTGTTTCCAACCCACCGTATATTTCCGTATCCGAAATGGAGGATCTTTCGCCCGAAGTGCGGGAGCACGAGCCGCGCATGGCGTTGACCGATGAAGGGGACGGGCTGGGCGCGTATCGGCAGATTGCGGCCTCGGCCCCGGATTACCTGCTGCCAGGCGGGCGAATACTTGTGGAAATTGGCCCGACACAGGCAAATCTTGTGTCTGCCTTGTTTGATGCGGCGGGTTTGGCGGATATTCGCGTAATCCCTGATCTGGACGGGCGTGACCGGGTTGTCGGCGCAAAGATGCCGGGTTGAAACTGTTGTCTGAAGCCAAAAAACGCTGCCCCGAGTAAAAAAGCGTGTGAAAATCCCAGATTCCTCTTGTCTGCGCGGTCAGGACATGTTTACTCAGGATTAGTCGGCGAGGTTGACGCTGTTGCAGCGCACCCCTGACGCCAAGCCCAAAAAAGTCGACATCCCGTGACGGCAAACGCCTCTGAGCAGTGCAAAACACGGGTTGAGCGACAGCGCATTGATAAGGCTGACGTAAAGTAAAATGAGATCTTCCAAATCCCGCTCGCGGGCCAAGAACAACCGCAATCGTCCTTCTGGCGGTAACGTCGTAAACCGGGTATTTGACAGCTCGGGCCCTGAAGGCAAGGTGCGTGGCACGCCTCAGCAAATCATTGATAAGTACAATCAGCTGGCGCGTGACGCTCAGCTGTCAAACGACCGCGTTGCGGCGGAAAACTTCCAACAGCACGCGGAACATTATCTGCGCATGCTGAGTGAGGCGCAGCGCGAGATTGAAGCGCGCCGCGAAGAGCAGGAACGCCAGAACCGCGAACGCCAGGCCGAGCGTGACCGTGAGCGCGCCGAGCGCCAGGAACGTGAAGCGGCCCGGCAGGCCGATCCCGCCGAAGCCCCGCAGCCGGACGTAATGGATTTCGCCGCACCGGACGCTGCTCCGGAAAGCGGTTTGGTCGAGACACCGGAAAGCAAAGGGGCCGAAGCCCCGGCAGCTGAGAAGAAGGAAAAGCCTGCGCGCAAACCGCGGGCACGCAAACCCAAACCGGCGCCAGCGGCTGAAGATGCGCCCAAAACGGATGGCGACGCACCGGAAGCGGCTGAATAAGCCGGCATCAGAACTTGCAAAGCCCCGAGGTCAAGCCTCGGGGCTTTTTTGTGATCAGGGTTTCTGGATTTCGCGCGCCAGGGCACAGAACGCTTCAAGCGGAACCTGCTCGGCCCGTTCAGTGGGTTGGATACCTGCGGCCCGCAAGCGATCCTCGATATCCGGGGCAACGCCTTTGAGCGCGGCGCGCAGCATTTTGCGGCGTTGATTGAAGGCAGAGGCCACCACACGCGACAGGGTCGCGGCGTCAGCAGGATAGCGCGGTTCTGGCAGGGCGGTCAGGTGGACCACCGCGCTGGAGACTTTGGGCGGAGGGGTGAAGGCGCCGGGGGGCAGGGACATGGCGATGCGCGCCTCGGCCCGCCATTGGGCGAGGATGGCGAGACGGCCATACGCCTTGCTGCCGGGTTGGGCCACGATGCGTTCGGCCACTTCGCGTTGGAACATCAGCGTCAGGCTCTGCCAGAACGGCGGCCATTCCGGGGGCGTCAGCCAGCGCACCAGCAGTTCGGTGCCGACGTTGTATGGAAGGTTGGCCGCGATGCGGATTGGCGGGGTCAGGTGTTCGAGCGGGTTGATCTCGAGCGCGTCACCATTGATGACCTCCAGCCTTCCGGGATAGGCGGCGGCGATATCGTTCAGGGCGGCGATGCAACGGGTGTCTTTTTCGACCGCCACGACCTTGCGCGCGCCTTCGGACAGAAGCCCTCGGGTGAGGCCACCAGGACCGGGGCCGATTTCCAGTACGTCGCAGTCTGCAAGATCGCCAGCCTGACGGGCGATTTTGGCGGTCAGGTTGAGGTCCAGCAGGAAGTTCTGACCCAAGGATTTGCGCGCCGAGAGTTGATGTGTGGCGATGACCTCGCGCAGAGGGGGGAGATTGTCGATAGCACTCATGATCCGATTACCGTGACGCAGGCCGCAGGGGCAGCGCCAGAAATTTTATGCCTCCGGCGGGGATATTTTCAGCCAGATGAAGGATCAAGAGCCTTGTGCCATGCGTTGGGCAAGCTTCAGAGCTTCGATCAGGCTGGTAGGATTGGCGATGCCTTTCCCTGCAATATCCAGTGCAGTGCCATGATCTGGCGACGTGCGGATGAAGGGCAGGCCAAGGGTGACGTTCACGCCCCGGTCGAAATCCAGTGTCTTGATCGGGATCAGGGCCTGATCATGATACATTGCGATCGCCGCGTCATAGCGGGCGCGGGCAGCGGCGTGGAACAGCGTATCCGCAGGGTGCGGGCCCGTCAGGGTCGCAGCTTCCGGGTTCAGATCGGCCAGCATTGGGGCGATCCAGTCAAGCTCCTCGCTGCCCATTTTGCCACCTTCGCCGGCATGGGGGTTCAGGCCGGCTATGGCGATGCGGGGGTGTTGTATGCCAAACTGGTCGCGCAGACCGCGCGTGGTGATTTCGATCGTCTCGCGAAGCAGGTCGGGTGTCAGCGCGGCGGGAACCTGCGCCAAGGGAATGTGGATTGTCGCCGGGACAACCCGCAACTGGTCGCTGGCCAGCATCATGACAACCCGGCGGGTGCCCGACAGCGCAGCCAGAAACTCGGTATGGCCGGGATAGGTAAACCCGGCCCCGTCGATCAGGGCCTTCTTGTGAATGGGCGCGGTGCACAGAGCGGCCGCTGCCCCGGCTTTCACAAGATCGACGCCGGTTTCGATGGCATCGATCACCGATGGGGCATTGGCTGGGTCTGGCTGACCGGGCAGGTTTGCGGTAGGGAAGTTCAGTTGCAGCACGGGCAAGGCCTGATCACAGACTGCAACAGCATCCGAAGCGGTTTGGATTTTCGCAATAGGCGTGCCAGCAGGCAGGTGGTTGGCATCGCCGATAAAGAAAAACGGGCAGGTTTGGCGCAGCTCGGCCCACGCTTTGGCCGCGATTTCAGGGCCGATCCCGGCCGGTTCACCGCAGCTGAGCGCAATCGGGCGTGTCATTCTTGAACAATGGTGGCGTCAGCCCGCAGCTGCTCTACCAGGCTGGACGCAAAGGCCTGTAGCCGCTGCTGCGCCAGTGCATTCGCGACATCCGCCCGCGAGGTGTCTTCGCCCAGGTCGCGGACTCGGTTGCACAGCATCAAGAACACAAGCGTCTGCCCGTTGTTACGGGTCAGGTTTGTTGACACCTCGAAGCGATCCAGCTTGGCCAGTTCTACGGCGAAATCACGTGGTATTTCTGAAGGGCTGGCTTCGATGCGGTCCAGGACTTCGACGGGTTGATCTTTGGCGACTCCATACAAGTCATCGCAGGTGTCGATCTCCTCCCGCAGGGCGGCAGCCCGTGCCAGGGTCTCGGCGCTGCGACCACCCGGCAGGTAATAGGCAGCATAATCTAGCTTGGAAATCCGCGGCGCAGCGGTCGCCACCTCGCGCAATCCGCGCAACTGAAACAGGGCAACGGCGTTTGGCAAACTGATGGGGTCGGTGATCTCGCCGTTCTGGAGCCCAAGAATAACCGGCTGCAAGGCAGGCGGCAGGTTGGAGATATTCAGCCAGTCCAGTCGTCCGCCTTCGTTGCGGGTTGCCGCTCCGGAATATTGCGCCGCTGCGGCTGAAAACGCTTCGATAGTTTCAAGTCGCGAGATTTCTTCCGCCAGCAATTCGGTCTGTGCAACGGTTTGCGGGTTCACCGGGATGATGATCTCGGACAGCAAAACCTGAAGGCCGCCGCCACCGGTTTGTCCCAGCGCGCGATCAATCTCGTCTTCGGTCGGACGGGCCTGCGACAGATAGCGCGAGCTGATATAGTCGCGCCAGGCCAGCTGATCTGCAACGTAATCACGGACAGTTTCCGGGTCGACGCCTGCCTCACCCAAAAGTTGCAGGAATTGTTCGGTGGACAATTGCCCGCGCGAGGCGAACTCGTCGATACCCAGTTGTACGGCTTCCGGCGCAGCTTCCACGCCTGCTTCACGCATGGCCTGCTTGCGCAACTTTTCTTCGATCAGGGCTTCTCTGACGTCAGCTTCATTGCCGCCGGGCAGGCCCAGAACATTCAGGAATTGCAGGCGTTGTTCCAGTTCGTACCAGGTGACGATATCCTGATTCACGCGGATCGCTGGCGAGAACAGGCTCTGGGCGCTGACCTGCAGTGCTGAAAAAGCGAGGAAAACGGCGGCCAGTGCCGGCGTGACCGGTTTGTGCCAACCGGAACGAAGAAACCTGGAGAAACCTGATATCAACTGCATTTTCTCTTGTATGTGTTACCACCGCCTTCAAGGGCGTATCCTGTCAGCGATAGGGTAAAGCCGAATTCTGTCGAAGGCTCAATAGTGGATGTTGAAGTAAAGCGTCTGCTTACGGACATGTTAACCTGAACACATTCGTTCTGGTAGGTTACACCAAGCCCCAACCGGATTGGCTCTGACTGGTTCAGATCATAGCGTGCCTCGGCATTCGTAAGCCAGTTCTGGTCGACTTGATAGCGGCCCAGAAGCCAGATTTCCGAGATTTCATCCGCAATGTTTTCCGCCGGATCCTCTTCCTGCCAGATATAGCTGCCAGACAGGCCGGCAAATTCGGATGCCCAGGCGCCGCGCAATTCAGCTTTGACGAAACTGAAATCGCTGTCTATCAGACCGCGCCCGCCGAGTGACCAACCGTTGGCCGTGGTGATTTGCCCCGCCACCAGCAAGTCGGACGTGGTGCCCTGCAATCCGGATGTCAGGGTGAAATTCGGGTCGGCATCCGCCCGAAACACCTGACCCAACGTTACAAGCGCCTGCTGTCCGTCTGCACCATAGCGGGCCCAGTTCAGGCCGATGACCCCGGTGGCACCGTCTTCGCGCTGATCTTCCGCAGGGAATCGGGACAGGGCCAGCAGGTTACCCTGATCGAATTCCTGAAACGTGCTTTCATCATCTGGCACATCAGTGTCCGAGACATGGGTCCATCCCAACTGTGCGATCGGTTCCAGAAGCTGAACCGCGCCGGTCTTTTCACGACGGGTCATCGGATAGCGAAGCGTCAAAGCCGCGCGCGGGGTCGAGCGGGTCACATTGCTGGGAAAGTTGCTGTCATGGCGAATATTGAACGTATCCACCGATGCGCCCACCGTCGCGTCCGCGCGAAGGCCCGATGCAAATGTCCAGCTTCGCAACCATTCGGCATCAACAGTTGCCCTTGTTATGTCACGGCCAACGATATCGGCGTCGCTGGTGCGTTCATGTGCGTGGCCGATAAAAGCCAGCCGCACTTCGCCGCCAAGCGCGCCAGGGAAGAATCGCTTTTCATAGTTCAGGTCGAAGACTCGGGATGGGATTTCGTCCTGATTTTCACTTTCACGCAGAGTTTTGTAATGGATCAGGCTTGTTTTGAACGCGGTGTCGCGTTTGATCCGTTCCAGCGCTATCTCGCTGCGCAAACGATCCAGGCCCGGCAGCCCGTAGTCAGCCAGATAGGCGTCGTCCGAGGTGGTTTGCAGAGCGAATGTCAGCCGGAAATCGTTCTTTAGGTTGAACCAACCGCTGGCGAACAGATAACCGCGATCCTGATCGGGCTGGACATCATCACGGGTATAGGCCCCTTCAAGCTGAATGCGCCCGTTCACGAACGCCTGGCGATATCGATACCCCAGCGTCGTGGTCTTGCCTGACAAGTACGGCGTCAAGGTCAAATCCTTGTGGTCCCCCAGCTTGAAGAAATAGGGAACCTGAACCCCCGTTCCCAGTTGTGAGGTGCTGCGGATCGACGGCACAAGAAAGCCGGTTGCGCGCTCCAATGTCGGATCCGGCAAGCGCAGATACGGGAAATAGAATACCGGATAATCAAGCACGCGAAGCTGCGCGCCTTCAAAGTACAATTGCCGCTCCAACTGGTCATGTGTGACCTTGCGGGCGCGGATCTGCCAAAGGGGTGGCTTACCATTGGTGCAGACATGGCAGGAAGTGGCCGAGACCTTGCTGAATTGCGTATAGCGGCCCGCTGCCCGTTTCGCCTGAACCGAGGCAATCTGGATCTGCTGATCGAAAACCATCCGAGCACCGATCAGCAGACCGTTTTGGATACCGCTGTCCAGCTGTCCGGAATCGGCCAGAAGGGTCGACTGGCCCCCCTGATCAATGCGAATAGGTCCCTCGAGCGTCAGCTCACCCGTTTCCCGGTCATAGGTGACACGTTGGGCTGACAGCTTGGTATCGCCCTGAAAGGCTTCGACATTGCCTTCGGCCACCAGTTTTCTGTCGGGTGTAATAAAGACTTTGTCGGCAACCAAAAGGGCGGGTTCGGCCTGTGACTGCGCAGCTTGCGGGTCAGGCTCGGCCGACGTGGTTTGCGCCGCCAGAACGGTCGGTGCCGACAACGCGATTGCGCTGGTCAGCAGCAGGGAAATCATGCTCCGCATCAGCCGTCCTCCGCGTGTAGAAGCAGGCCAAGGGACAACAAGATGGCGGCGAAGGGCGGCGCCCAGGCCGCGATATAGACGGGCAATTGTCCGTTTTCCCCGAGGATTTGCGCAAAATTGCGGACGAAATAGATGGCAAAGCCAAGCAGTACGGCCGTCAAAACTGCTATTCCGGTACCGCCGAACCGAACGTGGCGCATGGTGAAAGCAGCCCCGATCAGCACCATCGAGACCAGAAAGAACGGCCGGGCCAGCTGCACCTGCAACCAGACTTCATATTGCTTGGTCGAAAACCCGGCTTCGCGCAGATCCTTGATCAGTTGCGGCAGGTCAAAAACCGACACTGAATCCTGCTGCCCCAGAGTGTCCAGAATCCGCTGCCGGGTCAGCGAGGTCGGCAACTCCAGCCGTTCATGCTCCACCGAACTGGTTTCGGGGTTCTGCCCATTCTGCAAATTCCAGATCTTGGCCCGCGACAGGACCCAGTTTCGGTCTTCCAGCACGGCCCTGTCGGCGACGATCTGCTGGGTGGGTTTACCATCGCGCGCAAAGGTGATGATGGTCACGTCGTCCAGGCCCAGCGTATCCCCGTTCGAGGTGCCCCGGGCATGGATGACGGCCTGTCCGTTTTCCGCCGATTGACGCAGCCAAAGGCCTTCGCTGCTGATCGAAAGCGCTGAGCTGCCGTTGTTGCGATAGGAGTCAGACAGGCGTTGGAATTCCTGGGATGTGGCCGCAGAGATGGGGTTCAGCAATGCCACCGCAAGCGCACCGATGATCAGGGCCAGCGCCGCTGGCGCGACCAGTGCGCGGATACCCGAGCGACCCGTGGCGCGGGTCACCACGAGTTCAGAGGTCCGTGCCAGCCCGACGAACAAGGCAATGGTGGACAGAATGACCAGCAGGGGCAGCATTTCACTGATGGCGGCCGGTGTGTTCAGAAGCGTCAGGTGCAACAATTGGCCGAAGGACAGGTCGACTTCGTCAAATCGGCGGATCTGTTCGATCAGATCGATGAGAATCATCAAGGTCAGAAAAATACCGCCGATGACCAGAAAGCTCTGTAGAAAGCGGCGGGCGAAATAGCGGTCGAGGATCACAAGACTGCCCCCGCCAAGCCTTTTGCGCCGGAAAACGGGCCGAAATCGCGCGTGCATGTCTTCCTGCGCGACGGCGTATGCCTGCCCTCTCGTGTCACGTCTTTCTCCCCCGAGCCTGCCAGTTATTTTTTCGGAACCTTACTGCAATTGAAACGCGGGGAAAACTGCTATCTGGTCAAGTCGGGCGGCGCGGGCTAGGTCTTGGGGAACAGAATTCGAGGAGTTTGCAATGAGCAGTCTGATACCGGTCCGTTTTCAGGATTTTGACTTGGATGCGATGGCGCAGGCCGAAGGGCGGGTGGCCATCATCATTCCGTCGGACGGAAAAATGAACCCTGCGGCGCGTCGGGCCAATCGTCTGACGAAAGGCGCTGTGGCGCGGCTTGTCGAAAGTGAGAAATTCGAAAAGTCCAAGACCGGCGATGTTATCTCGATGGCCTGGCCGGCTGGGATGGCGGCCGAAGCGCTGGACGTCGTGGTGCTGCCGCGCCGCCCGGAAGCCGACGAGGCCCGCAAGGCTGGTGCCGCGTTGGCCAAATCCGCAGGTGGCAAGGACATGCTGGTGATGGTTGGCAATCAGGCGCAGACCGAAAACCTGGCCCTTGGCATGGTGCTGCGCAGTTACGATTTCAACGCGCACAAAACCAAGGACAGCGAAGGCAGCGGTTCGATTACGATCGGACATTCAAAACCCAAGGAAGCCGAAGCAGAGTTTGCACCGCTATACGCGATTGCCGACGGCGTGCGGATGACCCGTGATCTGACCAACGAACCTGCAAATGTTCTGACGACCACGGAATTTGCCGATCGTCTTGTCGAGATGCAGGAGCTGGGCCTGGAAGTCGAAGTTCTGGAAGAGGACAAGCTGGCTGAACTGGGCATGCGCACTTTGCTGAGCGTCGGGCAGGGCTCTGCCAGCCCGTCCAAAGTCGTTGTGATGCACTGGAATGGCGGCGACAAGGACGATGCGCCCTTGGCTTTGGTGGGCAAGGGGGTGGTTTTCGACACAGGTGGCATTTCGCTGAAACCGGCCGGTGGCATGGAGGACATGACCATGGACATGGGCGGTGCCGGTGTTGTCGCGGGCACGATGCGCGCGTTGGCCAAGCGCAAAGCCAAGGCCAATGTGGTGGGCCTTGTCGGGCTGGTCGAGAACATGCCTTCGGGCAATGCCACCCGTCCGGGCGATGTGGTCAAGTCGATGAAGGGCGACACGGTCGAGATCATCAACACCGATGCCGAAGGCCGTTTGGTTCTGTGCGACGTTATGTGGTACGCGCAGGAGCGGTTCAAACCGGTGGGCATGATCGATCTGGCCACCCTGACCGGGGCGATCATCATCGGGCTGGGTCATGAGAATGCAGGTGTGTTTTCCAACAATGACACATTCTGTGACGCCTTCCTGAAATCGGCCCGGGCCGAGGATGAAGGCGCGTGGCGGATGCCGTTGGGCGATGCCTATGACAAGCTGCTCAAATCGCGCATCGCCGACATGAAAAACGTCGGTGGCCGTCCGGCGGGCTCGATCACGGCGGCGCAGTTTCTGCAACGTTTCGTGAAAGCGGATACGCCCTGGATTCATCTGGATATCGCGGGTGTGGCTTCGGTGTCGTCCGAGACATCCTATGCGCCCAAAGGTGCCACGGGTTGGGGTGTGCGCGCGCTGAGCCGGTTCGTGCAGGACAATTTCGAGTAAGCGAATGGGTGCTGTCTATTTCTACCATCTGACCCGCCAGCCGCTGGAGCACACCTTGCCTGTGCTGCTGGACAAGGCGCGGCAGGCCGGGTGGAAGATTGCCGTGCGGGGCACCGATCCCGCGCGGATGGACTGGCTGGATGAAAAGCTGTGGCTGGGCCCCGAGGACGGGTTCCTGCCACATGGTCGCGAAGGCAGCCCGCATGATGCCGAGCAGCCGATCCTTCTGACCACCAGCGCCGAGGCCCCTAACGGCGCGGTGTGTGTCATGGCGGTGGACGGCGCGCCGGTCGAACCCGAAGAGGTGTCGGCGCTGGAACGGGTTTGCATTCTGTTCGACGGCAATGACGACATGGCCGTACAGCACGCACGCGGGCAGTGGAAGACGCTGACCGGCGCCGGATGCGCCGCGCAATACTGGTCCGAAGAATCCGGGCGGTGGGAAAAGAAGGCCGAAGCCTGACGGGCCGTGCCATTTATCAGGAGATTTGAGGATGCAGATGAAGCCTCTGGGCCGCACCGGGATTGTCGTGAGCGATCTTTGCCTCGGGACGATGACGTTCGGATCGCAGACCTCGGAACCGGATGCGCACCGGCAGATGGACATGGCGCTGGATGCGGGGATCAACTTTGTGGATGCCGCCGAGATGTATCCGGTGAATCCTGTCGCCAAAGAGACAATTGGTCGGACCGAAGAAATTCTTGGAAACTGGAATGCTGCCAACAGGGCACGCCGGGCGGATTTCGTACTGGCAACCAAGCATTCGGGTGAGGGATTGTCATATGTTCGCGACGGTGCGCCGATCACGGGAAAAACCATTCCCGAGGCCATCGAAGGGTCTCTGCGGCGGTTGCAGACGGATTACATCGATCTCTACCAGTTCCACTGGCCCAATCGCGGCAGCTATATGTTCCGTCAAAACTGGGATTATGCGCCTTCGGGCCACAATACCGCGGACGTTCTGGAAAATATGCAGGAGTGTCTGGAGGCCTTGCAGGTTCAGGTGGACAAAGGCAACATCTGCGCTTTTGGTCTGTCGAATGAAAGCGCGTGGGGTACGGCGCAATGGCTGAGACTGGCCGAGCAGACGGGCACACCGCGTGCGGCGTCCGTACAGAATGAGTATTCGTTGCTGTGCCGTCTGTTCGATACCGACATGGCCGAGCTGAGCGTACATGAAGATGTCGGCCTGATGGCGTTTTCACCCCTGGGTACCGGGCTGCTGACCGGGAAATACCAGGGCGGGGCCGTGCCGGACGGCTCTCGTATGTCGCTTTCGCCTCAATTGGGCGGGCGCAAGTCTGACCGGGTGTTTGATGCGGTCGCGGCCTATCTGGATGTTGCCGCGCGACATGGCCTGGATCCGACCCATATGGCGTTGGCCTGGTGCCGCTCGCGACCATTCACGATGTCGGCGATTTTTGGCGCGACCACGGTCGCGCAGCTTGAACACGTATTGGCCGGTGCGGATTTGACATTGTCAAAGGAGTTGCTGGCCGAGCTGGACGCTGTCCACAAGGCGCACCCGATGCCGTACTGAGGCGAGGGGGCTCTGCCCCCGGCACGCCGCGCGTGCCTCCCCCGGGATATTTCTGGCCAAATGAAGTTGGATCGGGTCAGTGATGGGTGGGGTGCGCGCGCTCTTGCCGTAGGTCGCGGGCAGATTGACCATGTGCGGTGCGGAAAGCGCGGGCGAAACTGGATTGCGAGGCAAAACCGGTGGCCAGCGCGACATCCATCAGTGGAAGGTCGGTGTCGGTGACCAGACGGCGGGCCTCGGCCAGGCGCAGTTGCAGATAGTGATCCTGCGGCGTGGTGTTCAGGCGCAGGCGGAACTGTTGTTGCAGAGTGCGCGGGCTGGTGCCCAGCTGGTCTGCGATGTGGGCCAGTGGCAGGGGATCATCCAGGGATGCCTGCATCAGCGAATTCGCCTTTGCCGTCAGCGCGGTGTGGCGATGTGGAACGCCGGTGCGGCTTTGCGGTGTGCCGGGGTCCGGCGCGCCATCATACAGAAACAGGCCCGAGACACGGGAGGCGAAACCCGCGCCATGACGGGCGGCGATGATGTGCAGCATCATCTCGACAGCGGGAATCGCGCCGCCCGAGGTCAGGCGACCATTCGAGACAGTAAAGCGGTCGGGGCGCACGTCCACGTCGGGGAAACGAGTGGCAAAGTTTTCCAGGTCTTCCCAGTGGGTTGTCGCGGGGTGACCGTCCAGCAGCCCGGCCTCGGCCAGCAACCAGGGGCCGCCGTCAATCCCGGCCATCGTCGCCCCGGTACCGGCAATGCGGCGCAGCCCGGCCAGCAGGCTGGGGGTGGCGTGGCGGGCCAGTTGGAAGCCCGCGACGACAATCATGAGGTCGCAACCTTGCAGGCGAGCAAGCGGGATGCCGGGCACTTGCAAGGCGCTGGTCAGCATCGCGGGTTCGGCTGTGGCGGTCACATAGTCCCAGTCAAATGCGGGCCGGTCCGCCAGACGATTGGCAGCGCGCATCGGATCAACCGCCGAGGCGAAGCTGAGCGTGTTGCATTCGTCCAGCACCAGAACGGCGGTTTTCAGGGCCCGATGTTCGGGTTGCAGTATGTTTTTTGCGGATTGCATCAAGTTCGATTCGCATTCTGCCAAGTAGTTTTCCCAAGGCTGCGCCAGAGTCGGGCCAGAACGCAAATCGGAATCCGTGGAGAAGCCTGGGGAAAACCCAAGGCAAAACTGGGTATAACTTGGGGAAAACGCCATGCCTCTGGAAATGAACCGCGAAGTCTTCATCACCTGCGCCGTGACCGGCTCGGGCGGGACGCAGGATCGCAGCCCGCATGTGCCACGTTCACCGAAGCAAATTGCCGACAGTGCGATTGCCGCCGCGAAGGCAGGTGCGGCCGTGGTGCACTGCCATGTGCGCGACCCCGAAACGGGTGCCCCGTCGCGCGATCTGGCGCTGTATCGTGAGGTGACCGATCGGATTCGGGATGCCGAGGTGGACGCAGTGCTGAACCTTACGGCTGGCATGGGCGGAGACATGGTGTTCGGCGGAATCGAAAACCCGTTGCCATTGGCCGAGGCTGGAACCGATCTGGTTGGCGCGACCGAACGCGTGGCGCATGTGGCCGAATGCCTGCCCGAAATCTGCACGCTGGATTGCGGCACGATGAACTTTGCCGAGGCGGATTACGTCATGACCAACACGCCCGGCGCGTTGCGGGCGATGGGGCAGATGATGACCGATCTGGGCGTGAAACCCGAGATCGAGGCCTTTGACACCGGCCATCTGTGGTTTGCCAAGCAACTGGTGAAAGAGGGAATTCTGGAACCCAACGCCCTGGTTCAACTGTGCATGGGCGTGCCGTGGGGGGCGCCGGATGATCTGAACACCTTCATGGCGATGGTGAACAACGTGCCCGATGACTGGACCTTCAGCGCGTTCTCGCTGGGGCGGCATCAGATGGCCTATGTGGCGGCCTCGGTGCTGGCGGGCGGCAATGTGCGCGTGGGGCTCGAGGACAACCTGTGGCTGGACAAGGGTGTGCTGGCCGAAAACTGGCAACTGGTCGAACGCGCAGGCACCATCATCGAGAACATGGGCGCGCGGGTGATCGGCCCGGCCGAGGTGCGCGAGAAGCTGGGGCTGGTCAAACGGGCGCCCAAAGGTTGACCTGCTTGCGTCCCTTGCCATGACCGGTAAGTGCAGGGGCGCCAGCAAAAGGAAGTGAGCAATGCGATCGGTGCTTGTAATCTGCGCGACGGTTCTGGCCGTATGTCTGCCCCGGGTCGGGGTGGCACAGACCGCGGAAGATCCTTTGGCCCGCGAGGACTGCGAAGCCAAAGGGGGAAGCTATGAGATGGGCGGGCGGATACGGCAGTTTATCTGCTTTGAACCATTGCCCGACGCTGGAAACTCCTGTGAAAAAGCCTCTGACTGCGCAGGGTTCTGCCTGTCGGACACCAAACAATGCAGCGCGGTGACGCCGAAATTCGGATGCATTCCGCATTTGGATGAGACGGCGCGCGCGCAGGTAATCTGTATCGATTAGAGGACAGCATGACAAAGACGGCAGCAATTATCGGGGGCGGTGTCATCGGCGGCGGATGGGCCGCACGGTTCCTGCTCAATGGCTGGGACGTTCGGGTGTTCGACCCGGACCCCGAAGCAGAACGCAAAATAGGCGAAGTACTGGACAACGCACGGCGATCCCTGCCGGGGCTGAGTGACGTTCCGTTACCGGCCGAGGGCGCGCTGAGCTTTCATGACGACATGGCCGACGCCGTACAGGGCGCGACGTGGATCCAGGAAAGCGTGCCAGAGCGGCTGGATTTGAAGCTGAAGGTTTACAAGGGCTTGCAGGAGGCTTGTGATCCAGACGCGATCATCGGGTCATCGACCAGCGGGTTCAAACCATCGGAGCTTCAGGACGGTGCTTTGCGGCCCGAACAGATCGTCGTGACGCACCCGTTCAATCCAGTCTATCTGCTGCCGCTGATCGAGCTGGTGCCGACCGACAAAAACCCACAGCAGATGATTGAACGGGCCAGGGAATTGCTGACCTCGGTTGGATTCTTTCCGCTGCATGTCAAGAAAGAGATCGACGCGCATATCGCCGACCGCTTTCTGGAAGCCGTCTGGCGCGAGGCGCTCTGGCTGGTCAAGGATGGCATTGCAACCACCGAAGAAATCGACGAGGCGATCCGGATGGGCTTTGGCATCCGCTGGGCGCAGATGGGATTGTTCGAAACCTACCGAGTGGCCGGAGGGGAAGCGGGAATGCGGCATTTCATGGCTCAGTTCGGGCCAGCCTTGAAATGGCCCTGGACCAAGCTGATGGACGTGCCGGAATTCACCGATGAACTGGTCGACCTGATCGCCGATCAGTCAGACGCGCAATCCGGAATGCATTCAATCCGGGAACTGGAACGCATTCGCGACAACAATCTTGTCGGCATGATGCGGGCCCTCAAGGCGCAGAATTATGGCGCGGGGGCGGTGCTGAACCAGCATGATGCGCTGTTGAAACCGGGTGCTCTGCCGTCGCTGGATCAGGCGGATCTGAGCCAGCCGATCCTGACCCTGTCCCGCGCCGTTCCGTTGGACTGGACGGATTACAACGGCCATATGAACGAAGCCAAGTATCTGGAAGCCTTTGCGGCCGCCACGGACCGTTTCATGGAGATCATCGGTTGCGATATGGAGTATATCGCGTCGGGTGGCAGCTATTTCACCGCCGAGAACCACATCCGTTACATCGACGAGGTCCATGCAGGGGCGAAGATCGACGTGCGCACGCAGATGCTGTTGGGGCAGGGCAAGAAGCTGCATGTCTTTCACAGCATGTATGAAGGCGACAAGCTGTTGGCCACGGGCGAGAGCTTTCTGCTGCATGTCAGTCTTGAAACCCGCCGTCCCAGCCCGCCGTCGCCCAAGATCGAAGCAGCGATGGCGCGGATTGCCGAGGCACAGGCCGGTTTGCCTTACCCTGAAGGGGCGGGTGCCGCCATTCGGAAGCCATCGTGACCAGGCGCGTATTGGTAACGGCCGGGGCATCGGGTGTCGGTCATGCCATGGCCGCGGCGTTTGACGCTGCTGGTTATGATGTCTGGGTAACGGATATTGACCAGTTAGCCCTGAAAATCTTGCCCGACCATTGGGTGGCGCACAGGGCTGATGTGACCAACGAGGCCGACATGAGCGCGGTGTTTCAGGCTGTCGGGGCCGCCGGCGGGCTGGATGTTCTGTGCGCAAATGCCGGAATCGCCGGGCCGACCAGCGCGATCGATGATATCGATCTGGATGCATGGCGCGCCTGCGTCGCGGTCAATCTGGACGGGGCCTTTCTGGCCGCCAAACACGCGGCCCCTATAATGAAGTCGGCGCGGGCGGGCAGCATCATTCTGATCTCTTCGACAGCCGGTCAGTACGGCTATCCGTTCCGAGCGCCCTACGCTTCGGCCAAATGGGCGGTCATAGGGTTGATGAAAACCCTGGCGATGGAACTTGGACCGCTGGGCATTCGCGCAAACGCCATTTGCCCGGGTGCCGTGGAAGGCCCGCGCATGGAAGGTGTCTTGGCCCGAGAGGCCGCCGCGAAAGGCATGACCCGCGATGAGGTCTATCAGGGCTATGCCTCGGGCACCTCTATGGGGCGCTTTGTGGAAGCGCAGGATATCGCCAATATGGCCGTCTTTCTTGCTTCAGACGCAGCACGGTTGGTGTCTGGGCAGGTGATTGCGGTGGATGGGCACACGGTCAACCCCGACCCGAAACTGTAGGTCAGCCCTGATTTGGTCCGCGGATCTGGCGGATGGTCTGACGGACCGCCTGCCAATCCTGCGCCTCTTTCTGGTTTCCGGCGGCTTCGCATTCACGCATTTTCTGCGCGGCTTCCGCCTCGGCCCGGTCTCCGTGCGCGGCATACAGCGCGCGCGCGTATTGAGCGGTTTGAATTGCGTCCATTCCTGTGGTCCTCCGTTTGTGATCGGAATGCCCGTTGGTTCGCGCCAAGGGACGATAGCACAGGTTTTGCGCCGCTGCATCAATTCTTGCCAGATACAGCCGTTCTGAGTTGTCGCAAGTGGTCCGGGAAATCGCGGGCGGCCACATCGGCCTCGCGCACAAGTGTGTCGAAGTGCCGTGAAAATGTCTCGATCCGGTCCCGGTCTCGGAACGCCATATAGTGACTGCCTGCATAAAAAACGCACAGCAGCGGCCCGAAAATCGTTACAGGGGCTGAATAAAGCCGTTTGGCATCGAACAGATAGATACGCATTCGGGGATAAAGCTGTTCACACAGCTCCAGCAGATGATCAATCTGCTCCTGACGAATCGCCGGGCAAAGGCCTTGGTAATACCCCGTGCCGCTTGCAAAGCTTTCGATCTCGAACAATGGCATTGCAATTTCGTAATCAGACTGCGCACTGCGCATCCAGGTCAACCTGTCTTCGGACGCACCGATGGCCTGATCTGCCGTGCGACCCAGATGGGGGGCATATTCCCACTCCAGCACCGCGCGCGTCTTGAGCATGTCGGGCAGGGTGGCCGGAACATAGCGGATCTTGTACCCGGTGGCTTCTTTGTGCCAGTCGAAAATCCGCTCATCGACCAGGGCGCGGGGCGCTTCGGTAATGGACAGGGAACTGGCCAGAATCTCTGCCGCGCTTTCCGGCCTGTCGGACAGGCCCAGCAACCAGTCAGCCGAAACGCCCAGTGCCGCGGCGCAGCCACCCACAACATGCGCATTGGGAAGACGCGCGCCATGACCGGTCAACAACTGAGATACGGTTGAACGGTCCACGCCGATGTGGCGCGCAAGCGCGCTTTGGCTGACGTGACGGTCCTCCATCGCGCGGGCAAGGCGTAGGCGGAATTGAGCGGCGCGGTCGCGTTTGTCGATGTTTTCCTTCATGCGATGAAAAATATCACATATGATTAGTTTTGTTAATCATATTCAGAATTTTCAGCGTGAGAAATGAAATGTAACCCCTTTGTAAAAGCAAAAAGAATGGGGATCGGAATGGAAACGCGGCGAAGATCGGTCGTGAAAGCAATCGTGTGGAATGTCATGGGGTTGGCCACCATGACTCTGGTGGGCCTGATCGCCACAGGCTCGGCCGCCGTCGGCGGGGCATTGGCACTGGTGAATACCGCCATCGGCCTGACGCTTTACATTGTCTATGAAAGAATTTGGGCCGGAGTTTCGTGGGGGCGCAATGGCTGAGCCCTCGACACCCAAGTCGCCCGAATGGGGTACATTTGCCCTGATCGTCGGATGCTATGCCGCATGGCTGGTCGGGCTGTTCTGGCTGGCGGATATTTCGCTGTGGTTGGCGGTGCTGGCTTTGGGCTTTGTTGCGGCCCTGCATTCGTCTTTGACGCACGAAGTCCTGCACGGGCACCCGTTCCGAGCCAAATGGCTGAATGAGGCGCTGATGGCGCTGCCGCTGACCCTGGCCATTCCGTATAACCGTTTTCGCGATCTGCATTTGGCGCATCATCAGGATGCCACTTTGACCGACCCGTATGACGACCCCGAGTCCAACTATCTGGATCCCAACGTCTGGGCGGACCTGCCGGGTGGCGTGCGGGCTTTGCTGGCCCTGAACAACACGCTTCTGGGGCGGATGGTTCTGGGCCCGGCCATAGGGCAGGTGCTGTTTCTGCGCGACGAATGGCGGGGGCTGCGGCGCGGCGACAGGGCGATCCTGCTGGCCTGGGCATTGCATATCCCCGGTGCGGTTGTGGTGCTGTGGATCGTTGCACAATCGGCCATGCCGATCTGGGCCTATCTGATTTCGGCCTATATCGGGCTGGCGTTGCTGAAGATCCGCACGTTTCTGGAACACCGCGCGCACGAGAAATCCCGCGCGCGGACCGTGATTATCGAAGACAGCGGGCCGTTGGCGTTTCTGTTTCTGAACAACAACCTGCATGTTGTTCATCACATGAATCCCGCCGCGCCATGGTATCGGCTGCCGTCGTTGTATCGGGATGGCAAAGACAGGTATCTGGCCTGCAATGAGGCGTATGTTTACCGCTCGTATGCACAGATCTTCCGGCAGTATCTGCTGCGCGCCAAGGACCCGGTTCCGCATCCGCTCTGGCCAAAGCACTGATTTGGCGACACAACGGGTGACATGAGTCTCTGGATCCCTGTCACCATCGCCGCCGCCAGTTTTCAGACCGTGCGGTTCATGCTGCAAAAATCCTTGAGCAGCGTGAAACTGTCTGCCGCCGGCGCGACCTTTGCGCGATTTGCGTATTCCATGCCGCTGGCCGTTGCTGGGCTGTTTGTGGCGATGCTGACAACGGGCGCCAGCTTGCCTCCGATTGGTGGAGTGTTCTGGCTGTACGCTGTCATCGGAGGCACGTCGCAAATCCTGGCGACGATCTGTGTTGTGGCGTTGTTCAAACAACGAAACTTTGCGGTTGGAATCACCTTCAAGAAAACCGAAGTCATTCAGACCGCGATCGTCGGATTTCTGGTTTTGGGCGACAGCGTTTCCAGCGGCGCGCTGGTTGCGATCCTGTTGGGGTTGATGGCGGTGCTTTTGCTGTCGAAAACCCCCGGAGGAGGCGGCGCCTGGTGGCGGCATCTGACCAACCGCGCGTCCCAATTGGGGCTTGGATCAGGGGTTTTGTTTGCGTTCTCCGCCGTCAGCTATCGCGGGGCCTCGTTGCAATTGGGTGATGTCGACGCCTGGTTCCGGGCACTGATCACCCTGGCCGCCGTCGTGACGTTTCAGTTTGTCAGCATGGGCCTGTGGTTGTTGTGGCGCGACCGGGCCGAACTGCGCGCGGTGTGGCAAACCCGATCCACCGGCGTGTTTGTCGGCCTGACCAGTCTGGGCGGTTCGTTTTGTTGGTTCTGGGCCTTCACCCTGCAAAACGCAGCCTATGTCAAAGCGCTGGGGCAGGTAGAGCTGATCTTCAGCCTGATGGCCTCGATCCTGTTTTTCCGCGAGACGATCACCCGGCGAGAAATCGCCGGGATGTTGCTGTTGGGTGTCTCGATACTGGCCTTGGTGCTGGCGATTTAGCCGGCACGACGCTCGTCAAAGCTCAGGGCAATGAAGCTGGGCAGGTGATCGCCCATACCCACCACGGCCCGGCCATTGTCTTCCTTGCGCCCGCGGCCACGCCCTTTGGGCTCTCGCTCTTTCCGGGTGTCTTTCTTGGCTTCGGAGTCCCGGGCTTTTTTCTCGGGCTTCGGCTTTTCAGGCTTGGGCTCTTCCTTGACCGGATTGTCGATGCGCGGGATGTCCTTCTGGATCAGCTTTTCGATCGCAGCCAGGGCTTTTTCATCGCGGACCGAGCAGATCGTGATGGCCTTGCCTTCGCGCCCGGCGCGACCGGTGCGGCCGATACGGTGCACGTAATCCTCGGGGTGGCCGGGGACGTCGAAATTGAACACGTGGCTGACGGCTGGAACATCCAGACCGCGCGCAGCGACGTCGGACGCAACCAGCAGACGCAATGATCCGTCGCGGAACCCGTCCAGCGTCTTCATCCGTTGCGATTGGTCCAGATCGCCATGGATCGCAGCGGCGTCATAGCCGTATTTCTTCAGCGATTTCGCGCAGATATCGACATCTGTCTTGCGGTTGCAGAAGATGATTGCGTTGGTGCACTTTTCGCCCTCTGCGTCGATCAAGGCGCGCAGCACGTTGCGTTTCTGGCTTGCTTCACGGTCCCGACGGCCGCCTTTGAACATGACAACGCCCTGTTCGATCGTCTCGGATGCGGTCGCTTGCCGGGCGACTTCAACCCGGGCAGGGGCGGACAGGAAAGTATCCGTGATGCGCTCGATCTCGGAAGCCATGGTCGCCGAGAAGAACAATGTCTGCCGCGTGAACGGCGTCAGCGAGAAGATGCGTTCGATATCAGGAATAAAGCCCATATCCAGCATCCGATCGGCTTCGTCCACCACCATGATCTGAACACCGGTAAGCAGAAGCTTGCCACGTTCGAAATGGTCCAGCAGGCGGCCCGGAGTGGCGATCAGAACGTCGACGCCGCGATCGATCAGGGCCTCTTGCTCTTTGAAGCTGACACCGCCGATCAACAGCGCCTTGGTCAGTTTTAGGTGTTTGGTATAGGTGTCGAAATTCTCGGCCACCTGGGCGGCCAGTTCCCGCGTCGGACACAGCACCAGCGAGCGCGGCATGCGCGCGCGGGCGCGGCCACGGGCCAGCAGGGTGATCATCGGCAGTGTGAAGCTGGCGGTCTTGCCAGTGCCGGTCTGGGCAATCCCCAAGACATCA
This sequence comes from Ruegeria sp. HKCCA0235A, assembly GCF_013033235.1. Classification (NCBI taxonomy): domain Bacteria; kingdom Pseudomonadati; phylum Pseudomonadota; class Alphaproteobacteria; order Rhodobacterales; family Roseobacteraceae; genus Ruegeria; species Ruegeria sp. HKCCA0235A. Next base: position 587,001 of record NZ_WQDQ01000001.1, on the reverse strand, counting down.
CGGCCTTCCAGAGCGGGCGGAATCGCGCCTTCCTGGATCGGAGTGGGGGATTCGTATCCGGCCTCTTCAATGGCTTTGAGGACCTTCGGGTTCAGGTTCAGTTCGTTGAATTTTGTCATGTATGTCCGGTTTTTGCGGACACTTGACCTGGCCCGCGCGTCAAAGATGTGCCGGGCCCGGATGGCCATGCGCGTAATGCGACATTTCGGCTTGTACGCGGACATAACAAAAACGTTGATCGGGGTCAAATGAAGAGAATTTCACCTGACCCTGCCTTTTGTCTGCGGTGAATTTCAGCAACAATTCAGCAACTTCCGGGGAAGTGTTTCTGTAGTTTTTCGTCCAGGTTCAATGGGCGGTGGCGCAGCAGGCCGTGGCGTTCCAGGTTGGCGCGCACCTCTGCGTCCGCGCCGCTCATTTCATTGTAGAACGCACGCAGCCCGACCATGCCCTGTTCGGCCTCGATCCAATTGAGCAGTTCGTTCTTGCTCAGCCCCCCCTGTTCGCGCGGAACATTCGGAGCCATGCCGGCCTGATACGAGCCACGATCCATGCGGAACTGGTAGTGCGCTATCCAGTGGTCCCAGTCCGGGGCATGACGATGGCACAGATCGATCTGCGGAAGCTCGTATTTGCTGGGCAGCAGCACCTTGTTCTGAAACAAGTTGTGGATGCGGATGCTCAGGTTCTTCAATCCGGTGCGCACGAACAGCTTTCCCTGCACGTGACTCAGGAAACCGCCCATGACGAAGGCGCCGTAATTCGGGTAAATGGTCTCGACCAGCGATTCGCGGTTCGGGCCATGCGGGATATGAGCTTTGTACAGATCATCGCCCCCGGCCAAGGCCTCCAACGGGCGGACACGCACCGCGGGAACCGTGTCTGGGACATCGCGCAGAACATCAGAAATGGGCGCCGCCGGCCAAAGAAACTCATCCACATCGATATGTGTCAACCAATCCAGCCGGGTGTTTCGATAGGCAAAAGTGGCGTGAACCGACTGGCGCACCTGATGCTTTTCCGGCCGTGCGCGTCCGCGTTTTTCCCAAAAGGCGTCATCACAGTTACGGACCCGGACCTTGGGATGCATTCTCAGAGCCCTGAACGTGCGGCGGTTGGGTTCGTCCATGTAGATATATATGAAATCCGCCCCCAGTTCGAGGTGATGGGCCACGAACCGAAGGACGTCTTCGGTTGGTCCCCGGACCATGGAGACAATGCCCCAGGTGGTCATTTGCGCGGTGCGCGGGTGTCGCGCATGCGTTTCAGGCGTCGAAAAACTCCACCTGGGTCCTTGTTCAATTGGATCATCAGGTGATCCACCAGCGGTGCAATCGTGGGATCGTTCATCGCCTTGGTCCAGATCGGAGCGATGAGATTGACGTCAAGCCCGCCTTTTTCAAAGGAAAAGCCTTTCATCTGATAGGGCAGCGGGACGTGGTTCCTGTCCTTGAACTGAAACGGCGTTTCCGGGGCCAGCCCCGAGAAGAGCCGCTCGAACTCATACAGCTTCATCATGCTGAAGAACACGCGCAAGGCATGTCCGACCTCGCGCTGTGTCGGCGTCTGACCGTGATCCGCAAAGGTCTGAACAGACGATACCAGCCAACGAAGGTCGAGGACGGAAATAAGATGGTCAGATTGTTCGTCCCACAACCGGCAGAACAGCGCAGGGGCCTGACGCGGAAAGGAGCGTTTTCTGAGATTCGAGATCAGCTGGGCGTTCAGGAAGGCAAGCTCTGACTTTCCGACGAATTCCCGCGCGATCTGAACGCGTTTGCGATCCCAGGTGGTGCTGCGCCCGGGTGGCAATTCGGTGGCGGTGTCGGGCACGATGCGTTTGGCCAGATCATCCAGATCGACGTCAAGCTCGGGCAGGGTCAGGGTGCCGAACTGAAACGGGCTGCGCCGGTTCTCATAGCTGTCCAGCATGTCGGGCAGGCCACCGGGATAGGTCAGTTCGTCGTCACTCATGCGCGCAGGATTGCACAGCCAAACCTGCCTGTGCAATCAGACAGTTGCCTCAGGTCATCATCTCTTTTGTCGCGGTCAGGTTCAGCGCGGGATAGTCACGGACCACCCGATCGATATCCCATTGCAGGCGGGTCAGATAGACGATGTCGCCGTCATGATCATGCGCGATGTGCTGCTTGTTGGCGCCTACGAATTTCTCGACTTCGGCCTTGTCACCGCTCACCCAACGTGCCGAGGTGAACTGCGATGCCTCGAACCGTACCGGCAGGCCATATTCCATCTCGATCCGGCTGGCGAGCACTTCGAACTGCAATGCACCCACGACCCCCACGATAAAGCCTGAGCCGATCGAAGGTTTGAACACCTTGGCCGCACCTTCTTCGGCGAATTGCATAAGGGCTTTTTCCAGATGCTTGGCTTTCATCGGGTCGCCCGCGCGGACGCCTTGCAGCAGTTCCGGCGCAAACGACGGGATGCCGGTCACCCGCAGTGCTTCGCCTTCGGTCAGCGTATCGCCAATGCGCAGCTGCCCGTGGTTGGGAATGCCGATGATGTCACCGGCCCAGGCCTCATCCGCCAACTCGCGGTCAGAGGCCAGGAACAATACGGGGTTCGAGATCGCCATCGGCTTTTTCGACCGCACATGGGTCAGCTTCATGCCACGCTTGAAGTGACCGCTGGCCATACGGACAAAGGCCACCCGGTCGCGGTGCTTGGGGTCCATATTGGCCTGAACCTTGAACACAAAGCCTGAAACTTTCTTTTCGTCGGGGGAAATCTGGCGGGGTTCTGCGGATTGAACCTGTGGCTGCGGGCCATAGGCGCCGATGCCTTCCATCAGTTCCTTGACGCCGAACGAGTTGATGGCCGAACCGAACCAGATCGGGGTCATGTGGCCTTCCAGTACCGCCTGCGGGTCAAGCGCAGGCAGCAATTCGCGCGCCATCTCGACCTCTTCCAGCAGTTTGTCCAGCAATTCGGCAGGCACATGCTCGGCCAGTTTGGGGTCGTCCAGCCCGTTGATTTCGATGCTTTCCGCCACCTTGTTGCGGTCGGCGCGGTCCATCAGTTCCAGCCGGTCGCGCAGCATGTCATAACAGCCGATGAAGTCGCGCCCCACGCCGATGGGCCAGGCGGCGGGCGTGACGTCGATGGCCAGCATTTCCTGAATTTCGTCGATGATCTCGAACGTGTCGCGGCTTTCGCGGTCCATCTTGTTGCAGAAGGTCAGGATCGGCAGATCGCGCAGGCGGCAGACCTCGAACAGTTTCTGCGTCTGGCTTTCCACACCTTTCGCGCCGTCGATCACCATGACGGCCGCGTCCACGGCTGTCAGCGTGCGATAGGTGTCTTCCGAGAAATCGCTGTGGCCGGGTGTATCCACAAGGTTGAACCGGAAGTTGCAATAGTCGAACGACATCGCCGAAGCCGAGACCGAGATGCCGCGATCCTTTTCCATCTGCATGAAGTCCGACCGGGTCCGCCGCGCCTCGCCCTTGGCACGCACCTGACCGGCCATCTGGATCGCGCCCCCGTACAGCAGGAACTTTTCCGTCAGCGTCGTCTTGCCCGCATCCGGGTGCGAGATGATGGCGAACGTCCGGCGTCGGGCGATCTCGGGCGGCAGGGTGGGTTGGTTCGAGGTATCAAGCATGAGCGCGCGTATATGCGGGGAATCCTGCCGAAGCAAGACAAAGGGTCTGGTACGAATCATGGGTCTGTGGCAAAAAGAACATATAGTGAACAAATGATGGAGTGGATCAATGAATTTGAAAGAGATTGCAGATGAACTCGTGGCTGGTTGCCGGGAAGACCGGGCCAAGGAAAACCTGTCCAAGCTGTATGCGCCGGATGCGGTGTCGGTCGAAGGGCAGGATTTTCAGGGAATGGGTCGGGAAACCAAAGGGATCGACGCCATCCGTGGCAAGCATGAGTGGTGGGAAAGCGCTCATGAAGTGTCCAGTGCGTCTGTCAGCGATCCGCTTCCTCATGGCGAAGACCGTTTTGCCGTGATTTTCGAAGTGCAGGGCACCGTGAAGGAAACCGGCGAAGCGTTCGATATGCGCGAAGTGGGTGTCTATCACGTCGCCGACGGCAAGATCATCCGGGAAGAGTTCTTCTATTGATCGACGATCCGTTTCTGGTCTTCCCTGTCTGGCCGGTGCTAGACATGCGGCGATGACTGACAGGGAGGATCCGATGGATCTGGGAATTCAAGGAAAACGCGCGCTGGTCTGTGCCAGCAGCAAAGGATTGGGTCTTGGCTGCGCCGAGGCGCTTGCCGAGGCTGGCGTGAATCTGGTGATGAACGCACGCGGCCCCGAAGTGTTGGAGGCTGAAGCCGCACGCCTTCGGTCAGAACACGGCGTCGAGGTGCAGACCGTGGCTTGCGACGTGACCACCCCCGACGGTCAGGCGCAGGTGATCGAGGCCGCGCAGGGCGTTGATATTCTTGTGACAAATGCCGGTGGACCGCCACCCGGATCGTGGTCGGACTGGGAGCGCGATGATTTCATCAAGGCGCTGGATGCCAACATGTTGACGCCGATTGCATTCATGAAGGCCCTGCTTCCCGGAATGATGGAAAAGGGTTGGGGCCGGGTGGTGAATATCACCTCGCAATCCGTGCGTGCGCCAATTGCGGTTCTGGGTCTGTCAAACGCGGCGCGTACAGGTCTGACGGGCTATGTGGCCGGAACCTCGCGTCAGGTGGCGCCACACGGGGTGACCATCAACAACCTGCTTCCGGGCATCCACGCCACGGACCGGGCGGATTCTCTGGACAGCGGTGTGGCGGCGCAACAGGGTATTTCGATTGACGAAGCGCGTGCCAACCGTGCGGCGACGATCCCGGTCAGACGCTATGGTTCACGGCAGGAGTTTGGTTCGACCTGCGCGTTTCTGTGTTCGCAACATGCGGGCTTCATCGTTGGCCAGAATATCCTGCTGGACGGCGGTGCGACCAACCTGACGATGTGATCATGGCGCAGGGGTTTTCGTTGAAAGATCAGTTGTTCAATGCTGAAAAGGTCAGTTTTCTCAGCGCCTTGTTCTTGGATGCTGAACCGGGTTTCGACGCCTCTGCGTTTCAGGCACAGGTCATGTCGCGCCTGCCTGAACTGGAACTGAAACAGCGTATGACCTGGATCGCGACATGCCTGCAACAGGCCGTGCCGGGCGACTTACCGACAGTCGCCCCGGTGATTTTGCGGTCTTTGCCGCCTCCGCTGGACCCTGCCAGATCGGATGATGATTTTGGCGATTTCATTTTCGCGCCGCTGGGTGAATGGGTCGCGGCCATCGGGCTGGATAACGTCGATCTGTCTCTGGATGTGTTGGAGGAGCTGACGCAGCGGTTTTCGATGGAATGGGCCATTCGGCCTTTCCTGAACCATGCCCCGGACAAGGTGCTTGGGCGGATGCAGGACTGGTGCACCCACGGCAGCTATCACGTGCGCCGATTGGTCAGCGAGGGAACGCGGCCCCGTCTGCCATGGGGGCAGGGCATCGGTCTGGGTCTGACGGACCCGTTGCCGCTGTTGGACAGGTTGCACGGCGATCCGACCCGGTATGTCACGCGGTCGGTGGCCAACCATTTGAATGATATTGCCAAGAAAGACCCGGGCCTGGTGCTTGGGCGTCTGGACAAGTGGCGCACCGAGGCGCGACAGACCGCGGCAGAGCTGGAGTGGATGACCTCTCATACGTTGCGCGGTTTAGTCAAGGCCGGGCACCCAGAGGCGATGAAGATGCTGGGATATGACCCAGATGCGGATATCGCCGTGACAATTGATCTGAGTTCCGAGGCCCGTATCGGCGAAGCGCTGGAGTTTTCCGTTGATCTGACCGGGGTAGGGAAACAACCGGTTCTGGTGGATTATATTATTTATTTTCAGCGCCCTGCGGGAAAAACATCACCTAAGGTGTACAAGCTGAAACAGGCGGCTTTGAGCAACGGCAGGCTCACGTTGGCCAAGCGTCACAGGCTGAAGGGTGATGCGTCTACCTTCAGGCTGATCCCCGGCGCGCATCGGCTTGAGGTTCAGGTGAACGGCGTTGTCCGTGCCGATGTGGACTTTGAGTTGCTGGAGTAGTTGGGCGCAGGAACACTCACGCTTTGGTCAGAACGACCGTGGCAAGATTGCGAATGCAAGGCCATTGCACTAGCTGCGTACAGGCAAGCATGACGGGGAAGCAGCGATGAAACACGATTCGGTACGGAATTATTATGGTGAAGTCCTGCAAAGCAGTGCGGACTTGCAGACCAACGCCTGTTGTACGCCTGACGACATGCCGGATCATCGCAAGCGGATTCTGTCCAGAATTCATGACGATGTGCTGACCCGATATTACGGGTGCGGTCTGATCGCGCCTCTGGATCTCGAGGGCATGTCGATCCTCGATCTTGGCTGTGGGGCGGGGCGCGACGTCTATGCGCTGTCTGCCATGGTTGGTGAAAAAGGCCGGGTCGTCGGTGTGGACATGACACCCAAACAACTGGACGTTGCCCGCGCGCATCAGGACTATCACGCCCAAGCCTTTGGGCACGCCAAAAGCAATGTGGAATTCCATCACGGCTATATCGAGAAGCTGGAGGAACTGGATCTGGAACCCGGATCGTTCGACATCATCGTCTCGAACTGCGTCATCAACCTGGCGACCGACAAGGATGCCGTGCTGCGCGGCGCGCATCGGTTGCTGAAAGAAGGCGGCGAGATGTATTTCTCGGACGTCTATGCCGACCGCCGTGTCCCGAAGGCGATGGCCGAGGATGAGGTTCTGTATGGCGAATGCCTGTCGGGTGCATTGTACTGGAATGATTTCCTGTCGATGGCGCGCAAGGCAGGTTTCGGTGATCCGCGCCGGGTGACGCACCGCCCGCTGACCATCGAGAATCCTGCGCTGGAGGATCGTGTTGCCCCGCTCAGATTCCTGTCGGCGACCTACCGTCTGTTCAAGCTGCCGGCGCTGGAACCGGCCTGCGAGGATTACGGCCAGGCGGTGATCTACAAAGGCACTGTTCCCAACGCGCCGCATGCGTTTGTACTGGACGATCACCATGTCATCGAAACCGGCAAAGTCTTTCCGGTCTGCGGCAATACCTGGATGATGCTGCGGGACACGCGGTTTGCCCGCCATTTCGACTTTATCGGTGATTTTTCCACCCATTTCGGCATTTTCGAGGGCTGCGGCGGCGAAAGCCCGTTCGAGGCAACAGACGAAGCCGCATCATCCGGCGGTTGCTGCTGATCTCTTGCACCTGAGGGGCGGGGTTGCTATCCCCGCCCAAGCCCGATGGATTTGATCGGGAAAGGCAATGGGGTCCATCGGTGACAGGTAACGCAACTCCTCCGCGTCTGGAAATTCGCAACATTGTTCGCCGGTTCGAAGGGCGGGTTGTTGTGGATGACGTGTCATTGACCGTGCAGGCCGGCAAGGTAACCTGTTTGCTGGGGCCGTCTGGCTGCGGGAAATCCACCACCCTGCGCATGATTGCCGGGGTCGAGATGCAGGACTCGGGTGAGATCTACGTCGATGGCAAACTGATCTGCGACACCGTGTTTCGGGTGCCCCCAGAGCGGCGCGAGATCGGGTTGATGTTTCAGGACTTTGCGCTGTTTCCTCATCTGAGCGTTGCCAACAACGTGGCCTTTGGCCTGAAAGGCAGCAAGGACGAGAAACGAGCCCGGGTCGAAGAGCTTTTGCGCAAAGTGGACCTGATGCGGTTCATCGACGGGTTCCCACATCAGTTGTCGGGCGGCGAGCAACAACGTGTGGCCCTGGCCCGCGCTTTGGCGCCACGGCCCCGGATCATGCTGATGGACGAGCCCTTTTCGGGCCTCGACAACCGTCTGCGCGACGGTATTCGGGATGAGACGCTGTCCATTCTCAAGGAAGAGGATGCGGCCGTTCTGCTGGTTACACATGAACCGGAAGAGGCGATGCGGATGGCGGATGAGATCGCGCTGATGCGGCGCGGCAAGATCGTCCAGCAGGGCGCGCCATACAATGTCTATACCCGGCCGGCGGACAAGGCGGCCGTGGCCTTTTTCAGTGATGTCAACGTGTTGCGGGCGCAGGTGAACGGAGCGCTGGCAGACACGCCGTTCGGCCAGTTTCTGGCGCCGGGTATTCCGGATGGAACGGATGTCGAAATCGTATTTCGCCCCCAGCATGTCAAACTGGATTTCGATCGCAACGGCAAGGGCCCGCTGCCGACCGCGACCGATGGCGTTGCCGCGCGGGGCGTGGTCGAGCGTGCGCGTTTTCTGGGAAACGAAAGCCTGGTCGAGTTTCGCATGGACTACGACGGCTCGATCCTCAGGGCGACGGTCCCCAATGTCTTTGTGCCCAATCCGGGCCGTGTCATGTGGCTGACCATTCGTCGCGACAAATGTTTCGTTTTCCCCAAGGCGCAGAGTTAACCTCGCGATTTCCGTGCAAGTGGTGCGCGAAAGCCTCAGATTGCAGGGTCGCGTCGCTTGCCGCATCGCGGGGCTGGGTCTATCAAGGGCCAAACGCGGGGGTAAATCGGGCACATGCGTATTCTTCTGACCAATGATGACGGGATCAACGCTCCGGGCTTGATCACGCTGGAGGCGATCGCTGCCGAACTGGCAGGTCCGGATGGTGAGGTCTGGGTGGTCGCGCCCGCCTTTGAACAATCCGGGGTCGGGCATTGCATCAGCTATACCCATCCCACGATGATCGCCAAGTTGGGAGAACGGCGTTATGCGGCGGAGGGGTCGCCTGCGGATTGTGTGTTGGCAGGGCTGCATGACGTGATGTCAGACTGCCCGCCGGATCTTGTCCTGTCCGGCGTGAACCGGGGCAACAACTCGGCCGAGAACACGCTTTATTCGGGCACTATCGGCGGCGCGATGGAAGCGGCGCTGCAGGGGGTTCCTGCGATTGCTCTGTCACAGTATTTCGGCCCGCGAAATCTGGGGCTGGACGACTCGTTCGAGGCTGCCGCGCGGTTCGGGGCCGATCTGGTCCGGCGTATTTTGGATGCAACCCCGGCCGAGCAGGGCGATTACCGCCTGTTTTACAACGTGAACTTCCCACCTGTCCCGGCAGATGAAGTGCGCGGTACGCGCGTTGCCGCGCAGGGTTTCCGGCGCGACACGCATTTTTCGGTCGAACCGCACAGCTCGCCCTCGGGGCGGCGGTTCCTGTGGATCAAGGGCGGCTATCAGCATAACCCGACTGAGCCGGGAACGGATGCTGCGGTCAATCTGGAAGGCTATATCTCGGTTACACCGATGCGCGCCGACTTGACCGCCTATGACATGCTGGAGGCATTAAAGGCGGTCGAATGAGCGGACTGGACCCGGAAACCGTGATGCAGTTCCTGTTTGCCCTGCGCAAACGGGGGGTCACGGATGCGCGCGTTCTGGAGGCAATGGAACAGGTTGATCGGGGCCGCTTTGTCACCGGCCTGTTCGCAGATCGCGCTTACGAGGACATGCCATTGCCGATCTCCTGCGGTCAGACGATCAGTCAGCCGTCGGTCGTTGGTCTCATGACGCAGGCGCTGGACGTTCGGCCGCGCGATACCGTGCTCGAGATCGGAACCGGGTCAGGTTACCAGGCCGCAATCCTGTCGAAACTGGCGCGCAGGGTCTATACGGTCGAACGCCATCGGCGGCTGGTCAGCGAGACAGGGAAGCTTTTTGCCGATCTGGGGCTTACGAATATCACGGCCATGTTGTCGGATGGATCCTTTGGCTTGCCGGAACAGGCTCCGTTTGATCGGATCATCGTAACGGCCGCGGCCGAAGACCCTCCGGGACCGCTCTTGGCGCAGCTGAAAATCGGGGGTATTATGGTTTTACCCGTGGGTCAGTCGGACACGGTGCAGCAGTTGATCAAAGTAACGCGCACCGAGGCCGGTCTGGACTATGAAGAATTGACGTCGGTCCGTTTCGTGCCTCTGCTTGAGGGGCTTGGCAAGGACGAGGCGTAACAGGCTTGATAAATTGGTCGTCGAAACCCCGGACAACAGGGGCAGGCGTTGAGGACAGAATTATGAGTGCAGTATCCAAATCAGCTATGCGTCGCTGCGCGACCGGAGTGGCCGCTCTGGCCATTCTGGCCGGGTGTGAAGGGCCACTGGATTACGACCTGCGCGGTCAGGTCGGCGGATTTTCGACCACTGATGCAGTGCAGTCGGCAACAACGTCGCGCCCGTCGCCCGACAGCCGGGGGGTGATAACCTATCCGAACTACCAGGTTGTCGTGGCCCGACGGGGCGACACGGTGCGCGATGTGGCCGCGCGTGTCGGCCTGCCCGAGGGTGAGCTGTCTCGGTTCAACGGCCTTCAGACAACCGACACCCTGCGAGAGGGCGAAGTTCTCGCCTTGCCGCGTGCGGTAGGTGCAGGCAGTGGCGTAGATATCGCATCAGTTGCCGGAGCCGCCATTGATCAGGCCCCTGAAACGGGGGGCGTCCGGACAACGACGCTGGAGCCTGCCAAGCCAGCCCCGGCGCCCGTCGCAAGCGGGCCGGAACCTGTCCGCCACAAGGTCAAGCGCGGCGAAACGGCTTACACGATCTCGCGCCTCTATCAGGTGCCGGTGGAATCGCTGGCGGAATGGAACGGCCTGGGGTCCGACTTCACCGTGCGTGAAGGTCAGTTTCTGTTGATCCCGGTCAAGAACCAGTCCGCGCCACGTCAAAGCGCTGCTGCAGCGGCACCGGTTGCGGCCACCGAGGTAACGGAGCCGGGGCAGGGGTCGCCGACGCCGACGCCTCCAAGTGCCACGCAGCCCTTGCCCGACGAAAAGGTTGCGCCGCGCGCTGAAGCCCCTGATGTGACGGCCGAAGCCCCGACAAACACGCGATCTACGGCCTTGTCCTTGCCGGTCAGCGGCACCATCATCCGCGGCTATAAAAAGGGCAAGAACGAAGGAATCGACATCGCTGCGGCCCCCGGCACAGCCGTCACCGCGGCTGAGGCGGGAACCGTAGCGGCGATTACCGCGGACGCGGATCAGGTTCCGATCATCGTGGTCAAACACAAAAATGATCTGCTGACGGTCTATGCCAATGTTGATGGCATCAGCGTCAAGAAAGGTGATCGTGTACGCCGTGGACAAAAGCTGGCGCAATTGAGGGGCGGAGACGATGCCTATGTGCATTTCGAGGTGCGCAAAGGTTTTGAATCAGTGGATCCGGATCCCTACCTAAAATGATACATCGCTCGTTTCGGGCTGTGCCTCTGCCCGAAACACTTCTGAATACTGCTGCCTGTCAGGCGTTTGGGTCGTAGTCGCTCAGGCGTTTGCCGGGTTCGTCCGCGAAGATCTCTGGCAGCGGCGAGACGGATTCGATCAGGTCGATACGGAAGACGCGGAAGCCGTTGCGCAATTCGCACCACGCGGTAAGTGTCCAGACCCGGCCCCAATACTCCATGTGAAGCGGACGGATTGTGCGTTCAGTCAGAACGCCGTCAATGCGGCGGTAGGACAGCCGAAGCTTTTGGTGTGATTTGATGGCCGCGCGGATCGGAGCCATATGTGCAAGCCCGCGGGCTGCATCTGCAAAAGGGTAGACCGCGAATTTCCAGCTATCGGCTTCGGCCACAACCTGTGTGGGCAGAACGGCATCGATCTTATCTGCCAGAGAGTTCGCGGCGGCTTTCAGGTCTGTATCTGCGGCCTCGGCCACGATCGCCATGCCGAGGTTCAGGGCCTCAAGCTCGGCCGGGGTCAGATTCAGCGGCGGCAGGGTGATCTGCTCGCGCACCATGTAACCCACGCCGCGCTCTCCTTCGACCGGAACGCCCGAGGCGACCAGTGTGTCCATGTCGCGATAGATGGTACGGACCGACACTTCCAGCTGGTCCGCGATGTCCTGCGCGCGGTGCAGTTTACCGTCGCGCAGGATCTGGATGATATCGAACAGGCGGTCAGTTCGGCGCATGACACGCCGTCCGGACCGCGCCTAGGCAGTCATGTTCCATAATACAGCCTCATGGCGCATCTGAACGCTTTCAGGGTTGATGGCCGCCATCATGCCTGCTGCACATTCCTGTTGCGGGAACTGCGCCGCAGCGTCCTGCGCGGCCTTCATGTCCGTCCAGACGACATAGTCAGTCCAGCGGCCGTCTGCGCCTTGACTGAGCTGTCGATGGGCAAAGCCAGCTGCGCTGCGAACAAAGGCTTCGGATGCCTTGCTGAGCTTTACGAACTCTTCAGGGGTGGTGCCGTTGGCAAGAGTGAAGGTGACGATTTCAGCAACATGGGTCATGTGAGTCTCCGTTGACCAGGTTTCGATGCCATTGTTCTAGCCACTTCCAACTGACATAAACCTGTCAGTTGGAAAATGCGAGCCCATAGTTTTTTGCAGATGAGGTCAATTTTCGCCCTCAATCTGTGCCGGATCCCTTTTGGGACAGGGCCTGGCGGCGTAAACACGGACCCAGTTCATATTCCCGGCGCACAAAGGCGCCGATGAAAAAGGAGAAATGAGATGCTGAACAATATTGGCCTTCCCGGTCTTCTGCTGATCGCCGTTGTGGTTCTGGTTCTGTTTGGTCGCGGCAAGATCAGCTCGCTGATGGGCGAAGTCGGCAAAGGTATCACCGCGTTCAAGAAGGGCGTGAAGGACGGTTCGGAAGAACTGGAACAGGACGCGTCGGAACTGGCCAAGGACGTGACGCCTGAAACCGAGAAAGACAAGGCGTAAGCGCAGATGTTTGATCTGGGCTGGACCGAACTTCTGGTCATCGGCATTGTCGCCCTGATCGTCGTCGGGCCGAAGGACCTGCCGGTTTTGTTCCGCAATGTCGGGCGATTTGTCGGCAAGGCCCGTGGCATGGCACGCGAATTCAGCAGCGCCATGAACGAGGCCGCCGATCAGGCCGGTGTGAACGAGATCAAGAAAGGTCTCAACGCCGCCGCGAATCCGGTTGGCTCGGCCATGGACGGCGTGAAACAAGCCGCGCAGGATATGGCAAAAAGCATGGATCCCACCAAGTTCGATCCTGACAGCGAAACCGGCAAACTGGCAGCCGAGCGAGCCGAACAGGCCAAGAAAATTCAGGCCTCAACGGCCCGCGCTGCCGCCGAGCGCAAGGCCAAGGAAGCTGCCGAGGCCCTGGCCAAGGCCGAAGAAGCCGAAGCGGCGCTGAAGACTGAAGGCGAAACATGACCAAGACCGACGAGATCGAAGATACCTCGGCCCCATTGATCGAGCACCTGGCCGAGCTGCGCACGCGGTTGATCCACTGCGTCGTGGCTTTTCTGGTCGGGATGATCATCTGCTTTACGGTGGCCACGCCGATCTTCAATTTTCTGACCAACCCTTTGTGTGAGGTCCTGACCGAGCGCGGACAGGATTGCGGCCTGATCTTCATCTCGCCGCAGGAAGGGTTCTTTGTCGCGATCAAGGTCTCGCTTTTGGGGGGCTTCATTCTGGCGTTTCCCTATATCGGGATGCAGATGTGGCGCTTTGTGGCTCCGGGCCTCTACAAGTCGGAAAAGAATGCGTTTCTGCCTTTCATGCTGGCCTCGCCCTTCATGTTCCTTCTGGGCGCGAGCTTTGCCTTCTATGTCGTCACGCCCCTGGCTTATGACTTTTTCCTTGGGTTCCAGCAATTCGGCGCTGAAGGCGAAGCCGTGGCCGATGGCGCGACGGCCGCGCCGCTGAGCGTGGTGTTTCAGGGCTCGGCACAGGAATACCTGAACCTCACGATCAAGTTCATCGTGGCCTTTGGGCTGTGCTTCCAATTGCCGGTTCTTCTGACCCTCATGGGCAAGGCAGGTCTGGTCAGCGCCGAGGGTCTGGGGGCCGTGCGCAAATATGCTGTGGTCGGCATTCTGGTGCTGGCGGCGATCGTGACGCCTCCTGACGTGATCACGCAGATTATCCTTTTTGTCGTGGTCTATGGCCTCTACGAGATTTCGATCTTCCTGGTTGCCCGGGTTGAAAGGAAGCGAGAAGAGCAGTTGCGGGCCGACGGCTATTATGACGATGAAGAAGCCGAAGCGGACGAAGATCTGATGCGGGAATTCGAAGACGACAAGTAACCTGCTGACACAACAGCTGAGGCGCGCCCCGTTCGGGCGCGCCTTTTTCGTTCGCGGGCCTTGTTGCGCCAATCAGAACATGCTTTGAACCGATCCGTATCTGACCGGAGGAGCCGATGGACGACCAAGCCCTGAACCGTATTGCTGCCGCGTTGGAGCGCATGGCGCCGGCGCCTTTGGCCACACCGGATTTCAATGCGGCCCCGGCCTTTGTCTGGCATGTGGAACCGGAACGCTTGGAGCCGGTTGAACAGGTCAATCGCGTCGATCTGGATCTGCTGGTCGGCATCAATCGGTCGCGCGACACGTTACTTGACAACACCCGCCGCTTCGCGGCGGGCTACAAGGCAAACAATGCACTGTTGTGGGGCGCGCGCGGGATGGGCAAATCCAGCCTTGTAAAGGCTGTCCACGGCACGCTGAGCGCAGATCATCCTGACCTGAAGCTTGTGGAGCTACAGCGCGAGGATATGGGCTCGGTCGCGCGTCTGCTGAACCACCTGCGCGCGGCGCCTTATCGGTTCATCCTGTTTTGCGACGACCTCTCGTTCAGTCACGATGACCAGCATTACAAATCGCTCAAGGCCGTTCTGGATGGCGGTATTGAAGGTCGCCCGGAAAACGTGGTGTTCTACGCGACCTCGAACCGTCGCCACCTGATGCCGCGGGACATGATTGAAAACGAACGTTCCAGCGCCATCAACCCGTCAGAGGCGGTCGAGGAAAAGGTATCATTGTCCGACCGCTTCGGTTTGTGGTTGGGATTCCACCCCTGCGATCAGGACGAATATCTTGCCATGATCGACCGCTATTGTGCCGCCTATGGCGTTTCGGTCGATGCCGAAATCCTGCGCGCCGAAGCAATTGAATGGCAGGCCACGCGCGGATCGCGTTCAGGCCGTGTCGCGTGGCAGTTCTTCGTCGATCTGGCCGGGCGCAACGGCGTTCATATCGCCTGATCCCGGCTTCATCTGGCCAAAAATATCCCCGCCGGAGGCATGGCCCGTCAGGGCCATTTCCTAAAGCAGCGCCAGTATCCGGGCGGCCTCATCAGCCGTGCTCGTCAGTGCATCGCGATCTTCGCCCGGGTGGAACCGGGCACGCACGGCGGTCGGCATCGGTGCTGGTTCCACGATCGAAACGCGCGGACCGGTGCGTTCGGTCTCGGCCGCCCAACTGCGGGCCAAGGCCATTTGCGCGGCCTTGGTGGCACCATAGATGCCATAGAACTTCTGTCCGGCTTTCGGGTCATCGAAAAATACCGCGTGGCCGTTTTCACCCAGCAGCGGCGAGACATATGGGATCAGAACCGAGGTTGCGTTTGCATTCGTGTTGGCTGCCTTGGTCCATTCCTTGGGGTCAACGAAATGTACCGGCGTCAGCGCCGAGGTGTGAATGGCCGTATGCAGCCACAAATCCACCTTGCCCCAACGGTCATGGATCCCGCGGCACAGGGTTGCCATCGCGTTCGGATCGGTGATGTCCATCGGTGCCAGCGTGGCAGAGCCACCCTTGGCCTTGATGCGATCGTCCAGTTCTTCCAGCCCGCCAGTGGTCCGGGCGACGGCGACGATGTGGTATTCGGGCGCCAGCGCTTCGGCCAGGGCAGCGCCCAGCCCGCGCGAGGCCCCGGTTATCAGGGCGATTTTGGTCGTATCGGTCATGCGTGCGGTTTGAACCCCCGCGCGCGGGGCGTCAAGATGTGATCAGCCGCCGGGGATGGCGATACGCCGGGTCTGGCCGCTTTGTCGCAGCATTATGCCATGCTCATCAATCGCGATAACTGTGCCCGAGGCAACGCGGCTTCCGGGTTTTACTTCTTTCACGCGGCCTGATGACAGGCGCATCAGGGCGCGCATATCCGCTTTCGGCCCGAATACGCCCAGAACCGAGACGGAATTCTTCTTCAGCGCGCCCCGCTGTGTGGCCGCGCTTTGGACTTTGGCGTTTGACATGATCCGCGGTCCGGGGCGTGACCCGGACCCCTTTTTGAGTGAGTGGTCGCGGCCAGATAGCAAAACGTTCAAGCGAACAAAAGCGCTGCACGGACAGGTGTCATCGCGATTTGGCGCCCTTGAAAAAAGCCCTTGTGATTGCGTGGAATTCGCCGACTGGTTGTGGCAGATTTCCACTCATTCACATCACATGACAGCAATCAGTCCGGCCGACAGCTATCGAACGGCCGGGATGATCCGCCGTTTTGATTCGCTTTTCAGAACGGAAAACCGATTGTGTCAGTCCCGTTTCGTCCGCTCAGCCCGAGGCCAGTTTCGCCGCATTCCAGGACCCGCCCGGAACCTGCATGTCGGCGCGCTTCTGGCTGACACGGCTGCTGTTCTCCAGATTGTCCAGATAACCTTCGCTGACGCTGCCCGTGATGTATTTGCCGTCAAAACAGGAACAGTCGAAGGCTTCGATCTCGGGATTACCTTCCTTGGCGGCCCAGATCAGATCTTCCAGGTGCTGATAGAACAGGGCGTCGGCCCCCAGTTCTTCGCGGATCTCTTCGATTTCCTTGCCGTTCGCGATCAGCTCGGCCTTGGTGGGCATGTCTATACCATAGACATTGGGGTATTTCACCGGCGGCGATGCGCTGGCGACATAGACCTTCTTGGCCCCGGCATCGCGGCACATCTGAACGATCTTCTTGATGGTGTTGCCCCGTACGATGGAATCGTCGATCAGCAGAACACTGTGGCCGTCGAATTCCAGCGGCACGGCATTCAGCTTGCGGCGGACGGATTTCTGCCGTTCCGCCTGACCCGGCATGATGAACGTACGCCCGACATAGCGGTTTTTCACCAGCCCTTCGCGATAGGGGATGCCGGTGATCTTTGCGGCTTCCAGAGCCACGGGGCGGGCGCTGTCGGGCACCGGTATGATCCGATCGATTTCCAACCCCGAGTCTTGAATTTGTTTCGCCAGCGTCTGGCCCATGCGCATCTGCGTTTTGTAAACCGAAACACCGTCCAGCAAAGAATCCGGGCGCGCCAGGTAGACATACTCGAATATGCAGGGCGTCAGCTTGCCTTCGACCGCCTGATACTCGTGCATGTTGCCGTCCAGATCGATCAGGATCGCCTCACCCGGGCGAAGATCACGCAGCTTTTCAAAGCCGTTGATGCCAAAGGCCACGTCTTCCGAGGCAAAGGCATAATCATCACCGTCTCCGTCCACTTCGCGTTTGGCGACCGAAAGTGGGCGAATGCCAAACGGATCGCGGAAGGCCAGCATACCGACACCCGCGACCAGACAGATCACGGAATAGGCGCCCTGAACGCGTTCCATCGTCATCTTCACACCGGCAAACAGATTGCGGATGGGTTCGCCGTTGCCATTCACCTTGATCGCGTCCGCCACTTTGTCGGCCAAGACGTTCAGAAGGATTTCAGAGTCTGACGTGGTGCGCAGGTGCCGGCTGTATTTGCCGGTAACCTTTTCGCGCTGCTCAGCGGTGTTGGTGATGTTGCCGTTGTGAACCAGATAGATGCCGTAAGGGGCGTTCACGAAAAAGGGTTGCGCTTCGGCCGCGCTGAGAGACCCCGCCGTCGGGTAGCGCACATGACCCATGCCCACACGACCCAACAGGGTTTCTGCATCCTGGGCGTTGAACACATCCTTGACCAGACCGTTGGCCTTCTTTTCGCGGAAGAACTCGCCGTTGTAGGTCACGATCCCTGAGGCATCCTGACCCCGGTGCTGCAACATCAGCAGCCCGTCATAGATTTCGGCAAACACATCATGTGTCCGGCTTGCGATTCCCAAAATCCCACACATTTACGGGGCTCCAACTTCTATGACGATTTGACCTGAGGGTTGACCGCCGTTCGGCTTCGGATCCTCTGCAAGGCGCGTGCTGTCAGTTTGGTGGCAGGCGACAACGACGCCAATAGGGCGACCATCACAACGACCAGCGCGCATTCGAACAGAAAGAACAAGATCGGTGGCTCCGATTCCGTGGCGGGTTGGCCTCCACATAATGCCTAATGGCGTGGCTGTCATCAAAGGATCACACTCACCTATTGCCGCAGGTCAGGATTTCGCAGATCGGGGCAAGTTCACGAAGGAGATGACATGTGCAATCATATGTGCTGTCATGCCAATTAATATGTGCAAATCAGGATGGGTGAGGCACGCAAAGGGCCGGAATGTGGCAACATAAACCTCAAAAGAAGCAGGAGCGGATCAAACAACGGTGCCACAGGTGCCGGGGAATGGGCCGGGCGCCCTGTCAGATCTGCAACGGGGCGGGCGAAGTTGTCAAAAGCCGGGATATTCTTGGCAAACCGATCTCCAGCCGGTGCGACGGGTGTTTCGGGCTGAAAACGATCCGCTGTACGGTTTGTGGCGGGGAAGGGTACATTTGAATAGAAAAAGCCCGGACAGTGCCGGGCTTTCATCATGCAATGCACCTTGAGTTTACCCGTCAGCTGGTGCCGTGGTTTCGGGTTGTTCGTTTCCTGCCGTGCAGCTGGCAACCAGTTCCTCGTATTGTGCAGTCACCCAACCCAGAGCGGCTTCGGGGTTTTGCTCTTCAATCTGGCTGCTGAACTGCTCGAACACCTTGGCCGAGCGGCTTTCGTCCACGATTGTATAGGACTGGCCGGTCATGACCGTGTCATAGACAAAGAAGGCGATTGCAACCAGCAGAATACCGCGCGCGATGCCGAAGAACAGCCCCAGCGCCTGATCCAGGCCGCCCAAAGCCGAACGCTGCACCAGCGATGAAAACAGCGGTGTGAAGATGCTGACCACAATCAAAGCCAAGGCAAAGACGGCTGCAAAGCCGGTGATCACCGAAAGTTCACAGCTGTCGCGCAGGAAATCCCCAACCACCGGGATTTCTTTGACCAGCGGTACAGCCTGTGGGGCAAAGATGAATGCCAGAACGGCCGCCGCGACCCAGCCTGCAATGGCCAGAACTTCGCGCATGAAGCCACGTGAGTAGGCCAGCAAGCCCGACAGCACGATGATCAGGGCGACGACCCCGTCAATTATTGTAAAACCTTCCATGGCCCTCGCCTGTTCTTTTTCTGCCCCTCAAGGCGCGACTTTAACCTGCTCCGAAGGTTTCGCCAACAAACCCCACCAAATCAGAGGGTCGGGTGAGTGTCAGACCTGCCACAGTGCCGGTTTTACCACCAGCCGGAGCAATTGCCGCCGTGAAACCAAGTTTTTGCGCTTCTTTCAACCTGTTTTCGGTCTGTGGGGCCGGTCTAAGTGCCCCGGACAGCGAGATTTCTCCGAATACGACCGTGTCGGCGGGCAATGCTGTGTCTTCGCGGGCACTCAGAAGGGCGGCGGCCACAGCCAGATCGGCGGCGGGTTCGCTGACCTTCAGACCTCCGGCGACGTTGAGATAGACGTCGAGCCCGGCAAAGGGAATGCCGCAGCGGGCCTCGAGCACCGCAAGGATCATTGCCAACCGCCCGCTGTCCCACCCAACAACGGTGCGGCGGGGCTGTGAGTGGGGCGAGGGTGCGACCAGAGCCTGCAATTCGACCAGCACGGGACGGGTGCCTTCAATGCCCGCAAAAACAGCAGAGCCGGGGCTTGGCCTGCCACGTTCGGACAGGAACAGGGCCGAGGGGTTGGTCACTTGCGCCAGACCCTTGCCGGTCATCTCGAACACGCCGATTTCGTCCGCTGGCCCAAAACGGTTCTTGACCGCGCGCAGGATGCGGAACTGGTGGCCGCGCTCGCCCTCGAAATAAAGGACGGTGTCAACCATGTGTTCGACCACACGAGGGCCCGCGATCTGGCCTTCCTTGGTGACGTGGCCAACCATGATGATCGAAACACCGTGCCGTTTCGCAAACGTGGTCAGTTCATGGGCCGCGGCCCGGACTTGTGATACGGAACCGGGTGCGCTGTCGACATTGTCCGCCCACATCGTCTGAATCGAATCGATGATGGCCAGGCCTGGTTTTTCGGCTTCCAGCGTCGTGAGGATGTCGCGCAGGTTGGTTTCGGCGGCGAGTTGAACGGGGGCGTCCTCAAGCCCAAGACGGCGGGCGCGCATACGAACCTGTGCGCTGGCTTCTTCGCCCGAGACATAGATTGTTTTCACGCCCGCACGCGCGAAACGCGCTGCGGCTTGCAGCAGCAGGGTGGATTTCCCGATGCCGGGGTCTCCGCCCACCAAAAGGGCGGAGGCCGGGACCAGCCCGCCGCCCAAGACGCGGTCCAGCTCCTCGACCCCGCAGAGGGTGCGGGGCGGCGGTGTTTCCTCGGTGGACAAATCCGTGAGTGCGATGGACTGGCCGCGTTTGCCGCCGAGGGATTTTCTGGCCGGGCCAGTCGATATGGGCGCGTCCTGAACAATGGTGTTCCATTCGCCGCAACCGTCGCAGCGTCCGGACCATCTTGTATGCGTCGCACCGCAGGCCGAGCAGGAGAAGGATGTCGTCTTTGCCATGACGCACTTGGTGCCCGAGCTTGGGCGGTACTTCAAGCCCTTGTGGGCTTTCCTCATCGCCGATGGCGCGCTGCGGTCTCAGGCCCAGATGGGCCATCGCCCGAAGCGGGCGCTGACGCGCCTATTCCGCCGGTCGAAGGGGCGACATTGCAACCACGCTGGACGCCTTTGAGGAGCCATTTTTGCGCGGTGTGTGCAGTTGGGTCGACAATTCGGGCAGAAGCTCGAACAACTCATCCCGCAGGCGGGTAAGTTGCGACCTGGCGATCATCTCTTCCATTTCCACATCCCGCGTCCATTGGCGCAATTCGTTCTGGATGACCTGCGCCTCTTCCAGACGCTGTTGAAACAGTTCGATCTCTTCCTGTCGCTGTTGCAGGAACATCCGCGCGCGTTCGACCTGCGCATCGCCATAGGTCCGGGCCAGTTCCTGACTGATCTGGCTCATCTGCGCGGCCAGTTCCAGGATCTCGGGCTCGAGCGATTGCAGGTCGGGGTGCTGGCGCAGAAACCCCATACGTTCCTTGACGGCGTCAAACTCGGACGACATCATGAACAGCCCGCCGCGATCGGCGGCATGTGCCATTTGATACGCGTCCGCGATGTCATGCATATTGAGGGCAAAATTGCGGTGGTTGTTTTCCAGCGCCATCATTCGGGCATTTGCCGGCAGGTAAAACGCCAGCATGAGAATCAGCGCTGTCAGGCCAATCTGGATGATCATGCCGGCATCCTTTGCCGGTGCCTCGCCAAATCCGGCCTGCATCGAGAGCCAGGGCAATACGCCAAAAGCGGATAACAGTGTGGCTGAAACGGCCAATAAGGCCGCCAAAAAGATCAGGAAAAAAGTCAGTCTTAAAAAGGCATTCTGAAATTGCAATGTAATACTGTGGAGGGCGGCCATGATCGTCGAACTCCTTCTCAAACCGGTACACACCGGGCCAAAGCGGAAGGTAACCTAACGATTGCGTACGATCCGCTGCGGACCCGAAAACTACAAAACACTGCTGCTCGAAATATAAAGATGATACTTAGATTTGTGTTTTCAATCAATTAGGTCTGAGCTTTTCGTGAAGTGGATGTCATCTCTGTAATATGGCCAAGCACGATCGACGCCAAAATGCAGGCCGTGAACAGGTAGAGACCCCATGCGGTCTCAACGGTGGCGTATGAGATGCCCTTGGCCAAAGTGATGTAAAGCGCGATCAGGAAAATGTCGGCCATGGCCAGCTTGCCGAGGATGTTGAGCGCAGGTTGGACGCGGGCATCCAGCAGGTTCCATTGGATCAGCGCGGTGCCGATGGTTTTGATGTAGGGCGCGAAGAGGGCGAAGATGGTGACGATCAGCGCGAGGAAGACGTCGGATTTCCACAAGGATTGCAGCCCGGTGATGACACTGATTTCGCTGAGGCCGAAGATCGGCAGGAATCCTGCGCGCATTAGTGGGGCGAACCACGCGATGGGGTAGAGGATCAGGAGGGAGAGGGTGGCGAGGCGGAGGGGCATGACTGGGCGTCTAGGTAAGATTTCGAAATTTGCGGCGATGATTTGATATGGTTACCTTAAACCAGCACTCGCCACTGAGTTATTTTTAGACGGGGAGGAATGATGTCGGGTTTTGTGGCCTTCAAGTCAATTGTCGATCCATCGGACTGTGATTTTCTGGGGCATATGAACGTGTCCAAGTATTTTGCGGCATGTTCGGATTCCGTTTTTGCGTTGCAGGCAGAGTTGGGGCTGACGTCCGAAGACATGCGGTCGGGAAGAAAGCTATCCTTTGCGGTGGTCTATGCAGAAAGCAATTTCCTTGCGGAATTGAGTGCCGGCGAGGCGATCCAAATGGAAAGCGAAATCCTGAAAGTAGGAACGAAGTCCATGACTTTCAGCCACAAATTAGTTCGAGTGATGGACGGTGAAACGACATTTTCGACGGTTTTCAAATGCGTCTTGCTCAACCTGCAGACAAGGCGCGCCGAAGCTATTCCTCAGGACGTTATCGAACGCTCGGCAAAGTGGCTGGCAAAGAGCGAAGATTAACGCACCGCCTCAATCGGCCCTTCTGCGCTCCCGCTGATGAACTGCTCCACGTAGGGATCACCAGACGCATCCATCTGGCCCACCGGGCCGGTCCACTGGATCACGCCTCCGTGCAGCATGGCGACGTTGTCGGCAATCGCGCGGACGGAACTCATGTCGTGGGTGATGGTCATCGCGGTGGCGCCCATCTCGGTCACGATTTCGCGGATCAGATCATTGATGACGCCGGACATGATCGGGTCAAGACCGGTGGTGGGTTCGTCGAAAAAGATGATCTCGGGCTCGGCGGCGATGGCGCGGGCAAGGCCCACGCGTTTTTGCATGCCGCCTGACAGTTCCGCCGGAAAGCGGTCGGCCACGTCGGATTTCAGGCCCACGCGGCGCAGTTTTTCGATGGCGATTTCGCGGGCTTCCTCAGTGGGACGTTTCAGAGAACCACGCAGCAGGCGGAAGGCGACGTTCTGCCAGACGGTCAGTGAATCAAACAGGGCCGCGCCCTGAAACAACATCCCGAACCGGGCCAGAAAGGCATCACGGTCGCCCTTGCTGGCGTCTTTACCGTCCACATAGATCATGCCGCTGTCGGGCTTGATCAGGCCCAGAATGCATTTCAACGCGACCGATTTTCCGGTGCCCGAACCGCCGATGATGACCATCGAGGTGCCCTTGGGGATCTCAAGGTTCATGCCTTGCAGCACGTGGTTGTCGCCAAAGGCCTTATGTACGTTCTCCATCCGGATCATAGTGAGAAGAATACCCCTGTGAGAACGAAGTTTGCGGCCAGGATCAGCACCGCCGCGGCCTCGACCGAACCCTTGGTGGCGCGTCCCACGCCCTGTGCACCACGCCCGGAATTCATGCCGTAGTAACAGCCCATGATGGCCGCGATCAGGCCAAAGGCCGCGCCTTTGACCAGCGACGAGACGATGTCGCGGGCTTCAAGGAAATCGACCGTGTTTTTCAGATAGGCGGCCGGGTTGAAGCCCAGATTTTGCGTGGCGACGGTGTAACCCCCGGCAATTCCGATGATGTCACCCACTGCCACCAAAGCCGGCACCGTGATCAGGGCGGCCAGAACGCGCGGGACGGTGAGGTATTTCATCGGATGCGTGGACAGCGTGACCAGCGCGTCGATCTGTTCGGTCACTTTCATCGTGGCGATTTCGGCCGCGATGGATGAGGTCACGCGCGCAGCAATCATAAGGCCGACCAGAACCGGGCCGAGCTCTCGCACCATGCCGATGGCGACGATCTGGGGCACCACCGCTTCGGCGTTGAAACGCGCGCCGCCAGCGTAGATCTGCAACGCCAGCGCACCGCCGGTGAAAATCGCGGTCAGGCCGACGACCGGCAGAGACAGCCAGCCGATGTTCAGCAGGGCCATGCCAAATTCGCGCGGATAGAAGGGGGGGCGCAGAATGTGCGAAATCGCATCAAGCGCGAACAGTGCCACCCGGCCAAAGGCCGCAAGCAGGCTAAGAACTGTGCGGCCCAGACCTCCGAGCGCGGTGAGCGGGTTCATTCCACATAGCCCCGCGAATAGCGATTGCCCATTGATGTGAGGATTTCATAGCCAATTGTCCCGGCAGCTTCGGCCAGATCATCGACGGTCTGATGGCCATTCAGGATACGCAGGCGTTCCGGGTCTTTGGGCAGGTCCGTGACGTCCACCGTGATCAGGTCCATCGAGATACGGCCAACAACCGGGCAGGGCTGATTGCCAGCGAAGGCGTCGATGCCGCCCCCGATGGCGCGATGCAGGCCGTCCGCATACCCGGCCGCGACGGTGGCGATACGGGACGGCCGGCGCGCTACCCAACTGTTGCCGTAACCAACGGTTTCGCCCACGGCCAATCTGCGCACTTGAATGACAGGCAGGTCGACGGTGACAACGGGTTTGGCATCCGCAAAGGGCAGGCCGCCATACAGGCCGATGCCCGGGCGGCAGAAATCGAAATGGAACTCGGGCCCCAAAAGCAAACCGCCGGTCGCAGCCAGAGAACGCGGCGCGGCGATACCGTCGGTCATCTCGCGGAAGGTTTTCAGCTGCTGCCGGTTCATCGGATGGTCCGGCTCGTCCGAGCAGGCCAGATGAGACATGACAACGGCTGGGTTCAGGGCCTCAGCCCTTGGGCGCAGTTCGGCCCAGTCGGCGGGTTCCAGACCCAGCCGGTTCATGCCACTGTCCAGCTGAATGCCAAAGGGATGGTCGGGTAGGGCCTCCATATGGCGCTGATACTGCTCGCCCGAGTTGATCAGCGGCGTCAGGTCGTTGGCGCGCAGAAGGTCTGTGTCGCCCTCCATATGGCCGGAAAAGACAAAGATCATCGGGCCGGGGCCGACCGCCTTGCGGACAGCGGCGCCTTCTTCTGCGGCCGCCACAAAAAACTTGTGAACGCCTTCCTCGGCCAGCGTATCGCTGACGGGCCCGGCACCCAGCCCATAGGCATCGGCCTTGACCACGGCGCCGGTTTCGACCCCGGTTTTCGCGTCGAGCGCCCGCCAATTCCTGGCGAGCGCCTGAAGATTGATCGTCAAACGTGCAGTACTCATGGCACTGTTCATGACATTGCGCCGTCCAAGGTCAAGAGGGAATGGCGCATTTACCTGTCGGTTTATGTTGGTGTTTGGTTTGTTGTTACGGAAAACTCCAAAAAACCAGAAGAAATGGCAGCATTCCGCCATGGTTGCATGTTTTGGGGATTGTCTTCACATCAACGTTAAAGCGATCCTGGGAACCGGATCGTTCGGTTCCGGTAAAGACCGGGCGCAACGTCAACTCATGAGGGAGCCATGGATTTTTCTACCGGTTTGACCCGGGACCCGTCAGAGATCATCCGTCTTTTTGCAGACGTTTTTTCCGCATCGGAAGGGCCAGAGGAGGGGGCGGCAATAGGTGAATTCGTACGTGAATTGCTCAACAGCACGCCGCCTGAAGATATCCTGGTGTGCACGGCTCAACACGATCACGAGCTGCTTGGCTGTGCCATCTTTTCCCGGATGACGTTTTCGCAGGATACGCGCAATGTGTTCATCCTGTCGCCGATGGCCGTGCAAACGGGCAGGCAAAAAACAGGTATTGGACAGGCGCTGATTTCCCATGGTCTGGATCGCTTGCGGGCCGCAGGTGTGGACGTGGCACTGACCTATGGCGACCCGGCCTATTATTGCAAATCGGGTTTTGTGCAGATCACCGAGGATACTGCCCAGCCACCGCTGAAACTCAGCCATCCGCACGGCTGGTTGGGACAGGCGCTGGACGGTTTTGACCTGAAACCGCTGAAAGGCCCGTCGCGATGCGTTTCCGCGCTGAACAATCCATTGCTGTGGTAGGCGGGATCGGTTTTTTCGCTTTGGTCGATGGCCTCGGATCTAGAGCCTAGAACAGAGCCTCATCTATGATCGCCTTGCTGTTCCGGACATGTCGGGCCACCAGCTTTTTCTGTCGCCTTCCGCTGGGGATATAAAAGGCAGGGTCCATATCCTTATTGCAGTCGAGACCCGGAAAAATCTGCAACAGCTCGTGCAACGCTTCGGGCGGAAGGGATTTGAGGGCTTCGGGGCCGGTGAACAGGCTTTCACTTGGCGCGCCTTCGGCAAAAAGAACCACGTGACGGTCACAGACAACGTGATGATAAACCACCTGCGTCGCATCGTAATCCACGTAAACGCCCGGCAGGTCTGTCAGCCGTATGGCCGAGACCAAAACGTCCCTTGTGTCGAACATGCGCTGCGCGATGTCCGATCGGACCAGCATTCGGTGCTGTCGCGAAACCGTCAGGTCTCGGCGGGGCAGGCCGTGCCCCAGGGCGCCGGCCGTGATGCGGACTGGGCGCAGTTCGGGTGACTTCAACAGATCGGCCTGGCGCAGGGACCGGGACAGAACAAGCCGAACGGTGGCCGCGCTGCCTCCGGTCGTCATCACTTTGTCACCGGGGCGGATATCCTGAACGCTGATTTCGCCACGGTCCGTCAGGATCAGGGTGTCCGAAACAAAACAGGGTGCGCCGGGGCTGGGATTGGGATCTTCAACAAAGTTCACCCCGTCCTTCGATGACAGAGACGCGGTATCGTCCGTGCCGTTGCTGCCGATCTGGGTCGAGGTCTGGCCGCTGGCCGGTCCCTGTGTCGCAGTAACCTGCGAGTCAAAGGATACAAAGCTGAGAACCGAACCATTGTCCGAAAGTGAGACCGCCCCAAACCGGTTGATGCGCGCCGAAATCACGTAATAGTCGAACCCGCCCACGGTGGTCATCGTTCCGTTGTCGACATCCGTCGAACTGCGCACCGAGCCATTGGGGTTGTAAACATCGACCTGCAAGCCGGTGACGTCGGTTCCGGTCGGAACCCGGATTTCAATGAAATCTCCGTCCGGAGCAAAGTTCGGGCCGTTGCGATATCTTATTTCCGATATGATCGCGGGCAAATCAGTGGGTCTCCGGGCGGGTTTGGCGCGTTGGGTTGAACGTCACCGTCACGTTAATACCGGGCAGGAAAAACACCAAAGGGCTTGGCGTTTCATATCTGGGGGAGGTGTTTTGTCCGCGATCAATAACCCTCGATTTCACCACCGTGTTGCCAGGGCTTGACCAGATTGCCAAAGCGGGTGAATTGGGCTTCGAACGACAACTCGACCGTACCGATGGGTCCGTGACGCTGTTTGCCGACAATGACTTCGGCCTTGCCGTGCAGACGTTCCATCGCCTGCTTCCACTCTTCCATCTTTTCCAGTTCGTGATCGCCGGGCTTTTCGCGCTCTTTGTAGTATTCCTCGCGGAACACAAACATCACAACGTCGGCGTCCTGCTCGATCGAGCCGGATTCGCGCAGGTCGGACAGCTGCGGGCGCTTGTCGTCGCGGTTTTCCACCTGGCGCGACAGCTGTGAAAGCGCAATGACCGGGATGTTCAGTTCCTTGGCGATGGCTTTCATGCCCATCGAAATCTCGGCGATTTCGTTTACCCGGTTGTCGGCCATGCCCCGGCAAAGCTGTAGATAGTCGATGACCAGCAAGTCCAGCCCGTGGGTCCGTTTCAACCGTCGTGCCCGGGCGGCGAGTTGCGAGATCGGCAAGGCAGGGGTGTCGTCAATAAACAGAGGACAGGCTTCCAGCTCTTTCGCCGCATCCACAAAACGACGGAACTCGGCCTCGGTCATGTCGCCCTGACGGATTTTGTGGCTGGAGATCTCCGAGGCTTCCGCCAGAACCCGGCCCGCAAGCTGTTCCGCGCTCATCTCGAGTGAGAAGAAGCCAACAACACCGCCATCGACCGCGCCTTCGCTGCCGTCGGGCTTTGTGCCACGCTTGTAGGCCTTGGCAACGTTGAAGGCGATGTTGGTCGCCAGCGAGGTTTTACCCATGGATGGCCGCCCGGCCAGAATGATCAGGTCGGACGGGTGCAAGCCACCCAATTGCTTGTCCAGATCGGCCAGACCGGTGGAAATCCCGGCCATGCCGCCGCCGCGTTGGTAGGCCTCGTTGGTGACGTTGACGGCTTCGGTAACTGCCTTGAGGAATGATTGGAAGCCTTGCTCGGTCTGGCCCTGCTCGGACAGCTGATACAGCTGCTGCTCGGCCTCGACGATCTGTTCTTTCGGCTCGCTCGAGACATCGACCCGCGCCGCCTTGTCCGAGATGTCGCGGCCCAGCCGGATCAGCTCGCGCCGGATGGCAAGGTCATAGATCATCTGGGCATAGTCGTGCACCGCGAATGCGCTGATCGAAGCGCCGGCCAGTTTGACCAGATAGGCGGGACCGCCCAGTTCCTTCAGGCCCTCATCCTCGGCCATGAATGATTTGAGCGTCACGGGCGAGGCGAGCGCATTCTTTGCAATACGGGCCGAGGCCACCTCGTAGATACGGGCATGGACCGGATCATAGAAATGTTCAGCCCCGATAATCGAGGCGACCCGGTCGTACAGGTCGTTATTGGTCAGGATCGCACCCAGAAGCTGTTGTTCGGCCTCAATGGAATGCGGCATGGTTTCGGCGTTCTGAATCTGTGCCGCTGCCTGCTCGATACTGCTGATCTCGTTCATTTTGTCCCCGCTGCCCGTTCCGAGGTTCTACACGCGAAACGTCACCGCAAGCTATCTGGAAATACCTGTGACTAACTTGGGGTAAAGCCTAGGGATAACTTTCCAGACCGCTTGGATGCCTGCATATGCATCGCTTATTATGTAGGAATTGTCGGAAAAGTCACCATATATCGTGGCGACCTGCCCGATTCTTTCGGGTTTATCCCCAATCCTTCCACAAGAGGTTTATGCTGGTTTATTGGCCTCTTGCCATCCGCGCGGGTCGTTCAGGAAAGCTTCGACACCCTCAAGTGTTTCCTGATCAAAGGCTTTTTGTGCCTTGGCCTCGGCCAGAACATCCCACCATGTGCAGAGCGAGTGGAGCTTGACGCCATGATCACCCAGCGTTTTCTCGGTCTCGGGGAAGATGCCGTAGTAGAAGATGACGGCTGTGTGCCCGCAGGTGGCACCGGTTTCGCGGATCGCATCGACAAAGGACAGTTTCGAGCCGCCATCAGTGGTCAGGTCTTCAACCAGCAACACACGCTCACCTTCGCTCATCGCCCCCTCGATTCGGGCGTTGCGGCCATAGCCCTTGGGTTTCTTGCGCACGTAGGTCATGGGCAGAGCCATGCGCTCGGCGACCATGGCGGCAAAGGGGATGCCCGCCGTTTCCCCGCCTGCGATGTTGTCGAATGCCTCAAAGCCAGCCTCCCGCATTACCGTGACGGTCAGGAAATCCATCAGGGTCGAGCGGATGCGCGGGTACGAGATCAGTTTGCGGCAGTCGATATAGGTCGGGCTGGGCAGCCCGCTGGCCAGCGTGAACGGTTCCCGCGAGTTGAAATGCACGGCCTTGATCTCCAGCAGCATCCGTGCAGTCAGGCGGGCGATTTCGGTGCTGTCGGGAAAAGAACTGGGGATCATGGCGCAAACCTCGGGGCTGAAAACACGTTGCGGGCTGATAGCCCGACCCTTGGGCCGGAGTCGAGAGGGATTGGACAAAAGAAAAGCGGACCCCCAAGAGGTCCGCTTTTGCCCATACGGGCGATGGGCAGCCAAGGTGGGCTTAACTGCTCATGTCATAGGCCCGCTCGCCATGTACCGAGAGGTCGAGGCCATTTGTCTCGGTCTCGGCGTCTACGCGAAGTGGCGTGATCTGTGCAACCAGTTTGACCAACACAAACGTGACAACTGCCGTAAAGGAACCCACGATAACGAGCCCGCCCAACTGAGCGGTCCAGGTTCCAAGGCCAAACAGGGCGATCATGAGCGTGCCGAAAATACCGCCGACACCATGCACGGCGAAGACATCCAGCGTGTCGTCGATATTCAGCTTGTTACGCACGATGCTGACGGCTTCCTGACACAGAACACCGGCCACCGCGCCAATGATCAGGGCCTGAACCGGACCGACGAAACCCGATGCAGGCGTGATCGAGGCCAGACCCGCGATTGTGCCGGTGACCAGACCGACCATCGAGGCCTTGCCAAAGCGGATACGCTCCCACAGGGCCCAGCTTAGCGATGCCGTAGCCGCGGACAGGTGCGTGACGGTCATGGCCATCGCCGCTCCGCCATCGGCGGCCAGTTGCGAACCACCGTTGAAACCGAACCAGCCGACCCACAGCATTGCGGCGCCGACCATGACATAACCGGGGTTGTGCGGCGGAGTGGTGCGGTTGCGACGCGGCCCGAGGATGATCGCAACAATCAGCGCTGCCAGACCAGCGGTTTCATGCACCACGATGCCGCCTGCAAAGTCGCGCACACCGATCTCGCCCAGAATGCCGCCATCAGCCAGCATCCCGCCACCCCAGATCCAGTGCACCACGGGCGCATAGCACAGCAGCATCCACAGCGCCGAAAAGGTCAGGACAAAGCCAAAGCCCACACGTTCGACATAAGCGCCCACGATCAACGCAGGGGTTATGATGGCAAAGGTCATCTGGAAGGCGAAGAACAGGATCTCGGGCAGGGTTCCGGCAAGGCTGTCCACATCGACGCCGTTGAGAAAGGCCTTGCCCAAACCACCCCAAAGCCCGCTTTCACCGGGTCCGAACGCGATGGAATACCCCGCGACCAGCCACAGGACGCTCATCAAACAGGCAATGGCAAAGCAATGCATGAAAACGCTGAGGACATTTCGGGCACGCACGAGCCCGCCATAGAACAGGGCGAGGCCTGGCAATGTCATGAAAAGGACCAAAGCGGTTGCTACGATGATCCAGGCTGTATCGGCTCCGTTCATGGGCCATTCTCCCTTCCGAATGAGTGCGCGGATCCGTGGAAACTGGGCACGGATCGGCGCTGCGTGAGCGGTGTGGGCTGTTTCAAGCCACCGTCGGTTGGAGAAAAAAGAGGCAAAGCGAAAAAAAGTGCCTGTTTTGGCAGCCTTTTTTCAACTGACTTCAAAAGAAGCGGTTTTTTTGGCCATGTGCTGAAAGTTTAGGCGTCTGCGGAAAGGGCCGTGTACAGCAGGGTCAAGGCGTGGTCACGCGCCGCGCGCCGCACGGCATCGCGACCGGGTGCGCCGAATTCGACGGTTTCAACATGCGTCGGCCGTCCCTTGACGGCCAAGCCGAAACAAACACGCCCTTCGGGTTTGAATTCGGACCCGCCCGGCCCGGCAATTCCCGTGATCGAGACGGCAAGTTGCGCCAGCGAGTTGCGCAGTGCGCCATCTGCCATTTCACGGGCCACCTGTTCGGAAACCGCACCGTGCGCGTTCAGCGTTTCGGCCCGAACGCCCAGCATGTCCTGTTTGGCCTCGTTGGTGTAGGTGACGAAACCCCGATCTACGACCGCAGAGCTGCCGGGAATATCGGTCAGGGCCGCAGCGACCATGCCTCCGGTGCAGCTTTCGGCGGTGGCGATTATCACGCCCTGCGCCTTGGCGCGGTCCAGCAGGTCTGTCACGTTCATAACCCCAGAACTCCGTGTGCGATACCTGCCAGAACCATCACTCCGATGGCTGCAAATATACCCGCAATCACGTCATCCAGCATCACGCCCATCGGATCGCCGCGGCGATCGGCCCAGCCGACAGGGCCGGGTTTGGTGATGTCGAACAGACGAAACAGGATGAACCCAGCAACCCAGCCGGGCCAGAGCGCGGTAATGTCGATTCCATGCGCCCAGGACGGATAGGAAATTGCCCAAAGCGCAATGAACTGGCCTGCGACCTCATCGATGACGATTTCAGATGGGTCGTGGTCATCCTGACCTTCGGTCATCACGCGTGTGGCCCACAGGCCGCCGACAAAAACCGCAACCGTTGCCAGGGCCAGCAACGGGAAACCACCCAGCATGTGCAATACCCAGGCCATTGGCAGGGCCACCAGCGATCCCCAGGTGCCCGGGGCAGGGCGCAAATAGCCAACGCCACCGACAGTCCCGATCATCTGTGCCGCGTTCATGCTTTCACCAGACATGCCGTGGCCAAAGAGGCGATGCCCTCGCTGCGGCCGGTGAAGCCCAGACGCTCGGACGTTGTCGCCTTGACCGAAACCTGATCTGCACGCAGGTCCATGATTTCAGACATTTTTTCTCGCATGGCTGGTGCATGAGGGCCAATCTTTGGATATTCGCAGACCAGCGTGCAATCGACGTTCGAGATACGGTATCCCATCTGCCCCGCCAGCTCGACCGCGTGGCGCAGGAAAATCTCGCTGGCGGCGCCTTTCCATTGCGGATCCGAAGGCGGGAAATGTTGCCCGATATCCCCCTGCGCCAGTGCGCCATAGATCGCATCGGTGACCGCGTGCATTCCGACATCGGCATCCGAATGGCCTTGCAGTCCGCGGTCATGTGGCACTTTCACACCGCAAAGGATCACATGATCCCCATCGCCAAAACGGTGCACATCGTACCCGTTGCCCAGCCTTACATCCATTTCCGTTCCCATTATGCGTTCCGCCCGGGCAAAATCCTCGGGTCGGGTGATTTTCAGATTGTCCGCATCGCCCGGTACGATGCAGACATCAAGCCCGGCGGCGCGGGCCACTTCGACATCATCCGCAGCGCCGCCCGGATGGGCGGCGTGGGCGGCGGTGACGGCGTCATAGTGAAACCCCTGCGGAGTTTGCGCGGCGAACAGGTTGCTGCGATCCTGCGTACCGGTCACGGCCTGTTCATGCCCAACCCACAGCGCATCGGTCACCGCCAGCCCGGGCGCCGCCGCCGGACATGTTTCCAGGGCGTTCAGAACGTCGGTGATGATGCGGGGTGTGACGCAAGGCCTTGCAACGTCGTGGATCAAAACGCGCTGTACGTTCCGGTCGGCCAGTGCAGCCAATCCATTGCGCACCGATCCCGCGCGATCCGTTCCGCCCGCAGCCAGGATCAGGTCGGTTTCACGGAATTCTTCCCATGCGACGCTGTCTTCGTCGGACAACACCAGAACAATGTGATCCACCTGTCCGCGAAAGCGCTCGATCGTCCAATCGGCCACCCGCCGGCCCGCAAGGCTGCGCCATTGCTTTGGCACGCCACCCCCGGCGCGCGACCCGCGACCGGCGGCAACTATGATGGCGGCAGTTGTCATATGTGCGCGCTCTCCTCGTGATGGGCATTGTTTAGGCGGCGGTGAATGCAGAGGCAATCACCCATGGCCATGTGATTAAAAAATGGGCAAATGATGATTTTGCGGGCTTGCTGCATGCCGATTTGTTGTTCATATGCGCAGAAACCGATATCAAATCCACAACTGCCCAAGGATTAAGCACGTTGACATTGCACCTTGCCGACAAAGAAATAGCACCGCCTGTTTTGCTGGCCCCCATGGCCGGAATCACCGACCGCCCGTTTCGCGATCTGGTGATGCGTTTCGGTGCGGGTATGGTCGTCAGTGAAATGGTCGCCAGTCAAGAGATGGTACAGGCCAAGCCCGGCGTGCGGGAACGGGCGGAACTGTCCGCGGATGTGGAAAACACCGCCGTGCAACTGGCCGGGCGCGAGGCCCATTGGATGGCCGAGGCGGCCCGTCAGTTGGCCGACCGTGGCGCGCGGGTGATCGACATCAACATGGGGTGCCCCGCCAAGAAGGTAACAAACGGTTATTCCGGCTCGGCCCTACTGAAAACGCCGGACCACGCGCTGGCACTGATCGAGGCCGTTGTGGGCGCGGTCGATCTGCCGGTGACGCTGAAAACCCGGCTGGGATGGGACGATAGTCTGTTGAACGCGCCCGACGTGGCACGCCGCGCTCAGGACGCGGGTATTCAGATGGTCACGATCCATGGCCGCACACGCTGTCAGTTCTACAAGGGTCACGCCGATTGGCAGGCGATCCGGGCGGTGAAAGAGGCCGTATCGATCCCGGTCATCGCGAACGGAGACATCGTGGACACTGACGCCGCCCGAACCGCGTTGCGCCAATCCGGCGCGGATGGGGTGATGGTCGGTCGTGGCGCCCAGGGCAAGCCCTGGGTGTTGGCGCAAATCTGTCACGACCTGTACGGGGCCGAGGCGCCCGAGATTCCGACCGGTCATGATCTGGTTGATATGGTTTGCGCGCATTATCAGTCGATGCTGGATTTCTATGGCGCTGATCTGGGTCTGCGTGTCGCCCGCAAGCACTTGGGATGGTACATGGACGAAGCCGCAACGCCTGCGCCCTTGCGCCGGGCGGTCCTGACGTCACGTGATCCGGCGGAAGTTCTGCGTCTGTTGGCAGATGCGCTCAGCGACACGGACGAGGTGGCGGCATGAATTCCGATGCCAGCATCTGGAACTCGCTGCCGGTTCCGGCGTTCATTATTGATGAACAGGATCGGATATCCGATGTGAATGCTGCGGGTGAGGGGTTTCTGAACGCGTCGCGCAAATCGGTGATCGGCCATCCGGTGTGGGATCAGATCGCCGTGGACGCGCCTTTGGAAGAGGCGTTCGAGCGCGCCCGCTGGCAGGGCACGCCATTGTTCGTGAATGATGTGGATGTGGGGTCGGGTAGCCGGGCGCCACTGCAATGCGCGTTGCAGATTGCGCCTTTGGTCGGGCATCCGGGCTCTATGATCATGATCATCTCGCCTCGTGAATTGGCAGGTCGGATGACGCGGGGGAATACGGTCAAATCCGCGGCACAATCCGCCATCGGCATGGCGGAAATGCTGGCGCACGAGATCAAGAATCCGCTGGCCGGGATCACCGGTGCGGCGCAGTTGCTCAGCATGAATATACCGCCACAAGACCTTGAACTGACTGACCTTATTGTTGCCGAAAGCCGCCGGATCGTGAAGTTGCTGGAACAGGTCGAGCAATTCGGGAACCTTCAGAAACCTGACTTCAAGCCGGTCAACATCCACGATGTGCTGGATCGCGCAAGACGGTCGGCATTGTTGGGATTTGGCGCTGACATGACGATCGTCGAAGACTATGACCCGTCGCTGCCGCTGGCTTACGGAGACCCGGATCAGATTCTGCAGGTGATCCTGAATCTGCTCAGGAACGCGTCCGAAGCGGCAGGACCGCAGGGCGGAACGATCCGCCTGCGGACCTATTTCGAACATTCCTTCCGGTTACGTCGCAGTGACGGGTCAGGGCATTCGCTGCCCTTGCAGATCGAGATCATCGATGATGGTCCGGGCCTGCCAGAAGACATCCGCGGCGACATTTTTGATCCCTTCGTATCCGGCAAGGAAAACGGCACCGGCCTGGGGCTGGCGCTGGTCAGCAAGATCATCTCGGACCATGACGGCTGGATTTCGGCCGAATCCGTGCCCGGGCGAACGGTATTCAAACTGTCGCTGCGCCGCGCGCCGCGAGACGCAATCGAGGACAAGAAGGAGAGCACCTGATGGATGGCACCGTACTGGTCGCGGACGACGATCGCACGATCCGCACTGTTCTGACACAGGCCCTGACGCGTGCCGGGTGCAAGGTGCATGCGACCTCATCACTGACCACGTTGATGCGCTGGGTCGGCGAGGGGAAAGGGGACGTGGTGATTTCCGACGTGGTCATGCCTGATGGAAACGGTCTTGAGATGCTGCCGAAGATTGCCGAAGACCGCCCCGGTTTGCCGGTGATCGTGATTTCCGCACAAAACACCATCATGACGGCGATTCAGGCGACAGAGGCGGATGCGTACGATTATCTGCCAAAACCCTTCGACCTGCCGGATCTGATGAAACGGACGGCGCGGGCGCTGGATCAGAAGCAACGCGCCCAGCCAGAGCCGGCCGTGGGCACAAGCGAGCGCCCAGAAGAGCTGCCACTGGTCGGGCGAACACCGGTGATGCAGGCCCTTTACCGGTTGGTCGCCCGGGTGATGAACACGGATCTCTCGGTCATGATTTCCGGGGAAAGCGGCACGGGCAAGTCACTGATTGCGCGAGCCATTCACGATTTTTCCGACCGTCGAACCTTGCCTTTTGTCACTGTCACCGCTGCCGAACTGCGCGATCTGGAAGGCCCGGCCCGTGTGATGGCGCGGGTTCGCGGCGGCACGCTGTTGATAGACGAAATCGCAGATATCGAAGATGAGGTTCAGGCGCGCATCGTCCGCATGATGGACACGCCGGGCGATCACGTTCCCCGTTTCATGGCCACCAGCCAGTCGGACCTGACCGAAGGGATGGAGAACGGGCGCATCCGTCAGGACCTTTACTATCGCTTGTGCGGGGCGACGATCCACGTTCCATCACTGCGCGAGAGGGTGGATGACATTCCGCTGCTGGCCGAGCATTTCCTGGCGCGGGAAGAGCGGGAAAACGGCACCAAGCGCTGGCTTAGCCCCGAGGCGGTGGAACTGGTGCGGCGCTATTCCTGGCCCGGGAACGTGCGGCAACTGGAAAATGCCGTGCGCCGGTTGGGTCTGACCAGCCGTGCTGATGAAATCACGAAAGCCGAAGTGGAAACGGTGCTTGGCAGCCAGCCAGAGGCGGAACCGGTCCTGAGCGGCGGTGAACGCGAAAAGCTTTCGACCTCGGTCGAGCGGCATCTGCGGAGGTATTTTGACCTGCACGGCAACATTCTGCCGCCCCCGGGCCTGTATCAACGCATATTGCGGGAAGTTGAGGCCCCACTGATCGAAATCGCGTTGGATGCAACTGGCGGAAATCAGGCGAAATGTGCCGATTTGCTGGGAATCAACCGAAATACGTTGCGAAAAAAGATTACGGATCTCGATATTCAGGTGACACGTCGACGCAAACTGATGTAATATCGCCACACAAACCGTGGCATCCCGGCATCTGTAGGGAAAAGATCACGATATATGGCGGTAAGCCGCGCAAGCGGCACATCAGGATGAGGGCAGACAGTGGCAACCCGAGCACAGAGCGGGATGATCCCATCGATCAGTCGATGGCGTAAATCACGGAAACTGCGCAATTTTGGCACGTTTGGCCTGGTTCTCATGGGGCCTGTTCTGGCGCTGGCCACTTACCTTGTCATCGGTCCTTTCGATCTTGGCGCGACGGCACCGACCTTGCGGCTGATTCTGTTGGCCGATCTCGTATACGTTCTGGTTGTTGCTGCACTTGTGCTTGGGCAGGTTGGCAGCTTGATTGCCGCACGTCGGGCCAAGTCGGCGGGTTCGCGCCTGCATTTGCGCCTGATCGGGGCGTTTACTCTGCTGGCGCTGGTTCCAACCGTGACCGTGGCGATTTTCGCCGGATTGACCGTCAATATCGGGCTTGAGGGCTGGTTTTCCGACCGCGTTCGCCAGGTTGTGGGATCTTCGCTGACGGCGGCAGAAGCGTATGAACAGGAACACCGCCGAGGGTTAACGCAAGACGCGTCTGTTCTTGCGCGATATCTGGACAACGCCCGATCGCTGGACTTCTATATCTCGGACGCTGAACTGCGCGAAGTTCTGGCGCAGGGGCAAGCTCAGATTCAACGGGGGCTGCGCGAAGCCTATGTCATCGACGGTGGTGGCGAAATCAAATCGCGCGGGGACCGGTCCTACCTGTTCAACTACGAAGCCCCAACCCCCGAGCAGATTGCAGAAGCCACCGACAAGGGCCTGCTGATCATCGCCGACTGGCCCAACAACGAGTTCCGCGCGCTGGTTCCTCTGAAGGCTTATCTGGATCGCTATCTCTATGTCAGCCGCGAGGTGGATGGGCAGTTGTTGACGCTGCTCGACGATACCAAGGAAACGGCACAGTTCTATCAGCAACTGGAAAGCGAACGGGGCAGGGTGCTGTTTGAGTTCGGCCTGTTGTATCTGGGCTTTGCGTTGATCCTGATCCTTGCGGCTATGTCCCTGGGCATGTGGTTTGCGGAACGGCTGTCGCGTCCCGTGGGGCGGTTGACCACCGCGGCGCAGCGGGTTGGGGCCGGTGATCTGAGCGTCCAGGTGATTGAAGAGGCCAGCGACGACGAAATCGCGATGCTGGGCCGGTATTTCAACCAGATGACCCGGCAGTTGAAAGGACAGCGCGATACGCTGTTGGAGAACACGCGGCAAATTGAAAGCCGGCGCCGTCTGTTCGATTCGGTGCTCAGTTCGGTCACTTCGGGTGTCGTTGGGGTGGACCCGGAAGGATGCATTACCTTCGTGAACCGTTCGGCCGAGCGGTTGCTGGATTGGACCGGGGGCGAGCAGCATCTGGCCATCGGCATTGCGGTGCCGGAATTTCTGCCCCTGTTTGAAAGTCTGAAGGACAGCGGGCAAGAGGCCGTTCAGGGCGAAATCAAAGTGACCCGCAAGGGACGGCTCGAGAACCTGTTGGTCCGCATGGCCATCCGTCGCGGAGAAGATGGCGGCCTGGAAGGCTATGTGGTTGCCTTCGATGACGTCACCGATCTGGTCAGCGCCCAACGGATGGCGGCCTGGGGTGACGTGGCCCGCCGCATCGCGCATGAGATCAAGAACCCTCTGACCCCGATCCAGCTGAGCGCGGAACGGATCAAGCGCAAGTTCTCGCGCAAACTGGATGAGGAAGACAGCAGCAGCCTGGATTCGATGACCAACGTGATTGTGCGGCAGACCAACGATCTGCGTCGCATCGTGGATGAATTCTCGAAATTTGCACGGATGCCCGAACCTGAACGCAGGGAAGAAAACCTTGTTGATCTGGTGCATGAGGCGGTCCTGCTGCAACAGGCCGGGCAGCCGGATGTGCACATTGATGCCGATCTGCCGCAACAGCCCATCATGGCCGATGTGGATGCAACCATGCTGAACCAGGCGCTTACCAACCTCATCAAGAATGCCGGGGAAGCAATTGTAACCCTTAAGGAAAAAGGGGCGCCCGACAACCTTCAGCCACAGATCAAAGTGGCGGTTACCAATGATGATGCGGGTACGGTCATAACCATTGCAGACAACGGGATCGGCCTGCCCGAGGATCGGGCACGGCTGTTTGAGCCCTATGTAACAACACGTGACGAAGGGACCGGGCTGGGCCTGCCCATCGTCAAGAAGATCATTGAAGAGCATGGCGGCGCGCTGACCCTCGAGGATGCGCCCGTATTTGACGGACAGGACCATTTTGGCGCGATGGCCGTGATCCGATTGCCGGGGGTTACTGTGTCCCAAACGGCAGCGCCACAGAAGCAGGCAATTAGAACCAACAAACTGAAAGCAGGCCAAAGATGAGTGACATTCTGATCGTAGATGATGAACGCGATATTCGCGAGCTGGTGTCCGACATTCTGGAGGACGAAGGCTATTCAACCCGGCTGGCGGCCAACTCGGACGAGTGCATGGCGTCGATCAACTCTGAACCGCCGGGGTTGTTGATCCTGGATATCTGGCTGAAAGACAGCCGAATGGATGGCATCGACATCCTGAAAGCGGTGAAACGCGACAACCCGGATGTGCCGGTGGTGATCATTTCGGGCCACGGCAACATTGAAATCGCCGTCGCCGCAATCAAGCAGGGCGCCTATGATTTTATCGAAAAGCCGTTCAACATAGACCAGTTGATGGTGGTGATCCGCCGCGCGATGGAGACCTCTCGCCTGCGTCGCGAGAATGCGTCTCTGAAGCGGAAAGAAGTCAACAATTCCGACATGATCGGCAAATCCGCCGCGTTCCGCGCCATGCAGGGGCAGTTGGACAAGGTGACCAAGTCGAATGGCCGCGTGATGCTCAGCGGCCCAGCTGGGTCCGGCAAAGAGATTGCAGCACGGTACATCCATGCCCATTCAAATCGCGCCAACGCGCCATTTGTCACGGTAAACTGCGCCGGGATCGAACCCGAACGTGTGGAAGAGGTGCTGTTTGGCCGGGAATCGGCAGAACGCGGCGTGGAATCGGGTTTGCTGGAAGAGGCGCATGGAGGCGTGGTCTATTTTGACGAAGTTGCCGACATGCCCCTTGGGACACAATCAAAAATCCTGCGGGTGCTGGTGGATCAGCAGTTCCAGCGTGTCGGTGGCAGTGACAAGGTGCGCGTGGACCTTCGCGTGATCTCGTCAACAAGCAAGGATCTTGACGAAGAAATCGCGGCTGAACGGTTCCGCGAAGAGCTGTACCACCGTCTGAACGTCGTGCCGATTGCCGTGCCGTCACTGGAAGATCGGCGTGAAGATATCCCGGTTCTGGCGCAGCACTTTATTGAGATGTGCAACGAAACTCAGGGTTTGCCGATCAGGGAACTTTCGGAAGAGGCTGTCGCGCTGTTGCAGACGATGACCTGGCCCGGCAACGTGCGCCAGCTCAAAAACCTGATCGAGCGGGTTCTGATCCTTGGCGATGGCTCCGGCCCGATTGAGGCGCGTGAGTTGCCCAACGAGGAAGAAAAGGCAGAAGATTCAGGTCGTGTCGTGTTGTCTGGCGCATTGGCCACCTTGCCGTTGCGCGAAGCCCGCGAGGCGTTCGAGCGAGAGTATCTGCTGACACAGATCAACCGGTTTGGCGGCAATATCAGCCGCACGGCCAGCTTTGTAGGCATGGAACGCAGTGCCCTGCATCGGAAGTTGAAATCGCTGGGCGTGGTGACTTCGAACAAATCCGGTGCGCGCGTGGCGCAAATCGATGAACCCGAACCGGCAGAATAATCTGCCGGTCGCACGGCCTCAGCCGGCCTGACCAGGTGTTATGATCTGAAATGAGCCGTCATCGAATTTCACAAAGCACGACGCGCTGTTGAGCGGTGGCAAAGTGGTTGTTCGCGTCGCGGGCACGCGTGATTTGACGTTCTGCTTGCACGGCGGCAGGCTGACGGGTCGAAACCCTTTCTGGGCCATGCATTGCGCTTCGACCGTGTTGCGCAGGCCCTGATTCACATCCACGGTATAAACACGGCCGGGCTGCCACCAGCCGGGTGATCGATAGCAACGACCCCTGCCATCGCAATATGTACGCCCCGGCCAGTAGGTTGGCGGGCTTTGGCGGATCTGATTGGCTACCGGCACCTCTTTGACCGCCTTCAGCTGGCACTGAGTGGTCTCTTTTTGCAGGCGCGATACGGTTTCACCTTCGCGGTAGTAAAGCGAAAGTGGTCCGCAAGAAGTCAGCACCATCAAAGGTAACAGCATGGGAAACAGCGTTTTCATATGCTTATCTTGCCGCAGCCGGGCTGCGATGACAATTCAATTGACCGCTCTGGGGGCATCTGTCATTCAATCCTTTCAGGCAGAAGGGCCAGAAGCATGAAGGTCATTATTTGCGGTGCGGGTCAGGTCGGCTGGCAGATCGCGCGGCATCTTTCGGGCGAGCTGAACGATGTTACCGTCGTGGACAACAATCCCGACCTGGTAAGGCGGGCGACTGAAACGCTTGATGTGCAGGGGATCGCCGGGTTTGCAAGTTATCCGGACGTGCTGGAACGGGCAGGGGCCCGTGACGCTGACATGATCATTGCCGCCACCCATTCGGATGAGGTGAACATGGTCACCTGCCAGATGGCGCATTCGGTCTTTTCGATCCAGCGCAAGATCGCGCGCCTGCGGTCGAAATCCTACCTCGAGGCGATCCACTCGGATCTGTACCGTCGTGATCATCTGCCGATTGATGTGGTGATCAGCCCCGAACGCGAAGTTGCCGCCGCCGCCATGCGCCGCCTGTCTGCCCCATCCGCCTTTGACACCGAGATTTTCATGGACGGCAAGGCGCAGCTTCTTGGGGTGCGGGTGGAAGAGGATTGCCCGATCGTGAATACACCGTTGCGGCAGCTGACGGATCTGTTCTCGACCCTCAGTTCCATCGTGGTTGGGGTGCGGCGCGAAGGCACGCTGTTTGCGCCCGAGTCCGAGGATCAGCTGTTCGTGGGCGACGAATGCTATGTCTTTACCAACGTCAAGGACGTGGATCGCACCATGGAGGTGTTCGGCAAGGCGCAGAAGCGGCAGGATCGCGTGGTGATCGTGGGCGGCGGAAATGTCGGGCTGGAAGTGGCCAGAACGCTGGAAGAACGAGAAAGCCGCGTGCGGGCCAAGATCATCGAACGCGACCGCCATTGCGCTGAACTCGCCGCCGAAGCTCTGGAACGGACGATCGTGCTGCATGGCGACGGGCTGGATGCCGGGTTGCTGAGCGAAGCGGGGATCGAGCGGGCCGATGCGATGCTGGCAGTTACGGATGACGACCGTACGAACATGCTGGCTGCGGTGCGTGCCAAGGCCGAAGGCTGCGCTCTGGCTATTGCATTGATCAACGATCCCAGCATGGTGGCCCTGATGGGGCCCTTGGGGATCGATGCTTATATCAACCCGCGAGCCACGACCGTCAGTTCGATCCTGCGGCACATCCGGCATGGACGGGTGCGTCAGGTCTATTCCATAGGGGACGCCGAGGCCGAGGTGATCGAGGCCGAGGTTCTGTCAACCTCGCCTATGGCCGGGCAACGTCTGCGCGATATCGACTTTCCCGAGGGGGTGCTTGTGGGCGCGGTCCGCAAGGGAGACGAGGTTTTGCGACCGACAGGCAGCCTGCGGATCGATGAAAAAGATGTGGTCGCAATCTTTGCCATGGCCAAGGACGTGCCAGAGGTTGAACGCCTGATGCAGGTTTCAATCGATTTCTTCTGATGGCGCATGCAGGGACACAACAGGTTGGATTGTTGCGGCGGTTGCCGTTGTTCCTGCTGATCTGGGGCATTGCATCCCTGACCATGTGGATTCCAGCGATCTATGCGTTGGCTCTGGACGATCACGACACGTCACGATCCTTTCTGTATTCCGGGATCCTGGGCTTGTTTCTGGTTGCGACCATCGCGATGGCGTCTTCCAACCGCATACCCCGGCGCGGCACGTTGGGGCAGTTGGCGGTGATGCTGGCCTGTTTCACGCTGCTGCCCATCTTTCTGGCGATCCCATTTCACGACGCGCTTGGAACGACCACCTTTCTGAACGCCTATTTCGATATGGTCAGTTCTCTGACGACCACGGGGGCGGACCTGTTTCCGGATCCGGCCCGCCTGACGGCCCCGTTGCATTTGTGGCGTGCCATGGTCGGTTGGATGGGCGGCCTGCTGATGTGGATCGCCGCTGCGGCGATCCTTGCTCCGCTGTCGCTTGGCGGGTTCGAGGTCACTGCCAAAGGCCAGCCGGGGCGCCCGGTGTCAGGGGTGGCACAGAGCGAGCGCGTGGACCCGCGAGGCCGTCTGATCCGTGTCGCCAGGACCCTGACACCAGTCTATGTCGGGCTGACGACCGTGATCTGGGTTCTTCTGTTGATTGCCGGTGAAGTCGGTCTGACGGCCGTGTGCCATGCGATGGCAGTGATGGCCACGTCCGGCATCTCTCCGGTCGGCGGCATGGAAGGGGCGCAGGCCGGGTTTACGGGCGAAGCCATCCTGTTTCTGTTCCTGTTCTTTGCTCTCTCGCGTCTGACTTTTTCGAAGGATACCGCGACAACAGGCTATTCCCGTCTGGATACGGACCCAGAGTTTCGCATCGGTCTGATGATTGTCCTTGCTGTCGCAATCCTGTTGTTCTTCCGGGTTGTCGCGGGCGTGACGGAAATCGGTGGTCAAATGGAACCAATGCAGGCGTTGCAAGTCATCTGGGGGATGCTGTTCACCGTTCTGGCTTTCCTGACGACGGCCGGATTCGAAAGCGCGAACTGGAACGACGCACAGCAACTGTCGGGTTTGGGAACGCCCGGTTTGCTGTTGATGGGGCTGGCATTGATCGGCGGAGGCGTCGCGACGACGGCCGGAGGGGTCAAGCTGTTGCGGGTCTTCGCGCTGTATCTGAATGGCGCACGAGAGATCGACCGCCTGATCTATCCCTCGTCCGTCAGCGGTGCAGGGGGTGGCAATCGCCGCATTCAAAGCGACGGGGCGTTCATCGCCTGGATCTTTCTGATGCTTTTTGCGCTGACCCTTGCGGTATTCAACCTATTGCTTGCGGCGATGGGGTCCGGGTTCGAACAGGCCATGGTGCTGAGCGTGGCCACGCTCAGCACGACGGGGCCGTTGATCGAGTTGGCCACCGACGTACCAATTCGCCTGATCGATCTTTCTGCCGGCGCCAAGCTGACGCTGTGCGCGGCCATGGTCATCGGGCGTCTGGAAACGCTGGCGATCATCGCCCTGATCACCCCGTCACTTTGGCGGGATTGAGCCGGGCACATCATGCGGCGGCTAACGCCTGATTTTTCATCTGGAATATCTGTGCGTAGCACTCCATACTCTGCCGGAGGGAGCGCGTTGGTCCGCAGCGCGTAGCAAGAACAATGGCGAGATTATAAAAATATGGCTTCGGACAGACAGAATCTTCAGGATGCCTTCCTGAACAATGTACGGAAAGCTAAGGTTCCGGTCACGATTTTCCTGATCAACGGTGTGAAATTGCAGGGTGTCATCACCTGGTTCGACAATTTCTGCGTATTGTTGCGCCGCGACGGACAGTCGCAGCTGGTCTACAAACACGCGATTTCGACCATCATGCCGTCACAGCCGATCAA
Organism: Ruegeria sp. HKCCA0235A; assembly: GCF_013033235.1. NCBI lineage: Bacteria > Pseudomonadati > Pseudomonadota > Alphaproteobacteria > Rhodobacterales > Roseobacteraceae > Ruegeria > Ruegeria sp. HKCCA0235A. Next base: position 542,707 of record NZ_WQDQ01000001.1, on the reverse strand, counting down.
CCTGTATGAGGGCGAAGACGCCTCTTGATGGAACATGAGCGGGCGCGCACCCGGGCCTGGGTGCTGCATCCCGAAATCAAATCAGACGAACAGCGCCGTGTCCCCGAACCGGCGCTGGAAGAGGCGGTGGCACTGGCCGCCGCATTGCCCGATCTGGACGTGATCGGGTCAGAAGTCGTGCGACTTCAACGCGCGCAGGCCGGGTACTTGTTCGGCAGCGGCAAGATTGAAGAACTTGGCGAGCGTTTTCGCGACAACGAGGTTGAACTGGTTCTGATCGACGGGCCGGTGACCCCGGTGCAGCAGCGCAATCTGGAAAAGGCGTGGAAGGTCAAGATCCTCGATCGGACCGGGTTGATCCTTGAGATTTTCAGCGATCGCGCCCGCACGCGGGAAGGTGTGTTGCAGGTCGAGATGGCCGCGCTCAGCTATCAGCGGACGCGGCTGGTACGGGCGTGGACACACCTTGAACGTCAGCGCGGTGGTTTGGGATTTGTCGGCGGACCCGGCGAAACCCAGATCGAAGCCGACCGCCGCGCCATTGACGAGCAACTGGTACGCTTGCGGCGGCAGTTGCAGAAGGTGGTCAAGACCCGGACACTGCACCGGGCCGCCCGGGCCAAGGTGCCTTATCCAATCGTCGCACTCGTCGGGTATACGAACGCAGGGAAATCGACGCTGTTCAATCACCTGACCGGGGCCGAAGTGATGGCCAAGGACATGCTGTTCGCCACGCTGGATCCGACCATGCGCCGCGTACAGTTGCCCGACGGCCCCGAAGTGATCCTGTCGGACACGGTGGGCTTTATCTCGAACCTCCCGACCGAGCTTGTGGCGGCTTTCCGGGCCACGCTGGAAGAAGTCCTGGGGGCCGACCTGATCGTCCATGTGCGTGATATCAGCCACGAGGAAACAGAGGCGCAGGCGCAGGATGTCGAGGCGATCCTGACCTCGCTGGGCGTCGGCGAAGAGAGGCCTCGGCTTGAGGTCTGGAACAAGATAGACCTGCTGAGCGCCGATGAGCGCGAGGCAACGCTGGCGCGGGCGGACCGAGATCCTGAGATATTCGCGATTTCGGCTGTAACCGGGGAAGGCATCGCGCCGTTGCTGTCCGAGATTGCGATGCATCTGCAAGGTGCACGGCGTGAGGTGGTATTGGATCTGTCTTTCTCTGACGGGGACAAGCGGGCCTGGTTGTTCCGCCAGGATGTGGTGCGTACAGAAGAACAGACCGATGACGGTTTCCGCATCACGGTATTGTGGACCGATAAACAGGCGGCTCAGTTTGACTCGTTGTAGATTTGGGGACAGCGCTGTCCATGTCTGACAAGCCGGACCAAAGAGTGTTCCTGACCGGCCATATCGATGTGCCCGTGGACCGGCTGGAAGAGGTGCGCGCAGCGTTGCCGGACCATGTGAAACTGACCCGGGCGGAACAGGGCTGCATATCCTTCGACGTGATCGAGGATCAGACCCGTCCAGGTCGGTTCAACGTGTCAGAAGTGTTTACAGATCAGCAGGCTTTCGATGCACATCAGGCCCGGACACGGGCGTTTGACTGGTCGCGGGTCACTCAGGGGATACCGCGGGACTACAGGATAGAACGCGCATCCAGCGGACGGTGAGTCAGGCCCCGTCTATCTGCCGTTGATGGTCGTCCGCGTCGAACCAGCCCAACGAAGACTGTACAAGATAATCTGACGTCAGTTCCCACTCTTCCCAGCCGCGCGCTATGACGTGATTGCCGGTTACGGAATGGTGCCCTTCGCGGGTCCAGACGAATATGGCATGAGATCCGGCCCATCGCATCATGTCGCAACGCAGCTCGAGATCCGGAAAATCCGCGAAAAACCTCCGGGCCATGTCGGCGATCGCCGCGCGCCCCTCGATCAGGTCGCCCCGGTTGATGGTGACCTGCCCGTTTGACGCGAAGAAGCCGGCAACCGCGTCGGAGTCACCTGAGCTCCAGGCTATTGCGTAGTCTCGCGCGAGGTTATTCAGAGTATCCCGAATGCTGGCCATACTCGCCCCCTTTTGGTCCCACATGATCGGTGCCGTTATGTTAGGCGAATAAAGCTGTGGGTGCCACGATGCCCCCGCGAACAGGGCGGGGACTTGCCGAATAGGCGGATTATCGCGGGATCAGATTGGTTACCCCGACAGCCGCAGCGCGGGCCAGGTCAAGATCCAGTGACATGGGTATGTATTCGCCACGCCGCCACAGCTGCGCCTGATCGTCATAGTAACGCGACAGGAAATGACCCGATTGCCCGGTCGCTGTAATGAAGACCGAGCTGTTGGGGTCGGCAAAGTCATACACCCCGCGATACCCGGCGCCGTGCACATTCTGGAACGGATCAGGCCCTTCCCCCGATGTTCGGCCACGCAGCAATGTGTTGTCGCCGCCGCTGGTCGATTGGCGAATGTTCACAAAAAACCGCAATATTGGGACAGAGCCCAGCACGGGGTGATCATGCGTTGCCTGATGCGCGTCGCCCCAACGAAGGGATTCAAGCGCGCTGCCATATCGTTCAGAGATCCAGATCAGCGCGTCGTCCAGCGCAAGCCGCGCCATCTCGGTGCATGTCTCGACCGGTGCGCTTTGGATCACGTCGCACCAGACACCCGCGCCGTCAATGTCGCGATAGACCCGTTCGATGAACAGCGGTTCGACATGTTTGTATTCGCTGGCCAGAGGCCCAAGCTCGTCCGAGATCAGCCGGATTTGCAGCGCACGCAGCCAGGCCGCATAGATCAACGGCTCGGGCAGGTGTTCGTTCATCTCACCGTTCCAGTCCGCCAGCAGCGACAGTGCGATCTGGCGCTGGCGTTCCGGCGTTCCTTCCGGGGCCGAAGCCCCGGTGAACCACAGATCGGCACCGATCAGCGGCAGCAGGGACCGCGCGGTAAAGCTGACCGTGTCCAGCTGTGCCTCGATAAAGCTGTCGCGGGTATGCACCTCGCGCGATTGCATCAGGCGTTCCCAACGATGCACGCGCTGCGTATCGCCCCATTCATACGAGACGTGATCCGGGAAGGGGCGGTCGATGATCTTGTTGTTCGTGTTGCCCAGAACGCCGCCGACGGGGGCCACAAATTCCGGGTTGTCGGCATAGGGCAGGCGGCCTTGCCAGCGATTGGCCTCGATCCAGCCGGGCGAGGGGATGCGCCCCCTACTTTGATTTAGCAGATCACGCCGAGGCATGGCGCCGATCAGCTTCATCCCGATGGTCGTCTTGTCGACCAGCGACAGGTTCTGAGAAGGCGCGATGAACTGCTCACCGACCGCGATGGCCTGCTCCACGTTGTCGGCGTTCATCAGCGCCATGGACGCCGACATCGACGTGTCCTGCGGGCTGAGCGCCGTCCAGGACAGCGATGCCACATGGCCCGGCGGCGTGATGGTTTCCAGCTTGTAATCCGTGCCCGGCAGCACCGGCCCATTGTCCGTCCAGCGCAGGGTCAGCGTTACCGGAGCTTCCCCCTTGATCTCGATGATCGAAGGGCGGGTCTGGAATTCCTTGAAGCCGGTCGGGGTCAGGTATTCCTCGGGATTGTCAGGATTCAACTGCTCGATATGAACGTCCTGATCGTCAAGATACGAGGATGTCAGCCCCCATCCCAGCCGGTCGCTGCGTCCGGTCATGATGGCGGGCACACCGGGGATCGAAGCCCCGATGACACCGCCTTTTTCTAGGCCGAGATGTGCCAGGTACCAAATCCCGGGCGCAGTGAAACCCAAATGAGGGTCGTTGGCCAACAGGGTTCCGCCACTTGCAGAACGTGACGGCGCGGCGGTCCAGGCGTTTGAAGCTCCGGCCAGACCACGTTTGGGAAGGGGTGAAAGAGGTGTTTCGGGAATGTCCGTTCCCGCCGCATAACGCGGAAGATCTGGGAACAGGGTGGCATATTCGGGCAGCGCGGCAATGCCGGGTCCGGGAACGTCGGGCAGGATGTCGGCCAGACGTTCTGGGTTGTTCAGCATCAAGGACGTGCGCGCGCGCAGAACTTCATCGGTCAGGTGGCCTGACAGTTGCAGCGCCATCAGCTTGATTATTGCGATACTGTCACCCGGTTGCCAGGGCGAGACCGGAGCGTTGAACAGGAACATCTCGGGTGCGCCGCGACCCAGCGCCTCTTCGTTGATCTCGGTCAGGCGGGCATTGACCCCGGCGGAATAGGCACGCAAGGCGGCCTTGGTATAATCGTCCTGCACCTCGACTGATCGGTGGGCCAGCCCGTAAAGGTCCAACCTGCGCAGCAGCTTGTCGATGTGAAGCGTGCGCGGGCCAAAGACCTCGGACAGACGGCCTTGCGCGGTACGGCGCATGACCGTCATCTGCCACAGTCGATCCTGTGCGTGAGCATATCCCAATCCAAAGAACACATCGGGATCGGTCTGGCCCAGAATATGCGGTACGTTGGCGGTGTCGCGTACGATCTCGACCGGGGCGGTCAGACCTTCGACCTCAAGCGTTTGGTCATAGTCCGGCAGGGATTGGCTGGCCAGAAAATAGACAAGGCCCATTGCGGCGAGGATCAAAATGATCAGACCCGACGCGATGCGCACCAGCCAGCGGAAAACAAGACCCATTACTGCCCCTATTATTGTTCAGATGAATGTTGCGCAGAGACTAGAGGATGGTCGGTCCGACCGAAAGAGGAACGCGGCAAGAACCTGCGCGGGAAGGGGTGAAATCAAATGCCCCGCCGCAGTGTTGTGCTGCGACGGGGCCGTGTGTGGGGGAAGTGGTAATCCGGGTTATGGGATGATGCGGGTGTATTTCGTACCTTCGACGGTCGCGCCGAATTTTAGACCGGCCTGGCCAAAGACCACCGCCAGCACCGGCGAACGCAGTGTTGTCGTGTCCGTGGACAAGGAATTCCCTGTTGCGTCAACCACATATCCAATATCGGCACCGGCTGTCCATCCGCTGGAACGGCGGAAATCGTTCAGCGCATCCTCGGTCATGAAGAACAGGATATGCGCATATTGCTGCGCACCGATTTGCAGACCTGCGGTTCCGGAAATTGCAGAATAGTAATCGACCGTTGCGCCGTTGATGCGCAGCGCGCCTTGGCCGTAGGCACCGCCAAAGAAGATCAATCCGGCGTCGGTGATCAGGGGCATAACCAACATGCCGTTGGCTTTGTTCGCGATTTCCACGGTGTTGGGATACCGGCTGTACATTTCGGTCAGCGTGGCATCGACGCGGGCGTCGATCATGGACGAGTTTGAATTGCCGACGCCGTTGCCGCAGGCGGCGGTCAGGGACAGGCCTGCCATGCCCAAGGCAAAGCCGCGACGGTTCAGTCGGGGGGAGTTGGAACTGCTCATGGTTTTTTTCTCTGTAACTGTGCCTGATGTGTCGGGTCATCCCGATCTTGCCGGCAAGGATACGCCGATTAGGGCGATGTGTCACGGGAAAGCTGCCCGCTCAAGGGGGCTTGTCGGCGAAAAATTGCGACTCTTCGGGGTTTTAGCCCTGCAGGATGCGGGCAACCTGAGGCGAAAAATAGGTCAGAATACCGTCACACCCGGCGCGCTTGAAGGCCAGCAGGCTTTCCAGCATCGCCTTTTCTGCGTCGATCCAGCCATTCTGGGCGGCTGCCTGGATCATCGCGTATTCGCCCGAGACTTGGTAGGCATAGGTGGGTGCACCAAAGCTGTCTTTCACACGACGGCAGATATCCAAATAGGGCATTCCGGGTTTGATCATCACCATGTCCGCGCCTTCGGTCAGATCGCGTTCGATCAGGCGCAGGGCTTCGTTCGAGTTGGCCGGGTCCATCTGATAGGTTTTCTTGTCACCGGTCAGCGCGCCCGAGGCACCCACGGCGTCGCGGAAGGGCCCATAAAAAGCGCTGGCGTATTTCGCGGCATAGCTGAGGATCATCACGTTGCGATGCCCGGCACCTTCCAATGCGCGGCGCATTTCCCCGATCCGGCCGTCCATCATGTCCGACGGTCCGATGATGTCGGCGCCGGCATCGGCCTGGGCAAGGGTCATCTTGACCAACGCTTCGATGGTCTGATCATTCACGATCTCGCCATCGACGACATAACCGTCATGACCATTGATATTGTACGGGTCCAGCGCCACGTCCGTCATCACCGCAATGTCGGGGGCTGCCGCCTTGATCGCCCGGATGGCCCGGTTCGACAGGTTGTCGGGGTTCCAGGCCTCGGCGCAATCCTCGGTCTTGAGCGCGGAATCCGTGTAGGGGAAGATGCATATCGCCGGGATTCCAAGCGCTTGCGCTTCGACGGCCGCTTTTGCAATCAGATCCACCGACCGGCGAACCACGCCCGGCATCGAGGGAACGGGTTCTTCAACCCCTTCGCCGTCGCGGACGAAAACGGGCCAGATCAGGTCGTCCGTGGTCAAGGTGTTCTCGCGCACAAGTCCGCGGATTGCCCGGGATTGACGGGCACGCCGAAAGCGGGTCATGGGATAGGGGGCAATGGTCGGTTTCATGGCGCGTTCTCCTTGAACATTCGTGCATTGGGTGGCATGAATTCACAAAGGTCTCAAGGGTATCAATGGACGCGGCAGCGTGGCCAATCCTCCCTGAGTGGTTTGAATAAAGGGTTGGGTTTGGACTGGTACTCTTCGATCTTTGAAGTCATCGACATGCGTAGCTTTTCGAATCTCTGGTTCTGGATCGTGCTGGCGGTTGTCTGGTCTTCGGCGAGTCACTGGGTAATGGGCATTCCCTACGATCTGGTTGTGCGTGCCCGACGCATTGGCGGGCAGGTCGAGATCGACCTACTGGACATCGTTCGCATACACACCAACCGGATCCTGTTGATCGTCGACATGTCAGGCACCATCCTGTTGGCATTCGGGTGTTTTCTGTTCACAGGGCTGGCCACGCTTGGGTTCTATTACGGCGTCGAATTCGCGCAGGCCGTGTTCCTTCTTCTGTTTCCACTGACGCTTGTTCTGGTGGTGAACATCGTGCACGCGCGACGATTGCGGCGGCAGGAACTGACGCTCGAGTCCGTTTCGAAAACCATTGCGCGCTGCCGGCTCTATACCCAGATCATAGGCATGATCTCGATACTGGTCACTTCGTTCTGGGGCATGTATCAGAACATCTCGATTGGCGTTCTGGGATAGCAAAATCTGAAAGGCGAGGCGATGAAGGCTCCGAACCACGTGACAGTTGGCGGCGCCCCCGAAGGGTTTGACGCGCAGCTTGTGCTGAACGAAATCGCCCGCAGCAACGGGCCGGTGGCCCATGTCGCGCGTGACGACAAGCGGATGGAGGCGATGCGCGCGGCGCTGGCCTTCTTTGCCCCTGACATGCCGGTCTTCGTGTTTCCGGGCTGGGATTGTCTGCCCTATGACAGGGTGTCCCCCAATGCCGACATTTCAGCGGCCCGCGTTGCCACGCTGGCGGCGCTGGTTCACCAGATGCCGCAGAAATACGTGTTGTTGACGACATTGAATGCGGCAACCCAACGCGTCCCGGCGCGAGACGTGCTGCGCGAAGCGGCGTTCACCGCCCGTGTCGATCAGCGCATAGATGAGGCCGCGCTACGCAACTTCCTGGTGCGCATGGGCTTCACGCAAAGCCCCACCGTGATGGAGCCGGGCGATTACGCCATTCGCGGCGGTATCATCGACATCTTCCCGCCGGGTGAATCGGGCCCCGTCCGTCTGGACCTGTTCGGAGACGTACTGGACGGCGCGCGCCGTTTTGATCCCGTGTCTCAGCGCACGACCGAAAAGCTGGACGTGGTTGAACTTGCGCCCGTTTCCGAGGTCATTCTGGATGATGCGGCCATCACGCGGTTCCGCCAGAACTACCGGATCGAATTCGGCGCAGCGGGCACGGATGATCCGCTCTACGAAGCGGTAAGCGCCGGTCGCAAGCATCAGGGTATCGAACACTGGCTGCCCTTCTTCCACGAGAAGCTTGAAACACTGTTTGATTATCTGCCGGATGCCACGATCACCGTCGATGATCAGGTTACACCGGCCAGATTGGCCCGATGGGAGACGATTGCCGATCAATACGAAACCCGGCGTCTAGCGCTGGAAAACCGATCCCGCATGGATACGGTCTATAAACCCACACCTCCGGGGCTGCTGTATCTGGATGAGGCCGCGTGGGAGGCGGCTGTCGCGGATCGGCGTGTCATGCAGTTCAGCCCCTTGCCACAGGCCTCGGGCCCGGGTGTCATCGATGCCGGCGGGCGGATCGGGCGCAACTTTGCTCCGGAACGTCAGCAGGAAAGCATCAGCCTGTTCGGTGCTCTGGCCAGCCACATCAGCGCCAAGCTTGACAAAGGTCCGGTGCTGATCGCGTCCTATTCAGAAGGTGCGCGCGAACGTCTGACCGGCCTGATCGAGGATGAAGGTCTGGCCGAGGCGATTCCCATTGCCAATGGAACGCGCATCGGAAAGCGCGGCCTGCACCTTGCCGTCTGGGCGCTGGAACACGGTTTTGAGACGCCAGACCTGACGGTGATCGCCGAACAGGACGTTCTGGGCGACAGGCTGATCCGCCAATCCAAAAAACGCCGCAAGGCCGAGAATTTCCTGACCGAGACCCAATCCCTGAGCCCCGGTGATCTGGTGGTGCATGTGGATCACGGCATTGGTCGATACATGGGGATGGAGGTCGTCACGGCCGCCGGTGCCGCCCATGAATGCCTGCTGCTGGAATATGCCGAGCAGGCAAAGTTGTACCTACCGGTCGAAAACATCGAACTGCTGTCGAAATACGGCCATGACGAAGGGCTCTTGGATCGACTCGGCGGTGGCGCCTGGCAGGCCAAGAAGGCCAAGCTGAAAGAGCGCATTCGCGAGATGGCGGACAAGCTGATCCGCATCGCGGCGGAACGTGCTTTGCGTAAAGCCCCCGTTATGGACCCTCCGCCGCACGCGTGGGAGGAGTTCAGCGCGCGTTTCCCCTATCAGGAAACCGATGACCAGTTGCGCGCCATCTCGGATGTGATGGAAGACATGCATTCTGGTGCCCCCATGGATCGCCTGATCTGCGGCGACGTCGGTTTTGGCAAGACCGAGGTGGCGATGCGCGCCGCCTTTGTCGCCGCCATGTCCGGCGTGCAGGTTGCGGTCGTGGCACCGACAACACTGCTTGCCCGACAGCATGCGGCAAGCTTCAGGGAACGGTTTCGCGGCTTCCCTCTGGAAGTGCGGCAATTGTCGCGCTTCGTCTCGGCCAAAGAGGCGCAGCAGACACGTGAGGGGCTGGCCAAGGGCACGGTCGATATCGTGATCGGGACCCATGCGCTGTTGGCCAAGAACATACGGTTTCACAATCTGGGTCTACTGGTCATCGACGAAGAACAACATTTCGGCGTGGGACACAAGGAACGGCTGAAGCAACTGCGCAGTGACATCCATGTTCTCACCCTGACCGCAACCCCGATTCCGCGAACCTTGCAATTGTCGCTGACCGGGGTGCGCGATCTGTCGATCATCGGCACACCGCCCATCGACCGCTTGGCGATCAGAACCTATGTCAGCGAATTCGACGCGGTCACGATTCGAGAGGCGCTGCTGCGCGAACACTATCGCGGCGGGCAAAGTTTCTACGTGGTTCCGCGCATCTCGGACCTGCCCGAGATCGAGGAGTTCCTGAAAAACCAGCTGCCGGAACTGACCTATGTGGTTGCACATGGCCAGATGGCGGCGGGTGAACTCGATGACCGAATGAACGCGTTTTATGACGGTAAGTATGATGTGCTGCTGGCGACGACAATTGTGGAAAGCGGTTTGGACATTCCAACGGCGAACACGATGGTCGTGCACCGCGCCGATATGTTCGGTCTTGCGCAGCTCTACCAGATCCGGGGCCGGGTGGGGCGATCCAAAACCCGTGCCTATGCCTATCTGACCACCAAGCCACGGCAGAAACTGACGGCTACGGCCGAGAAACGTCTGCGGGTTCTGGGCTCGCTGGATACGCTGGGCGCCGGGTTCACTCTGGCCAGCCAGGACCTCGACATTCGGGGCGCTGGCAATCTGCTGGGCGAAGAGCAGTCTGGCCAGATGCGCGATGTGGGCTACGAGCTTTATCAATCCATGCTGGAAGAAGCGATTGCCAAGATCAAGGCCGGCGAGATGGAGGGCCTGTCAGATGCCGACGACCAATGGGCCCCACAGATCAATCTGGGCGTCCCGGTTCTGATTCCCGATGATTACGTGCCCGATCTGGATGTTCGTCTCGGCCTCTACCGCCGCCTGTCGTCGCTGTCGACCAAGGTTGAGCTGGAAGGCTTTGCCGCAGAGTTGATCGATCGTTTCGGCAAATTGCCGAAAGAGGTGAATACCCTGATGCTGGTCGTGCGCATCAAGGCCATGTGCAAACGGGCGGGCATCGCCAAGCTGGACGGAGGCCCGAAAGGCGCGACGATCCAGTTCCACAATGACAAGTTCGCATCCCCTCAGGGATTGGTCGAATTCATTCAGAACCAGCGCGGCATGGCCAAGGTCAAGGATAACAAGATCGTCGTACGCCGGGATTGGAAGAAAGACAGCGACAAGATCAAAGGGGCCTTTGCGATTGCCCGCGACCTTGCTGAAAAAGTGGTCGCGGAAAAGAAGAAGACCAAGGCTGGTTGATAGGCAGGATGGGGCTCTGCCCCCGATGCGCGTTCCGCGCATCTCCCCCGGGATATTTAGGGCCAGATGAAGTCACGGATCCCAGCTTCATCTGGCTGAAAATATCCCCGCCGGAGGCATCGCGCGGCAGCGCGATACCGCCTATACATGCATCGCAGCCTGCGCGCAGAAGCAAGACGCTGCAACCGCCCGATCAGCGCGGGCCAGAGCCAGATCCAGGCGTTGTTTGACCTGTCGGATTTCAACATCTTCCCCGCGGGCTTTGAGACAATCGTACAGCCCCTTCAGGCTCCAGACGTTGTCTGGATGGATCGAAGCGCGACTGAGCGAGCCGCCTAGGCCAAGATCTTCGCGATAGACGGCCTCTGCTTCTGCCGCATGACCTTGTTCGAACAGCAATGCGCCAAGCGCGTGGCGGGTGGGCTGCATCCAGCCCCAGGGCTCGTCATAGGGCAAGGTGTCGTCCAATTGGACCGAGCGGCGCAGATGGGCAAAGGCGATCTCGAAATTGCCCTTTCGGTATTCGATCTCACCGCGCAGCATCTCCCCCGCGATTTCCAGCAGGTCGATCACACGATTGTTGTGCAACCGGCGTGTTTCCGGAACGCATTCCCTGGCTGCCAGAAACAGGTTCTCTTCCGCTTCGGCATGGACAACGTCACCGGTTGCGGCATGTGCGATGGCGCGGGCGTAATGGGTCGTGGTCGTCAGGGTGTGGTAGAGATCCGGATCGGAGGGCAGCTCCAGCGCCTTGGCCTCTTCCCAGCGGCCAAAGCGGATCAGGATGTGCGGTCCCATGGACATGTAGCTTTCGAAGTAGTCCGCCATTGGGGGGCTTTCGATGCGTAGCATCTCCTCTGGCGTTGTATCCCACAAACCCTGATTGGCGCGCAGGGCAGGTTCGATCTGACCCAGAAACAGCGCGCCGTAGATGGCGAAGTGATAGTTGTGTTGGCGGTATCCGGTGTAGATATTGAACGCGCCTTCGCGTTCGTAATACTTCAGATCCGCATCCGAGGCTTTTTCGTTCCACTGCACCACATTGTGATAATGGCCGCACAGCACGTCAATATGTGTTGGCATATGCACCAGGTGCCCCGCATCGGGCACCAATGTGCGCAGGACATCACCGGCTTTCAGAGCTTTTTCCGGCGTGGGCGACATCTCCATCAGGTGAACATAAAGATGCAGCAGGCCGGGATGTGACATGGCGGCCGGATCGTTAGCCATGACCCATTCCAACGCCTCTTGTGCTTCAAGCGTTGCAGCGCCTTCTGCCGGTTGACCTGTTTGCAGGTCCCACATTTTCCAGGGTGTCAGGTTCAAAAGCGCCTCGACGTAGATCGTGCGCAGGTCCGCATGATCGCGGTGCGCGGCGAAGGCTGCGCGCATCGCTTCGGCAAAATCGTGGTCCCACCGGTGCATGTCCTCTGCCGGATCTCTCTGCGGATAGCGCGCAGGGAGGGCTCGGATCAGAGCTTGCTCGACGGGCGTACAGCCGCCCGCCAATCGAAGGGCGTTTTGCATGGCATCATAAGCCAGCGCCAGCGCCTTGCGGCGACCCCGCTCGTCCTGCAAGTCCCATGGAAGGTTGTAATTCGGTCCCGCCGCGTAGGCGACGCCCCAATATGCCATGGCGCATTGGGGGTCATGTTCGGCTGCGCGCTGGAAACAAACCACGGCTTCTTCGTGATTGTACCCATAGGTCCAGTTCAGGCCGCGGTCGAACCACAGCTGAGCCTCGGGAACGGAGGTCGTTACCGGACAGGAATAGCTGCCCAGATCATAGTATTCACGCATCAGAAGCCCTCCGCTTGGTTCAGGACGAGGGTAGCGTGTTTCTGACGAGTCGCACAGATCAGGCTGGCAGACGTTCTTCAACGCGGCCCATGTGCAGCATAAGCCCGAAGGCCAGAATGCACATGCTCAGGATGCCGAAGGTCAAAGGCGCGATCGAACCGTCGAACAACAACCCGATCGGGGCGGCGATGGCAGCGGCCAGCACCGTCGATATCGATCCGATGACCGAGGCTGCCATTCCGGCAATATGTCCCATCGGCTCCATCGCGATGGCGTTCAGGTTGCCCAGCGTCACGCCGGCCATGAAAAACACCATGGTTTGCCAGAACACAAACAGCGCGAATGAGGCGTCTGGCGAAAGATGCGCGGCGTTCAGGGTCATGACAAAGGTGGTAATCACGATTTGCCCCCCCAGCGCCCATGTCACCATCCGGCGCATGCCCACACGCACCACTAGTGCCGCGTTCAGCAAACTGGCCGACCCGGACATCAGCGCCACGAACCCGAACCAGAACGGAAAGCTTTCGGCGCGGTCATGGATAACGTCATAAACGGGCTGAACCATTGTCAGCATGGTGAACAGCACCCCCATGCACAGGGTCTGAACCATGATCGAAAGGCGCACGGTCGGATGCGAGAACATTTCTTTCGTGGCCGAGAACATCAACGGAATGCGGAAGGGACGACGGTTTTCACGGGCCAGAGATTCCGGCAACCGAACGCCCATCCAGGAAATGATGATCAACGCAAACAGAATGAAAGACACAAAGATCCCGCGCCATCCGAACAAAGCGATCACACCGGCGCCCAGCATCGGTGCCGCCGCGGGTACCAACGTGAAAATCATCATCGCGATTGAGATGATCCGCGCCATTTCGCGGCCTGAATACAAGTCGCGAATGATCGCCATGGCCACCACGCGCGGACCTGCGGCGCCCAGGCCCTGAACCACACGTGCAATCAAGACCAGTTCCAGTGAAGAACTGGCCCATGCGACAGCAGACGCCGCAATGTACAAAGCCGCGCCGCCGTAAATGACCGGCTTGCGTCCCAGCGCATCCGAAAGCGGGCCTGTGAAAAACGTGCCGATCCCCATGCCCAACACAAATGACGTCAGGATCAGTTGGGCACGGTTAACGTCATCGGGGCTGAGCTGCGCGCCGATCTCGGGCAGCGCAGGCAGCATTGAATCGATCGAAAACGCGATGGTGGCGAACATCATTGCAATCAGCGCAATGAATTCCGCCTTCGACATGCGATTGGCCATGAAGACCTCCTAACCCGTTCGCGCTATCACGGCGGGTCGGCATAGGCCAGACTGGAAATTTGCACAGACCTCTGTGCTATTCTGCAGGGGAAGCCTCAAGTTGAGACATGATTTCAGTGATCACTTTCTCCCACATTTCAGGAGGTTGGGCACCAGGAACTGCGTGTTGATTGGCGACAATGAAGGTCGGGACCGAGCTCACACCCATTTGGCGGGAATGAGCATCGCGGCTGCGGATATCCTCGCGGTCGGCGTCTGATTTCAGCAGCTTCATGACCACGGCGGCGTCCATTCCGGCGCTGTCTGCGATATCGGCCAAGACTTCGTGGTCGCCGATGTCGCGACCCTGCACGAAATAGGCGTCGAACAGCGCGTCGACGACGGCATTCTGCTTGCCTTCGATGCCAGCCCAATGGATCAGGCGATGCGCATCCAGCGTGTTGGGGGTTCGTTTCATGGCCTCGAAGTTGATGTTCAGACCGGCCTTTTCGGCATGTTCCACCACCGGCGCATAGGCGCGAACAGCGCCGTCCTTGCCGCCGAACTTGCGCTCGAGATATTCGCGCCGATCCATTCCTGCATCCGGCATGTCAGGATTCAACTGGAACGGATGCCATTCAATGACAAAGGGGTGGTCGGGTACGTTGGCCAGCGCCTTGTCCAGTTGAGTCTTGCCGATATAGCACCACGGGCAGATCGGATCGGACAGGATGTCGAGCTTGACGGTCTGGGTCATTTTGTTGGTGCCTCGAAATAGGCCGGCAGCGCCCGGCGCAGGAGTTTGCCGTTTCCGCCGGTCGGCAGGGCGGGCAGATGGATGAAGGCGCGTGGTTGTTTGTAACGCGCCAGGTTGGCTTCGACATAGGTGCGCAAGGCCGCATCGTCCAGCTTTTCCGGGCCCGTATAGAAGGCCGCTATCACAAATGTGTCCGGTTTGACCTCGACCGCGGCGGCGCCGACCTGAGTGATGCCCGGAAAGCGGGACAGGGCGGCTTCGACCTCGACCGGGGACACGCGATAGCCACCCGCGTTCATCATATCGTCGTCGCGGCCCAGATAGCTGATCTGACCATCCACGGCCATGGCGCCCTGATCGCCGGTCAAAAACCACTCTCCCTGTATCCGTGTTTCAACCTCATCGGGTGCGTTGAGATAGGTCAGCATCAAACCGGGGTCAGTGCGGTGAATGGCGATAGTGCCTTCTTGGCCCTTTGGCACCGGACCGTCCGGACCAAGGATCGCCACACGACGCCCCGGTTGCGGTTGTCCTAATGCGTCGCTGCGCGCGGGGTGATCCGGGCTGGAAGAAATGAAGGTAGAGCATTCGGACATGCCATAGGCTTCGAACAACTCGGTGCCGGTGGCCTTTCGCCATTGTTCGTGCAGCGTGCGCGACAGTTTCTCACCCGCGCACAAGCCGTGGCGCAGGTCTGGCAGCTCCATTCGATCGCACCCTTGCACCATCTTGCGATAGACCCCGGGGGCCGCTGCAAAGATCGTTGCGCCATGCTGGCGCAGCAGGGCAGGCAGGGCCGTGATTTCGGTGCCGGGCGCGGGGATCAGGGCAGTTGCGCCCATGGTCCATGGATCCATCAGGCCGGTGCCCAGCGTATAGGTCCAGTTGAATGCTCCGGCGTGACACAGCCGGTCGGTCTCGCGCAGACCATACCAGCCATCAACCATCATCTGCCGCGCCCAGATTGCCCGGTGGGCATGGGCCACGGCACGAGGCTTGCCCGAGGTTCCAGAGGTATAGACGACATAGGCCATACGTTCCGGATCGCCCATGTCAAATTCTGCCGGGGGCAGGCATCGCATCGCTTTCAGCGCGTCCAGCCCGATCTGCTTGGAATGCGAGGCGCAGGCAACGCCCGGATCACGCAGAATCACCGCCGGAGAAAGCTCGTCGATCATTTTGGCGGTTTCGGGTTCCGTCAGTTGTGACGATGTCGGCACCGGCACGATGCCCACGGCAATTGCCCCCAGATAGGCAATCGGGAAATCCACCGTGTTTCCCAGCCGCATCAGGGCGATATCACCGGGTTTCAACCCGGCCCGCAGCAATCCCGTGCCTGTGCCCAGCACAGCCGCTTTCAGATCGCGATAGGTCCAGTCCTGCGCGCCGTTCGGGCGCAATATCGACAAAGCCACTTTATCCTGCGCGTGATCGGCACGGCCCAGAACATGGGCTGCCAGATTGAATGGCGTGGGGCAGGGTGCGGGCGACCCCTGATCGAAGATTGACAACATGGCCTCTGGCTATCGCGCCGCCTGCCGCGTTGCAAGCGTGGCTGGCCGGGCCTATAGAAGGGTCATGAGCACTCAAGACCCCAAATCTCTGATCCGAATTGCCCGCGACTCTGGCGACCATACCGAAGTCGAACCGCTGGACCTTGGCGCACGTGTGCGAGAGCTGCGCAAAGCGCGGGAATGGACATTGGAACAGGCCGCCAGTCAGGCCGGATTGGCACGCTCGACCCTCAGCAAGATTGAAAACGGGCAGATGTCGCCGACTTACGACGCGCTCAAGAAGCTTGCGACCGGGCTGGAGATTTCTGTTCCTCAACTGTTTACGCCGCCCCAACGCGATCAGGTGATCGGACGCATGGCGATCACCCGTGTGGGCGACGGCACGGCTCATGCCACCACAACCTATGAGCATGAGTTGCTGGCCGAAACCCTGACCAAGAAACAGATGCTGCCCTATCGTGCGCGGGTCCGCGCAAGATCAATGGATGAATTTGACGGCTGGGTGCGCCATGACGGCGAAGAATTCATGTATGTGCTGACCGGTGTCGTCAAGCTTTACACCGAGTTTTACGAGCCGGTTGAGATGCGCAGAGGGGACAGCGCGTATTACGATGGCAGCATGGGCCACAACGTGATTTCCGTCAGTGACGAAGACGCGACGATCCTTTGGGTTACATCACTTGCCTAAAGCGGTTCTGCTGAATTCCCGGTTCAGCCCTTCGGTGAACAGGAAATCTTCGACCTCTTCATGCGCCTCATTTATCGTAAGTTGGTGACGTTCGGCCAAATAGGCTTCAAACCCTTTTCGATCCTTCAACACGCGCATCATGTCCTTGTCACGCAGGTTCGGAAAACGCCGCTTTGCGCGTTCGCATGCCGCATTCCAGTCGTTCGTAAGATCGGTCCAGTTCATCATCAATGAGCTTCCCTTAGCAACGATTAGGACTGCTCTCCCCCGCTTCAGAGTACGGATAGGGTGCCGTAACGTAAGACATGACAAAATGTCGCAGTGCTGGACCTCTCCTTCTTGAGGGGAAAAATGCCCGCTGCGAAGTTTCCGCAACGGGCCGGCGGGCCTACATTTGGTGTGAGTGGTGGCGGGCCCGGTTGTTCTGTAATCCGCAGCGCCAGATTGTCCCGGCAGGCAGAGTGGCGGGGTCATCGCCAGCCTGTTATTAAGCCTAAATGCGCAAAATATATGCATATTTTCCAGATAAATAAAACTGTTTGTGGGTGTTTCTTTCCGGATCGCTTGCATGTGACGATGTTGGTCGCTGATTACGATGCTTCCAATGCGGCCAAACGATATCTTGTGTGGGATGGCAATGTGCTGAAATTTGCCGATTGGTGGAATTTTCCTGAGCGCTATTTGTATGAAACAGCTGGAACTTCAAGCTTCCGTCTTTCGGAAACTTCAATTGGAAAGACCAGCCGAATTCACATGTAGAACGGCTGGTCTTGGGTTTGCGCCTTTTACCGGGCGTCGTACCACCAGACTTCGGGCATGTATTGCGGACCGTCGCCATAGATGGGCAGGGTTTCCGGGTGCTTCAGCTCTTTGACATGAGCAATACGCCCGATGTCAAAGCTCCAGATCGGGATGACATAGCGGCCTGCCGTCAATACCCGGTCCAGCGCGCGGGTGGCCGCGGTAAAGTCCTGGCGGGTTTTTGAGGCCAGCATGGCATCGATCATGGCATCAACTGCGGGCGAAGATACGCCCATCAGGTTGCGAGTGCCGGGCGCATTGGCAGTTTCGCTGCCCCAATAAAGACGCTGCTCATTGCCGGGAGACAGGGAAAGCGCCCGGCGGAACGTCGTGACGTCAAAGTCCAGTTCAGACGTGCGCCCGACATATTGGGCATTGTCGACCTGTTCCGTCGTGACCCGGATGCCAAGACGTTCCAGCGCGCGGGAATAGATCTCGACCACGGTTGCCATCTCGCTGTCACCCTGTTGAAGCAGGAAAGTCATCTGAAAGGCATCACCATTTGCATTGCGCAGCACGCCATCCTGAACGGTCCATCCCGCCTCGGCCAATAGTCCGGCGGCCTTGCGGAGGTTTGCCCGGTTCCGGGCCGACCCGTCGCCTTTCGGCAGTTCATACCCTTCCAGCGTGCCGGGCAACAGGATGTCAGCGAAAGGAAGCAACAGGTCTTTTACCTGCCCCTGGGCCGGGCCGGGCTGCATCGCAAGGTCGGAGCCCGAGAAATAAGACGTGATCCTTGGTTGCGCACCACCGGTTACCGTATCGTTGATGAAATCGAAGTTGAACGCGAGCATCAGCGCTTCGCGCACGCGCCAGTCGTCGAACGGAGCCTTTCGTGTGTTCATCACGAATCCGGTCATTCCCGAAGGTTTTCCATGCGGAATTTCGGTCTTGATGACATCGCCGCGCTGCACGGCGGGAAAGTTGTATTGCGTGTCCCATTTGTCGGCGTTGAATTCACGCACGGCTGACAGCTCTCCGGCCTTGAAAGCTTCGAACAAGACGCTGCCGTCGCCGTAGAATTCGATCCGCAGCTCATCAAGGTTCATGGTGCCGCGGCGAAACGGGATGTCGTTCCCCCAATAGTCCGGATTGCGTCGCAGATTCACAAAGCGTCCCGCTTCATAGCTTTCGATCACATAGGGGCCGGTTCCAATCGGCACATCATGCAGTTGTGCATCCGCGAAATCCTTGCCCTCCCATTGCGCCTTTTTCAGGATCGGGCGCATCCCGGCCAGCAGCGCAAGCTCTCGGTCGGGTTCATTGAACGTGATCCGCACCGAACGCGGGCCGGTTTGTTCGATACTGTCGATCTTGCCCCAAAGACCGCGATAGCGCAGATGCCCCTGCGTGCCCAACGTTTCGTAAGACCAGATAACATCATCGATCGTGACCGGACTGCCGTCGGAAAACCGCGCCTCCTCCCGCAGGGTGAATTCGACCCAGGACCGGTCTGGATCGGTCTCAACTGATTCGGCTAACAGCCCGTAAAGTGTGAAAGGTTCGTCCCATGACCGCCCCATCAGGCTTTCATGGGTCCAGAAAGGCAATTGCCATGGCGAGGTGCCTTTTTGCAAAAACGGGTTCAGGCTGTTAAAGCCGCCCGTGTTTCCGAACACCGCTTTGCCGCCTTTGGGGGCATCCGGGTTGGCGTATGGGAGGGACACAAAATCCGGTGGTAGGGCCGGGTCCCCATACATAGCTATGCCATGAGACGATTCTGCATGGGCGACAGAGATCACGAAAATGGTGGCGATTCCCGCCACAAGTGATCGAAACGGACGGAGAAAATCCGGGCTCATTTTGGAAACAATCCTGCTCTGGCCTTATTTTGTTGGTATTCACCGTAGTGATGATTTTTCTTATTATCAAACTTTTAGCTTGGACCAAGGCGCAGAATTGCTTATAAAGGTTGCACTGCTCGATAGGTTTCTTGCCTGTATGAAACCTGCCTCAATAACTTAACGCCCGCTTCGTGCGGGCGTTTTTTTTGCCTGTGGAAGTCTCAGGCCGGTATTCCCATCCCACATGTTTCCCCGTTTTCTTTGCAGGTGCAGCATGGCATGGTGCGCCTGATCAACGCTTAAGGGAGAATGGACATGAGCCTGTCCGGCAAAACGGCAATCATCACGGGATCAAATTCGGGCATCGGCCTGGGCGTCGCACGCGAGCTGGCCAAGGCCGGTGCCGATGTGGTTCTGAATTCCTTTACCGATCGCGATGAAGATCACGCGCTGGCCGCGCAGATTGCGAAAGAGACCGGAACCAATGCGCGCTACATCAAGGCCGACATGTCCAAGGGCGAGGAATGCCGATCCTTGATCGAACAGGCGGGGTCTTGTGACATTCTGGTGAACAATGCCGGGATTCAGCATGTCTCACCGATCGACAAATTCCCGGTTGATAAATGGGATGCGATTATCGCAATCAACATGAACTCGGCCTTTCACACCACGGCGGCCGCGTTGCCAATGATGCGCAAGGCGGGTTGGGGACGTGTGGTGAACATCGCCTCGGCCCACGGTCTGACGGCATCCCCTTTCAAGGCGGCATATGTTGCGGCCAAGCACGGTGTGGTTGGAATGACCAAGACCGTAGCGCTGGAAACAGCGCAGGAGCCGATCACCTGCAACGCCATCTGCCCGGGATATGTGCTGACGCCGCTGGTCGAGTCCCAGATTCCCGACACGATGAAAGAATACAACATGAGCCGTGAAGACGTTGTGAAGAACGTTCTTTTGGAACGGCAACCGTCCAAGGAATTCGCCACGGTCGAGCAACTGGGTGGAACGACTATCTTTCTGTGTTCGGACGCGGCCGCTCAGATCACCGGAACCACAATTTCCGTCGATGGTGGCTGGACCGCGCTTTGAGGTTTTGCGGGGGCGCTGCCCCCACACCCCCAGAGTATTTTGAAAAAGATGAAGGGGTTGCGGCATGAAGCGGATCAATCTGGCTTTGCAGGGGGGTGGGGCGCATGGGGCGTTCACCTGGGGTGTGCTCGACCGGCTGCTGGACGAGGAAGACATCGAAGTCGCTGCCATTACCGGAACTTCCGCAGGGGCGCTGAACGGTGCGGCCTACAAGTCTGGTATGGTTCATTCCGGGCGCGAAGGTGCACGGGCGCGCCTGGACGGGTTGTGGAAGCGCATGGGCGCTATTGGCGACATGCGCTTTGCCAACTGGTTTCGCGGCCTTGAACCGGCGGCCATTGCGCAGGCGATGGAATATTCGGTGCCGTTTTCGATCGGGGATGCCTGGTCGCGGATGGTGTCGCCCTATGCGTACGGGCCGTTCTACAGCAACCCTTTGAAGCCGGTGGTGGACAGGTTCAATTTCGACGAGGTGTGCGCAGATGAAGGCCCGCGCCTGTTTGTGTGTGCCACTTGCGTACGCAGCGGCAAGATCCGCGTCTTTACCGGCGACGAAATCAGCACCGACGCCATCCTGGCCTCGGCCTGTTTGCCGACCCTGTTCAAGGCGGTTGAGATTTTCAATCCGAAGACAAACCGGACCGAAGCCTATTGGGACGGAGGGTATACCGGCAATCCGGCGCTCTATCCGCTGTTCAACGTTGATTTGCCGGATGACGTGGTGATCGTGAACATCAATCCGCTGGAGCGCGACGAGGTTCCGATCACGCCGCAGCAAATCCAGAACCGGATCAACGAGATCAGCTTCAACTCATCCCTGTTTCGCGAGTTGCGGGCGATCAGCTTTGTCCAGCGGTTGTTGAAAGAAGGCAAGCTGACGGCCGGAGAGATGAGCCGCGTGCTGGTTCACATGATTGCAGATAACGAGTTGATGAACAGCCTGTCTGTTGCCACCAAAACCGTGCCCAATCCGGTCATTCTGCATAAGTTGAAACAGGCCGGACGGAACGCCGCAGACGGTTTTCTTGCCAACCATAAGGACGATTTGGGTCAGACCAGCACAATTGATCTGCCTGCGATGTTCAGCTGATCACTCGGGAGGCTGTGTCGGGTCTTTTCCATTCGGGTATACAAGCCCCGCCGAAATCACCAGTTTGGCGGCGTCTTCGATGCTCATGTCCAGCAGGATCACGTCTTCTGCGGGGAAGAACAGCAGAAACCCAGATGTCGGGTTAGGTGTTGTGGGTACGAACACGCTCAACAGCTCGCCTCCGGTTTCGGCGCGTTGGCTGACCTCACCCTTGGCGCTGGTCGAGACAAAGCCGATGGCCCAGATCCCGCGACGCGGGTACTGGATCAGGCAGGCTTTTTCAAAAGAACGCTCCGTCTGGGCAAACACCGTTTCCGAGATTTGCTTGATCCCGGAATAGACCGAGCGCACGACGGGCATCCGATCAACAACGCTTTCGGCGAAGTGGATCAGGGAACGGCCCAGAATGCCCTTGGCGATCCAGCCGACCAGAACGGTGAAGATCAGGAAGATCACCACACCCACACCGCGCAGGTTGATGCCCACGTATTGTTCGGGCTGGAACTGTTGGGGCACCAGCGGCAGGACCGCGCTGTCTATCCAGCCGACCACCGACCAGATCAGCCAGACCGTCAACCAGACAGGCGCAATGACCACGATGCCCGTCAAAAAGGACGCGCGCAGCCGTGAAAGCATGCCCGGGCGGCGGTGAGGCTCTTCGTCGAAGGGTGTATTCATTGCGGTTCCGAATGGTTTCCGGATTTAGGTAGTCAATCCACGGCCTTGGTACAATAGGTTAACGTCACCTCTGTTTGACGAGCGCTTGCGCGATCTTGGCCGCCAAACGCGCATTGTTTCGAACAAGGGCGATGTTGGCGACCAATGACCGGCCTTCGGTCTTTTCAAAGATACGTTGCAGCAGATAGGGGGTCACGGCTTTGCCGGTGATGCGATGGGCATCTGCATCTGACTGGGCTTCGGCGATGATGGGGGCCAATTCCTCGGCCGGGATTTGATCGGCGGCTGGAATCGGGTTCGCCACCAACTGCCCGCCGGGCAGACCCAGCGCGCGGCGGGTCGTGTGGGCTTTGGCGATGGCATCGACACTGTCCATGCGCAGGGGCGCGTTTAAGGGCGACTTTGCCGACCAGAACGCAGGAAACTCGTCCTGGCCATGTGCGATCACAGGCACGCCCAGGGTTTCCAGAACCTCAAGCGTTTTGGCGAGGTCCAGGATGGCCTTCGCCCCGGCTGCGACGACGGTCACTGGCGTATGCCCAAGTTCGTGCAGATCGGCAGAGATGTCGAAGGTGGTCTCGGCCCCCTGATGCACGCCGCCGATACCGCCGGTGGCAAAAACCTCGATCCCGGCATAATGCGCGGCGATCATCGTGGCAGCGACCGTGGTGGCTCCGGTACCACCGGTCGAGATGCACGCCGCCATGTCCGCGCGCGAGATCTTGGCAACGCCTTGGGCCTGACCCAGCCATTGCAGCTGATCCTGCTCTAGCCCGACATGCAATTTGCCTTCGATCACGGCCATGGTTGCAGGAACCGCACCCGCATCGCGGATGTCCTGTTCGACCTGTGCCGCGACTTCGATGTTCTGCGGATAGGGCATCCCATGGGTGATGATGGTGCTTTCCAGCGCGACGATGGGCAGGCCCGCGTCTTTGGCGGTGCGGACCTCGGCAGAGTATTGGATGTCGATCACAGTGGGGTTTCTCCGGAAACGTAGGTTGCAGCGGCGTGCAGAGCGCGGGTCAGAGCCTCGTCACTGGATGCACCGCCGGATTCTGAGGCGATATGGGCCGCCATGAAGGTATCCCCGGCACCGGTCACGCGGGTGACCAGGACGGCAGGGGGTGTTTGCGTCAGGATTTCTGTCGAGCTGCCGATGGTTGCCGAATTGCCGCCGTCGGTGACCAGCACACGCAGCGCGCCGCGATCCAGAAGGCCTTTGGCCGCGGATTCGGAATCGGTGAACTCGCGCTGACACAGGATACCGGCCTCTTCGAGGTTCACGTACAGTGTGGCGCGGGCGTGTTTCAGGAACGGCAGCAGTCGTTCGGCCTTGCCCGGCGATGCCGGTGCCACGCGCAGATCCGCACGCGCAAAAGCAGGGCTTTGGGCAATTTCTTCCAGCAGGTCCAGTGTCAGATTGCCATCCAGTGCGATCGGGCCCTCAAATGGTGCATTCTCATAGCCCAGAGGCCCGTGCATCAAGGGATGCAGTATTTTAGCGCCTGCGGCCTCCAGCGAATGCGCGTCGGCAATCGCCGCGATCAACCCGTTCGCACCTTCGACGGCCATATAGCGGTCTGTCGGCAAATCCTGCGACCGATAGATGTGATCCGTCACCATGCCGAGGCGCGAACAGGCATGGACAAGCTCGTCGCCTTCGGGATCGCGGCCAATGGCGGTCAGCAGGGTGGGTGTCATGCCGAACCGAACCAGTGTCATGGCAATGTTCATCGCAACGCCGCCGGGCAGGCGGGTGATCCGGCCCGGCACGTCCGAGCCCTGTCGCATGGCGCTGGCCGATCGGCCGATCACGTCCCACAGGACCGAGCCGATGCACAGGATATTGGTGTTCTGAGTCATAGGGGACGTCATGCCGCAGCGGTGTTGCCCGTGCAAGCCGGAACGTCATCGCAACAAGAGATTCCCGACCGGCCTGGGTCGATATCGCCTTTGGGCTTGCGATCCGTGGTCTTCGCGGGAACAATCAAAAGCAATGATTGGTGATTATATTTTCCTGTTGGAGCGTTTCGTATGAATGGCCCTGTCTTCCGTGCCATCCTCCGAGCCCTCAATACCTGCGCCCTGAGTTTTATCGTTCTTCTGACCTTGCATCCGGGATCCGTAAAGGCGCAAACGGCCCCGCCGACGGTCATTGATTTCTGGGTCAAGGATGACACTCTGTTTCTTGAGGTGAAACTGAACGCCGAGGCCATGCTGGTCGGTACCGATCCGACACAACCCGACGCTTATTCCGGCAATTCAAAGTACCGATCTCTGCGGCGAATGGTGTCGTCGGAACTGGAACCGCAGATCAGAAATTTCGTTCAGGTCTTGAAGCAGAACCTTGTGGTCGAAGCGCCTGAACGCCTGGACCTGTCTTATGAAGGTGCGCGCATTCCCGTTGTGGGGGATGTGGAAAAAGTGCGTGTTTCCAAATTGTTGTTGACCGCACATTTGTCGGATCAGGCATCGAACCTGCGCCTGACCTGGCCGTTGCAAGGCGGGTCGGTCGTGCTTCGCCAGCAAAAGGTTGTGGCCCCGTATACTGGCTTTCTGGCGGCCGGAGAAATCAGCCCGTTGATCCCGTTGCAGGGGGGGGCGTCGTTGACGACCGAGCAGACATTGCAGACGTTTTTGGCAAAGGGGATCAGCCGGTTTGTTCAAAGCCCCCTCAAGCCAACCATCGTTGTTCTGACGCTCGTGATGCTGACGCTGAGCCTGCGGCCTGTGATGTCTCAGGTGGCGTTTTTGGCAGCAGGGGTTTTTGTCGGGCTCGGGTTGGACATGTACGGCGTGTTGGACCTGCCGGAAAGCTTGCAGGATCAGGCCTTGGTGGCTTCGATCATCATTCTGGCGCTATGGAACCTGGTGGCCCGGCACTTGCAGGTCTGGCGCCTGCTGGCCGTGTTTGCCGCAGGCTGTGTTTACGGATTGGCGCTGGCTTCGGATTTGACAAAGATCGGGGTGCCGCCCGATCATCTGGCCCCGGCTGTTTTGGGGTTTGGCGTCGGAAATCTACTGCCTGTCGGCTTTGTGGCTGTTGTGGCCTTTGCCTGCGCGCTTTTGGTTGCAGGCGGGTCACACAGAAAACGAGGCCGGATTTCGGTTCTGGCCTCGATGCTGATCGCCGGGATCGGCGTGTATTGGATGGCTGAACCCTGGTTGCTGGCTTAAGACATTGCCGCCCTCAGCCTGTCCAGCGCACCCAGCGGGTCGTCATCGCCCCAGATCTCGCCCCCGATGCCGAAGAAATCGGTGCAGGGGGCCAGATCGCCGATCAGTTCGGGCGTCAGGCCGCCTTCGGCCACGACCGGGACTTCGATCATCTCGGACCACCATTGGAACAGATCCTTTTCGGCGCGGGTTCCGTCGCCCAACGTGGCGGTGCCCACGGGGCCAAAGGCCACATAATCCGCGCCATGTTCACCCGCCGTCATGCCGTCATGGCTGGACGCGCCGCAGAAGCTTCCGACGATCGCGTCCGCACCCAGTTCCTTACGCGCGGCACGGACCGAACGTGCGCCGTCATCCAGGTGCACCCCGTCCAGCCCCAGACGTTGCGCCAGTAGCACGTGGTTCGAGATAACGATGGCCACGTCGCGGGCGTGGGCAACCTCGCGGCAGGCATCAGCAGCACGGGCGATGCTGTCTTCGTCGTTGCCAGCCAGCGCCAGGCGGATGCAGGCGATCTCGGCCCCGTCCAGAACCGATGCCAGTTTGGCGGGGAACGTGCTCAGCTCGATGGTCGGAGGCGTGATCAGGTAAATCTGCGGCTGCTCGGGGGTGTCCATGGGCGCGTCCTTCGGCTTTTGGTCTTTGGCGCGGTTTAGCGGATTGCGGCGGGGAAGCAAACTTTTATGGCTGAGACCACGCAAATTCCAGCCCCAGCGCCTTGCCCTGCAAGAGCCTGCCGATTACAGCAGGCCAAGTTTTCATAAGGTGAACCATGCCCAGCGACAAATCCCAGCCTTCCTTCGTGCTTGTTCGCCCGCAGATGGGTGAGAATATCGGTGCCGCGGCCCGGGCGATGTGGAACTTTGGACTGGACCGGATGCGCATCGTGGCGCCTCGCGACGGCTGGCCAAACCCCAAGGCAGTGGCCATGTCCAGCGGTGCGGGCCGGTTGCTGGACGAAGCGCAGCTGTTTGACGATCTGGCCGGATCGCTGGCCGACAGCACCTTTGTCTTCGCCACCACTGCTCGGCAACGCGGGTTGACCAAACCCGTCTACAGCCCCGAGCGTGCCATGCAGATCGCCGCCGAAAAGGTCGCGGCGGGTGAAAAGGTTGCGGTTCTGTTCGGCCCCGAACGCGCAGGGTTGGAGAACGAAGACATCGCCAAGGCAAACGCAATCATCTCGGTGCCCGTGAACCCGGAATACGCGTCGCTGAACCTGGGCCAATGCGTCTTGCTGACCGCTTACGAGTGGATGCGCCAGACCGGCGACGTGGTTCATGAATCCACCGATCTGGGCAAGGGGGACTGGGCCACGGGGATCGAGGTCGAGAAACTGGTCGAACACTACGAGGACCGGCTGGAAGAGGCCGGGTTCTTCTATCCTCCCGAAAAGGCCGAGGGTATGAAGATCAACCTGCGCAACCTGTGGTCGCGGATGCGGATGACGCGGGCCGACGTGCAGATGCTGCACGGGATCATGCGGCAGATGGTCCGCTGGAAAGACAAAGGCTGAGGCTGGACCTATCTTCCACCAAGCCCTAGCTTGCGACGAAATCAGGACATGAGGACAGCATGAGCGGTAAGCGCAGCATCTTCGAAGAGGTCTCGGAAACCGAAAAACAACAGGCTGTTCAACCCGGTATGATCGACCGGGGGCGTGGCGGTGCGCGCAAGGCAATCCGTGCCTGGCTGATGATCCTGTTCGCTTTGGTCGTGGTGATGATCGCTGTCGGCGGTCTGACGCGGCTGACTGACAGCGGGCTGTCGATTACTGAATGGCGCCCAATCACCGGAGCCGTTCCACCGTTGAGCGAGGCAGACTGGCAGGCCGAGTTCGACAAGTACAAGCAGATTGACCAGTGGCGCATTCAGAACCAGTGGATGCAGCTGAGCGACTTCAAAACCATCTATTGGTGGGAATGGGGGCATCGCCAACTGGGCCGCGTGATAGGGCTGGTCTGGGCCATCGGTTTCCTGAGCTTCCTCGTGGCCCGCAAGATACCCACGGGTTGGACCGGCAAGCTGCTGATCCCCGGCCTTCTGGGCGGTGTGCAGGGTGCTGTCGGCTGGTGGATGGTCGCATCGGGTGTGACGCAGGGCGAGGGGATGACCGCCGTCGCCAGCTATCGCCTGGCCACCCATCTGGGGCTGGCATTCGTAATTCTCGGGTTCCTCGCCTGGTATATTTTCGAGCTTGGCCGGGAAGAACGTGACCTGATGCAGGCGCGTCGCATGAAGGAAGCGAAACTGTTCTCGTTGTGCACCGGCCTGATGCATTTCGCCTTTTTGCAAATACTCATTGGCGCGCTTGTCGCCGGGATCGACGCTGGACGGTCTTATACCGATTGGCCGCTGATCGGCGGGCAGCTGCTGCCGCCGGACGCCACCGCGTTGGAGCCGATGTGGCGCAATTTCTTCGAAAGCCCGGGGCTTGTGCAGTTTATTCACCGCTGCGCAGGTTACCTGTTGTTCATCTTTGCTATTGTCGTCTGGCGCCGCGGCAGCGCCAGCGCGCATCCTCAGACGCGCTTCGCCTTCAACGCGGCTTTCGCGGCCCTGTCGTTGCAAGTTGTCGTCGGCATTGTGACCGTCGTCTACGGAGCACCGTGGCAGATCGCCATCTTCCACCAGTTCATGGCCGTCGTCGTCTGGACCCTGATCTTGCGCGCGCGGTTCCTGACTGCTTATCCAATCGCAACATCTGTGCGCGGAGTAAAATAACATGACCGCTTTCGACGAACTGATGGCTTTTCAGCGTGAAACCTCGGCACTGGGCCAAATCGCTGGGCGATTGGGTTGGGATCAGGAAACCGTCATGCCGCGCGGGGCCTCGCCTCAACGCGCCGAGGAAATGGCGGCGATCGAGGCCGTCCTGCACGCGCGCCGATCGGATCCGCGCGTGGCAGAGTGGCTGGATCAGGCCGCGCCTCAGGATGAAGTCGGAAAGGCGCAGCTGCGGGAAATCCGGCGCGCCTATGATCGGGCGGTCAAGGTGCCCGCTGATCTGGCCACGGCGATTGCCCGGACCACGTCCGCCGCACAGGGAACATGGGCACAGGCGCGCGCGGACGAAGATGTCTCGGCCTTCCTTCCTGTACTGGAAGAGGTCGTATCGCTGAAGCGTCAGGAAGGCGAGGCGCTGGCACAGGGCGGAGACGTCTATGACGCCATGGTCGAGGATTATGAACCCTGTACGACTGGCGCTCAGATCGCGGCCATTTTCGATGAGATGCGCCCACGTCTTGTGGCCTTGCGCGCGGCCGTTCTGGAACGCCCTGAACCTGCCGCGCTGACCGGAAGCTTTGACGAGCTGACCCAGATGCGGCTTACGCAAAAACTGGCGGTCGCCTTCGGCTATGGCCTCAACAACGGCCGTGTCGACAAGGCGGTTCACCCGTTCAGCTCGGGTTCGGGCCTGGATGTGCGTATCACAACGCGAACCAGCGAAACGGACCCGTTCAACTGCTTTTATTCCACCATTCACGAGGTCGGCCACGCGGCTTACGAACAGGGGATCGACCGCGACTACCTGCTGACGCCGCTGGGGCGCGGCGTGTCCATGGGTGTGCATGAAAGCCAAAGCCGGATCTATGAAAACCAGCTTGGCCGTTCGCGTGCGTTTACGGGATGGTTGTTCGATCAGATGAAAGACGCATTCGGCGATTTCGGAATTGCCGATGCAGATGCTTTCTACGCTACCGTCAACCGGGTTCACAACGGCTATATCCGCACCGAAGCTGATGAAGTGCAATATAATCTGCACATCATGCTTCGGTTCGATCTAGAGCGCGCTTTGATGGCCGGGGACTTGCAGGTCAGCGAGCTGGAAGCGGCGTGGAATGACCGGTTCAAGGCCGACTTCGGTTATGCGGTCGACAAACCGTCGAACGGCTGTTTGCAGGATGTGCACTGGTCGGTTGGACTGTTCGGTTACTTCCCGACCTATTCGCTGGGCAATGTCTATGCAGGATGTCTGTATCAGGCACTGCGCGGCGCAGTTCCTGAACTGGATGAGCAACTGGCAGAAGGTGACACAACAGGCGCAACCGCTTGGCTGCGCGAACACGTCCAGCAACATGGCGGGCTTTATGCGCCACGCGAGATTATCCAGAGGGCGAGTGGAGTAGAGCCGGGGCCCGAACCTTTGCTGGACTATCTAGAACAGAAGTTCAGCGGATTGTACGGGCTGTGACGTCATGAATCGGTAGCCGATTGGTAAGGTTTCTTGCCATATACGCTGCAACATTGGCTTTGGCTTGAATACTCAAACCAGCGCGACGTGCAAAAAGTTTTCACACCTGTAACAAGCACAGGAATTCGGGCGCGCGGGTATTTCATGTATGGTTTCTGGGTGACAACCCAATGTCTTGCGTCCGAAGGGCGAATGACCATGTTCAACCGTGATTTTTCTTCATGGATCTCGCGGAACGGCGCAACGGGTGCTTCAGAGTGTGTTTCCTGTCACACCGGTACTTGAACGCCGGTAGGCCAGCGTCGTTCCGACCACGCTGGAAATTGAGCACCAGAATGGCCGGGGCACAGGCTGGGTTTGGAGTGACTCTCACGATAGGCGCGATGTTTCTGAATTCATTGCCAAATACGCTTGAGGAGGTGTTGGCACGATTCCCCATTGATCTGGCACAGATCGTAACCACCGGCCATTCCCGCGGCGAACCGGAAAAGTGCGCATCAACAGATTTCGACATGTATTGCCGCCATGGCTACGACAGCAGAGGTTCCCTTCGCCATACCCGGTTCTGATTGGTCTGATCCAGGATTTATAGGCGCCGTGGAAGCCACGCTAAAGTTCAGGGCTTCTGCGAGTTTTCAAGAGGACCAAGTTTTTTGAGCAAGAAGGCTATGATCAGCGCATTCCTAGGGACTGTGAGGCCGGTTTGAATATTTCGGTTATCGGCTATGAAATCGGGCATGGCGTTCCAAATGGCTGCAGCGATGTGATGCTTGACTGGTTTGAAGCGGTGAATGCTTTGGGCCAGAGCGCTGCTAGCACAAATCCGATCACGTGAAGATCGATAGGAGCCTGCGATATATGAAAGTCAGATTGTTTTTTGATTTCACACTGAACGCTGATTTTGGGTGGCGCGTCCTTTCATTCTGCCCAAACACTTGCCGAACAAACATGCACAGATTGACCTAAACCACTGGCACCAGTTCAATCCGGGTCGCTACGGCTGCAAAGAACAAAACGCTGCCGACCAACACAAATACGTGCCAGATCGTATTGTGGAACGGCAGCCAATCCAGCAGGTAGAAGGCGACCCCGGCCGTGTACACGAGCCCTCCGGCAATCATCAGCGTGACGATTGTGGGGGACAGGTCTGCCAACATGGATTGCCCGGCCCAGACCACCGCCCAACCCATCAATAGGTATAACGCAAGCCCGAACCAGCGGAACCGGTTTGGGTCCAGCATCTTGAGAACCGACCCAAGCGTTGCCGAGGACCACAACCCGAGCAACAGCCCGGGGGGCTGAGCACCGGACAACAGTAGAAACGGCGTATACGTCCCTGCGATCTTGACGTAGATGCCAGAATGATCAAGCCGTTGCAGAAACCCGCGCCATTCCTCGCTTTCGATCATGTTGTACAACGCAGAAAACGTCAGCATGAGTATCAACGTCACCCCGTAAACCGACGCGCCCAGTACCGCAGATTGATCATACCGGTAATTGATGGTCATCGTGATCAGCAGGGGAACCGCAATCAACGCACTCGAGACACCGAGCACATGGACCACCCCGTCGCTGATACGTTCTGTGCGGCTGTAAGCTGGTCGGATATGTGCAAAAGACCACATATAAAAAAGCTAGGCGTCAGAATGGCTTTGGGCAAGCGGATCATCCCGAGAGCTATCGATATCGTGATCCAGAATGACAAAACGCCCGCAGGGCGAGCGTTTTGTTTCAGATCCGTAATTGAGCGTGAGGGCTATTCTTCGGTTTCCTCATCACCCTGATCGGCGATCCGGGCGACGCTGACGACCTCTTCGCCCTTGCCGGTGTTGAACACCTTGACCCCGCCGGCACTGCGGGACCGGAACGAGATGCCGTCGACCGGAACCCGGATCGACTGACCCTTGGAGGTGGCCAACATGATCTGGTCGTCGATTTCGACCGGGAACGAGGCCACCAGCGGGCCACCCCGCATCGCCTTGTCCATTGCCATCACGCCCATGCCGCCACGACCACGCACCGGATAGTCATGCGACGAGCTGAGCTTGCCCGATCCTTTGGCCGTGATGGTCAGGATCAGGTTCTCGGCCGCCGACATCTCGGCATAGCGTTCCTGCGGCAGGATGCTGTCGGCATTGCCGCCATCCTCGTCGGCTTCGGTGTCATCGGTCACGCCGGCCATCAGGCGACGCATCTTCAGATAGGCGGCGCGCTCGTCCGGGGTGGCCTCGAAATGGCGGATCACCGACATCGAGACCACGCGGTCGCCCGCGTTCAACCGGATGCCGCGCACGCCGGTCGATTTGCGCCCCTTGAACACCCGCACGTCGGTTGTGGAGAAACGGATCGCCCGGCCGGAATTGGTGACCAGCATCACATCGTCATCGTCCGAGCAGATGCGCGCGTTGACCAGTTCCACGCCCTCGGGCAGGTCCATCGCGATCTTGCCGTTGCGCTTGACGTTGGTGAAGTCGCTCAGCGCGTTGCGGCGCACGTCGCCGGCGCTGGTGGCGAAGACGATCTGAAGGTTTTCCCATTCCTCATCCGGCACATCGACCGGCATGATCGCCGCAATGGAAACGCCGGCGGGAATCGGCAGGATGTTGACAATCGCCTTGCCCTTGCCGGTGCGCCCCGACTGGGGCAGGCGCCAGGTCTTGAGTTTGTAGACCATCCCGTCGGTGGTGAAGAACAGAAGCTGGGTGTGCGTATTGGCCACGAAGAGGGTGGTAACCACGTCCTCCTCCTTGGTCTGCATGCCCGACAGCCCCTTGCCACCCCGCTTTTGCGCGCGGAAATCGGCAAGCGGCGTGCGCTTGATATAGCCGCCCGAAGTCACGGTCACGACCATGTCTTCGCGCTCGATCAGGTCCTCGTCTTCCATGTCGCCCGACCAGTCGACGATCTCGGTGCGGCGCGGTACCGCGAATTGTTCGCGGACGCTGCGCAGTTCATCAGCGATGATGCCCATTATGCGTTCGCGCGAGGACAGGATATCCAGGTATTCCTTGATCTTTGCGGCCAGGTCTTCCAGCTCGTCCGTGACCTCTTTGACGCCCAGTTGCGTCAGGCGTTGCAGGCGCAGGTCAAGGATGGCGCGTGCCTGAACCTCGGTCAGGTTATAGGTGCCGTCGTCGTTCATCTTGGACAGCGGATCGTCGATCAGGCGCAGATAATCCGCGATGTCGGCGGCCGGCCAGCGCCGGGTCATCAGCTTTTCGCGCGCCTCGGCCGCGTCGGCCGAAGACCGGATCGTGGCCACGACCTCGTCAACGTTCGAGACCGCCACGGCCAGACCGCAGAGGATATGGCTGCGTTCCCGCGCCTTGCGCAGGTCAAAGGCGGTGCGGCGGGCAACGACATCTTCGCGGAAATCGATGAAGCTGGTCAGGAAACGGCGCAGGGTCAGCTGCTCGGGGCGGCCGCCGTTCAGCGCCAGCATGTTGCAGCCGAACGAGGTCTGCATCGGCGTGAAGCGGTACAGCTGGTTCAGCACCACCTCGGGCGTTGCGTCGCGTTTCAGCTCGACCACCACCCGTACGCCGTTGCGGTCGGATTCGTCCTGAACGTGGCTGACACCTTCGATGCGCTTTTCGCGCACCGCTTCGGCGATCTTTTCGATCATCGAGGCCTTGTTCACCTGATAGGGGATTTCATCCACGATGATGGCATAGCGATCCTTGCGCAGCTCCTCGACGCGGGTCTTGGCGCGGATGATGACGCTGCCGCGGCCTTCCAGATAGGCCTTGCGCGCGCCGGAACGGCCCAGCATCACGCCGCCGGTGGGGAAATCGGGGCCGGGGACGTATTCGATCAACTGCTCGGACGTCAGGTCCGGGTCGTCGATCAGGGCCAGCGTCGCGTTAACCACTTCGCCTAAGTTGTGCGGCGGGATGTTGGTGGCCATGCCCACCGCGATACCGCCGGCGCCGTTGACCAGCATGTTGGGGAACCGCGCGGGCAGGACGGTGGGTTCCTTGTCCTTGCCATCGTAGTTGTCCTGGAAATCGACCGTCTCTTTCTCGATATCCGCCAGTAGGGCGGCGGCGGGCTTGTCCATCCGCACTTCGGTGTAACGCATGGCCGCCGGGTTGTCGCCGTCCATCGAGCCGAAGTTGCCCTGACCATCCAGCAGTGGCAGCGACATCGAAAAATCCTGCGCCATCCGCACCAGCGCATCATAGATCGCGCTGTCGCCGTGGGGGTGGTACTTACCCATCACGTCACCCACCGGACGGGCCGATTTGCGATAGGCCTTGTCATGGGTATTACCGGTCTCGTGCATCGCATAGAGGATGCGCCGATGCACCGGTTTCAAACCGTCGCGCAGATCGGGGATCGCGCGGCTGACGATGACCGACATCGCATAGTCCAGATAGGACGTGCGCATCTCGGATTCGATCGAGACCGTCGGGCCGTCATAGACAGGGCGCTCGGGCGGGGTTTCATCCATGTTTTCGGGGATTTCTGGCGTATCGCTCACGTAAACTGCCCGTATTTTGTGCTGGGTCTATATCTTGTGGATGCACCTTATCAGACCCGGCACATAAGGTGCAAGCAAGCAGCGCTCCCCAAGGTTCGAATCCTCGGTAACACCCAAGTAACATATTGTTATCTAAGTATTAGGGGGTTTTCGTGCTAGCCTGAGAATATCGTGCAACAAACCGGAGGTCTGCATGAAGACAAGTGAAACCGAATTGATGCTTAAGGGCTATGGCCTGACAACGGCCGAATTTTTCTATCATATGCCCGATTACGTCCACGTCCTGAATACCTTCATCTGGCAGGAATATGACCTTGCGCCGGATCATCCGAAACTCTTCGAATTCATCGAGTTTTGGCAACGAGAAATAGAAGGGCCGCTGCATTCCGTGAAATTCACGCACCGCAAGATGATCGCACCGGGCGAGTGGCGCAACATGGTTGGCGAGTTTCGCGTGAACTGAGTGATCGGCCAGGTTCGCCTGTGCGTCGGAATTCCTGTTCTCATTTGAGGCAAGTCGCGTATGGTGACTGCCAATCTGATGGCGTCACAGGAAAAAACAATGATCAGAGCCGTTCTCTTTGTTGCAGCGCTTTGCATGACCAGCCCCGTTTTTGCCGAGGGTGTTCTGGACAAAATCAAAAAAGGCGCCGAGAGCGTCGGGAAGACGATCGACAAAGGTGCCGAAGCGGTTGACGATACGATCACGTCCACCTCTGAGCTGCTGTCCAACGAGGCAACACCTGAAGAAACGCGCGCAAAGCTTGACGCGATGGCAGGTGAGATTTTGGATCAGCTTTTGGCGGAAAACCCCGATGCGCGGCCACTTTATGACGTCAGTGCCGGGTATGCGGTGTTCGACTCTCGTAAGGTTACAGTATTTCCTGTGTCGGCGGGCTATGGCCGGGGCGTGGCGGTGTCGAAAGACACCGGGCAACACACATACATGAACATGGGAACGGGCGGGGTTGGCGGCGCCATCGGCATCGGTGGGTTCGAGACCAAATTCGTGATCCTGTTCGAAACTCCCGCTGATCTGGATAAGTTCATAAACCAAGGCTATGACGCGACCGCAGAAACGGGGGCCATGTATGGCGAGGACAAAACGGGCGAAACCCTGCGTTTTACTGATGGCCGCTCGTTCTTTGTTCTCAACAAAAAGGGCTGGCGCGTATCGGCCGGCGCGTCTGGCACCAAGTTTTGGAAATCGCCCGAGCTGAACTGATCAGCCAGAACAGCTGGCCCCGCCCAAAACGCAGAATTTGGCGCAATGAGGGTGGTTCAGATGCACGTCCGCCTCGGCCTCGGCCAGGGTATGACCCATCTCGAACTCGGGCTCATAGGGCAGCAGGGTGCAGGCCAGGACAGCAGGTTTTTCGGCCCCCTTGCGTTTGACCACCATACGGGCGCTGGCGCACATGACGTCGTTGGGGGATTTGTCAAGAATTCCCCAGCACGCGGTGGTGATTTCTGGAACCTCGACAGTTTCGTCCATTTCGGGAAACAGAACGGTCTGAGCCGGGTTCTGCGGGTCAATATCAAATCCGTGCCTGGCAAAGAACCTAGCATAGCCAGCACGGCTTTCCGCGTCTGACTCCCCCCAGACCGTACGCCCGGCGATGGCCATGTTGAAACCGTGGTCGCGCAACCATTCCATCCCGGCCAGGGTTTTGTCGAAACTGCCGTCGCCGCGTTCTTCATCGTGCAGGGCCGGGCGGAAGTGATCGACCGAAATGCGCAGAGTCAACATGTGGTTGAATTCCTTTTGCAACCCCAGCAACCCTTCGCGCATTTTGCGGCGCATCATCGGCGCCATTGCGTTGGTCAGGATCAGAACCTTGTACCCTCGTTCCAGCGCGGCGCGCGTCATGTCGATCATTTGCGGGTTCATGAACGGCTCACCGCCCGTGAAACCGATCTCGTGCACGGGCCAGTTGCGGGCTTCGATCTGATCCAGGTAGTTCCGGACCTCTTCAGCGGTGATGTAAACCAAAGCGTCATTGGTCGGGCTGCTGGCGATATAGCAGTTCACGCATTCGATATTGCACAAAGTGCCCGTATTGAACCAAAGGGTCTCGGGCCGTGTCAGGGAAACCTTTGCGCGGGTTTGGCCGTCAGCTGTCACCGATTTGTTTTGAAACTTGCCGATATTGGCGAGCTGAGGGGCGTTGTCTTTCATTCCCGCATCCGGTTCTTAAAGGTCATCAATTCGATCTAGCCCTTTGTCGCGGATTTGGTAAGGGTGACGCAGCGGTTCTGACAGAGTTTTGAACAGAGTGATTTTTTGCCGAATGGTTGCGCTAACATTGGACATGCCGGAAGGGGCGAGGTAAGGACAATTCATGGTTTCACGCGTCATACCTGTTGATCCCTTTGATCTGATCATTTTCGGCGGCACCGGCGATCTGGCGCAGCGCAAGATTCTGCCCGCGCTTTACCGTCGGTTTTGCGCCGGGCAATGGCATGAGGATGCAAGGATTATCGCAGCAGCGCGTACGGGCCATTCCGTGGAAGATTTCCGACAGATGGTCGCAGAATCGCTTCACCGGCATGCTGCGGTCCGCGCTTCAGAGTCCCAGAGAGTGTCCCGTTTTCTACAACGGGTCGATTATGTCCCGCTGGATGCAGTATCAGCCGAAGGATGGGACCTGCTGGGTAAAAAACTGTCACCCAACCGCGTGCGCGCGTTCTATTTCTCGGTCGGCCCCAGCCTGTTCGGCCCCTTGGCCGAGCGGGTCCGGGCCTATGACCTGGCGACCGAAGATACGCGCATCGTGGTGGAAAAACCGTTCGGGCATGATCTGGGCAGCGCGCGAGAGCTGAATGCCACACTGGCTGCGCATTTTGATGAAAGCCAGATTTACCGAATCGATCATTATCTGGGCAAGGAAACCGTCCAGAACCTGATGGCCGTACGGTTTGGCAATATGCTGTTCGAACCGTTGTGGAACAGCCAGTATGTCGACCACATCCAGATCACCGTTGCCGAAACCGTGGGCATCGATGGGCGCGAAGAATACTATGAACGCGCCGGCGCGATGCGGGACATGGTGCAAAACCACCTGATGCAGCTGCTGTGCCTGATTGCCATGGAACCCCCGGCGAAGTTCGATCCGGACGCGGTGCGGGATGAAAAGCTCAAGGTGATCCGGGCGCTTGATCCGGTGGAGCCGCATCACATCGTGCGCGGCCAGTTTTCGGCAGGGCCGGAAGGGGTGGGATACCGCGAATGTGTCGGCAATCCACGCTCGACCACTGAAAGCTATGTGGCGCTGAAGGCGCATGTCAGCAATTGGCGATGGGCGGGCACGCCGTTTTATCTGCGTACGGGCAAACGGCTGGTGGCGCGCTCGTCGGTTATCAATGTGATGTTCAAGGACGCGCCGCATTCGATTTTCGGGGAAGAGGCCGGGCGTCACGCCAATGCGTTGTCGATCCGGTTGCAACCCAACGAAGGGATCACGCTGAAAGTGACGATCAAGGAGCCGGGACCGGGAGGGATGCGGCTGATCGACGTTCCATTGGACATGAGTTTCGCCGAAGCACTGGGGCCTGAGAATCAAGACCCGCCAGATGCTTACGAGCGCCTCGTCATGGACGTGATACGGGGCAACCAGACGCTGTTCATGCGTGGGGACGAGGTCGAGGCCGCCTGGGCCTGGACCGATCCGATCATCGCCGGATGGCTGGCGCGCGGGGACGTGCCGAAACCTTATGACAGCGGCAGCACAGGGCCGGGCGACGCCGAGCTGCTGATGAAACGTGACGGTCGCCGCTGGCAGGGAATAAAGCCATGAACATTCAGGAATATGCCGACCGGGAAATGCTGGCCATCGATGTGGCAAACGCGTTGGCGGGTGAGCTTGAGGCCGCTTTGTTGCACAATGACACCGTTGCATTGGCCGTCCCCGGCGGGACAACACCGGGGCCGGTTTTTGACAGCCTGTGTGCCGCCGATCTCGAGTGGGACCGTGTGCGTGTTCTGCCTACGGACGAACGCTGCGTGCCGGCTTATCACGAACGTTCGAACGAACGTCTGATCCGGGAAAGACTGCTGACCAACCGGGCATCCGTCTCACAGTATATTCCACTTTATGTTCCGGGCGCAGAGCCTGAAGCGGCGTTGCCGGAAGTTGAATCGCTGATCGCGCCGGTACTGCCTTTGTCGGTTCTTGTCCTCGGGATGGGGGAAGACATGCACACGGCCTCGCTGTTCCCGGGAATGGACGGGCTGGACAAGGCCCTCGACAGCCAGGCGCCGACCTTGATCGTCGCCCGGACCGATGTGCAGCCAGAGCCCCGGATTTCTTTGACGGCCCCTGTTCTGGACGGGGCCTTGTCGAAACATCTGATCATCTACGGGCAGGCAAAACGAGACGTATTGGACAAAGCCATGTCGATGCCACCGGAAGAGGCACCGATCGCCGCGGTCCTCAGCGGCATGACGGTTCATTGGGCGGAGTGAGGCAATGCAGTTGGATGCTTTGAAGGCGCTTGCAGCAGCTGACCGCCGTATCGTCGACCTGTTTGCAAAGGATGCAACCCGGGCCGGGTCGTTTTCAGCCTCGACCGGGGATTTGCTGTTCGATTATTCAAAAACGCAGATCGATGAAGACGTGCGCGCTGCTTTGTTGCAATTGTGCGAAGATGCCGGGCTTGCGACGCGGCGCGACGCCATGTTTGCCGGGAAGAAGATCAACGAAACCGAAGGGCGCGCAGTGCTGCACACCGCCCTGCGCAACCTTGATGGTGGGCCGGTTGACGTGGACGGTCAGGACGTCATGCCCGGGGTTCTGGACACGCTGCATCGGATGCGTGTTTTTGCCGAGGAAGTGCGCGGCGGCGCCATTGCGGGGGCAGGGGGCAGTTTCACCGATGTGGTGAATA
Organism: Ruegeria sp. HKCCA0235A; assembly: GCF_013033235.1. Classification (NCBI taxonomy): domain Bacteria; kingdom Pseudomonadati; phylum Pseudomonadota; class Alphaproteobacteria; order Rhodobacterales; family Roseobacteraceae; genus Ruegeria; species Ruegeria sp. HKCCA0235A. The sequence goes on along the minus strand of NZ_WQDQ01000001.1, from coordinate 503,911 downwards.
TCGGCATCGGGGGGTCCGACCTGGGCCCGGTGATGGCCACGCACGCACTGGCCCCTTATCACGATGGCCCGCGGGTGCATTACGTCTCGAACGTGGATGGGGCCCACATCGCGGACACGTTGCGCCCGTTGGATCCGGCGCGGACGCTTGTGATTGTCGCGTCCAAGACATTCACCACGATCGAAACGATGACCAATGCGCGCACGGCCCGCGCCTGGATGTCCGAGGGCGGAGGTGATCCGTCCCGCCAGTTTGCCGCCGTATCCAGCGCGCTGGACAAGACGCAGGCTTTCGGCATCCCCGAGGCGCATGTATTCGGTTTCGCCGATTGGGTGGGCGGGCGTTATTCGGTCTGGGGGCCGGTCGGATTGCCGGTCATGATTGCCGTCGGTTCAAATGCATTTGATGCGTTTCTGCGGGGCGGGCAGGCGATGGATCTGCATTTCCGCTCGGCGGATTGGGTGGAAAACATGCCTGTGATGCTGGCGCTGGTCGGCATCTGGCACCGTCAGGTTCTGGGTTGCACCAGCCGCGCTGTGCTGCCCTATGATCAGCGGCTGCTGCGCCTGCCAGCCTATCTCCAGCAGTTGGAAATGGAATCGAATGGCAAATCTGTCGCGATGGACGGGTCTTCGCTGGCTGTCCCCTCCGGGCCAGTGGTCTGGGGTGAGCCGGGTACCAATGGCCAGCATGCGTTCTATCAGCTCATCCATCAGGGGACGGATGTCATTCCCTGTGAATTCATGGTCGCCGCCGAAGGGCACGAACCCGAGTTGACCCACCATCACCGCCTGCTTTTGGCCAACTGTCTGGCCCAGTCAGAGGCTTTGATGCGTGGCCGGTCTTTGGATGAAGCCCGTGAACTCATGGCAGAAAAAGGCCTTGATGGCGACGAACTTGATCGGCAGGCGCGACACCGCGTGTTTCCGGGCAACCGCCCTTCCACAACGCTGATCTATCCGAAGCTTACGCCGTTCGTTCTGGGGCAGATTATCGCGCTGTACGAACATCGTGTGTTCGTTGAAGGTGTTCTGCTGGGCATCAATTCCTTTGATCAGTGGGGTGTGGAATTGGGCAAAGAGCTTGCCAACTCGCTTGGACCTGTCGTGGATGGTGTCGCCAGTGCTGACGGTAAGGACGGATCAACCGCCGCATTGGTCGCCTACGCGCTGAAACACCGAAACTAAGAGCGAAAAATACCGCCCACGGCCGTGTTGGGCTGCATTCTTTTATTGTCAGACAATTAAATGATTGGCAGGGTTCCTCCGTAGGAAACGACTGTATTGACGCATCGGGTCACGCCCCAAGCCGTCAATGCCAGATGGATAAGGCAGAGGCCATCCAAGGTCTCGCCAAGGACGGGAGGATGTCCATGTTAGGACAGATGATGACGCAGCCCTTGCTGGTTTCGTCGCTGATCGATCACGCTGACCGCTATCACGGTCAGACCGAGATTGTTTCGGTTGAAACGGATGGAACGGTCACTGAAACCAACTGGTCCGAGATTGCGGTGAATGCCCGACGGATGGCGTCGGCCTTGACCAATCTGGGGCTGGAACCGCAGGACAGGATCGGGACACTGGCCTGGAACAATCGGCGGCATCTCGAGATCTATTTTGCCACGTCCGGCGCGGGCTATGTCTGTCACACGGTCAATCCCCGCCTGTTCCCCGAGCAGCTGATGTTTATCATCAACCATGCCCAGGACAGGGTTCTGTTCTTCGATGCGACGTTCATTCCGCTGGTCGCCGCGCTGCATGACGCTTTGTCCGAAGTTCAGCATTTTGTCCTCATGGGGCCTCGCAATGAAGAGGCTGCGGCTCAGGTTCCTGATCTGAAGTTCTATGACGAGTTGCTGGAGACCGGGGATGCAGGTTTCCAATGGCCTGAGCTGGATGAAAAGACGGCCTGCGGGCTGTGCTATACGTCGGGAACCACAGGCAATCCAAAGGGCGTATTGTATTCTCATCGGTCGACACTGCTGCACAGCTTTGCATCGAACACACGGGATGTGATCGGGTATTCAGCGATGGATGTTGTCATGCCGGTTGTGCCGATGTTCCATGTCAACGCCTGGGGGTCGCCCTACGCCTGCGCCATGTCGGGATCGCGGCTTGTGTTGCCTGGGCCGGATTTGCACGGCGAGGCGCTGGTCAATCTGATCGACACCTATGGCGTGACCTTGGCCATGGGCGTGCCGACCATCTGGCAGGGCTTGCTGGCCTATGCCGCGGCATGCGGAACCGAACTCAAAAGCCTTGAACGCACGGTTATCGGCGGCGCCGCGTGCCCTCCGTCGATGATCGAAACCTTCCGCGAAACCTATGGCGTTGACACGGTCCACGCCTGGGGCATGAGCGAGATGAGCCCGCTGGGCACGACGAATTATCCCTTGGCCAAACACCTGAAGCTGCCGCCGGAAGAACAGCACAAGATCCGCCTGAGTCAGGGCAGACCACCCTTTGGGGTCGAGTTGAAAATCGTGGACGAAGATGGGAATAATCTGCCGCATGACGGCGAAACCCAGGGCGATTTGATGGTGCGGGGTCACTGGGTTCTGGACAGCTATTTCCAGTTGCAGGATCAGGAACTTTTACAGGATGGCTGGTTCGCCACCGGGGATGTGGCCACTTTGGATCCGGATGGCTACATGACCATTCGCGACAGATCCAAAGACATCATCAAATCCGGTGGGGAATGGATCAGTTCGGTCGAGCTTGAGAACATCGCCGTGGCACATCCCCAGCTTGCAACGGCCGCCGTGGTTGGTGTTCCGCATCCGAAATGGGATGAACGCCCCTTGCTGGTTGCCGTGAAAGCCGATGGTGAAGAGCCCAGCGAAGAGGATTTGCTTGCCTTTTTCGAAGGCAAAATCGCCAAGTGGCAGATCCCGGACAAGGTTGTCTTTGTCGACGCATTGCCGCTGAGCGCGACCGGAAAGGTATTGAAACGCAAGCTTCGGGCCGAGTTCGGCGACGCCCTGACAGGCTAGGTCTGCTGCGTTTTGGGGAATTGGCTCCGGCGGTAGGGATCGAACCTACGACCAATTGATTAACAGTCAACTGCTCTACCGCTGAGCTACGCCGGAACGGTTCGCGCCGTATAGCAATCCGGTTTCCCGACGTCCAGAGGTTGCGTGTGTTTTTCGACGAAAAAAAACGGCATAAATCGATGTGATTTTTGACGGCAATGCAGGTCTGAACGAAGGGGGGATTTTGGCTCCGGCGGTAGGGATCGAACCTACGACCAATTGATTAACAGTCAACTGCTCTACCGCTGAGCTACGCCGGAACTGAGGCGCATATAGCAACCCCGATTCCGGACGTCCAGTGGTTAAGTACGAGAACCATCAAAAAATTTTGCTGTTTTAGCGAACCCGCCGAAAAACAGATGAAACTGACAGGGGGTCAATGGGAGCCACTTTGTTTTTCCCATTCAGATCAACGAGATGAGCGAAAACGTTGCGCTCGGCCGCGGGCAGCAATGCCGCTGGCGTATCCGTATAGATGCGCCCAGCCAGATCCCGTGCCGTCCCGTCTTCATCCTCCAGTGCGCTCAGGATCTGTGCCTCGCGGGTCTGGCGGTGTGCAATCAGCCAGTCCAAACGTTCGGCAGGGCTGGTGATCGGTGCGCCATGGCCTGCATGGAAAACCGACCAGTCGCGCGCGCGCAGCCGATGGCAGGCAGTCATGAAGTCGGTCAGATCACCATCCGGAGGGGACACCAACGAGCTGGCCCAACCCATGACATGATCCGCCGTGAAGCAGATGTTCTGCCAGGCCAGGGCAATGTGATTGCCCAGATGGCCCGGTGTGTGAATGACCTCAAGCTGCCACCCGTCGCCATTGATGGTCTCACCATCCGTCACTTCGACATCAGGGCGAAACGTGGTGTCGATGCCTTCGCCGCCGCCGGTCAGCCCCTGCGCGGCAAGATCGGTCATGACGGCGCTGCGCCCCGCCTCGGGCCCGCCATAAGCATAAATCGTCGCCCCTGTGCGCGCCGCCAGCGGAGCCGCCAAGGGTGAATGGTCCACATGCGCATGTGTGACAATGATATGGCTGATCCTTTGACCCGGCGCCAAGGAATCCAGAATTGCGCCCAGATGTGCCTCGCTTGCAGGGCCTGGATCGATGACGGCAATGTCGCGTTCACCCAGCAGATACGTGTTGGTACCGCGATAGGTCATCGGAGAGGGATTCGGGGCCAGAATACGCCGCAAACCCGGATGCAGTTCCTCTGGCTGGCCGACGGGCGGATCGAAATCATCTGGTGCCTGCATTCTGTGCTCTTTCTCTTGTCCGGGCAGCCCGTTAGGTTTAGCGCATGTCTTCGCACTGGCTCAAACCTTATATGCCTCGCAGTCTTTACGCCCGGGCAGCGCTGATCCTGGTTTTACCTGTGATCGTGCTGTTGCTGGTCGTGGGAATCGCGTTCCTTCAAAAGCATCTTGAGGATGTCACCGGCCAGATGACGCGCGCGGCATCCCGCGAGGTGATGCTGATTTCGACAATGATCGAGGACGCGGAAACGCAACAACAGGCGCTGGCGTCGATTCGTCCCGATTTGCAGGCCCTTGAGATGAAGGCCAGGTTTCTGGGCGTCAACGAACAGCCTGAGATTGGCGCGCGGCGATGGTATGATTTCATCGCCCCGCAGGTCGAATCCGAACTGTATGCCAGGTTGCCCAATCTTGACGCCGTGGCTTTACCCAGCAGCAAAGAAGCGCGGGTTTATTTGAAGACCCATCTGGGGCTGCTGCAATTGACGTTCGATCGGCGCAGGTTGTCGCCCGCGGCCCCGCATCAATTGATCGTCACCATGGTGTTCTTTGCGGTCATCATGACGACGATCTCGTTTCTTTACATGCGAAATCAATTGCGCCCCATCACGCGCCTTGCTGATGCGGCGCAGGCCTTCGGGCGGGGGCGAATCGTTCCGTATTCACCCGGTGGTGCCATCGAGGTGCGCGCGGCGGGAAATGCGTTTCTGGATATGCGGTCCCGGATCGAACGCCAGATCGAACAACGGACGTTGATGCTGTCGGGTGTCAGCCACGATCTGCGGACCCCGTTGACACGTTTGAAGCTTGGACTGTCGATGTTGCCGGAAGACGAGGCCGCGCCGTTGCAAAAGGATGTTACGGAAATGCAGTCCTTGCTGGATGCGTTTCTGGATTTTTCGCGTGGGGCTGCCGAGGGATCGACGGAAGAGGTCCAACCGGATGAATTCCTCCGCCAGATCGTGGATGATGCAAAACGGGCCGGTCATCAGGCAGAGCTGATCGCGGTCGAGGGGCAGGGGACGGTCATGATACGCCCGATGGCTGTACGCCGGGCGGTGGAAAACCTGATTGGAAATGCCATGCGCTATGGCAGCCGGGCCGAGCTCAGCCTGTTTTTGAACGCGAAATCGATGCGCATCCGCGTTGAGGATGACGGCCCCGGTATACCTGCGGACCAACGTACAGAGGCGGTAAAGCCTTTCACGCGACTCGACCCGGCTCGCAATCAGAATCAGGGCAGTGGCGTTGGCCTTGGTCTTGCGATTGTGGCGGATGTCGCGCGCGCGCATGGTGGCGCTTTGCGTCTGTCGAAAAGTGAACGTCTTGGAGGGCTCTGCGCGGACATTATTATCGGGCGATAGACCCCCTGTTATGTCTGCGAATGGGGTTCAATTTTGTTAATTTGTCTGGCCATGGCATCCTGTCCTCATAGTTTTTTGCTTTTTTGGGGGCGCATAAGATGGTTATCGCAGGATTTGTGAAATTGGCCGAAAAGGGGTTTGTCGGGTGCGCGACACTTGCGGCCTTGCTGCCTCTTTGGCAGTGGTATGACGAAACCGATGAAAGGCGGGTGGAACGTTTGACCGGTTTTATCGGGGCAGGCGATACATGTCTGAAATGGTTGCGGTCCGACCTGATCGAGTCGTTGGCATCCGAGTTGTGGCATGCGTCGCAGCAGGACGTGGTGGATGGCGACGAGGATCTGGCGCCTCTTCCGGTTCAGGTGCGTGCCAATATGGCGATATTTTGCGCTGAAATGCTGGACTATTTGCAGAATGACTTCGGCAAGTTCGATGAGCCTCTCGCCTATGATTACTACATGATGATCATGGATGCTTCGTTCTGGGTCGATCCTGATGAATTCGAGACCTATTTGGAGGCGGTGCATCAAGATCCGAGCCTGTCCGGCAGTCACGAGGATTACAGCTTTGGTGGGCGCGACGGCTATTCCTATGAATGGCAAGTAACCCAAGAGGAGCTTGACGCCTATTTTGGGTTCGAAGATTCGGACGGATAAGCCAGCGCATCAACGTCCAGACGGCAACAACCCACCCGGATGTTTCGGCGAAATGGTAGGCCCGGAGGGACTCGAACCCCCAACCAAAGCGTTATGAGCGCTCTGCTCTAACCAATTGAGCTACAGGCCCGCCTAGGCGCTTGGGTATCACGGTGAACAGCCGCGTCAAGCCTGACCGTTGCAACAAACGCCACAATCGACTAACCCGCCCGCAAAGCTTTCTTGAGGGACCGGACATGACAGCGGGTAAAAACGGAATCACCTATGCCGATGCAGGTGTGGATATCGACGCGGGCAACGCCCTGGTCGATCGGATCAAACCCGCCGCCAAGCGGACCAACCGCCCCGGTGTGATGAGCGGCCTGGGTGGATTTGGCGCGCTGTTCGATCTGAAGGCTGCCGGATACCGGGACCCGATCCTGGTCGGTGCGACGGATGGCGTGGGCACCAAGCTGCGGATTGCGATTGATACCGGCGTCGTGGACGGGGTCGGCGTCGATCTGGTGGCCATGTGCGTGAATGACCTGATCTGTCAGGGTGCCGAGCCGCTGTTCTTCCTCGATTATTTCGCGACCGGCAGGCTGGATACCGATACGGCGGCGCGGATCATCGAAGGGATTGCCGAAGGCTGTGCGCAGTCTGGCTGTGCCCTGATTGGTGGTGAAACCGCCGAGATGCCGGGAATGTATCCTGATGGCGATTTTGATCTGGCCGGGTTTGCGGTCGGTGCGATGGAACGCGGCGCAGATCTGCCTGCGGGCGTTCAAGCCGGTGACGTCCTTTTGGGTCTGGCCTCGAACGGGGTGCATTCCAACGGCTATTCGCTTGTGCGCAAGCTGGTCGAACTGTCCGGTCTGGGCTGGGATTCGCCGTCTCCCTTCGGAGAGGGCAACCTGGGTGAGGCACTTCTGACGCCCACACGCCTTTACGTAAAACCGGCTTTGGCTGCGGTTCGTGCGGGTGGTGTTCACGCGCTGGCGCATATCACCGGCGGTGGGTTGACCGAAAATCTTCCCCGCGTGCTGCCCCAAGGGCTGGGGGCCCAGATCGATCTGGACAGTTGGCAACTGCCCCCTGTCTTCGGCTGGATGGCGAAGACCGGCAGTATCGTTGAGTCGGAAATGCTCAAGACCTTCAATTGCGGCATCGGCCTTATTGTCGTGTGCGCTGCGGACAAGGCGGACGAGTTGTCGGCCCTGCTGGCGGATGCCGGTGAAACCGTCGCTCGGATCGGTACTGTCACGGAAACGCCCGGCGTTGCCTATTCGGACAAACTGCTGTGAGCCAGAAGCGCGTCGCGATCCTGATCTCCGGGGGCGGGTCGAACATGGTGTCGCTTGTTGACAGCATGACCAAAGATCATCCGGCGCGGCCCTGTTTGGTGTTGTCCAATGACGCGCAGGCAGGCGGGCTGAAAAAAGCTGCGGACCGTGGCATTCCGACCGCAGTGGTTGATCATCGCCCTTTCAAGGGGGACCGCAGCGCCTTTGAAGCCGAGCTTTTGAAACCCCTGCAAGAGGCGCGACCCGACATTGTCTGTCTGGCTGGCTTCATGCGGGTTCTGACAGCGGATTTCGTGTCTCGGTTTCAAGGGCGGATGCTGAATATCCACCCTTCATTATTGCCAAAATACAAAGGGTTACACACCCATGCCCGCGCGATACAAGCCGGAGATTCCGAACACGGCTGCTCGGTGCATGAGGTGACGGCGGCACTGGATGACGGCCCGATTCTGGGCCAGGCACGGGTGCCGATCCAAGCCGATGATACACCGGAATCGCTGGCTGCGCGGGTGCTGGTGTGGGAACACAAACTCTACCCTGAAGTGCTGCGGCGCTTTGCTGAAGGCAACAGGTCGCCCGTCCTGTTGCCGTGAACGCTCTGTGGGTGATTTACACCCGTGCAATAATCGGCCTATGGTCGTCGACAACGCTCGGGACGAGGACAAAAACGGGCAGGCACAAAAACAAGAGCGATACTAGTACGGCGCATGAAAACCCTGACGACGACGCAAGAGCTGGCCGATTTCTGCATGGCCGCCGAAGGCTATCCCTATATCACGGTCGACACCGAATTTCTGCGCGAGCGGACGTATTACTCCAAGCTGTGCCTGGTGCAATTGGCTGTCCCGTCCGAGGATGAAGACAGCGCGGTTCTGGTCGATCCGCTTGCCGATGGTTTGTCGCTTGACCCGCTTTACGATCTTTTCCGGAATGAAAGCGTGGTCAAGGTGTTCCATGCCGCCCGCCAGGACCTTGAGATCTTCTGGGTGGAAGCCGGCGTGTTTCCCAAGCCGCTGTTCGACACACAGGTCGCAGCGATGGTGTGTGGCTTTGGCGAGCAGGTTGGCTATGAAACTCTGGTTCGGAAAATCTGCAAGCAGGGCGTCGACAAGACCTCTCGGTTCACCGACTGGTCCCGGCGCCCGTTGACCGATGCTCAGAAAAACTATGCTCTTGCAGATGTGACCCATTTGCGCGGGATCTACGAGCGTCTGGCCGCAGAACTTGAAAAGACGCAGCGCAGCCACTGGGTTGCCGAAGAATTGCGGACCCTGACACAGCCTGCCACTTATGACATCCGGCCTGAAGACGCATGGAAGCGGGTAAAAACGCGCACGAACTCGGCCAAGTTTCTGGCCGTGGTGCGCGAATTGGCGCAGTTTCGCGAATCCTATGCGCAGGAAAACAACGTGCCCCGGAACCGCGTATTCAAAGACGACGCGCTGATCGAGCTGGCATCGACCAAACCCAAAACACATTCGGATTTGGGCGGATCCCGCCTGTTGCTGCGCGAAGCCCGCAAAGGGGCGATCGCCGAAGGTATTCTGGCAGCGGTCAAGCGTGGCGTGAATTGCCCGCCTGACAAATTGCCCAAGGTCGACACTTCGCGCGACAAGCTCAAGGTCAATCCGGCGCTGGCTGACCTACTGAGGGTTCTGCTGAAGTCCAAGACCGAAAGTTCAGGTGTGGCGGCGAAATTGATCGCCACAAGCTCGGACCTGGATCAGATTGCGGCCGGCGAGCGGGATGTTCCAGCCTTGTCGGGATGGCGGTTCGAGGTCTTTGGCGAGGATGCTCTCAAACTGTGCGAAGGAAAGATTGCCCTCGCGGCCAAAGGACAGTCGGTCAAGGTCGTGTCCCTGTAACGGCGCTTACCGGCGCCGTGATTCCAGTGCGTTTTGCTGTCCGACCACGCGGACCAGCCGAATACCTTGCAGTTCCTGATTCGAGATATTGATGGCGTCCGATACCATCCGAGTACGTTCCGACCCTTGCGGCGTCTCATAGCTGGGGTAGTTCACACGGAACACAAATTCCAAAGTTCCGTTCTTCTGGTTTTCTTCCTTTTCAACAGGAACCAGACGCGCGTTGAATGCCCCCTGTCGGACAGCCGTGCCAGACGCATAGATGATCGCGCCGGTGGGAGTTGGGTCGATACGCAACTCGTCGATCTGACCAATTGGAATGCTGGTGTCTTCGGCATCGGGGCGGGAAAACAGGCCGGTTCCTCCGCCTTGCTTCGGAACCAGTGCGTCGGCGGCATTTGGGTCGGGCGGTGTTTCGGCTTCGACAGATCTGCTGGATCCGAACCAGTTTGAAGGGTTCACCCGAGAGTCACGCCAGCTGCTGCATGCAGTCAGGGTCAGCGTGGCGATGATGAGAACGGACAGAGATTTTTGCATGGACCCACAGACTTTCACACGAGTTCAGGCAATGGGTTAGCGCATATTCTTCGCGTTGAAAAGCCACCGCGGGGGCTGGACAGTGGCGGGTCACCGGCTTAGGTCACAATTGTGAATGCAACCAAAGGATCACCGCATCATGGCCACGCCCGCCTTTGAAGAGATTGTCGAGGATTTCGAGTTTCTCGAGGATTGGGAAGACCGGTATCGCCATGTCATCGAGCAGGGCAAGGCGATGGAGCCGCTGGACGATGCATTCAAGGTTCCGGCGACAAAAGTCCATGGATGCGCCAGCCAGGTCTGGCTGCATCCGATGATTGAATCCGGCGTCTTCAAATTCGATGGTGACAGCGATGCACTGATCGTGCGCGGCCTGATCGCTGTTCTTCGGTCCTTGTACAACGGTTTGCCCGTGGCCGAAGTTCCCAAGGTCGATGCGGGGGCGGAACTGGCACGCCTTGGGCTGAACGACCACCTGTCCGCTCAGCGCTCGAACGGCCTGCGGTCTATGATCGAACGCATCCGGCAGGTCGCACAGGAAAACGCCTGACCTCATCCTGGGCGGTTTGCCCAGTCCGACAGCGTGTTTTCCAGATCGCCGTAACCGGTGAACCGGCGTTCGAATTCCAGCCCCATCCGGTCTGCGCATTCGCGCGCGCGTTCCGTCAGCTCTGGGCTGTCGATCTGGGCCTGATAGACAAGTTTGGTGTAATTGCCGAAATACATGTCACGCAGTTCCGGGTGGCGGTCCAGGCCCAGTGGTTTCCAGACAAAGGCGTCGAATTGCCGGGCCAGGAAATCTGTCAGATAGAACGCGGTTGTTTCGTCTTCTCCGCGGTCCTGAAAGGCCTGATTTCCTTCGAAGAAGGAATAGCAATGGGGCCCCTTCACCATTTCGACCCCAAGTTTTTCGCAGGCGGCCTGAAGCAGACCCCCGGTGCCGCAATCGGCGTAAACGATGTAGATCTTGTCAAAATCGCCTTGATGCTTGGCCACGGCGTCTTCCACGGCCTGGGTGATCCGTTCCGGGTGAACGTGCAGGATCGCAGGCAGGCAGGTCAGAGCCATGTGATCCCAGCCATTCCGTGTTTTGATATCCAGTATTTCGCGCGCAAGAGCGCCGCAGGCAATCAACAGGATGCTTCCCTTGCCTGTATCTTCATAGCCCTTCGAGGTCAGGCTTGCATCATCTGGCAGGGATTCGTTTGACATCGCTTGGCATCCTCCGGGGCTTTTGCCATAGGAGGATGATTGAGGCCGTTGGGCAAGCCCCGATCCGACATCTCATGTCAGGCCGCCGACGCATGCGCTTCAAACGCAGTCAGTAGGGGCCGGGCCAGCGGGCCGTACGCGGCAACACCGTTCAGCGACAGTTCCGGAAACAGCGACAGGATTTCTTGCCGTGCGGCAGACCCGAGACTGTCCCAGATATGCGCGCCGGGATGAAAGCTCTCGCTCAGGCAATCTTCGGCCCAGAGCAGCTCATGCCGGTCGAACAGCAAGTGGATGTAGGTCACCACCCCTCCGGGCCGCAGTATGATGTCGGACCCGTTCACGAGATGTTTGGCAGGCGCCAGGGCTTCGCAATGTCCGGTGTGCAGCTCGAGACGCCAATCCCCAATCAGCATGCGGTGCTGTTGTGACACCAGAAGGTCGCGCGTGTTTCCGATGGCGCCTGCTTTGAAAAGAACAGGCGCATGCGGACCCGTTGCCTTGACGGTTCGCCGCCCCATCCAACGCAGGGGTTGCAGCCCATGATCATGGGTTTCGATCCGGTCACCAACGGACAGGGTTTCAATCGGTCGCGCGCGTTGCTCGGTGCGGATCATCGTTCCGGGGGTAAAGCAGGGCACCAGATCCCAATCTTCACGGCGGGATGTCAGGCCTGAATACCGGTTTCCGGCAAGGCTGTTGAGCGTGATCGAGCGGACAGGGCCAGCCTCCAAGGCGGATTGGTCCGAATTGTCCGAGAATTCCGGCATCAGATAGGTGTTGCCATCCACATCCTGCGCCACAACTGTGGAAATCCTGGCAGTTGATCCGTCAAAATAGGTGATCGTGGCGTTGTAGACCGAAGTGCCATCGAATGTCTGAGGCGGCCCGCCATCGATCGAAAACCGATCATTGGCCGACATGTTGTTCATGTTGTAATACGAACCCGGATTGCCGACCGGGCTCCAGGTGACGCTGTTGTGAGCCAACGGATCGTCGGACCCGCCAAAGGTTTTCCCCACAAGCGCCGAAGCGTTTTCAGCTGTGTTGTTGCCTTCGAAACTGTCGATATCGACAAGTTTGCCGAGCGAGATGGCCGTGAATGTAGTCGGCACGAGACCCCCTGAGGATGTGGATGCCTCGTTCTTTTAGACCTGCTTTGGTTTAATATTGGATAATCCGGATCCTCCGGTGACAAGGCGCTTCAGAATCAAAAAGGCCGCCCGGATCGGACGGCCTTTCAATCTGTATTGTTCTGGTCTTAGCCAGCCAGTTGATTGTGCTTGCGGCCCACGAATTCCTTGGCGGTTTCCACTGCAACAGCTGCGTCGCGGCAATAGGCATCCGCGCCGATGGCTTTGCCGAACTCTTCATTCAGGGGCGCGCCGCCGACCAGAACGATGTAATCGTCGCGGACGCCCTGTTCGACCATCGTGTCGATGACCACTTTCATGTAAGGCATCGTAGTGGTCAGCAGGGCCGACATGCCCAGAATGTCGGGTTGTTCGTTTTCCAGTGCTTCCAGGTAGTTTTCGACCGGGTTGTTGATGCCCAGATCGACAACTTCGAAGCCGGCGCCTTCCATCATCATCGAAACAAGGTTCTTGCCGATGTCGTGGATGTCACCCTTCACGGTGCCGATGACCATCTTGCCGACGCGCGGTGCACCGGTTTCGGCCAGCAGCGGCTTGAGAATGGACATGCCGCCTTTCATGGCGTTTGCGGCCAGCAGAACCTCGGGGACGAACAGGATGCCGTCGCGGAAGTCATGGCCTACGATGGTCATACCGCCAACCAGAGCCTTGGTCAGGATGTCATAAGGTGTCCATCCGCGTTCCAGCAGGATGTTGGTACCTTCTTCGATCTCTTCCTTCAGGCCATCGTAGAGATCGTCGAACATCTGCTCGACCAGTTCGTCGTCATTCAGTTCGGACAGGACGATGTCTTCTTCGTCGGACATGGGGTATTCCCTGTGCTGGGCGGGCCATCGACCCGTGGTGGCATTTTTTCCGTTTTGGCCAAAACGTCGCATCGTGACTGTGACGATTGCGACGTCGGTCGTTTCGGGACCGACCTATAAGCCAAAAAATGGGGGGGCTCGATAGAAAAGTCTGCAAGATTATCCTGCAGACTCTTCAACTAACTTCAATCCAACGAAGATTTGGCGGGGGTTGCGCCAAATCGGCGACAGGCCTATGTTTGCGCGAGAACAAAAAAAGAACATACTGACATGAACATCGCGCGGACGATCAAGGCAAGAGGAACAACGACGAACGAAGCTGGTCGGTTTGAACGCTTTGCCACCACGACCGCCGAAGACGGGTGGGTCATAGAGGAAGAATTGCCGCCGCTGCGTACCGAGACAAGCGAAGAGGTTGCGCGCAGCGCTATTACTTATAACCGATCCCCTGACTTGCCTTTCGATCGGTCGATCAACCCGTACCGGGGATGTGAACATGGCTGCGTTTACTGTTTTGCGCGGCCCAGCCACGCGTATCTTGGGCTATCGGCAGGATTGGATTTCGAAACCCGCCTGATCGCTCGACCCAACATGGGACGTGTTCTGCGCAAGGAATTGTCCGCCAGATCCTACAAAGTCGCGCCGATTGCAATTGGTACGAACACGGACCCGTATCAGCCGATTGAGAAAAAGCACATGATTACAAAATCATGTCTTGAGGTTTTGAGTGAGTTCAACCACCCGGTCGCAATCGTCACCAAGGGTACCCTGATAGAGCGGGATCTGGAGTTGCTTGCCGACATGGCAGGCCGGGGGCTGGTGCGGGTTGGTATTTCGCTGACAACTTCGGATGCGGAATTGTCCCGCCGGATGGAACCACGGGCGCCGTCGCCTCTTCGGCGGTTGCGCGTGATCCGAACGCTGACGGAAGCGGGCGTTCCGGTGCGTGTCATGACGTCACCCATCGTGCCGGGGCTGACGGATCATGAACTGGAAAGCCTTCTGGAAGCCGGGAAAGAGGCTGGTGCGGATGCCGCAAGCTGGATCATGTTGCGCCTGCCGCGCGAAGTATCGCAGCTTTGGCAGGGCTGGCTTGCCGATCATGAGCCGTCGCGGGCGGAAAAGGTCATGTCCAAACTGCGGGAAATGCATGGAGGGCGGGACTACGATCCGCGTTGGGGGCACAGAATGCGGGGCGAGGGTGAGTATGCCGGGATTATCGCTCAAAGGTTCGTGAAGACCTGCAAACGTCTGGGGCTGTCCATAAAATCGGCCCCGTTGCGTTGCGACTTGTTTGCGGTGCCGCCGCAGCCCGGGGATCAGCTGAGCCTGTTCTGAGGTCTTGCGCCCCGGCTTGTCCGGTGCTGTCTTGCGCGGGAAAACACCGGGTCTTCGCGCTCTCATTGCTTCAGCCCAAACAAAAAGACCCCGGCAGTACCGGGGCCTTCGAAACAGATTGACGTGAGGCGCGTTTCAGCGATTTTCGATATCCACGTAATCGCGCAGCGTTTCGCCTAGGTACAGCTGACGCGGGCGGCCGATTTTGTTTTGCGGATCGGCGATCATCTCTTTCCACTGGCTGACCCAGCCAACGGTGCGTGACAGGGCGAAGATCGGCGTGAACATCGAGGTCGGGAAACCCATCGCTTCGAGGATGATGCCCGAGTAGAAGTCGACATTCGGGAATAGCTTTTTATCGGCGAAGTACGGGTCTTCCAGTGCTTCGCGTTCCAGTTCCTTGGCAACCTGCAATTTCGGGTTGTCTTCAACGCCCAGCAGATCAAGAACTTCGTCAGCCGATTGCTTCATCACTTTGGCGCGCGGGTCGAAATTCTTGTAAACGCGGTGACCAAAGCCCATCAGGCGGAACGGATCGTTCTTGTCTTTGGCGCGGGCAATAAACTCGGGGATGCGATCAACGGTGCCGATCTCTTCCAGCATCTCCAGGCAGGCCTGATTTGCGCCACCATGTGCCGGACCCCAAAGGCAAGCGATGCCGGCGGCGATACAGGCAAACGGGTTTGCCCCCGAAGACGACGCCAGACGCACGGTCGATGTCGAGGCATTCTGTTCGTGATCCGCATGCAGCGTAAAGATGCGGTCCATGGCGCGGCTGAGGATCGGGTTGACCTCGTATTCCTCGGCAGGAACGCTGAAACACATGCGCAGGAAGTTCGACGCATAGTCCAGATCGTTGCGCGGATACACGAAAGGCTGACCGGTGTGGTACTTGTAGGCCCATGCAGCAATAGTCGGCATCTTGGCGATCAGACGATGCGATGCGATTTCACGCTGCTGCGGGTCCGAGATATCCGTTGAATCGTGATAGAAGGCCGACATCGCGCCGACAACGCCGACCATGATGGCCATCGGGTGCGCGTCGCGGCGGAAACCGCGATAGAAATACTGCATCTGCTCGTGCAGCATGGTGTGGCGTGTGATCGTGGTCTCGAATTTCTCAAGATCCTTTGCCGCCGGCAGTTCTCCGTACAGCAGAAGATAGCAGACTTCGAGAAAATGCGATTTCTCGGCCAGTTGGTCGATCGGATAGCCCCGGTGCAGCAGTTCGCCTTTTTCGCCGTCGATATAGGTGATGGTGCTGTCGCAGCTTGCGGTCGAAGTGAACCCGGGATCGTAGGTGAAGACGCCGGCCTGACCATAAAGCTTGCGGATATCAATGACATCCGGACCAGCGGTCGGAGAATGAACAGGCAACTCATACTCTTTGCCGTGAACGGTCAGAGTGGCTGTTTTGTTGCTTTCGGTCATGGTTGTCCCTTCTTCATTCATGCGCACGCCAGAGATACCTCCGGTGATACGGGCAATGACTGCGCGTGGACGCGCAGTCCGGGTGTTAGCGGAGCAGCGTTACCCCTTTATGAAGCTTGGGTTATTTCGCTGCTTCAGAAAGCCGCGCCAGGGTTTCTTCCCGTCCCAGCACAAGCATCATGTCAAAAACCGAAGGCGTAACGGCCCGACCCGCCAGGGCGGCCCTCAGCGGACCGGCCAGCTTGCCGAATTTGAGCTCCTTTGACTCGGCAAAGGAATTCAGTGCCTCCTCCAGTTCGTTCCGCGACCAGCTAACATTTTGCAGATGCGGCGTCAATTCCGTCAGTATACCATCGGATACAGTTGCCAGTGCCTTTGCCGCCTTTTCATCCGGAACGATCGGGCGGTTTGTCAGTGCAAAATGAGCCTTTTCAAGCAGTTCCGGGAAAGTGCGCGCCCGGTCCTTGAGGCAATACATCGCACGTTCCAGATCACTGGATTGTGCTTCGGTAAGGGGCGGAAGGTCTGCTGCGGCCAGATATGCTTCGATCTCTTGCCGCAGTGCAGCATCATCCGAGATTGCGATATGCTGTCCACACAGGTTTTCAAGCTTTTTCAGATCAAACCGTGCAGGGCTTTTGCCGATCCCGTCCAGATCGAACCAGTCCTTTGCCTGCGCATCCGTGAAAAACTCATCGTCGCCATGACTCCAGCCCAGCCGGGTCAGGTAATTGCGCATCCCGGCTGCGGGATAGCCCATGGCCTGATACTCCTGCGCCCCAAGAGCACCATGGCGCTTGGACAGCTTCTTGCCATCCGGCCCGTGAATCAGCGGGATATGCGCCCAGACCGGAACGTCCCAGCCCATGGCTTCGTAGATCATCATTTGCCGCGCGGCATTGTTGAGGTGATCGTCGCCGCGAATGACATGGGTGACACCCATGTCGTGATCGTCGACAACGACTGCCAGCATGTAGACGGGTGTTCCGTCCGAGCGCAGAAGAATCATGTCGTCCAACTGGTCATTGCGGATGCTCACATCGCCCTGAACCTGATCGTGGATCACGGTCACCCCGTCCTGAGGCGCCTTGATGCGTATGGCAAAAGGTGCATCCGGATGTGTCGCAGGATCCGCGTCACGCCATGGGCTGCGGAACAGGGTTGATTTCCCTTCGCTGCGCGCCTGGTCCCGGAAAGCCGCGATGTCTTCCTGAGTCGAAAAACACTTGTAGGCTTTGCCCTCGGCCAGCAACTGATGCGCGACCTCGGCGTGACGGGCGGCCCCTTCGAACTGGCTTATCACGTCACCGTCGTGATCAAGGCCAAGCCAGGCCATGCCCTGAAGGATCGCGGCGGTCGCCTCGGGTGTCGAACGTTCGCGATCGGTGTCTTCGATCCGCAGCAGGAATTTGCCGCCCCGACCACGCGCATACAGCCAATTGAACAATGCAGTGCGCGCGCCGCCGATATGCAGGAAACCAGTGGGCGAGGGGGCAAAACGAGTGACGACCTGTTCAGTCATGGTGAGGATTAACCTTTTGCTAACCGTATCTGGCATAGTTTGAAGCCTGTCTAACGAGCCCGAAGGACGGGGGCAACCATGCGTGTTCTTGCACGGGTCGAGGCCGCGCTGCTGCGCCAGACAGGCTACCTTTTCCCTTGGACGCCGGTTTTTCTGGCGACGGGGATTGGTCTTTATTTCGGCGTCCGCGTCGAACCGGATTGGTCAGTTTATGCCGGTCTTGTCTGTCTTGGAATCGCTCTTGTCGCCTTGCGCCGCTGGCTGCCACCGGGGGTAGGAACGTTGGCAATCGGGGGGGCGCTGATCGCTGCCGGTTTCATTCTGGCAGGCGTTCGCGCCCATATGGTGGCAGAACCGGTACTGTCGTGGCGATATTATGGCCCTGTCGAGGGGAGGGTCGTCGCCATGGATCGGTCTGCCTCGGATGCGTTGCGGTTGACGCTTGATCAGGTACGCATAGGGGATGTACCTCAGGAGCGCAGGCCGCAGCGCATCCGTCTTTCCGTTCATGTTCCAACGGGCGCAATCGCACCGGGGCAGCGTATTATGACCACAGGTCATCTTTCGCCGCCGCAGGGCCCGGTCGAGCCCGGAGGTTTCGACTTTCGCCGACATGCCTGGTTTCAACGATTGGGCGCGGTCGGCTATACCCGCGTCCCGATCATGACCATCGCGCCAGCGACCGAGGGGATCGACGGCATTCGGGTCACTGCGATCCGCATGGCCATTTCGCAGCGGGTCAGGCAGATTCTGCCCGGTGAAATCGGTGGATTTGCCGCCGCCGTCACCACCGGAGATCGCAGCGGGATGGGGCAGGAGACGCTATCATCCTTGCGGGCGTCCAATCTGGCGCATCTGCTGGCCATTTCCGGGCTTCATATGGGGCTTCTGACAGGCTTCGTATTCGTCGCTTGTCGATTGGGGCTGTCGTTGTGTCCCCCTGTTGCGTTGCGACTTCCGGTTCGGAAGGTGGCTGCTGTTCTCGCGCTTTGTGCCGCAACCCTTTATCTGTTGTTGTCCGGCGGCAACGTTGCAACCGAACGGGCCTTTGTCATGGTCAGCGTCATGCTGGGCGCCGTATTGATCGACCGACGCGCGATTTCGCTGCGTGCGGTTGCTGTTGCCGCCGTAATCGTGCTGGTTCTTCGGCCCGAGTCGCTGCTGAGCCCCGGATTTCAAATGTCCTTCGCCGCAACCACAGCCTTGGTCGCCGTCTTCGGAGCGTTGCGAGAGATGCGCCCGATGCCCGGCCCAAACTGGCTGAAGCCCGTCGCCGGCGTGGTGATGTCATCGGCAATTGCAGGCCTTGCAACAGCCCCCATAGGTGCAGCGCATTTCAATACGATGTCCCATTACGGTCTGCTGGCCAACCTGCTTTCCGTTCCTGTCATGGGCCTTTTTGTCGTGCCCTCCGCCGTCGTCGCGGCGCTTCTGGCTCCGTTTGGACTGGAGGCAATTGCCCTGACCGTCATGGGGTGGGCGCTGCATTGGATCCTTACGGTTTCCGACTGGGTATCGCACCTTGATGGCGCGCAGGGTTTTGTGGTCAGCCCGCCTTGGTACATCCTGCCCCTGGTCGCATTCGGCGCCTTGTGGATGGCCTTGTGGCAGGGACATGCACGGCGGGCCGGAGCAGTGCCTGTTGTCCTGGCATTTCTGCTTTGGAACTCGGGGCACAGACCGGATGTCCTGATCGCTGAAAACGGCGGATTGGTAGGGGTCATGACCGACAAGGGGCGGGCCCTCAGCAAAAGCAAAGGCAGCGGGTTTGTCGCCGGTGTCTGGCTTGAAAATGACGGGGACGGCGTTGATCAGATCGAGGCGGCGCTCAGATGGCCGGACAGCGACATCGTGCAACGATACCCGCTGAAGGATTTTGAGATCATCCATATCACCGGAAAACGGGCGGCGCGGGCGTTTGGTGAATGCCAAAAAAACCAGATCATCATCTCGGCTGTTGCGCTTGCCCTGCAAGGTTCATGCGGGGTGTTCGATCCGGAACGGTTGTATGAAACCGGCAGCCTGTCGGTTTCGAGTGGAAAGCTGACCTCGAGCGCGGACATGACAGGCCATCGGCTTTGGTCCCCGAAACCTGCCGGGGACCGTCATTCCAATCAGGCTCAATAGGTGCGGATCAGTCCGACCAACCGGCCCTGAACCTTGACCTTTTCTTCGGGCAGGACGCGCGTTTCATAAGCCGGGTTTGCTGCCTCAAGCGCGATTGCGTTGCCGCGGCGGAGGTACCGCTTGAGGGTCGCTTCCTGATCCTCGACCAAGGCAACCACGATGTCGCCGTTATCCGCGGTCGAGGTTTCTCGGATGACGACCACGTCACCGTCATTGATGCCAGCGTCGATCATCGAGTCGCCGCGAACTTCCAATGCATAGTGCTGACCCTGTCCCGAAACCATGGGGCCGGGGACGGCCACGTGATGCGATACATGGCTGATTGCTTCGATGGGAACACCGGCTGCGATCCGGCCCATGACCGGCAGCTCGAGCGCGTCCACCGATACAGGCTCCACATTCGCAGGGCGGGGGCCCTTGGGCCGGTCGCCTTCGATCACACGTGGCGTAAATCCAGCTGTCGGCTCACCGCCAAGGCTTTCGGGCAATTTCACGATCTCAATGGCCCGAGCGCGATGGGCAAGGCGGCGGATAAACCCACGTTCTTCCAATGCGGTGATCAACCGGTGAATGCCGGATTTCGACCGCAGGTCGAGAGCAGCCTTCATTTCATCAAAACTGGGCGGAACACCGTCCGCCTGCACGCGTTTGTGGATGAATTCCAGCAAATCCAATTGCTTCTTGGTCAGCATCGCTCACACCTCGTCGCTCATGCGTTTTCTTTTGTTCTACGCATGTTCACGTTTTGTGTCAACGAATTTGAGGGCAGGTCAGATCGGCAGGTATTCGACCATTTCCCCGATGTCGCGCGCCGGATCGTGTGGGGCGCGGACCAAAAGCGCGTTGGACTGAGCCAATACGCTGAGAAGGGAACTGTCCTGATCTGCGCAAGCTTCGATACCGGCATCCGTCACCACGGCGCGCATATAATGCTCGCGCGGGCCATTCTCGGGCAAAGTACCATTCAGCCGGGCCGTGCGGAAGGGCGGCAGCACCTGTTCAAGTCCCAGCATCCGGCGCACCATCGGAGCCAGAAACAGATAGCCGCAGACCATGGCGCTGACCGGATTGCCCGGCAACCCGACCATCGCCGCGTTGCCGATACGACCGGCCATCAGGGGTTTTCCAGGGCGCATTCGGATCTTGTAGAAGGATTGCTTCATCCCCAACCCCTGCGAGACGTCCGACACGAGGTCATAATCGCCAACCGACGCCCCGCCGATCGTCACGACCAGATCCGCCCCCTGCGCAAGACCAAAGGCCGTTTCAAGCGACGAAACAGTATCCCGCGCGATCGGAAGCACGCGCACCACAGCCCCCAATCCCTCGAGCATTGCCTTCAGGCCAAATGTGTTTGAGGCGATGATCTGATCCGGGCCGGGTTCTTCCCCGGGCATGACCAACTCATCACCAGTCGAGATGAGGGCGATCACGGGTTTGCGCGAAACCGGAACGCGAGGGATGTTCATCGCGGCCATCAAGGCCACATCTTCAGCGCGGATCAAACGCGGGGCCGATATGGACGTGCCAGCCTTGAAATCCACGCCAGCGGGTCGGATGTTCGTTTTGGCGCCGGGTGCGTCCGTGATCGTCAGAAGATCACCGCGGCGGTCCGTATCCTCTTGAATCACAACGAAATCCGCGCCGTCGGGCACAGGGGCGCCGGTATAGATGCGAACGGCCTGTCCGGGGCCTACAGCGCCCTCAAAACGACGCCCGGCGGCTGACTCGCCCACGACTTTGAACATGGCGTGCAGTTCGACCTCGTCAGATTTGACTGCATAGCCATCCATGGAAGAGGCGGCAAAAGGCGGCTGATCCCGCGTGGCCGTGACGTCCCGCGACAGAACGCGCCCTGCGGACTGGGCCAGTGGGACTTCTTCTGTCGGCAATGGCCCCACAAAATCGAACAACAGGGCGCGCGCCTCTTCGACAGTAATCATTTCGCCTCGTAACGCCCTGATTTACCGCCATCTTTGAGCAGAACGCGAATGCCGCCTATCTCCATCGCCTTATCGACGGCCTTGGTCATGTCGTATACGGTCAAGGCGGCTGTCGATACGGCGGTCAGCGCTTCCATCTCAACCCCGGTCTGGCCCGAGGTCTTGACGGTGGCCTGGATCCGAACACCCGGCAGGTCCGGGACAAGAGTCAGCTCTACGGCCACTTTGGTCACCGGCAAAGGATGACACAGCGGAATGAGGTCCGGCGTCTTCTTTGCGCCCATGATGCCGGCCAAACGGGCAATGCCCAGAACATCGCCTTTCTTGGCGCGACCTTCGGAAATGATTTCAAAGGTTTCCGGCGCCATCCTGATGTAACCTTCGGCAACTGCGACGCGATCTGTCACCTCCTTGTCCGAGACATCGACCATATGTGCCTGACCTTGGGCATCGAAATGGGTCAGTGGCATCACATCACTCCGGGGATAAGCGGGTTTGACAGGATATGGCGCGTTGCCGCTTCAACATCGTCCTGGCGCATCAGGCTTTCTCCGATCAAGAAGCAGCGGGCCCCGTAGCGTGCAATGTCCTTCAGATCGTCTGGTGTATCCAGGCCGCTTTCGCACACGATGGTGCGATCGGCGGGCACCAGCTTGGACAGGCGGCGCGTCGTGTCGAGCGTTGTCTCGAATGTCTTCAGATTGCGGTTGTTGATACCGATCAGCGGGCTTTTCAGCTGTGCCGCGCGTTCAAGCTCTGCCTCGTCGTGTACTTCGATCAGAACATCCATTCCCCAATCGAATGCAGTGTCTTCCAGTTCAGCCGCCTGATCATCACTGACCGAGGCCATGATGATCAGAATGCAATCCGCCCCCAGGGCGCGTGCTTCGACCACCTGATACGGGTCGTACATGAAATCCTTGCGCAAGGCGGGCAGGGACGTCGCCTCGCGCGCCTGCGTCAGATACTCTTTCTTGCCCTGAAAGCTGGGGGTGTCGGTCAGGACGGACAAACATGTCGCGCCACCATCTTCATAAGCCTTTGCAAGAACGGGCGGGTCGAAATCCGGCCGGATCAGTCCTTTGGACGGGCTGGCCTTCTTGACCTCGGCGATCAGGCCATAGCCTTGCCGCGAGGCGTGTTGCAGCGCATTGGCAAAGCCACGGGGTTCCGAGGCGGACCGGGCCTCACTTTCCAGTGTCTCCAAGGATTTCTGCGCTTTGTCCGCCGCGACTTCTTCCAGTTTGTAGGCTTTGATTCTGTCCAGAACGGTTTCGGTCATGCGGCTTCCTGTGTCTTGGCGGCCAAGGCCGTGATTTTGTTTTTGGCATTGCCACTGTCGATGCTTTCAGCAGCCATGGCCACGCCTTCGCGCAGATCATTTGCCGCTTCGGCGACGACCAGAGCGGCGGCCGAATTCAGCAACACCGCGTCGCGATACGCGGACGGGGCACCATCCAGCAAAGCCCGAAACGCAACGGCGTTTTCCTCGGGCGAGCCACCGATGATGTCCTCGAACGGATGCACCGGAAGACCTGCGTCTTCGGGGTGCAGTTCGACCTCTTTCACAATCTCGTCTTCCAGAGCGGCGACCCAGCTGATGCCGGTGATTGTAAGCTCGTCGGTCCCGTCCGAACCATGCACCAACCAGGCCCGGTCCGAGCCCAGCAGGCCAAGCGTTTCGGCCATCGGACGGATCAGGTCGCGGCTGAAGGCACCGGTCAATTGCCGTTTGACGCCGGCAGGGTTGGTCAGGGGGCCGAGAATATTGAAGATCGTGCGTGTTCCCAGTTCTTGCCGGGACGGCATCACATGGGCGATGGCAGGGTGGTGCATGGGCGCCATCATGAAGCCGATACCAACGTCTTTCAGCGCATTTTCAACGACTTGCGGGCCAACCATGACGTTGATGCCCATCTGGCCCAATGCATCCGCCGCGCCGGATTTGGAGCTCAGGTTGCGATTGCCGTGTTTCGCGACAGTGACTCCGGCACCGGCCACGACAAAAGCGGTCGCGGTCGAGATGTTCAGGGTGCCTTTGCCGTCACCGCCGGTGCCGACGATATCCATCGCCCCCTCGGGTGCGTTTACGGCATTGCATTTCGAACGCATCACGGCGGCTGCCGCGGCGTATTCATCCACCGTCTCACCGCGTGTCCGCATGGCCATCAGCAATCCGCCGATCTGGCTGGGCGTGGCTTCGCCATCGAACAGTATGGCAAAGGCTTTTTCGGCCTCGGCACGTGTCAAAGGACGATCGGCAGCGGCTCCGATCAGCGGTTTAAGCGCGTCGCTCATGCCGGGACTTTCAGTTCTTGCAGGAAGTTTTTGAGAAGGGCGTGACCGTGCTCGGATGCGATTGATTCCGGGTGGAACTGCACACCGTGGATCGGCAATTCCTTGTGCTGCAATCCCATGATCGTGCCGTCGTCCAGCTCGGCCGTGATCTCCAGGCAATCGGGCAGGGTCTCGCGCTCGACCACCAGCGAATGGTAGCGCGTTGCCTCAAAGGGTGAGGGCAGACCGGCAAACAACCCCTTGCCGGTGTGCTTCACCGTGCCCATCTTGCCATGAACGATCTCGTGGCATCGAACCACCTTGCCGCCAAACACCTGGCCTATGGTCTGATGGCCCAGGCAAACCCCCAATAGCGGCGTTTTGGTTTCAGCGGCCGCTTTCGTCAGTGCCAGGCAAATCCCCGCCTGATCCGGGTCGCAGGGGCCGGGGCTCAGCAGAATGCCGGCGGGGTTCATGGCCATCGCTTCCTGCACATCCAGCGCATCATTTCGGCGAATGACCATTTCGGCACCAAGTTCGCCTAAATAATGTACCAAATTGTAGGTAAACGAGTCGTAGTTGTCGATCAGCAGCAGCATTTGGGCACTTATCTTCGCTTGGGCATTTCGGGCTGGCGATGCAGCCCCGGGCCACGGTATAATGTCCGCACATACATGCTCAGGCTTGAGCGGCAGCGTCAAGAGGACATACCGTTTCTGGCGCGTTCAATTGGCCGAGCGCCACACCAGATGGCGCAGAGCTGGACGAGGCAGAGGAAAGAGGCGAAAGGCAGGAAAATGGGCGGATTTTTCGGAGGAATGGTCGCGGGCGCGATCGTTGTTTTGATCTTGGGTGCGGTTGTGTCACTCAAGACGCCGATGGTGAATACCCCGGTTGTTGCAACCGAAGCACCGGCGCCGACGATTTCTGAAACTCCCGAGGCTCCGGCTGAAGTGGCGGACGCCGGATCTGACGCCGATCTGGTGGAACTTGCCCCACGTGCGCCAGAAGCCGCCGATGACGAAGGCGAGGATCTGGCCGATCTGTCGGGGCTGGAAACGTCAATCGATTCCCAGCCGGTTGTCGGTGCGGCAACGGATGCGCTGAACCAACCGGAAGCGGCAGGTGCAAATGAAGTGTCATTCGTGATCGAAGCACCCGCCGCCTTGCCAGAGCCAAGTCAGGTTCCCGCGATTCAGCCAGACGATGCGCTGCCTGCCGTAATTGATGAAACACCGGCCCCGCCGGCAGAGCCCGAGAACACCGAGGTGGCCGCGCTTGCACCCGAGCCAGACCCTCTGCCACGGGCAGCGCCAGAGTCGACAGAGGCCGAAGAACAGAACCCCTTTGAAAACAGCCCGATTGCCGTGGAAGGGGATGAAGACACCATGCCTCGCGAACTTCCGCGCATCGCTGCGCTGCCCCAGATCGGGGGTGAGCAGAAAGCAAGTGCCAGCTCGATCATCGGAAAACGCGTCGTTCCGCTGACGGAACGGGATGATGAGCCGGTCGTGGAACAGGCCTCGGCTGAACAGCCGAAATCGACCAAGCCGATCGAGCGTTTTGCGGCAAAGTTCGAAAACCCCGAATCCAAACCGCTGATGTCCATCATCCTGATCGATGACGAGGGTGCATTCGGGTCCGAGGCTTTGCAGGACTTTCCCTATCCGATCAGTTTTGCTGTTAACCCATCGGATCCTGATGCGGCAGAAAAGATGGCCCGTCATCGCAAGGCCGGGTTCGAGGTGCTGGCCCTGGCGGATCTGCCCGAGGCCGCAAGCGCGCAGGACGCCGAGGTGTCGCTGTCGGTGTGGCTGGATACCCTGCCGGAAACTGTTGGTATTCTGGAAGGCGTGAACAGCGGGATTCAGGGCAATCGCAAACTGGCCGATCAGGTCGCCGCGATTGCTGCGGGAACCGGTCGTGGGCTGATTACGCAGGACAATGGGCTCAACACCGTGCAGAAGCTGGCGGCGCGAAACGGAATTCCGTCCAGTGTCGTTTTCCGCGATATCGACGGCGCACGGCAGGATCCCAAAATCATGCGCAGATTCCTGGATCAGGCCGCGTTCCGTGCGGGTCAGGAAGGGACAGTGGTCATGCTGGGACGCGTGCGTCCCGAGACGATTTCAGCCCTGTTGCTGTGGGGGCTGGAAGATCGGGGCAACCGCGTGGCAATGGCTCCGATTTCGGCCGTCATGATGAAACAGGTGCAGTAATCTTCGCAGAATGCAAAGAAAAGGGGCGGTGATCATCTGATCGGCCGCCCCTGTTTTTTTAGCCGTTTCCGTTGCCGGTAAACCGCGCGGCGTCAGCTGCCGCGCGCCGTATGGCGTTGGATTTATGAACAGTTTCCATAAACTCGGCTTCGGGGTCGCTGTCGTAAACAACACCACCACCGGCTTGGATGTAGAGTTTCTGATCCTTCACGATGGCGGTGCGCAGGGCAATACACATGTCCATGTCTCCGCCCGCGCTGAAATAGCCGACGCCGCCGCCGTAAACGCCGCGTTTTTCCGGCTCCAGCTCGTCTATGATCTCCATCGCGCGCACTTTTGGCGCGCCCGAAACCGTTCCTGCCGGCATACCCGCAAAAAAGGCATCCAACGCGTCTTTGTCTTCGGCCAGTTCGCCTACAACGTTTGATACGATGTGCATCACGTGGCTGTAGCGTTCGATGATGAACTCTTCGGTCGGACGCACGGTTCCGATCTTTGACACGCGACCGGTATCGTTGCGACCCAGATCCAGCAGCATCAGATGCTCGGCCAGTTCTTTCTTGTCGGCCAGCAGGTCCAGCTCGTTCGCCTTGTCTTCTTCGGGCGTCGCGCCGCGTGGGCGCGTGCCTGCGATGGGGCGTATGGTGACTTCGTTGCCAAACACACGCACCAGGATTTCGGGGCTTGCGCCCACCACCTGAAAACCGCCGAAGTTGAAGTAGAACATGAAGGGTGACGGATTCGTGCGCCGCAAAGATCGGTAGAGAGCAAAAGGCGGCAGCGGAAAATCCTGCGTCCAGCGCTGTGCCGGGACAACCTGAAAGATGTCACCCGCGCGGATGTATTCCTTGGCCTTTTCAACCGCCTCCATATAGCCGGATTTGGTGAAGTTCGACACCGGCGGGGCGACCTCGCGCGCGTCGCCCAGATCGCGGGTTTCCGCGGGCATGGCACGTTCCAGGTCGCGGACCGCATCCATCACACGCTCAGCCGCCTGGGCATAGGCCGCCTTGGCCGATTGACCGTCGCTGGCCCAGACAGGTGAAACCACCGTCACCTCACCCTTGACACCATCCAGTACCGCGATGACAGACGGGCGCAGCATGATCGCATCGGGCAAACCCAGTGGATCAGGGTTCACATCCGGAAGGTGTTCCACCAGCCGAACCATGTCATAACCCAGATACCCGAACAGCCCGGCAGCGGCCTGTGGCAGGTCATCGGGCAATTCCATGCGGCTTTCGGCAAGAAGCGCCCGCAGGTTGTCCATCGGGTTGCCATCTTGGGGCGAGAACGCCTCGGCATCGAAACGGGCCGAACGGTTCAGTTCCGAGGTTTCCCCATGACAGCGCCAAACCAGATCAGGTTTCATGCCAATGATCGAATAGCGGCCACGAACCTCACCGCCTGTCACCGATTCCAGCATGAACGCATCTTTCTGCGCGCCCGTCAGCTTGAGCATCAGTGAAACAGGTGTGTCCAGATCGGCGGCCAGACGCGTATATACAACCTGGTTTTCGCCCGCATCATAGGCGCGCGCGAAGGTTTCGAAATCGGGTGTCAGGGCCATATCGGTCTCGTTTAAAAGCTCGCCTGCACGGCGTTCAACGCCTGTTGATCCACCACGGGGCGCGCCCGGGTCTGGGCATCACGTACGTAGGCGTTGAAAATATTCTGTGCCAAAGCCTGATCCATCTGCGAGCTCAGGGCATCACGCAACTGACGCAGTTCATCCGTATCCGCCGGCGGCAGGATTTCGTCCAGACGCACTATCCAAGCCGCACCATTGCCCGAAACAACGCGCAGCTCGCCCGGTTCCATCGCGAAAACTTCGTTCATGAAATTGGCCGGAACGTCATTCAGAAACGCCGTGCGGGTCAGGGCGTTTTCGACGCGGAAGGGCAGGCCGGTCGCCGCGAAATCACCGTCAGGTGCCAGTTGGTTCAGAATGGCATCCGCCTTTTCGCGCAGGGCTTTGTCGATCTCGGCCTGTTGCCAGGCCTCGGCGACACGGTCGCTCGCGCTCTCCAGCGGTTCCGGGCGACGTGGCAGAACCTCGTCCAGGCGCAGGGCAAAAATTGACCCGTCTTCGAGGAAGGCGATTTCAGGGAAATCCCCTTCCTGAACGGCTTCTGCGGCCGCTCGGAACCCGTCATAGGCCGCAACGCCTTCGTCGCTGTCACGGGTCCAGTCGATCTGGCCCAGTTCCATTTCGGTTTCTTCCGCCAGTTCTTCCAGCGTGGCACCACCCGCCAGCATATCGTTGATATCTTCGGATTGCGCCTCGATCAGACGGCGGGCGCGTTCAGTCGCCAACTCTTCGCGAAGTGCCGGCTCGGCCTCTTCAAATGGAACGTTGTTCGCCGCCAGTGATCCGTTGACGCGGAACAGCGCCGGACCGAACACCGAAGGCAACGGACCCACGACAGTGTCAAGCTCGGCCGCAAATACGGCGTCCGCAGCTTCGCCCAGATCCTCACGCGTCACGTCGCCCAGATCAATGTCGTTCAGTTCCAGATCGCGATCCCGAACCAACTGCTCAAAGGTCGTGCCGCCAACCTCAAGCTGCGCCAAAGCGTCCTTGGCGGCCTGTTCGCTTGGGAAGTTCAGACGTTCGACCAAACGGCGTTCGGGCTGGTTGTATTCGTCGTTTCGTTCTTCATAAAGCTTGCGCAGCGCGTCTTCGTCGATGTCGACCGTGTCCACCAACATTGCAGGCGACAGAATCGCGTAAGTCAGCTGCTTGGTGCGGGGCAGCATGAACTGTTCCCCATTGTCATCATAGAATGCCTGGATCTGCGCGTCCGTTGGTTCGGCCACAGGTGTTTCCAGCGCTTCCGTTCCAACAGTTGCAACCGTAAAGCTGCGCCGTGCGCCGATATAATCGATCATCGTGTCCGTCAGCGTGGCCGGCATTTTCACGCCGCCCATGATTGCGCCCTGTACGATGGTTCTGGCGGATTCCTTACGCAGATCGGATTCGAATTCGGAATCGGTCATGCCGACCTGTTCCAGCTGAAAGCGATAGGATTCACGGTCAAAAGTTCCGTTGACACCCTGAAATGCCGGGATCGAGATGATCTCTTGCTGAAGGTTCTCATCGCCGATGGAAATCCCAAGCTGACCGACCTCGTTGTCCAGCGCCGCCAAAGCGGTCAGGCGGGCAAGGGCGTTTCGGTCCAGACCCAGGTCGCGGGCTTGCGACATCTGCAAAGGTTGCCCAGACTGTGCCTCTACCGCTCGGATCTCACGCTGCAATTCGCGCACGTACTCATCGACCGAGATGCTTTCGTCGCCGACTGTCGCAACTGTGCGGATCGTACCGCTGAGGTTGACCGCGCCAAATCCCGCAAGGCCCAGCATCAGCAGGCCCATCAGAATCCAGACAAAGGTTTTCGAAAGACTTTTAGCGCCTGCGGCCATGATGCCCTCTTGTTTTTTCGGCAGAGTTCTGCCCTGTCGGTTGCGGCCCTGAATACGACGCACACCGCCGAGGGGCAAGCTTAGAAGGACAGGGCCTGCAACCGGTCGAACAATTGGCCCAGCCCGGCCCGATCCAGATTGGCAAAAGCAATGCGCACCTGCCGTTTTCCAGCCGGGTCATGATCCGGCATGAACATGGTTCCGGGCAACAGCAGCACGCCAGCTTCCTTGACCAGACGGCGCGCCAACTCGTCGGACGGCATGTCGAACGGATGTTCGAGATAGGCAAAATAGGCGCCAAGCCCCAAAAGCCGCCACCCCCGTGCTTCAAGCGCCGGCATCCCTTCTGCAATGGCTGCGCGGCGGTCAAGAATTTCGTCACGCTCGCCGGCCAGCCATTGCGACAGGTTTTGCATACCCCACAACGCTGCGAACTGGCCGATCTGGCCCGGGCAAATGGCGACCGTATCCAGAAATTTCTCGACCTCGGCCAACAAGGCCGGGCTTGTTGCGATGGCACCCACCCTGTGACCCGTCAGACGATAAGCCTTGGAGAAAGAGTAAAGATGGATAAGCGTTTCGTCCCACCCGGGTTGCTGAAACAGATCATGCGGGGGGCCGCTGCGGCTGTCGAAATCGCGATAGGTTTCATCGACGATCAGGCGGATCCCGGTTTCACGGGCCAGGTTATAAAAGGCTCTGACAAGTTCGGCAGGGTATTCGACACCGCCCGGATTGTTGGGCGTGACCAGCGCAATGGCGCGTGTCTTGTCGGTAATTAATCCGCGCGCACGCTCTGGATCGGGCAAAAGATCATCGCCGGTCGGCAGGTCCACGGACCGTACTCCGGCCATATCCAGCCACATTTTGTGGTTGAAATACCATGGGGTTGGCAGAATGACCTCATCCGATTCGCCGGTGATCGCCGATATCACGGCCGAAAACGCCTGATTGCAGCCCGAGGTGATGGCGATCCGAGGTGCGTCTACCTGCGCCGCATAGTGAGAACTGATCTGCGCCGCCAGTTCGGTGCGGAGATCGTCATTGCCCAATACCGGGCCGTAAAGATGCGCGCTGTCTTCGCGCACAGCAAACTCGGCCATAGCCTGCCGCAAGGCCAGCGGCGGCGGATCGACCGGGGCCGCCTGACTTACGTTGATCAACGGGCGGTCGGATGGGAAGGCAATGCCCTCGACCCATCGGCGCGCCTCCATCACCGGAGGTGCGAATGTTGCGGCGGTGCGGCTGAGCGTCATGTGCGGTCTACTGTTCAGAAATCAATCGGTGCCGCGATACGGCTCGACATATTGAAGGGCCATATCCCATGGGAAGAAGATCCATGTGTCCTGGCTGACTTCGGTGATGAAGGTATCCACCATCGGGCGGCCCTTGGGTTTGGCGTAAACCGTCGCGAAATGCGCGTTTGGGTACATGTCCCGAACCAGTTCCAACGTCTTTCCGCTGTCGACCAGGTCGTCGATGATCAGAATACCGGTTCCGTCACCCATCAGGTCGGCGTCCGGAGATTTCAGCACCTCTGCTTCACCCTGTTCCTGGTGGTGGTATGAACGCACGCTGATCGTATCGACCGTACGGATGTCCAGTTCTCGGCTGACGATCATCGCAGGCGCCATGCCGCCGCGCGTGATCGCGACAACACCCCGCCAATTGCCATCATCGGGACCTTGCCCGTCAAGACGCCAGGCCAGCGCACGCGAATCGCGATGAATCTGGTCCCAGCTGATGTGAAAGCCTTTTTCGTGGGGCAGGCGGTCCTTGGCGCTCATGTTCTTAACCTTTTTCCACGTCCGGGGCGTCAACTGCCTTCATGCCGACAATGTGATACCCCGAATCCACATGCAGATTCTCACCTGTGACACCGCTGGACAGATCCGACAACAGGTACAGCGCCGAGTTGCCGACGTCATCGATCGTCACGTTGCGGCGCAGGGGCGAGTTATATTCGTTCCACTTCATGATATAGCGGAAATCGCCGATGCCGCTGGCGGCCAGCGTCTTAATCGGGCCGGCCGAGATCGAGTTTACGCGGATGCCATCCTTGCCCAGATCCTCAGCCAGGTATTTGACCGACGCCTCCAGCGCGGCCTTGGCGACGCCCATGACATTATAATGCGGCATGACCTGCTCGGCGCCGTAGTAGGTCAGGGTCACAGCGCTGCCGCCCTCGGACATCATCTTTTCGGCACGCTGCATCACGGCTGTGAAGGAATATACCGACACATCCATCGTCAGTTTGAAGTTCGCGCGGCTGGTGTCGACATAGCGACCGCGCAACTCGTTCTTGTCAGAAAAGCCGATGGCGTGGACGATGAAGTCCAGCTTGCCCCATTTCTCTTCCAGAGCTGCAAAGAGCGCGTCGATGGATGCTTCGTCACTGACGTCGCAGGGCAGAACGATTTCGCTGCCCAATTGCGCCGCCAGCGGGTCGACGCGCTTTTTCAAAGCCTCGCCCTGATAAGAAAAGGCCAGCTCGGCCCCGGCTTTCGACAAGGCGCGGGCGATTCCCCATGCGATTGATTTGTCATTGGCCAGTCCCATGATGAGGCCGCGTTTGCCGGCCATCAACTGATTTGACATGTTCGGTTCTCCGCCTGTCTTCGCGTTATGTTGAGTTGGTTTATGCCATTGGTTGCGTTGCATCAAGGCCGTGCGCTCTTGCCCGCAGCGAGTTCTCGCCTTAGGTTCGACGTTAACACTTTCCAGGGGATGGAAATGACCGAGCGTGATGGCATCTTTGCTGGCTCCGATCCGTTTGAAATAGCGGCCCGGTGGCTTGCCGAGGCTGAAGAAACCGAATTGAACGACCCGAATGCGATTGCGCTAGCAACCGTTGATCCGGATGGCTTGCCAAATGCACGCATGGTGTTGCTCAAGGAAATCGAAGCGGACTCGTTTGTTTTTTATACGAACTACGAAAGCGCCAAGGCCAAGGAACTGGATACCGCCGGAAAAGCTGCATTTGTGATGCATTGGAAATCTTTGCGGCGTCAACTTCGTGTTCGTGGTACAATACGTCGTGAAAATGGGCCCCAGGCAGATGAGTATTATGCATCAAGGTCATTGAAAAGCCGACTGGGCGCGTGGGCTTCAAAGCAGTCGCAACCGCTTTCAAGCCGGGCAGCTTTGATGGCAGAGGTCGCGAAAGTGACGGCGAAACTTGGGCCAAATCCACCGCGTCCGCCGTTTTGGGGCGGGTACAGATTGACGCCCACCGAGATTGAGTTCTGGGCCGATGGAGCATTCCGCTTGCATGACCGGTTCAGATGGCAACGAATTGAGCCGGGATCGGCATGGCATGTTGAAAGGTTGAATCCATGACGTTCACGTGTCGTGAAATGCAACAGGCAGAAAATAAACGATTTTTTCAGCTTGAATTTGCCTGCCATTCCCATAAACAACAAACCCTTAACGAACTGTTGAAATTCGCGATGGGAAAACCGTGCCAGAAGACCTGAACAACATGTACCGCGTCCGTGGACACGTAAAATGGTTCGACCCTGCCAAGGGTTATGGCTTTGTTGTATCCGAAGAGGGCGGCCCGGATATTCTGTTGCACGTGAATGTTCTGCGCAATTACGGCCAGAGTTCGGTTGCGGATGGCGCCAGCATTGAAATCATGACTCACCGCACGGACCGAGGGGTTCAAGCGGTCGAGGTCGTTGCGATTGATCCGCCGGCGCGGACCGACTCGATGATGCTTGCCGATTTCGCCGAGCTGGATCCGGAGGCTATCGCAAAGGCGCCGCTGGAAGCCGCACGGGTGAAATGGTTCGACAAAGGCAAGGGTTTCGGATTTGCCAATGTCTTTGGGCGAAATGAAGACGTATTCCTTCATATCGAGGTATTGCGCCGGTCGGGTCTTGCCGATCTGCAACCAGGTGAAGCTCTGGCCATGAGGGTGATCGACGGCAAGCGTGGTCGGATGGCCGCGCAGGTTCTGGCCTGGGAAGCGGCTTTGGATAGCTGAACCGGATGAAACGGCTTCGGATACTCTTGACCATATTCGTAACGTTGTGGGCAGGAGTTGCCGCTGCTGCGTGCAGATCGGATCGTGTCACACTCAGAAATGACAGTGCGACGGTGCAGTTTAATGTGGAAGTCGCCGTTACTCCGCAAGAGCGATCCCGCGGTTTGATGTTTCGCGAATCGTTGCCGGCTCGATCCGGTATGCTGTTCGTCTTTGATCCGCCGCAACCCGTTGCTTTCTGGATGAAGAACACACTGATCCCGCTCGATATGGTTTTTCTGGATCGCACCGGTTTGGTGACGCATGTGCATGAAGGGGCGATTCCGGGTGATCTTACGCCGATTGAAGGGGGCGATTCCGTATTTGCGGTGCTGGAAATCAATGCAGGATTGTCCGCGCGCTACTCCATCAGGCCCGGGACACAGATGAAGCACGAAATTTTTTTGCAGGGACCTGCAATTTGGCCCTGTTAGGGCTTTTCAAATCTGATCGGCGTCGTTAGGAAGGCGCACGGTCCGGGGCGTGGCGCAGTCTGGTAGCGCACCTGTTTTGGGTACAGGGGGTCGTAGGTTCGAATCCTGCCGCCCCGACCACTTCCATAAAGCTAATTCGGTGAGCCACCCATTGTCTGGTACAGCTCGCTGATGGCTTGATTTAAAACCTTACTTTCAACCGGAACTTCAACTGCCGCACCGGTTTTTTGCGGGACGTGGAAGAAAACACGCGCGTCCACGCGATACCCTGCGTTTGTTTTTGTTGACGTAAGACGCATGACGCTTTGGGGCAGTTCCTGCGGATGGCCGTCATAGTTCAGAATCAGAAAAGCTGTCGCCTTCGGGGGCAGGAACTCACTGCATTCAAAAACTTCGTTCCCGGTTTTTTTGAAAGACTCGCCAGGGCCCGAGCAACTGGTTTCAAACGTATCGAACAGCCGTTTCGGGAAGGACTCAAACTGTGCGCTGCGTGACGGGATGGGCACATCTTGTGGTGCGCATGCAACGATGCAGGCCATGGCCGGGAAAAAATGAAACAACTTCATTCGTTTGAACTCCCTCGCTCTTGGGTAAACCGTTCGGCACATGGCGCAGGTCTGTTTGCCCGGACGGTATTGATTCCCTTTCAAGGTAACCAGCATGCCATTGGTTGATCAAATCCAGATAACTATGCTGGTAAAAACGGGAATTCATTTTGAGAGCGCAAAACGTCGGCGGAAATTCGCCGTGGATGAAGCTGTGGAGGAATCGCGGCCTGCACGCAGAAGGTCTCATGCAACCATCAGGTCAATAAAAAAGATTTGGGAAATGACCGAAAAAGGGCGTTGACCTACTATGGGAACATACGTCAAATTGTATGAGCCAACGAGATTGCCACAACATCTGGTGTATATCCCAGAAAAGGCAGCGGGCGAGGGTCGGATAAGCACAAACGATTAACGTGCGGCCGCATTAGCGGCATTGCGCTGTCCAAGGCAGCGAAAAGTACCTTTTTGCACGCTTCTCAGGGCGTTGTGGGCGACACCCTGCAACACAAGATTTGGTGTCGGGAATCTGAAATTGAGCTGAATAAACCAGGGCTGCGGACATGAAGATTGAAAGAAAATTCACCAAACCGGATCAGGACGCCTATGCGGAACTGAATTTTGTGTCGGCAACATCTGAAATCCGAAATCCGGACGGTACAATTGTCTTTCGTCTTGATGACATCGAAATCCCTTCCAGCTGGTCGCAGGTTGCAAGTGATGTGATTGCGCAGAAGTACTTCCGCAAGGCGGGGGTGCCCACCAAACTCAAGAAGGTGAAAGAAAAAGACGTTCCTGAATTTCTGTGGCGATCGGTTCCCGCGGAAGGCGCAGAGTTCGAAGGAGAAACATCGTCGAAGCAAGTGTTCGACCGTCTGGCCGGCGCCTGGGCCTATTGGGGTTGGAAGGGTGGCTATTTCTCGACCGAGGAAGACGCGCGCGCCTATTTCGACGAGATGCGCTATATGCTGGCGACCCAGCGTGCGGCGCCGAACTCACCGCAGTGGTTCAACACCGGCCTGCACTGGGCTTATGGAATCGATGGCCCGGCGCAGGGGCACCACTATGTCGATTACAAGACCGGCAAGCTGACCAAGTCGAAATCGGCCTATGAACATCCTCAGCCGCACGCGTGCTTCATCCAGTCGGTCGATGATGATCTGGTGAACGAAGGCGGCATCATGGACCTGTGGGTGCGCGAGGCGCGCCTGTTCAAATACGGGAGCGGCACAGGTACCAACTTCAGCCATCTACGTGCAGAAGGCGAGGCGCTGTCGGGTGGCGGCAAGTCCTCGGGCCTCATGGGCTTTCTCAAGATCGGCGACCGCGCCGCTGGCGCGATCAAATCAGGCGGAACAACCCGTCGGGCAGCAAAGATGGTGATCGTCGATGCAGATCACCCGGACATCGAGCAATTCATCGAATGGAAGGTGATCGAAGAACAGAAGGTGGCCTCGATCGTTGCCGGATCGAAGATGCACGAGAAGATGCTGAACGGCATTTTCGAGGCCATCCGGTCTTGGGATGGATCTGCCGATGACGCCTATGATCCGAACAAGAACGACGTGCTGAAGAAGGCGGTTCGTGAAGCAAAAAAGGTCGCAATACCAGAAACTTACATCAAGCGTGTCTTGGATTATGCCAAGCAGGGCCACGACAGCATCGAGTTTCCGACCTATGATACAGACTGGGATTCGGAGGCGTACAGCTCGGTTTCGGGCCAGAACTCGAACAACTCGATCCGCGTGACCAACGCGTTCCTGACAGCGGTGGAGAAAGACGCCGATTGGGAATTGATCAATCGGACTGACGGCAAGGTCGCCAAAACCGTGAAGGCGCGCGATCTGTGGGAAAAGGTTGGCCATGCCGCGTGGGCCTGTGCCGATCCGGGCATCCAGTTCCATGATACGGTCAACGAGTGGCACACATGCCCCGAAGATGGTGAGATCCGCGGCTCGAACCCGTGCTCGGAATACATGTTCCTGGATGACACGGCCTGTAACCTGGCCTCGATGAACCTGCTGACCTTCCTCAAGGATGGTGAGTTCCAGGCAGCGGATTACATGCACGCCTCGCGCCTGTGGACCCTGACGCTGGAAATCTCGGTGACCATGGCGCAGTTCCCGTCGAAGGAAATCGCGCAGCTGTCTTATGACTTCCGCACACTGGGTCTGGGTTATGCCAATATCGGCGGTCTGCTGATGAACATGGGCTACAGCTATGACTCGGACGAAGGCCGGGCGATCTGCGGTGCGCTGACCGCGATCATGACCGGTGTGGCTTATGCGACTTCGGCTGAGATTGCCGGTGAGCTGGGCGCATTCAAAGGTTATGAGCGCAACGCCGAGCATATGCTGCGTGTCATCCGCAACCACCGCCGCGCGGCGCAGGGTGTGACGGAAGGCTACGAGAAACTAGCCGTCAAACCGGTGCCACTGGATCACGGCAACTGCCCGGACAAGCGCCTGGTCGATCTGGCCATGTCCGCCTGGGATGAGGCGCTGAGCCTTGGTGAGAAGAACGGCTATCGCAACGCGCAGGCCACCGTGATCGCGCCAACCGGCACCATTGGTCTGGTGATGGATTGCGACACCACCGGGATCGAGCCTGACTTTGCGCTGGTAAAGTTCAAGAAGCTGGCCGGTGGCGGTTACTTCAAGATCATCAACCGCTCGGTGCCTTCGGCGCTGGAAAAGCTGGGCTATTCCTCGTCGCAGATCGAAGAGATCGTGTCCTATGCCGTTGGTCACGGCACCATCGGCAACGCGCCGGGGATCAACCACACCTCGCTGACCGGTCACGGCTTTGGCCCGAATGAACTGGCAAAGGTGGACGCGGCGCTGGAAAGCGCCTTCGATATCCGGTTCGTCTTCAACCAGTGGACGCTGGGCGAGGATTTCTGCACCGGCGTTCTTGGCATCCCGGCGACCAAGCTGAATGACCCGACATTCGACCTGCTGCGCCATCTGGGCTTTACCAAGGCGGATATCGACGCGGCCAACGACCATGTCTGCGGAACCATGACACTGGAAGGTGCGCCGCATCTGAAGGAAGAACACTACGCAATCTTCGATTGTGCCAACCCGTGCGGAAAAAAAGGCAAGCGTTTCCTTGGTGTTGACAGTCATATCACCATGATGGCGGCGGCACAAAGCTTCATCTCGGGCGCGATCTCGAAAACGATCAACATGCCTAATGACGCGACCATCGAAGACTGTCAGAAAGCCTATGAACTCAGCTGGTCGCTGGGTGTGAAGGCCAACGCGCTTTATCGTGACGGCTCGAAACTGTCGCAACCGCTGGCGGCAGCACTGGTCGAGGATGACGACGAGGCGGCAGAGGTGCTGGAGAGCGGCTCGGCGCAGGAAAAGGCCGTCGTTCTGGCAGAGAAGGTGATCGAGAAGGTTGTGGTCAAGGAAATCATCCGGAGCCATCGCGAGAAACTGCCGCATCGCCGCAAGGGCTATACCCAGAAGGCAATCGTCGGTGGCCACAAGGTCTATCTGCGCACCGGTGAGTTCGAAGACGGCCAGTTGGGCGAGATTTTCATCGACATGCACAAGGAAGGCGCTGGCTTCCGGGCGATGATGAACAATTTTGCCATCGCAGTATCGGTCGGCCTGCAATATGGCGTGCCGCTGGAAGAGTTCGTGGACGCCTTCACCTTCACCAAGTTCGAACCCGCGGGGATGGTGCAGGGCAACGACTCGATCAAGAACGCGACGTCGATCTTGGATTACATCTTCCGCGAATTGGCCGTGTCTTATCTGGATCGTACCGATCTGGCCCATGTGAAACCCGAAGGCGCAACCTTCGATGATCTGGGCCGGGGCGAAGACGAGGGTGTCTCGAACGTTTCGGAAATCAGCGAAACAGCCGCGTCCAGGTCGTTGGAAGTGCTGAAACAAATCAGCTCCACCGGCTATCTGCGCAAGCGCTTGCCGCAAGATCTGGCGGTGTTCAACGCCGGTCAGGTCGAGGTGAACGGCATGGCTGAACCGGCGGCTTCCTTCGAAGCACCGGCAGCCGAAACGGCGGTGGCCACCGGCATGGACGCCCGCACGAAGGCCAAGATGCAGGGGTACGAGGGCGATCCCTGCGGCGAATGCGGAAACTACACGCTGGTGCGCAACGGCACCTGCATGAAATGCAACACCTGTGGCGCGACAAGCGGGTGTAGCTAAGGACAGCGCCCCGGCACCCCGGGGCGTAGGGGTCGGACGCTGCCCTAGGTAACCGACCCCGACGAATACGAAGAAAGGACACAAGACTTACCGGATGTCCTTTCTTCACTCGGCCGACATGCCCGTGTTGGCCGGGAACAGGGTGGGGCGGAATATTTGCTCCCTCCCACTCTTTCACGGAACGGGTGCGCTCGTTCCATGCGACGTCCAGGCCGCAGGCAAAAAAACACCGGGCGGTCAACGAAATGAGCCTGGATGGCGAAACTGACAGGGGGCTTCGGCCCCCTTTCTTTTTTCGCGTGGTTGACCGGATAAGCGCAGTCTTGCCGGATCAGACAATGCCTTTCGGGCATGTCCCGCCGAAATGGGTCTGGCAAGGTTTTGCCCGGCGGTGCTTCGCGACTCCGACTCGGTCAAACACGCAAGGATTGGCGCGATTTCCTCCCGATCGCGCAAAACGGGTGACGCCTGCGGCTGTTGCGGTGTTTCTGGGGCCTGTCCGGACGAAGACATAATCAACCTATCCAGGAGGCACCAAAATGAAACCGCAGTACTTGATTGGGATTTCCATCGCTGCTCTGACCCTGCCGGGAGTGCTCTCGGCGCAGTCCTCAACCGATGCCAATGGCGATGGCGTTCTGACCATCGAAGAAATCCAGGCCGTGTTGCCCGACGTCGACGCCGACACTTTCTCGGCGATGGACGCAAACGGCGACGGGGCGCTGGATGCTGATGAAGTGGCCGTTGCGCAAGAGGCAGGTTTGCTTCCACCCAGCAACGGGTAAACAAGAAAGGGCGGCCCGACACTCATCGGGCCGCTTTTTCAGATGCTATAACGGCAAGTGAATGTTGAATTTTTCCCGAATCTCTGCGTCCAGAAGCGGGTCGAACCGGGCCGCCGACGGGGTGGACAGGATTTCATTCTTTCGGGCCACTGCCTTTTCAACCAGATCCGGTTTGCCAAGCTCCACCCACTCCTTGGGGGACGAGCGGTCACCAAAGGTCGGATAGACATAGTCGGCCTGCATCCGGCTGAGGGTCGCATCGGTGCCCAGATAATGACCGGGGCCGCCCATGCACACGGATGCGATCTGATCCAAAGCCAGGGTTTCATCGGTCACTTCGATCCCGCGCACACAGCGCAGTGCCTGACCGATCAGGTCGTCGCTGAGAATGAGGCTTTCAAAGCAGAAACCCAGCAGCGAGGCGTGCATGCCAGCGGCTTCATAAACCATGTTCAACCCGGACAGCCCCGCCATCACGTTCGAGCACATCTGTTCCCACCCGGCCTGCATGTCGGGCAGCTTCGAATCTGATGCACCGGCCGCCGCACCCCCAGGCAAGTCGTAGAAACGGTGCATCTGGGCGCAGCCTGCCGTCAGCAGAGCTTGTTCTCCGGAACCGATGGACATTGCGCCGGTCCGCAGATCAAGACCAAAGGGCCAGGTGCCGAAAACTGCGGGCGCGCCGGGACTTACGGCGTTTACATAAACCAATCCCGCAAGGCATTCCGCCGTGGCCTGGGTGATTGCTCCGGCGATGGTTGATGGCGCGGTGGCGCCGGCCATTCCGGCTGACAGCAACAGAACCGGCATTCCGGCCTTGATGCATTCCTCCATCACTTCGCAGCTTTCAGTGGCGAATTTCATCGGAGGGACGACGAAGCAGTTCGAGTTCGACACGAAAGGTCGCTCGCGATATTTGTCCTCGCCGCCCGCGATCATGTAGATCATCTCCATTGCGGGGGCGACGTGGCTGGGTTCCGTGAAGGACGTGCCGATATGTTTGAACGTTCCCGAGCAACTTGCGTAGATCGTGTTCAGGTCCATTTCCAGGTTGTCGGCGATATCGCGACAGACCATGGGGCGCTGAACAAAGTGAATATTGTCAAGCTGTTGGCAGATGCGTGCGGCATCGTGCAAATCCTGAACGGTTGAATCACGATACTCGCGACCATGCACGTCGACCATGGAAACGGCGGCACCAGCCGTGCCGTAATGTACTTTGGTACCGGTCAGGTCCAGATCGGTTTTTCCATCGCGGCTGTACAATGTGACCTTGCGGTTCGCTTTTGCGATCGTGTCTTCGACAAGGGCACGGGGAAAGCGGATGCGGCCATCGTCGCCCAATGTGCAGCCTGCACCGACCAGATAGTCGATTCCGCTTTGCGGCGCGTCTGCCAGACCAATGGTTGCCAATGCGGTCAGGGCGGCCTCGTGGATACGTTCGATCTGTGCCTGGGTCAGGACATTCAGGACACCGCCTTCCATACCGGGGCGCACGGGGCGCAGATGTTCAGGCAATGCGGTTGCACGGGCAGCGCGACGCGCAGCGCGACCGCCGCTGCGCGATGTGTTGCGGGATTGGTCGTTCATTTCTTTTTCCGATCTGTGAGAGATGTTTGGGGAACTGGCAAATGGCCGCTTACGGCCGTCCTCTCGCTGCACGCCCCCGGTCCGCACCAATGGTGCGGCTGATCAGGCTGATTTTCCAGTCGTGGTCAGTCATTCCGCCTCTCAACGTTTGGCGCAACAATTCCAAAACACGGCGACGCAATCTGTTCTGTTTGCGACCTCAACGGAATTTACTTCAGCAAATATCTGCCCAACAAACCTCTGACGGAACTCTAAGGCAGATTTTCTCCCCCGAGGACAGAAATCTGTTATACTGCATTCACTTACTCTTGAGCTTTGCGTGCAAGGAATTGAACTCTGACAAAAGCGATCCCAGTTGAATTATAAGTTAACACATGATCTGAAGCCCGAGTGAAATCGCGTTGAAACAGACTTTTGAACTTTTTTCTGTCCTGATTGTCGTGGCTCTGACGGCCAGCGCCGGCCAGGTTTTGGCAGAGGATTGGACAGGGGGGTACGTTGGGCTCAGCTTTGGGTACGCGGATGCGGATGGACCGGGCGGATCAAGCGGGGATGACACCGCCTTTGGTGCGCATGTAGGCTATGATCAGGATTTCGGGGCTTTCGTTCTGGGCGGTGAACTTGAATACAACCGACTTTCCCTGAATCTCAGCCAGTCTCAGGGCAGTCTGGACAGCATGACCCGATTGAAACTGCGTGGCGGGTACGATTTCGGCAGCGCGCTGGGGTATGTCGTCGTTGGTGCGGCACGGGCCGAAACATCCGTCGACAGCGATACCGCCGCTGTTTACGGGATCGGCATCGCTTATCCGATTGGCGACAATTTTGTCATCAGCGGTGAGGCGCTGCGGCAAGATTTCGATGATGTCACCCGATCCACCGGTGGTCTGGATTCCAACGTCTTCAACCTGCGTACAACGTTTCGTTTCTGACAACAGGCTTATTCAGCTGCGTGCTGCCTCGCAAGTTGCGACGCAAATTTGCACAGCGTTTTCAGCGCAACCGCAAAGCGTTCATCGGCCACAGTCATGGCCACCCGTATGTGCCCGGCAGCGGCCTTGCCGAAGCTTTCGCCGGGCATGACGGCAATCTTGTGTGCGTCCAGCAGCGCGTTGGCAAACGCGTCCCCCGACATCCCGGTCGCGCGGATATCCAGCATCAGATACATGGCGCCCTGCGCGGGGACGAGGCCGACGATGTTTTGCGAGGCCAGAATATCCATGGCCAAGGCACGGCGGCGGCGGAACGGAGCAGCGATTTTTTCTTCAAGTTCAACACCCGCGGTCAGCGCAAAACTCGACGCGTCCTGTACGAACCCGGGAACGCCGTAGGTGGTGTGGGTTGCCAGATTGATCAGATGGGCGATGAC
Organism: Ruegeria sp. HKCCA0235A; assembly: GCF_013033235.1. Classification (NCBI taxonomy): domain Bacteria; kingdom Pseudomonadati; phylum Pseudomonadota; class Alphaproteobacteria; order Rhodobacterales; family Roseobacteraceae; genus Ruegeria; species Ruegeria sp. HKCCA0235A. The sequence continues at coordinate 461,538 of NZ_WQDQ01000001.1, read as the reverse complement.
CTCTTCGGGGCCGACGACCCATCCACAACGCGACCCGGTCATGGCGTGGGACTTGGACATGGATCCAACCACAAGCGTTCGCTCTGCCATGTCGGGCAGCGCACGCGGAGAAAGATGTTCACCGTCCCAGACCTGCGTGTCGTATACCTCATCCGAGATCAGCCAGAGATCGCGCCGTTTGCACACGTCAGCGACCGCCCCCAGCGATTGACGGGAATAGACCACGCCGGTCGGATTGTTCGGCGTGTTGATCAACAACGAAACCGCGCCTTCAGCAGCGGCATCGATCCGCTCGGCCTGGGGCTGGAAAGCGTCATCGGTCGGGGTTTGAACCGCACGTGCCACGGCGCCAACACCCCGAATCGTGCCGGGATAGGTGGCGTAGTACGGGTCGAGATACAATCCGACATCACCGGGATCGCAAACGGCCATATGTGCCGCGAACAGGGCGGCTTGCCCGCCGGGGGTGATCAGAACGTTGTTCCGAAAGGTCGGAACGCCAGTGCGGGTCTGAACCCGCGCGGCGACGGTGTCGCGCAGCAGGTCCGTGCCGGGCACCATCGCGTAACCTGTATGGCCGTTGCGGGCCGACAGCTCCATCGCCCGAAGAATCGAAGGGTCGGTTCGGGTGTCATGTTCACCGATCGTCAGTTCGGTTACGGCTTGTCCTTCACTCAACATCCGGCGCGCGCGATAGAACACGTCCCAGCCATCGCCGCCGCCGCCGGTGATCTGCGTGATGCGTTCAGACAATCTCATGAAATCGCCACTGGTTGCTTTGCGCTGAATGGGGCAGAGCAGTGGCCGTTTGTCAATCAGCTTCGCGGCGCCAGCGTCGCCTGAAGCTTTTTTGTCAGCGATGCGCGTACGAGGTCATAGGAAACCGTCAAACGATGGCGCAGCTCCTCGGTCTCGGCATCAAACGGCAGGCGGACCCAGCTGCGGTGAAAATAAGGGGCTTTCACCGCGACACCGGCATCAATCAGCATCTGAGCCGTCTCCGCATCGGGTGTTTTGACGGAAACACCGTCATTTGCAATTCCGATACAGGCAAACATCTTGCCGCCTACTTTCCACGCGTCATGACCGCCGCCCCATGGGTCTGACAGTTCTGCACCGGGAAATTCCTTGCAGATGGAATTAATGAAGTCTCGGTCCATGACGGGCACTCTGCCGGACCCGGTGAACAAACTCAACGCTTGGCTTGGCGGGGTTCCCATGCTAACCGAGGGGCATGAACCCGGTGACCTGCATCATTATCTGCTGCATTACCTGCTGATTTATCAAGCGGGCCGGTTTCTTTCGTTTTCATCCCTGAGACAAGTTGCTAAGCCCGCGCCAACGCGCAAGCCTTTGCTGTTTTCTAGGAGCCCGACCGATGACGACGATCAAGCTGCACAACACGCGGACGCGGACGAAGGAAGATTTTGTACCGATCGACCCTGATAACGTGCGGATGTATGTCTGTGGTCCGACGGTCTATGACCGCGCCCATCTGGGCAATGCCCGCCCGGTGGTCGTGTTCGACGTTCTTTATCGTCTGTTGCGCCATGTCTATGGCGCAGAGCACGTGACCTATGTGCGCAATTTCACCGACGTGGACGACAAGATCAACGCCACGGCGCTGGCCCGCAAACAGGCGGGCGCGGAAGGCACGCTGGAGCAATTGGTGCAGGAACGGTCGGATGAGACCATCGGCTGGTACCTGCATGATATGGGCGCTTTGGGCACGTTGGAGCCGAACGAGATGCCGCGCGCGACCCAGTTCATCGCGCAGATGATCGCGATGATCGAAGACCTGATCGCCAAGGGTCATGCCTATGCCGCCGAAGGCCATGTTCTGTTCGCGGTGGATAGCTGGAAAGAGAGCTACGGTAAGCTGTCGGGGCGCTCGGTGGATGACATGATCGCCGGCGCGCGGGTCGAGGTGGCGCCCTACAAGAAGAACCCGATGGATTTTGTCTTGTGGAAACCCTCGACCGATGAACTGCCGGGCTGGGACAGCCCATGGGGGCGGGGACGTCCGGGCTGGCACATCGAATGCTCGGCCATGAGCTATGAGTTGCTGGGTGAGAGTTTTGATATCCATGGTGGCGGCAACGACCTGATGTTCCCGCACCACGAGAACGAGATCGCCCAGAGCAAATGCGCACACCCGCACGGTGAATTCGCGCGGGTCTGGCTGCATAACGAGATGTTGCAGGTCGAAGGCAAGAAGATGTCCAAATCGCTGGGCAATTTCTTTACCGTGCATGATCTGCTGGAGCAGGGCGTTCCGGGCGAAGTGATCCGCTTTGTCTTTTTGCAGACGCATTATCGCAAGCCGATGGACTGGACTGAGAAAAAAGCCCGTGAGGCGGAGCGAACCTTGCGCAAATTCTACGCGCAGGCCGCGCAAGGGGTTGGTTATGGCGAGCCGCATCCTCAAATCGTTAACTTTTTGGCCGACGACCTGAACACAGCCGGTGCTATCGCCGAACTCCACCAGTTATCCATCGCTGACGATGTCGTGGGGTTGAGATATTCTCTGCAATTTTTGGGCTTGTTGGGCAAAGATGTCCCGTCGTGGGCTGACACGGCGTCCGTAGACCTGAGTGCGCATGCAGATCGCTTGGCGAAGGCGCGCGTATCTGCAATGGAAAACAAGGATTTCTCGGAGGTCGACCGCCTCAAGGCGGCGTATGTTGCGGCAGGGCTTGAGGTTCGAATTAGCAAGGAAGGTGTTGAACTGGTGCCGGGCGCCGGTTTTGATGCCGCCAAGCTGGAGGAGGTCTGATGACCAGAGAACGCCTCTATCTTTATGACACGACGCTGCGTGACGGGCAGCAGACCCAGGGTGTGCAGTTTTCGACCGCTGAAAAAGTGCAGATCGCACAGGCGCTGGACGCATTGGGGGTGGATTACATCGAAGGCGGCTGGCCCGGAGCGAACCCGACCGATAGCGCGTTTTTCGAGGCGGCGCCAAAGACCGCGGCCCGGTTGACGGCCTTTGGCATGACCAAACGGGCAGGGCGCTCGGCCGAGAATGACGATGTGCTGGCTGCGGTGATGAATGCGGGTACGCAGGCCGTCTGTCTGGTTGGCAAGTCGCACGATTATCACGTGACCCATGCGCTTGGCATTTCGCTTGAAGAGAACACGGAAAACGTTCGTGCTTCGGTGGCGCATATCGTGGCGCAAGGGCGCGAGGCGCTGTTCGATGCCGAACACTTCTTTGACGGGTACAAGGACAACCCCGAATACGCGACACAAGTTTGCCGGGCCGCGCTGGAGGCGGGCGCGCGATGGGTTGTGCTGTGTGACACCAACGGTGGCGCGTTGCCGTCCGAGGTCGGGCGGATCGTGTCCGAAGTGATCGCGGCCGGTCTGCCGGGTGAACGGTTGGGTATTCACACCCATAACGATACCGAGAACGCGGTGGCCTGTTCTCTGGCAGCGGTCGAAGCAGGTGCGCGGCAAATTCAGGGAACGCTGAATGGTCTGGGGGAACGCTGCGGCAATGCAAACCTGACGGCGCTGCTCCCGACATTGCTGCTGAAAGAACCCTACGCCTCGCAGTTCGAAACCGGCGTCAGCCTTGACGCGCTGGCCGGGCTGACCCGCATCAGCCGCATGTTGGACGATGTCCTGAACCGGGTTCCCAGCAAGCAGGCGGCGTATGTGGGCGCGTCGGCTTTTGCGCATAAGGCGGGGTTGCACGCCAGCGCGATCCTGAAGGACCCATCGACTTACGAACATGTGGACCCGGCGAGCATAGGCAATGAACGTATCATTCCGATGTCGAACCAGGCGGGTCAGTCGAACCTGCGCAAACGCCTGACCGAGGCGGGGCTGAGCGTCAAAGCCGGTGATCCCGCATTGGGCCGCATCCTTGAACGGATCAAGGATCGTGAAGCGGTTGGGTATTCCTACGACACCGCGCAGGCCAGTTTCGAACTGTTGGCGCGGGATGAACTGGGGCAACTGCCTGAGTTCTTCGAGGTCAAACGCTACAAGGTCACTGTTGAGCGTCGGAAGAACAAATACAACAAGATGGTCAGCCTGTCCGAGGCTGTCGTCGTGGTCAAAGTGGACGGTGAAAAGAAACTGTCGGTTAGCGAATCCATGGACGACTCCGGAAACGACAGGGGGCCTGTGAACGCGCTGGCCAAGGCTCTGGCGAAGGATTTGGGCCAATACTCGCAGGTTTTGTCAGACATGCGCCTTGTCGACTTCAAGGTCCGTATCACCCAGGGCGGGACCGAAGCGGTGACACGCGTCATCATCGACAGCGAAGACGGCCAGGGGCGGCGCTGGTCGACCGTTGGCGTAAGCGCGAACATAGTTGATGCGTCCTTTGAGGCGCTGCTGGATGCGATCCAGTGGAAATTGGTCCGTGATTGCGATCCGCAAAAGGCAGCGGCCGAGTGAGTGTGACCTTCGACGATGATGTCAAAGCCTGCGCCGCGTTGGTACAGCGTGCGGATCCTGATCGGTTCCGGGCGACGATGGCTGCTCCGGTCGCGGCCCGCGTGGTTTTGTTTCCGATCTATGCGTTGAATGTTGAAGTCGCTCGCGCGCCATGGGTGACGCAAGAGGCCATGATTGCCGAAATGCGGCTGCAATGGTGGCGCGACGCGTTGCAGGAGATTGCAGAAGGGGCCGCGGTGCGGCGGCACGAGGTGGTGACGCCTCTGTCGCGGGTCCTGTCGCCGCATCTGGCAGGCGTTCTGGATGAATTTGTTGCCGTAAGACGTTGGGATATATACCGGGATCCGTTCGAGGACCAGGAACACTTTGACGCCTATATCAACCATAGTTCCGGATCTCTTTTCGTCGCCTCGGCGCAGGCGCTGGGTGCGGCGGATGAAAACGTGTTGCGCGATTTCGGGTACGGAGTCGGTGTGGCAAATTGGTTCCGCGCCATTCCCGAACTGGAAAAGCGGGGGCGCATACCTTTGCTTGATGGTACGACGGGCGGCGTTCAGAAACTGGCCCAATCCGCTTTGGACCGATTGCGCAAGGCGCGATCAAAGCGGGGCGACATCGCACCTGAGGCGCGTCCCGCGCTGTATGCGGGTTGGCTGGCGGAACGAGTTCTGAAGCAGGCCATCGCCCAACCCGAGCGGGTGGCGGCAGGAACGCTTGAGCCAGGCGAAATGCGTCAGCGACTGTCGCTGATGTGGACCGTCGGCAGCGGGCGCTGGTGATCAGACCCTTTCGGGATCGGCCGGGCGCAGAACCAGCCACAGCAATGCGCCACCTGCCAGTGTCAGCAAAGGGATCATGGCCAGGTTGACGGCATTCCACCCCTCGATCGCGGATCCGCCCGAGCAGTTCATCAACCCGCCCGAGGCCAGCGATGCCAATGTCACACCGCCAAACACCAACAGGTCATTGAGGCCCTGCATCCGTCCGCGCTCTTGCGGTTCATGCGACGCGGCCAGCATCGTGGTCGCGCCGATGAAGCCGAAATTCCAACCAATGCCCAGAAGAACAAGGGCGACAAAAAAGTTCCCCAATTCGACGCCTTGCAGCGCAACCACCCCTGATGCGGCAAGTATGGCCAAGCCCAGAGCGACGATCTTTTCAACGCCAAACCGGGCGATCAGGTGCCCGGTAAAGAAGCTGGGGACATACATTGCCAGCACGTGACTTGTCACGATATCCGCCGCGTCATTGGCAGAAAATCCACATCCGACAACGGCAAGCGGCGTCGAGGTCATGACCAGATTCATCAACGCATAAGACACCATGGCACAGATGATCGCGACGGCGATGCGGGGTGTTTTCAGCAACTCGATCCGTGACCGCCCCTTGGGTTCATCGGCCGCAGGTTTCGCAGGTGTCGGGATGTCGAGAAAGAAGAACAGCGCCGAGCCCAGAACGTTGATGCCGATTACGGCCATATATGTTCCCAGAAAAGGGATGACGTATGCTTCAGACGTAAGCTTCACGATCTGAGGCCCGATGATGGCGGCCGCCAGCCCGCCGGCCATCACGTACGAAATCGCTTTTGGACGGTAGTCGTCTGACGCAGTGTCTGCTGCCGCAAAGCGATAGAACCCGTGTGCGCTCATGTAGATGCCGGTCAGCAGGCTGCCGACAAGAAAGATGGGGAACGAGCCCAGAAACAGGCCATAGGCCCCGATCAACCCGCCCAGTGCACCGGCCGTTGCCCCGACAAGGAACCCCACGCGACGGCCCCATTTTTGCATGATGGCCGAGATCGGCGTGGCTGCCAGCATCGATCCCAGAACGATCAGGGATATCGGCAGCGTCGCTAGGCAGGGGTTCGAGGCCAGCGACTGACCTGCAAGCCCGCCGACGATGAACATCATCGGCATCTGCGCGCCCAGAATGGCTTGGGCAGCCACCAGTACGGCCACATTGCGTTTGGCCTGCCGGTCGTCCGGAAGGGTTGAAATCATCGTCATGGGCGAATGGTTATCGGCTAAGTGTTTGCGGCACAAGCGGGTTGCATCTGCGTCACATGCGCCTAACCTGCCCGAAACAAAAGAGCAGGGAGGCCGCATGCCCGCGGGCCGCATCATCGAAACATCGGACTGTGTGGCCGAAGGGGCCGAGTGGCTGGCCAAAACCTGTCCGCGCATGGCGTATGCGATGGATCAGACCGGCCCCTTGCCGCTGCGCCGCCGCCCCGATGGGTTTGCGCAATTATTGAGTGCAATTGTCAGTCAGCAAGTCAGCGTGGCTTCGGCCAATGCGATCTGGAAACGGCTTCAGGATGCAAGGTTGACCGGCCCGCGCAAGATCCTGTGGGCAACGGATGATGATCTGCGGGCAGTTGGGCTGAGCCGACAGAAGATCCGATATGCGCGGGCACTGGCCGAGGCACGTATCGACTATAAGGAACTGCGCGATGCAACTGACGCCGATGTCGTCGCCATATTGACGCAAGTTCCGGGTATCGGTGTCTGGACAGCCGAAATCTATGCCATGTTCTCACTGGGTCGCGCAGATGTCATCGCACCCGGTGATCTGGCCCTGCAAGAGGCGGCGCGCATCCTCTATGACTTGCCTGAACGTCCAACGGACAAGGAGCTGCGCAAAATGGCCGAGGCCTGGTCGCCCTGGCGTTCGGTTGCGGCACGGGTGCTGTGGGCCTATTACCGGGTTGCAAAACAAAGAGAAGGGATCAGATGACACGGGTTTTGAATGCGCTCCGGAAAGAGCCTGTTTCGGGCGACACGCGCTCGGTCGTGGTGTTCGTGCATGGCTATGGTGCAAACGGTGCCGATCTGCTGGGATTGGCCGATCCGCTGGGCGAACACCTGCCGGACACGTTGTTCGTGGCCCCCGACGCCCCCGAGCAGATCCCCGGAATGCCCAACGGGTATCAGTGGTTCCCGATTCCGTGGATCGATGGATCTTCCGAAGAAGAAGCCCGCCGGGGCATGGAAATGGCTGTCGAGGACTTCAACGCCTTTCTGGACGCGCTGATGGTGGACGAAGATGTTCTGCCCGAACAGGTTGTGCTGTTTGGCTTCAGCCAGGGCACCATGATGAGCCTGCACGTTGCGCCGCGGCGGGAAGATCCCGTGGCCGGGATCGTAGCCTTTTCAGGCCGTTTGCTGGAACCCGATCTGCTGGTGGATGAAACCGTCAGCCGGATGCCTGTCTTGCTGGTGCATGGCGACGCTGACGACGTCGTTCCCCCACAGTCCCTGCCGGAAGCGGTCGAAGCCTTGCAGGCTGCCGGCTTCAAAGAGGTCTATGCCCATGTCATGAAAGGTACCGGGCACGGTATCGCCCCGGATGGGCTGAGCGTTGCGCTGGCCTTCATGCGCGACAAGCTGAGCCTTTAGTCTTTGGAACCTGATCAGCGGAGCGCCCATGCGTTCCGCACCGGATCAAGCCCACAAGTGGCCTTCGGCGAACTCGACCGAGTTCCCGGCCGGGTCGCGCACATACAGGGACCGTACGCCGCCGGGCCAGACAAACTCGGCATCTACCGGAATATTCCAGTCCAGAAGGTGTTTGCGCATCACTGCGATTTCATCTCGTGACAGCACAAGACACACATGTCCGGGGCCGCGCGCGCCGTGGGGCGGAACCGGCATGCCGGGGTCGAGCGGCGGTTGTTCGGTCTGATCGGGATTGAAAACCAGCAGGACCGATCCGCCGATGCGATAGAATACATGGCGGTCAGCGACACGTTGGATGCGTTCGAGCCCAAGAACTTCGCCATAAAACTGTTCTGCCGCGTCCAAATCATCAACATAGAGCGCCGCTTCCAGAATGGCCGAAGGGGCCGGGATGTCAGGCGTTTTCTTCATGACCCCAGTTTAGCAGATCGGGGCAGGGTCTGTCACCGGCGTGGGCGACGGTCGCGCTTGCGTTGGGGGGCCGCGTTCAGTGTCGGCATTGGCAGACGGTCCCAGTGCCCGGGCTCAAGATCATCCAGGGTCCAGTCTCCGATGCGGTACCGGATCAGGCGCAGCGTCGGCAGACCAACTGCCGCTGTCATCCGGCGCACCTGTCGGTTTTTGCCTTCACGTATGGTCAGTTCAAGCCAACTGTCCGGTACTGTCTTGCGTTCACGGATCGGTGGGGTGCGCGGCCAGAGCGCCTCGGGTTCGTCGATCTGACGAGCTTTCGCAGGGCGGGTCAAACCATCCTTCAATTCGACCCCGTTGCGAAGCGTTTTCAGGGCAGCCTCGTCGGGGGTGCCTTCAACTTGGACCCAATAGGTTTTGGCCATCTTGTGCTTTGGGTCAGAGATCTGGGACTGCAACTTCCCTTGATCCGTCAGCAGCATCAAACCTTCACTGTCACGGTCTAGTCTGCCCGCCGGATAGACGCCCGGCAGATCGATGAAATCGGACAGCGTGCTGCGCGGGCTGTCCGTATTGGCGCGGTCGGTGAACTGCGGCAGAACATCATAAGGTTTGTTGAAGCGAATGAACCAGGACATGATCTGCGCATAGCCTGAAGATCGCCCCCGGTGCAAGCTGTGGATAACTGTCATGTGCCTGTTACGGATTCGCGTTACCCCGTCTGCGACATATTGTGGAAAATCAGGGCTTGTCAGAGTTTTAACACGATATATAGTTACAAAAAGACCGGGGCGGGTGCTCCCCGCTCTGGTGTCACAAACGGGCAGCTGAGAGCGAGGAGCGATTCTGTGATGGACGGAGACTTCAGGACCGAATTTGTAAGGGAGCCGGGTGCGCTCAAACAACACCCGGCCCTGGTTTTGAACGCCGATTATCGCCCCTTATCCTATTACCCGCTGTCACTGTGGCCCTGGCAAGAAGCGATCAAGGCGGCTTGGCTGGATCGGGTCGATATCGTGGCTGAATATGACGAGGTCGTCCGCAGCCCGAGCACCGAGATCCGAATACCCTCGGTCGTTGTTTTGAAAGACTATGTAAAACCCAGAAAGCGCGTGGCCTTCACGCGCTTTAATTTATTTTTGCGGGATGAATTCCGCTGCCAGTACTGCGGCAGCCGGGACAACCTGACCTTTGACCATGTGGTGCCACGGGCCGCCGGTGGTGTGACCAGTTGGCAGAACGTGGTGGCGGCGTGCAGCCCGTGCAATCTGCGCAAAGGGTCGAAATCGCTGCGCCAGGCTCGGATGACCTTGCGCAAGCCGCCACGTCAGCCCGATGCCGAAGCGTTGCGCAATATTGGACGGAAGTTTCCGCCGAACCACCTGCATGAAAGCTGGATCGATTTCCTGTACTGGGATGCCGAGCTGGACGAGTTCTAAGCCGCGCGGGATTTCCATGCGGCCAGCCAGATCAGGACCAGCACAGCAGAAGCATTAGCGTTCCAGCCAGCCATCGAGATGCCGAACATCTCCCAAGGGATATCATCGCACCGCACCAAAGGCGCGGACATGATTTGATCGAACAGATCGTCTGCGGACAGACCGCTGATGCTGCCGGATGTGCAGCTGCTTGGGCCTTCCCACCAGCCTTGTTCAACGCCGGCGTGAAATGCACCCACCGCCGATGTCGTCGCGGCCGCCGCTGCGCCCAGCAAAGGAAGAAAGGTCAGCCTCGGTAAAGCCAGAGCCACGGCGCCGATCGCGATGGCCACTGCATGTGGATAGCGCTGCCAGATGCACATCTTGCATGGCGCAAGCCCGCCGAGATGCTGAAAGCCAAAAGCGGCCAGAAGAAGCGCCAGTGATCCAAGACTTGCCACCGCGACAAGTTGCGAACGTCTCGTCATAAGTATTTCACCACCAGGAATCCGCCAAACAGGAGGATGATGAACAAAGTGAACATTAGCCCCAGGCGCTTTTCGATGAAGTCGCGGATCGGCTCACCGAATCCCCAGAGCAGGCCTGCCACCAGGAAGAACCTCAAGGCGCGAGCCAGAATCGAGGTGGCAATGAAGGTTCCAAGCGGCATGCCGGTCCAGCCGGACATAATAGTGATGACCTTGTAAGGGAAGGGGGTCACACCAGCGGCCAGAACGGCCCAGAATCCGAAGTCGTTGAAACGGGTATTGAACTCTTCCATGGCATGGGCTTTCCCCATGGATTCTAGAATGGGCTGCCCGATGCTTTCATAGAAAAACGCACCAATCGCATAGCCCAGCATGCCCCCCAGAACCGAAGCCACCAGTGCCACGGTTGCGATCAGCCATGCGCGAGACGGGCGGGCCAGAATCATCGGAATCATCAACACATCGGGGGGAATCGGGAAGAACGAACTTTCGATGAAAGCCACGATGGCCAGCGCCCACAGCGCGTGAGGGTGTTCGGCCAGACGAATGGTCCAGTCATAAAGCGATCGTAACATAAAGCACTCAAATCCCGTTTTCGGTCTGAAGCCCAGCCAAACCATGCGCCCGACGGACCGTCAACAGTCGAGGGCGAAACAAATGGATTATTGGATGGTTTTTGCCTCTGGACCTTCGCTCGGATGGGCGCTAATCCAGTGTTCGTGGCCCAAGTGGCGGAATGGTAGACGCAGGGGATTCAAAATCCCCCGCCTTCACGGGCGTGAGAGTTCGAGTCTCTCCTTGGGCACCACAATTCCGACAAACTCAGAACACCGTCCGTCCTCTTGGCGGGGTGCCGTGATCAAGGTGATGATCCGCAACCTAGATCTTCATGTCCTGTTTGAGGTCCTCTGTAACGGGCCGTGAATGCCACAACGTTCCGGGCCTGCTTCAACGACAGATCATCAGGCCCCCGGCCGGGGGGATCTTGAACCGGGTTGGTGTTGAAGGGCCTTTGCCAGATTCGTCGGAACGTACGACCGTGACTTGCCCTGCCTCCTTATCCGAAACGCGGTTCGCTCTGTTTCACGGTGATTAGCGCCGGGAATGAGGGTAGGTTTTGGATTTGGAGTGACCGCATGAACCCAGACGGCTCGCTGTGAACTGAAGGGGAAAGTTCGGGATTTATGCTCATATATGCGAATTGGCGCAGGTCAGACCGGTGCCGGCCTTGACATTGCGGGTATCTGAATGAAACCTCGAAAGGGTTGGGAGAAATTGGGAAATTCAAAGATTTGTAGCCGTTGCGATGCGGGCCGGTTTGTATTATCGGCACGCTTCCCTGAGCAGGTGATCAAACTTGATTTCCAACTGCCAGACAAAAAAAGTGGGAGTTAACAGATGAAAAACAGCAGCAAATTGAGCGTCGGCGCCTTCGTCACCGCAGCCCTTCTGGCTCCGGCGGCATATGCCGAAGAGTTCATTACAATCGGTACCGGCGGTGTAACCGGCGTTTACTATCCGACCGGCGGCGCGATCTGTCGTCTGGTCAACAAGGGCCGGAAAGAGCACGGCGTGCGCTGCTCGGTCGAATCGACCGGTGGTTCAGTTTACAACATCAACACCATTCGCGAAGGCGAGCTGGAGTTTGGTGTGGCCCAGTCCGACTGGCAGTACCACGCCTACAACGGCACCTCGAAATTCGAAGAAGCCGGCCCGTTCGAAGGCCTGCGCGCCGTGTTCTCGGTGCACCCCGAACCCTTCACCGTTGTGGCCCGCGCCGATTCCGGCATCACCAACTTCGAAGACCTGAAGGGTAAGCGCGTCAACATCGGCAACCCGGGTTCCGGTCAGCGCGGCACCATGGAAGTCCTGCTGGGCGAAATGGGCTGGACCACCGACGATTTCGAACTGGCGACCGAGCTGAAGGCGGCCGAACAGTCGGCGGCTCTGTGCGACAACCAGATCGACGCGATGGTCTATACCGTTGGTCACCCGTCTGGTTCGATCCAGGAAGCCACCACAGCCTGTGACTCGGTTCTGGTGAACGTAAGCGGCGACGCGGTTGACAAGCTGGTCGGCGACAACTCGTTCTACCGTACCGCAACCATCCCCGGTGGCATGTACCGTGGATCTGATGAAGACACCTCGACCTTTGGTGTGGGCGCGACCTTCGTGACCTCGGCAGATGTATCGGATGATGCTGTCTATGCGGTCGTCAGTTCGGTCTTTGAAAACTTTGATGATTTCAAAAAGCTGCACCCGGCGTTTGCGAACCTGAAGCCCGAAGAGATGATTGCGGATGGCCTGTCGGCTCCGCTGCATCCGGGTGCCGAGAAGTACTACAAAGAAAAAGGCTGGATCCAGTAAACCAGACCTGACGCAGGGTGCCCACGGGCGCCCTGCACAAAACCCGTGTGAAACGGGATTTCAGAAGGCCGAACAATGGCCGCGACGGGGAGACATTTGATGAATTCCGACACTCAATCCAATCGTCCGCTTTCCGAAGAAGAGCTTCAGGATCTGGTTGCATCTTCTGACGCAGGAGGGCGCAATCCGGTCGGGAACGTGGGCGTTTTCCTTGCGGTCGTGGCCGCGACCTGGTCGATATTTCAAGTTGTTCTGGCCTCGCCCCTGGCGAATTATGTCTTGCCCGGAAGCGTCGTGAACAATGCTCGGCAATTCCATCTGGCTTTTGCTTTGTTTCTGGCCTTTGCCGCTTATCCGGCGCTCAAATCCAGCCCCCGGAACTATATTCCGGTTCAGGATTGGATCATGGGATTGGTGGGCGCGTTCGTCGCGCTGTACGGCTATTTCTTCTATGACAAGATCGTTAATGCGGGCGGTTTGGCCGACGACACCGACAAATGGGTTGCGTTGCTTGGCCTGGTGCTGTTGTTCGAGGCCGCGCGCCGTGCGCTTGGCCCGGCCATGGCAATTATCGCGACCATATTTTTGGCCTATGTCTTCTTCGGTGCCTCGGAATGGGTGCCCGAAGTTATCCGCTGGAAGGGCGCGAGCCTGAAAAAGGCGATGAGCCACATGTGGATCACGTCCGAGGGCGTGTTTGGTATCGCACTGGGTGTTTCCACGAAATTCGTCTTCCTGTTCGTGCTGTTTGGCGCATTGCTGGATAAAGCCGGGGCAGGGAACTACTTTATCAAGATGGCCTTTGGGGCCCTGGGCCACCTGCGTGGTGGTCCGGCCAAGGCGGCGGTTGTGGGCTCGGCTGCGACCGGCCTGATCTCGGGCTCGTCGATTGCCAATGTTGTCACCACCGGTACCTTCACCATCCCGCTGATGAAGCGCGTCGGGTTCAGCAGCGAACAAGCTGGCTCGGTCGAGGTCGCCAGTTCGGTCAACGGGCAGATCATGCCGCCGGTGATGGGGGCCGCTGCCTTCCTGATGGTGGAATATGTGGGCATCTCATATGTCGAGGTGATCACCCATGCCTTCCTGCCAGCAGCGATTTCCTACATCGCACTGGTTTACATCGTGCACCTCGAGGCGGTGAAGCGGAACATGCCCACGCTGGGCGACCGCGATGTGCATCTGGCGCGGACCGTAGTGGGGATGCTGGGCTTCTTCCTGGTGTTTGCAGGTCTTTGCTATGGGTCACAATTCCCGGTGGATGCCGTGACAAGCTGGGTGCCGTCGGCCGCTGGGATCGTGCTCAGCCTGATTATCTGCGCGGTTTATGTCGCACTGCTCTATCTGGCGGCACAGGTTCCGGATCTGGAACCCGACGACCCTAACGCAAAAGAGGTTACGCTTCCGGTCATCGCCGATATCTACAAAGCTGGCCTGCATTACCTACTGCCGATCATCGTTCTGGTCTATTTCCTGATGATCGAACAGAAGTCACCGGGCCTGTCCGCCTTCTGGGCCACATCGCTGCTGTTTGTCATCCTGCTGACGCAGAAGCCGCTGAAAGCGATGTTCCGGGGGCAGAGCAACCTGTACAACACTTTCATCGATGGTGTTGCCGACCTGTGGCAAGGTCTGATCGACGGGGCACGCAATATGATCGGCATCGCGCTTGCCACGGCAACCGCGGGCGTGATCGTGGGAACCGTCACGTTGACGGGTGTTGGTCAGGTGATGGCCGATCTGGTCGAGTTCCTGTCGGGCGGCAATCTGATCCTGATGCTGGTCATGGTCGGGCTGCTCAGCCTGATCCTGGGCATGGGTCTGCCGACAACCGCGAACTATATCGTTGTCAGCTCGTTGATGGCCGGGGTGGTTGTTGAGTTGGGCGCCCAAAGCGGGCTGATCGTTCCATTGATCGCTGTCCACCTGTTCGTGTTCTATTTCGGGATCATGGCCGACGTGACACCTCCGGTCGGGCTGGCCAGTTTTGCTGCTGCGGCTGTGTCGGGCGGTGATGCGATCAAAACCGGTTTCACGGCGTTCTTCTACAGCCTGCGTACCGTGGCGCTGCCCTTCGTGTTCATTTTCAACACCGATCTTCTGCTGATCGATGTGACATGGGTCGAAGGGATCATAGTGGCGATTTTTGCGACGATAGCGATCCTTGTCTTCACGGCAGGCACCATGGGGTACTTCCTGACCCACAGCCGCATCTACGAAAGTATCGCTCTGATCGCCGTTGCCTTCGCCCTGTTCAGGCCGGATTTCTTCATGGATCGCATCGCACCTCCATACACTTCGGTCGAGCCTGCGGCGTTTGTCGAAACCATCGGCCAAACTTCACCCGGAACCGAGGTTCGCATGGTGATCAGCGGGCCGGATTTTGATACCGGCAAGATGGTGGACACCACGGTTGTCGTGCCAGTCGGATCAGAAGAGGGCGGTGACGCGCGCGTCGATGCCATGGGGCTGCTGTTGCTCGAAGAGGATGGTCTTGTGAAACTAGATGAGCCGATGTTTGGATCACCGGTTGCCGATGATCTGGCCAACTTTGACTATTACGGTGACGAGGCTGTGCGCCTGAGCTCGGTCAGCCTGCCGTCCAGCCAGCCTCCGAAGCAACTGGTCTATATCCCGGCGATGATCCTTCTCGGCCTTATCGCTTTCCTGCAACGCGGTCGTGCCGCAAGACAAGGAGTGCCCGCATGACACGCTCTGTTCTGTGTGCCGTTGATATCAGCAACGGCGAGATTGATGCACCGGTTCTGAAAAAAGCAGCCGCGCTGGCGGATATGGAAGGGGCGCAACTTGACGTGGTGACGGTGCTGCCCGATTTCGGGGAAAGCTGGGTGTCGGGGTTTTTCGAATCCGGTTTTCACGACAAGGCGTTGGAGGAAGCGCAGGCCAAGCTGACGGCGCTGTGCGTATCGGCCCTGGGGGCCGAGCGCAATGAAACCATCCGCCATGTGGTTGCGACAGGAACAGCTTATCAGGAGATTTTGAAGACGGCCGAAAGTGCCGGCTCTGATTTGATCGTAATCGGAGCCCACAAGCCGGATTTGAAGGATTACCTGCTGGGCCCGAATGCGGCACGCGTGGTGCGACATTCCAACGTCTCGGTTTACGTGGTGCGCTGACTCGAAAAGCAGATGCAGTGCACAGAGGTGCCGGAGCCCCGACGGTCGCCTGCCGCCGTTCGGGCTCCCGCAGCCAGGTCAGTAGCCCGTCATCTCGAGATACCCGACGCCCTCGTGGCTGCCGGTGACCGTGACCGGACCTTCCCAATATTCAAAACGTGTCCCCATCCAGGCATCCGGCGTCAGGGCGGATACCTTGACGTCGATGCCTCGGTCCGCAAGCACGACGCGCCATTGCGTCGGGACGTCGCGCCCTGCCACCTGATCGGTCGCAAGCGGCTCAAGCCTGACGGATCCGTCGGGGATGGCATCGGTGCTGCCGTCTGAATTGATCCATGTGGCCGAAGTGAAATCGCCGCGACCACCGCGCAGGCGAAAGGCCATCAGCTTGTCCCCGCCCTCGAAGCTGAGCGAAAACCAATCCCAGCCGGTTTGATCCTCGGCCAGGGGTTGCGAAGACCATTCCCGGTCCAGCCAGCCCTGACCGGTGACGCGCATATCGCCATCCGGCAGGCGCAGTACGCCTTCGACTGAATAGAAGGGTTGCGAATAGTAATAGCTGGCTTGTCCGTCGGCGGATTTGACGGAATAGCCCGCTTGGCCATGAAACACCAACGGGCCTTGTGCGCTCAGCGCAAGATCGTACCCGAAATCAGCCCCGTTTGCCGTCAGAGTCAGGGTGTCCATATCCGGCCCGGCCATGCGCCATTCGTCGATCCAGGCCTCGAACGGTTGCACCGCAACACCTGCCTGCCCAATCCCCCCACGCGACAGGCGTTCGGCAAAATAGTGGGTGTCAGGCGTGGTGACAGCCGCATGGCCCATCCAGATCTGCGGGCTTTGCCATCCATCTGTTTCAAACGGTTTCAGGGCCGACCGGAAAAGGGTCCATTGGATGCCATAGTCACGCCCGTCCTCGCCTTTGAGGTTGGCCGTCAGATACCACCATTCGATCCGATAGGCGGGGTGAGGTCCGTGGTCTTTGGGAAAGTCGAATTCAATCCCCGCCTGCGGAACCTCGAAGCCTTCCGCCGACCCTCCAAGACCTGCAAAACCCTGCGCCCAAAGAGGCGATGGGCACAAAAACACGAGAACGGCCAAAAGGGTTTTAACGTTCATTGGCGAACACCTTTAGCAAATCGGCAGGGGGCAGACGCAACATGCGCAGCGCGGGCAGGGCCGCTGCAACCAGGGCGGCCAGCAGGGTCAGCAGGAACAGCCACAACCAATCCCAGGGAAACACGAACATCGGCAACCGCCAGCCAAAGGCCTGCACATTGATCACTGCCAACAGAACCCAGGCGAGGATCAGACCAAGCGGCAACGCCAGACACGCGGTCAGAGCCGCGAGCAGCACGCTGCGCAAAAGCTCCAGCCGCGCCAGTTGCGCCCGATTCAGTCCCAGCGCCCATACCGGAGCAATCTGAGGCAAGCGCTGGGTCCACAGGGTCAGCAGGCTGGTGAGTATGGCAAATCCCGCCACGCCGAGGGTCAGAACATTGAGCGCCGATGTCACGACAAAGGTCTTTTCGAAGATTGCCAATGATTGCGCCTTCATGGCGGCCTGCTGGACCACGGCCTGACGCGGCAGGGCAAACCGCTCGCGCAAGGCTTGCGCCATTTCAGTCGCCTGTTCGGGGTTCAAACGGACGCCAAACCGTCGGGTTTCGGCCCCTGGTGCGATCCGGTCAAGTTGGCTCATCGACACAATGGCTTGCCCGGTTGGATTTCCATAATCCGAATAAACCCCGGCGATGGTCAGCGTTCGATCCTGGGACAGCGTCAGCGTATCTCCGGGCCAGAGGTTCGCGCGCCGTGCCAGTTGTTCGTTGATCAGCACCGCGTCTCCGGCCATGACGTCGTCCCATACGGTCGAGTTTGCCGATATCAACGGCCAGTGCTGCCGATAGACCGGATCGTCAATGACCCCGTACAGAAACAGGGGGCCCGTCTCGTGCGACAGTTCCATGTTGCGAATTGGAAGGATGGCGTCGACCTGTGGCCGCAGCCAATCCGTGATCTCGCGCCTCTGTTCTTCGTCACGGACGGTCAGATATAGCTCTGAAGTCAGGCGCTGGTCGAGCCAGCCCACAAATGTCAGCCGGAAACTTGAAACCATTGTGCCCACACCGATATTTGCCGCAAGCGCAAGCAACAGGGCCATCAGGGCAAGCGACAGCCCGGGCAATTGGGCGCGCATGTCGGCCCAGACCCACTGCGCGATGGCGCCACGGGACCTGTTGCCAAAGACGGAAAGCGCAAAGGTCAGAAGCGCCGGCAACAAAAGCGCGGCACCCGTCAGCAATCCGGCCAACAGCACGAAACCGGCAACCAGACCACCGATGCCGAGATAGGCGATGACACCGCCGACGATCAGGGACAAGCCGAGCAAACCTGTCACAAGACGTGTGCCGGCATTGCCCTGCCAGGCTTGCACACCGGGCCCCGCCAGCAGGGGCATACGAGACAGTCGCCACAGCGCATGGCCACTGGCAAACAAGGTGCCGCAGACAGCCATCGCCATCCCGGCAAACACCCAATGGGGGTGCAGTGTCAGCTGTCCGGTCACGGGTGCACCATACAGGCCGCGAAGGGTTGCTGCGACATCGGGCAACAACGCTCCGGCCAGAAAGAACCCAAGAAGCAGACCCAAGGTTCCACCGATCATGGCCAGCCCCGTCAGTTCGGTCAGGATCAGGAAGACCAGCCGCCGCATCGAAACGCCCAGTGCACGCAGGGTGCGGATCATGCCTCGGCGTTGGGCGAAAGCCAGCCCGACGGTGCCGTTCACGATGAACAGGCCAACGGCAAAGGACAGCAGGCCAAAAGCCGACAGGTTCAGGTGAAAACTGTCAGTCAGCCGAGCAGTATCGACTTGCGAGGATGGGCTGGCGCGCTCCAGTTCGGGCGCGACTTCGGCCAAAGGTGGCCGATCACGCGGCTGATCCGGCAATACAATGAGGCGCGAGATGAAACCGGTTTGGTTCAGCAGGGCTTCGGCTGTGCCGATATCCGTCAGAATTACGTCCGGTGGCAGCGCCGTGGTGATTGAAAACGGCGGAAGGTTGTTCTGGTCGCGCAACAGCGGCTCCAACTCTGCCGCGATCAGAAGCCGCCCCGGAGCGGTCAGCATGTCCGCCGGCTCAGTCGGCGCGGTGCTTTGGTCGGCTTCGGTGACGGCGGGCAGGGCCGGGTAGGCGACCATGTCCACACCCATCAGGCGCAATGTGCGGCCCTGGATTCGATAGGGGCCCTCCAGGACGGCCGCCACCTGCCAGCCAGCACGACGCAGATCGACGTAACGAGAAACCGGGATCAGACCGGAAGGATCGCGCAGCTCGTCGAACTGCCCAAGGGCAAGCTGCGCGTTGGCCCGGGCATAGCTGGCGCGTGCTTCGGCATTGATGGCCTGAACCGCGGACCAGAGACCGGTGGCCAATGCGATGCCGGTCAAAAGCGTCGCCAGTTGCAACCAGTGCACCCGCCAGTGTGACGTCAAAGCCTGAATGACGGCGCGTGTCATTGGATACGACCACCGCAGAGCTGGACGGTTCGATCCAGGCGGGCCGCAATCTGTTGGGAATGCGTGACCAACAGAAGCGCTGCGCCGGTATCAGCCACCAAGGCCAACATCAGATCCAGAACCCTTGCGCTGGCGGTTTCATCCAGATTGCCCGTGGGCTCATCCGCCAGCAGCAGTTTCGGACGCGCTGCCATGGCACGACCAATCGCCACCCGCTGCTGTTGCCCGCCGGACAGGTTTTCGGGATATCGGTCCAAAAGATCGGACAGGCCCAAGCGTTCCGTCAGATGCGCGGTCCAATCGGCATCCTCGGCGTCGGCAAGGCGGGCGTGAAAGGAAAGGTTCTGCGCAACGGTCAGCGAAGGGATCAGATTGAACTGCTGAAAAACCAACGAAAGCTGACTGCGCCGCAATTCGGCCCGCCCGGAATCGTCCAGATGGGACAGGGGCGTACGGTTCAAGATGATTTCACCGCTGTCGAAACAATCAAGCGCTGCGGCAAGATTCAACAGAGTGCTTTTGCCACTGCCGCTTTCGCCGGTCAGGGCCAGTGTCCGCCCTTCATCCAACGTCAGCGACACGTCGCGCAGAACCGGGCGCCCGCCGGGATAGGTTTTCTGAACACGGTCGATGGTCAACAGCATGATCTGGCCTTTTTTCTTCCAAGGATGTGCGACGGAATTCCAAACTGTCCAGTGCGGACCGGTACCCGGTTCCATTCGCCGCAGGCTTTTGGCGCGATCGCCGGGGTTGTGCCTCGCACCTCAAAGGGCCATTCTGCCCGGACGGTCCACTGTCGTAAATCAGGATGAAAAACATGACGTTGCTGCATCAGATCGTTTGGGGCAGTACATTTCTGGCGCTCTGCTTCTTGGTCGAGATTCTTTTGTTGACCTGGTGTACCGTCACGATCATCAAGTGGGATGAAAAATGGTCGGCCAAGGGGGTGTTCTTTGGCACGGCAACACCAATCGCGGTATCTTTGGCCTTTATTGTCGCGACGCACACGATTCAGGTCTGGATTTGGGCCATCGTCTGGGTGTTGCTTGAGGTTCTGCCGGATTGGAACTCGGCCATCTATTTCTCATTGGTGACGTTCACGACCCTGGGATATGGCGATATCGTTTTGGGCGAAGGGTTGCGCATCTTTGGGTCTTTTGCCGCGGTTGCTGGTCTTCTGGCCTTTGGTCTGTCGACCGCTTATCTGGTGGCGATGATGACGCGCGTCTTTCAGGAGAAATTCTTTTCCTAGAGGATAGGCGCAAACAGTCGCGCCAAGGGGGCGCCAAACCGGATATGCGCGGGTTGCTGGGCCAGACGGCGCGTCAACTCATAGCTCGCCTCGAAATCCGCGCGCAGCATCTGATCAACAGCCAAGGCTGCGCGGGCATCGAAAAACAGGGCCATCGCCTCGAAGTTCAGCCGGAAGGACCGGTTGTCCAGATTGGTCGTGCCGACCGCGGCCAGCGTGTCGTCTACCACGAAAACCTTCTGGTGCATGAATCCATCCGTATATCGGAACACACGCACGCCGCAGTCGCGGATTTCGTCGAAATAGGCAAAAGCGGCCAGCCAGGGCAGCCGATGGTCGATCACATCCGGGACAAGGATGCGCACGTCCACCCCGCGCATCGCTGCATGTTGCAGGGCGGTCATGACGTCGATGTCGGGCACGAAATAGGGCGATGCGATCCACAGTCTTTCTTT
Source organism: Ruegeria sp. HKCCA0235A (assembly GCF_013033235.1). Lineage (NCBI taxonomy): Bacteria > Pseudomonadati > Pseudomonadota > Alphaproteobacteria > Rhodobacterales > Roseobacteraceae > Ruegeria > Ruegeria sp. HKCCA0235A. The sequence continues at coordinate 440,619 of NZ_WQDQ01000001.1, read as the reverse complement.
CGCCTCGGCGATTGCCGAAAAGAACATCATGGCGCCGGTTTCGGTTTCATCTCCGGGTCCGGTGGCCACCAACAGGGCATTCATGTCTTGCTCGGCCTCGCTGCCTGCCCAGTCGAGGTCGTCAATCAGGTCTTCATCGCGGGCCCAGTGCCAGTCTTCGGTGAAGATGAGCTGCAATTGCCGGACGATGTGGCCGGTCATCTTGATATGCGTGTCGCGCCAATGGCCGAAATGCGGGTCTTCGCCCAGATATTCAACACCCACGTTGTGACCGCCGATAAAGCCTGTTTCACCGTCGATGATGACGGTTTTGCGATGGTTCCGGTAATTCAGCTGAAACCTGAAATTCGGCCCGCGTTGCTCACGCGGGTCGGCCACGTCAATTCCCGCGTCGCGCATTGTGTCCAGATAGGTGTTTGCCAATCCATAGCTGCCGACGGCATCGGTCATGAAACGGACATGCACCCCGCGTTTCGCAGCCTCTATCAGCTTGGTCTGAAGCTGTCGGCCCAAGGCATCGTCTCTGACGATGTAGAATTGGATCAGGATGTAATTCCTGGCCTCGTCTATCGCCTGGAAAATGGCGTCAAACGTTGCCTGGCCATCGATCAGAAGCTGAGCGCCATTGCCACTGGATACCGGAAGATGAGCCAGAAATTCGAATGGTCGTGGATTGACCGACATCGTGGATGGGTCAGGTCTGGAGTAGTCAGCAAAGGTCTTGATGCCTTCGACGACCCGTTCGCTTTGTTGGCGCGAGATGCGGTAGCCGCGAAACCTGTGGTGCCCCAGAAACAGGTACATCGGCACCGCAAAGATTGGCGCCGATACCAAAAAGACAACCCAGCCAACGGCTCCTTGCGGTGTGCGCGCGGTTTGTGCCGCGCGCACCGAAAACACAACTGCAGTTGCGTACAACGCAAAAACAAAGATGGATACAAGCAATGTCCACATGGGCGTTAAGTCTTTCGGGTCGTTCAGTTTCCTCCAGTGTAGACCCGCGACCAGTCTTTCGCCATATCGACGATAACCCAGCCTTTGTCCGGCCCCTGATCCAGACCGTCAACCAACCGCCCAATCGGACTTTCCCGATCATAGGCCCATTCACGTTCGGCATCCGTATGGTGGATCAGAACACCCAGCCGTGATCCGCTACCCGAGGTTGTCCAATCCAGCATTGCGAAATCGCCGTCTGAGTTTCCTCCGGCCAGAATGGGGCGTTTGCCGATCGTGCGTTCGATGTTGATGGGTTTGCCTTCCTTGTCGTCGATGAAGGCAATCCCGGGGGCCTTGATGACAGTCGGAACGCCATCGACATCTTCGAATGTCGAGTTTCCATATGTGCCCAGAACCTGTTCCGGCGGAATGCCATAGGCCTGTTCCGCGAAGACCCGCATGAAGTGAATGCCGCCGCCCGAGACAATATAGGTCTTGAACCCTTCGTCCCGAAGATAGCGCAACAGCTCGACCATGGGCTGATAGGTCATCTGGTCATAGGGCAATCCGGTGTCCGGGTGTCGGGCCTCGGCCAGCCACTGCGCAACTTGGGCTTGAAACGCCTCTACGCTGGTTCCGGAATGTGACTCGTTGACAACTTCGATCAACGCATCGTGGCCCCCTTGAAGAACCGTCGCAAGATCACCTTCGGCAGCGGCTTTCAAAGCGGGTGTGGACAGGATCGAAGGATCTTGTTCAGCCAGTTCAGAAAGCCGATCCATGGCAAAGATTAACTGGAAATAAACCGGCTGTTCGGCCCAGAGTGTGCCGTCATTGTCAAATACCGCGATCCGATCTGAAGGCGTCACATAATCAGGTCCTTCCGCGTCGGTAACACTGGACACGAATTCAAGGATCGCTTCTTTTGCCGCTGTGGCGTTCCAACTGGGCAGCGGATCAGCGAGCAGGGATACGGGAACACAGGTCAGAAAGGCACCCAAAAGAACGTGTTTCATGAAGCTCTCGATATCTGTTGTATTGAAGAAAGGCCGCCCTGCGCAGGGCGGCCTACAGCGTGGGGCCGCCTGGCCTAGTTGTTGGTCGGCGTTGTAAGCTTCTCCATGACCTGATCCAGGTTGAAGCTGGCTGCTTTCTGACGTGGCGGGAACTCCTGGAACGTGCTGAGGAAATTGCCAACGTATTGCTGGGCGGGCACAAGGAAATAGGCCCGGTCCAACAGCCAATCGTAATAGGTGTTGGACGTGCGGTACGCGCGTTCATACGGATCGCGGCGCAGGTTGACGATCAGCGGGATGCGCAGTTCGGTCCATGGCTCGATCCAGGCACGCAACGTGGCCCAGGCTTTCTGCTCCAGGAAGATGAGCTTCCAGTCTTCGAAACGCAGCGCCGTGAGGTCACCATCATCCGAGAAATAGAAGATTTCTTTCCGGGGGCTTGCCGCAGTCTCACCAGTCAGCAGCGGCAGAATATTGTAGCCATCAAGGTGCACCTTATAGTCGCGACCCATGCCCGATGAGCTGTAGCCGGTCTTCAGTTTTTCCTTGATGTCCGGATCGCCGGCCACAGCGAGGTAAGTGGGCAGCCAGTCCATGTGATGCACGATCTCGTTGGTGACTGATCCGGCCTCGATCTTGCCCGGCCAGCGTACCATTGACGGAACACGCCAACCACCTTCCCAGTTGGTATTCTTCTCGCCCCAGAACGGCGTCGCAGCTGCATCCGGCCAGGTGTTCATGTGCGGACCATTGTCAGTGGAATAGTGCACGATCGTGTTGTCAGCGATGCCAAGCTCATCCAGCAGATCCAGCAGCTGACCTACATGCATGTCGTGTTCGATCATACCGGCGGTGTATTCATCAGCGACCCGCCCCGACAACTCATTGGCCTTGGCGCGCATCTCGTCTTTGACGTGGGTGCGGAAGTGCATGCGGGTACCGTTCCACCAGACATAGAAGGGCTGACCTTGCTCATGCGCCCGCTTGATGAAGTCGATGGCCGCGGCCACGGTTTCGTCATCTACCGTTTCCATGCGCTTGCGGGTCAACGGTCCGGTGTCTTCGATCGTGCCATCCGCTTTGGACTTGATGACGCCGCGCGGGCCATAGGCTTCGCGGAAGGTTCGCCCATCCGCCAGAACGCGATCACCCGGATAGTCTTCGTTTTCCGGCTCTTCTTCGGCATTCAGGTGGTAAAGATTGCCAAAAAACTCATCAAAACCGTGGTTTGTCGGAAGATGTTCGTCTTTGTCACCAAGGTGGTTTTTGCCGAATTGACCGGTCACATAGCCGTGGTCTTTAAGAAGCCCCGGGATAGTTGGGTCTTCAACCTGCATTCCAAGATCTGCCCCAGGCAGGCCGACTTTGGAAAGACCGGTGCGGAACACGGATTGCCCCATGATGTATGACGAACGGCCGGCGGTACAGGATTGTTCACCGTAGTAATCGGTAAAGATCATGCCTTCTTTGGCAACCCTGTCGATATTGGGTGTTTGATATCCCATGAGACCCATTGTATAGGCCGAGATGTTGGATTGACCGATATCGTCGCCCCATATCACAAGAATATTGGGCTTTTGATCTTGCGCCCAGGCGGGCACGGCAAGGGCGACAGTTACGGTCGCCACCGCGAACCGGCGCAGTGTTCTACGCCAATTATCTGCAATCATTCGTGGAGAAGACATGAAGTGCTCCTGATCAGTCGAGCCTTAATGACCCGGAAAATTGAAATTTAATTTAAGCCGCTAGCTCATAACTTGAAGCTGCAAGCAAGTTCTTGATTGCCCGAATAAAAACAACTTCTTGTTCGAGCAGTGAACACAGCTATTTTACGCGATGAAACGTATCGAAAACTTATCATATGATCACTTTGAAAGATACAAATGTTTGATTCTGATGACGATATGCGGATTCTGGCCAAGACCGACTGGTTTGGCACGCGCGATTCAAAGTTTCAGAGCGATCTTATGACGTGCGCAATTCAAAGAACCTTCGATTCCGGAGAAACCCTGTACCACCACGGTGACCGCGCCAACGGTATTCATGCGGTGCTCGCAGGCGCGCTTCAGATCACGGCACCTGCCGATGATGGACAGGAATTCGTATTGCATCAGGATGGATCAGGATTCTGGATCGGGGATCTCGCGCTGTTTGCCGAAGCCAAACGCCTGGTCAGCGTCGTGGCAACGCAAAAGACCCGCACCTTGTATTTTCCCGGCTCGCGGGTAGAACGCCTGGTTCAGAAGAACCCGGAATACATCCGTGATTTCTATGCGTTGACGCATGAAAACATGAAGACTGCTCTGCGCATCATGGCCAATCTTGCGGTTACGGGGTCTGAAAAGCGCCTTGTGCTGCGTCTGCTGCATCTTGACGAAGGCGCCTTGAGTTCGGACGGATGGATTGTTGTGTCTCAGGAAGAACTTGCTGAAATGGTTGCGGTATCTCAGCCGACCTTGCATCGACATCTGCATCATCTGGCGGATCTGGGCCTTGTGGAATTGGGGTATGGCCGGCTGCGGTTGATCGACCGGCGCAAGCTGATCAGCAACTGTCAAAGTTGAAGTCTAAGGGTTGAGCGGGGGCAAAGACCCGCTCTTTCGTTCTGTTGCGCTTTTCAGTGCGCCTAGGTGTTGCACGGCCGCTTCCCAGTCTTCCGGGCTGTTGCAAGCCGTCGCTGAATACCGCGCCGCACCGATATTCATAAGGCTCTTCTCAAGATCCAAAGAACGCTCTGGATGCGCGCTTCGCGATTTCCAAAGACCCAATGCCTGATAAACCGCGGGCAAATCCCGTGATATTAAAGCGGATCGCAAGGCATCGACGGCATATTTCTCGGATGCCAGATATCTGCGGCGCCGTTCCGTTTTCCAGGTTGAGTAGCGCGGGCGCAGAAACCTTCCCAATGTCCACAATGCGAATACAACAATGACAAGGTAAAGAACTGATTTGATGATGGTTTGCGCGTCAGGCGGCTGTCGCCTGGGTGGTGCCAGTGTCAGCTTGGTCGAGGGAAGTGATGCCGTTTCGATCTGACCGGTGTCCAGATTGAACCAGTCGATGGAAACGGCCGACAACTGTGTTTCGCCACCATCTTGGGCGATGTACACGGTTTCTTCGACCCGCTGCCCGGACAAGATGCCTCGTTCCTCTGTTTCCGAAAAGCGGGGCTCCTTTGGATAGGCGCGAAGCAGTTGGCTTTGATCCTGCGGCGTCAGCGCCGGGATTGTCAGGGCCGTGGTGCCAGCGATCTGCGCGCTTATCTCGCGCGTGATGGAATCACCGGCCTGCATATCGGTCGGACCGTCCAGATTCTGATCAAGAGAGAAACCACTTGCGATGATCAGCGGGTCAAGACCTTGAGCGCCCTCTGGGATCTCTGCGTTCAGCTGTATGGAAGGAAGCGTCACCGAAACCTGAACCGGGTCATTGGACTGCGGGTCGGCAAATGTCACGACAACCTCTTGCGCATCATACGCGACCGGCCCTGATGTCAGCGGATACAGGCGATAACTGCGCTGTACTCCGGACCACGTTTCTCCGTCTACCGTTTCGCTTATCGGACCAGAAGCCCTCTCAGGCAGGCGAACAAGGACATTTTGTTGCTCCAATGATGGGAATACGGGCGGCTGCGGCATGAAGGTCGGTACCAGAACCTTGATGCGGACGATGGCGGGTTGGCCGACGATGACGGCCTCGTTCGGGACGTCCACTGACACCCGAGGTTGATAGGCTGAGTTTTCCTGTGCGGACACGGATAACGGCAACAACAGGATGAAGACAGCAAGGTATCTCATTCTGTTTGCTCCTGAATTTCCAAAAGGAAACGGTTTCTCAGAAAATCCTGCATATCGGTGTCGATCATGCTGATCCACTGGTCGGCGGACAGTGACTGTGGCCCGTCTTTGGGGGCTTGAACCGTGGTGTCACTGCCACGTGCTGCATCGTTGTCAAACACCGTATCATCGGCACCGATGCCAGCCTCCTCCCCTGTGTCAGACTGTTCACGCGTCGTTTCGACATAGTCCAGGATGGCCTTGGACAGGTCGAGATTATGCTGGGCTTCGGGCCAGTCGGGGCGACGTTCCAAGGCGGTCTCGAACGCCGATATGGCTGGGCGATACTCGCGGTTTTTTATGCGGGCCATACCTTCGGCAAACGCAGCTTCCGGTGTGTCCAGTGTGGAAAACACGGACGACGCCTTTTCATATTGACCATCCCTGAGATAGGCATATCCCTTGTGATATGGGTCTTCGAACATCTCGGCCGCGTCGCCAAATCGTTTTTGGTTCATCGCGATCTGGCCATGTTGGTCGGGGGTGAAAAACCAGTCTCGCCATCCTTCTGCCCGCGCGCCGGATGAAGGCAACGCAATCAAAACCAGAACCGCCCAACGAATTACCCAGCCCTTGCGGAACCACAGCAGAGACAACACCGCAGCAGGCCAGGCCAGGATCCAGCCCTTGTCCTGCCAGTCCAGACGATCATCGTCATCCAGGGCGGCAGTATAGGCCGATTGAATGCGGCGCATCAGTTGATTGATGTCCCGGTCGTCGTCCGAAAACGCGACCACTGAGGCGTTTGGGATGTTGTCCAGCTGCGCGATACGACCACCATCCGGCAGCATGGTGAGAAAGAAAATATCAGAAGAAGAGGAGCTTAGCCCCATTACCTGAGATGGATCAAGGTCGTCCAATACAAACAGAATCGCCCCCGGGCTGTCGCTGTCGTCCAGAATGGACTGAGCCAACGCAAGCGCATCGGCTGCCGCATCGCCATCCTTCGGCATCACCGCAGGCGTCAACCCCTCAAGCAACGGACGAAGTATGTTCGCGTCTTCGGTCAAAGGCGCAACTCGGTGCGGCGTTCCTGCATAGGCGATCAAAGCGGTTCGTGCGCCGGCACGTTCGGTGATCAGGTCGGAAATCTTGAACCGTGCCCGATCCAGCCGCGATGGCGCAAGATCCGAGCTTTCCATGCTGTCGGTGACTTTGAGAGCGATCACCAACGGGGCCGTGTCTGCGATCAACGGGTTGGGCGCGCGCGACCATGTCGGACCCGAGGCCGCCAATGTGACAAGCGCCGCAATGATCAGCGCAACATCAATGGGCTGGATGCGCCTGTTTTCTTCCTTGCCCAGCAGCAAGGCCTCTGCAAGGTGCGGGGCGATCCCTGATGGCAGTTTGGTGTCTGCCATCGGTCTGGGTCTGATCCGCCACCACAACACAAGGATGGGAATGAGAAGCAGCAGGTAATAGCCTCGGATAAAATGGAAATCAGCCAGATCCATTGTCAGACGGCCCCCTGGTGTCGCAGTGAAAAATGGAACCAGGTCATGCTGACCAAAATGACGATCAACGCGATGAGTAACGGAATATGGGCAAGGCTTTGCTTGGGGCGATAGCTTTGCGTTTCCACCATTCTGGGGTTCAGTGAATCAATGCGTGCATAGGTCTGTTCAAGGGCCGTTGCATCGTCGGCAAAGAAATATTCTCCGCCCGTGCGATCGGCTATGTCCTTTAGTGCCTGAAGATCGACACGGTCTTCGCCCGTGGCATTCGGGTCTCCAACACCAATCGTATAGACAACCACGTTCTTTTCCGCAGCAATGGCCGAGGCATTGACGGGTGTCATGCGACTGGACGTATCGGCGCCATCGCTGAGAACGATCATCAGGCGCTGGTCAACCTCGCTGGATTCAAAAGTTCGAATGCCAAGCCCGATCGCATCGCCCAAAGCCGTGTTCGGACCCGCCATGCCAACTTGAGTTTGGTCCAGGAACCCATTCAAACTGTTCAGATCTTCCGTGAAGGGCGCTTGAATGAACGCGCGTGTTCCAAAGATGATCAGCGCCATCCTGTCACCATCTCTTTCAGAGATGAACTGCTTGAGAACCTCTTTGACCGCCTCCAACCGTTGCATCGGGGCACCGGATCCGGTCTGGAAGTCGCGCTGATCCATCGAGCCAGAGATATCCAGCGCCAAAACCACATCGCGTGCAGATTTTTCCATCACCACGGGGTCGCCCAGACGTTCCGGACGCGCCAGCGCCAGAACCAGAAGTATCCAGATCAAGCCGGCGCTGGCCGTTTGCAGCCGGGCCCGGGTTCGGATCATTGACCCGGATTGCGGCTCGACACCCGCCGCCTGGGCCACGCGGCGAAAAAACGGAATGCGAATGGACACGGTTGTTTCCCGCCGAGGCGGAGCAATGGCGTAAACCAGCAGCGGCAGCGGCAAAAGCAGAAATACCCAGGGGGCAGAGAAGGAAAACATCACCTTCCCCGATGCCGTTTATGGGACTTGACCCAATGCCGAGAAAGCTGGGTCAAGGCGCGGTTTGGCGGCAGGTCCTTGTACGGCGCGTCGATCAGCGTTTGCCCAATGTCTGATAAAAAAGACTTGTCATCCGAGGTTTGTGAAAGGAAATTCAACCAGTCATCCCCGTGGATCCCTGCAACCTGCTTGCGCGGATATGCGACCAACGCGGTGCGGCGAAGGATTTCGGCAACTTTTGCCGATGTGATATCCGGGTCTGCCAGCTCTGCCAGCGCATGGCGGCGATACGCGCTTGCCCGCCTTCGCCGGACGAAAAGAACACTGACCAGTACGGCAAGGCCAAGCAGTATGACGGCCAGCGCCAACCACCCCCATGTCTGCGGAAACATCGAAACAGGCGTGGGTTCCGGTGCCGGCTCGAGCATATTCAGCAGATCAACCAGAGATTTCCCTGTCGTGTCGATGCTCATTTCTGCCCCCTGCGATGTCCGAACAGATACAGCAACTGATCCAGGGCAGGTTCCGCGGTCGTCAATGGAACAACTGGAAAACCGTATCGACGAGACCATGAGTGCAGGTGGTTCAACCTATCTTCCATGGATTTGCGAATTTTGCCGGACAATTTGGGGTCGGCGCTGTCGATTTCGATCTGGTCGCGCCCGTCCGAGACCGTGAGTTTCAGATCGGGCGCCAGCCCCTTGGCTGTCTTGTCAGCAATATTGAACACGATCAGATCGTTTGAGACCGCAATGCGGCGCAGCACGGATTCCGATTTTTCGTCAAGCCCGTCGCAGTCGGAAAACAGGCAAACCAGCCCGTTGGTTTGGGGCATACGCGCGGCTTCCGACAACATGTCATTCAAAGTCACGGTTGGTTGCGGGTTCAAGGCAGCATGCAAGGCCGAATTGGCAGCCCCGATGGAAGACAGAAACCGCATGAGCGCCGCCGCGCGGCGCTGCGGCCTGTGTTCAGCAACGCTTGTGTCGTTGAATACCAGACCACCGACACGATCGCCCTGACCAAGAACGCGATGCGCGGTGATTGCGGCAGCTTCGGCTGCGATGACCGATTTCATGTAGACTTCGGTTCCGAAAAACATCGAAACGCGCTGATCGACCAGCAACAGGGCAGGGCGGTCTCGTTCCTCGGTATAGACCCTAACATGGGGCTCACCGGTTCGCGCCGTGACTTTCCAGTCAATTGTTCGGATGTCGTCGCCCGGTTGGTAGTTGCGCAATTCCTCGAAATTCAGGCCGCGTCCGCGCAGGCGTGATGCGTGTCTGCCATTCAGGATCGAGCGGGCAGGCTGACGTGGTAAAAAGCTCAGGGCACGGGAATGCAGTTCCAGACGCAACAGGTGATCCGCATCGACGTGAATGCGGGGATCATCGGGATATGCTGAGGATCGCTGCACCCGGCCAACCCTAACAGTCAGGGCAGCGCGACGAGACGCAGGATTTCCGCGATCACGTCATCTGCCGTTTTGGCGTTCCCCTGCGCCTCGAAGCTCAGCGTGATGCGGTGACGGAACACGTCATGTGCAATGGCTCGAATATCCGCAGGGTCCACATAGTCACGCTGGTTCATCCACGCATGCGCCCGACCGCATTTGTCCAATGCCAATGAGGCACGCGGGCTGGCGCCGATTTCGATCCAGCTGGCCAGTTCTTCGCTGAGCGCCGCAGGCGTCCGGGTCGCCTGAACCAGATCGGCCATATAGCGATCCATTGCATCCGAAACATGGATCTGCCCAATTTCCGAACGCGCTACAAAAACGGCGTCCTGCGGGATTGTCGGTGGTGGCTCGCTTGACGCGCCTTTCCCGGCGGCGATCTCTTCGCCCCGCACCAGCCGGATCACTTCAACCTCGTCCTCGACCGGCGGATAGGTGATCTGAACATGCATCAGGAACCGGTCCATCTGCGCTTCGGGCAGGGGATAGGTGCCTTCTTGTTCAATGGGGTTCTGGGTTGCCATCACGATGAACAGCGGTTCCATCTTGTGGGTGGTCCCGGAAGCCGTGACCTGCCGTTCTTCCATCGCTTCCAGCAAAGCGGCCTGCACCTTGGCCGGTGCCCTGTTGATTTCGTCAGCGAGGACGATATTGGCAAAGATCGGCCCGGGTTCGAACCGAAAGGTGCCGCCTTCGTCAGTTTGTTGAAACACCTCGGTTCCCGTCACGTCTGAAGGCAGCAGGTCAGGTGTGAACTGGATCCTGCTGAAGTCTGCATCCAGATTGCGCGCCATCGCCTTGACTGCACGTGTTTTGGCCAATCCGGGCAGACCTTCGATCAGAAGGTTTCCGTTGGCCAGCATCCCGATCAGCAGTCGGTCGATGACCTCGGTTTGCCCGATGATGGACTGGCCCATGCGGGTTTTGAGATCAATTATCTGATTAAGTGCATTCATGGGTAGTGGTCCAATCGGTGCCAAGCTGGAAGAAACGAATTGATAACGGAACAGGGGGTAGGCCGGTCAGGAATATCCCGAAATATCGGAATGCTAACAGGCTTTGGCGGACCGATCTACCGTGAATGCCTGGCGGTGAGGTGGCGTAAATCGTTCCTCAGTTCCTGTCGTATGGGCCCGGTGTTTGGCGCGTCGCGCAAACTGTCCAGCCAGTGAGGGTGAGGCGCCTGTCCTGCGGCCCTGTTCCAGGTCAGATTCCGCAGGATTTTCTGGGCACCGACGTCAAGTGTGTCAGGAATTTCGAAATCATTCAGGGTGGCCCAGACGCCGCTCCACAAGCGTCCTACGGACCAGGGATTGTATCCGCCGCCACCCAGAACCAGAAAACGAGGCGAAAGAGGCTTCAGCGCCGCGACCGTTCGCCAATGCGCGTTGTTGGACAGGTTCAAACGCGAAAGCGGGTCTTCGGCCACGGCGTCTGCCCCGCATTGCAGGACAATCGCTTGCGGTTTGAACGCTTCGGTCGCTGGCAGGATCAATTGATCCAGAATGGCGGCGAATTCGTCGTCGTTCAGATGCCTTGGAACAGGCAGGTTGAAGGCCGCGCCACCGGCGTCTTCCTCAAGTTGGCCCGTGAACGGCCATCGACGCGTTTCATGGACCGAGATCATCCGAACTCTGTCCGACCCGTGAAACGCAAGTTCAACCCCGTCGCAATGATGGGCGTCGATGTCGACATAGACCACGCGATCCATGCCAGCGTTCAAAAGGGTCTGTATCGCCAGAACCGGATCGTTCAGATAACAAAACCCGTTCGCCCGGTCCGCAAGGCCATGGTGGGTGCCGCCCGCAGGGTTGAAAACGATCCCTCCATGCCGGATCAGTTCGGCGGCCAGCATGGAACCACCGGAGGCGGTTGCCGGCCGCCGGTACATCTCGGCGAAGACCGGGTTCGACAGAGTCCCCAAACCGTATTTATCCCGTATTTCGTCCGTGACGTGCTGGTCCGCTTCTGCCTTTTGCAGGGCGGCGATATAGTCCGGCGTATGAAACCTTTCCAATACACTTGGCTTTGCGCAGGGGCTGACGCGGTAGTTCTCGGGTGTCAACCATCCCAGTTCGCGACACAGATCGATGACGGTTGAAACCCGTGGGATGGCCAGCGGGTGTTTTGAACCGTAGGTCGAGTTGCGGTAGATATCGGATCCGATGAACAGGGGGCGCTTCATGACCTAGCTTGCTGCGGCCCGACTGTTATCCTCGCCCAACCTGCCATCCAATGACATCAGTACGGCGACCGGCCGAAGGGCCGGGATGTGGCTGAACACGATCAGGATGCATACGGTCAGAGGTACGCTCAGAAACGCACCGATCAGACCCCAGACCGTTGTCCAGAAGGTCAGGGCCAGAATGACAAGAAAGGTCGACATGTTCAGGGATCGGCCAAGCATGGCCGGATCCAGGAAATTGCCGATCAGGAATTGGATCGTTCCACATCCCAGCACGATCACCAGGAAGGGAATGATCGTTTCGAATTGAACAAGCGCGATCATGGCCGGAAAAAACACCGCTATGATCGAACCGATCGAAGGGATGAAGTTCAGGGCAAAGGTCAATACGGCCCAGGTTTCCGCGTATTCCAGACCAAGCGAGCGGAAAACCGTATAGCTGATCGTTGCCGTTATCAGGCTGATCAGGGTTTTGACGCCGACATAGCGCTGCAAGCTGACCGAAATCGAATCGAGCATGGCGGAAAACTCGGCTGCGGCGACAGGATCTCCGGCGGCCAGTTGGATCTTTTTCCGAAAGGCCAGTCGTTCGGCCATCAGAAAGGCGACATAAAGGCTGATCAGGAAGAACTGGTTCAACAATGAAGTGGCGCTGCCCAGCAACACGCGTGCGACATAGGACATGTCGATACTGACCAGATTGTCACGAATGAAGGTGGTCACGTCGTTGCCGACCAGCCCCGTTACACGCTCGACCGCACCGTCAAACTGGTTTTCATAGGTGCTGATGGAGCGTGCAAACTGCGTCGCCTGACTGCCCAGCACGTACATGATCATGAACAAACCCGCCAGTACGACTGTCACACCGGCGACATTGGCCAGCCAGACCGGAGCGCGGGTCAGGGCGACGACGCGATCGCTCAGCGCGATGATCAGAACATTGACCAGCAGCGCCATGGCAAGCGGGATCAGGAAGTTTGCCCCGGCATAGAGACCTAGCACGATCAGGGTCGCGATGATGCATGTATCCCGGACAACGGACAGTCGAAGCCTGGGTCTAACCGTGATGTCTTTTTGATCCGGAGTCATTCGGTATCCTGTGTCCGGCACAAGCAGTGCCCATTTCCCATCCTGCGTGACCCAATCCTGCACGCGAGGTCTTGTTTATGCAATGCGTTCAGGCATTTGTTGGCCCTCATTCTCGCAATAGATATCCATGACGGGTTCTGTGTTCTATTTCGGCAGGTTAGGGTTGCAGCATGACCACTGCCGCGAATCCCCTGTTTGGCCGACCTGTTCAGGCACTTTGGCTGTCGATCCGCCGGTTCAGCAGAAAGAACGGTTTCGTCATGAGCAGCCACGTGGCCATGTCGCTGATGATGGCGCTGTTTCCCTTTGTGCTGTTCACCGTGGCGCTGGCAGGGGCGTTATCTCAAGGCTATGTCACCGATGAGTTGATTGACCTGATTTTCGGAGCGTGGCCCAAGGACGTCGCAGATCCGATCGTGGCCGAACTGCGGGCCGTTCTGGCCGGATCCGGCTCGGGTGTCATCACCTTGGGCGGGCTTCTGGCGATTTACTTTGCCTCCAACGGCGTTGCCGCCGTACGTGCAGCCATGAACCAGGCCTACCATGACGAAGACAGTTGGCCGTTCTGGAAAACCCGGCTGCTCTGCCTGGTGCTGGTCATTCTGGGTGGGTCGGCCATTCTGATCATCGCCGCGGTCGAGGTGGTTTTGCCGGTCTATACGAAACTGGTGGCTGAACACACGGAAGTTGCCGTAGCCAACTGGTTTTCCGTGGATCGCCTGCGCTGGACGTTCACGGTGGCGGTTCCTGCGGGCACCGTTCTTCTGGCACATCTCGTGCTGCCGACCCGCAGGCACAGCCTGATGCAAATTCTGCCCGGCGTCCTGCTGACTTTGGCCTTGTGGGCGGCTGGTGGATGGGCGTTTTCAATTTATATCAGTCAGTTCGCCACCTACAGCGCCACCTATGCAGGATTGGCGGGGGCCATGGCGGCATTGATTTTCCTGTATCTCTATTCCGCGATCCTGATTCTGGGGGCCGAATACAACGGTGCGTTGATTGATCTGCAAAATGCCTCAGAAGGAGATACGGCATGAGATTTGCCCTGATACTGGCCTGCCTTGCAATCGCTGGCGAAGCTCAGGCGCAGACCCCAGAATATGTGGGCTCAGATCAGTGTACCGACTGTCATCAGCAAGAAGCCGAAGCCTGGGCTGGGTCACATCATGCGCTGGCGTGGACAGATACCACTGACGGCGCTGTTGCGGCCGATTTTGATGGAACCCGGTTCGATCATGACGGTATGTCCGTCCAGTTCAAACGTGAGGCAGGCAGGTACTCGGCCCGCGTAACGGAAAAAGACGGTGCAACGACGGAATATGACGTACATTCCGTCGTTGGAATCGAACCCTTGCAGCAATACCTTTTCGAGACCGAACCGGGCCGGTTGCAAAGTTTCGATGTGGTTTGGGACACAGAACAAAAGCGCTGGTATCACCTGTACCCTGATCAGGACCTGCCGCCTGATGACGGGTTGCATTGGACCGGTCCTTACAAGAATTGGAACGCGCGCTGCGCCGAATGTCATGCCACGGGTTTTGAGAAGAACTACAACCCTCAAACCAGAAGCTACACGTCACAACAGGTCGAAATCGGGGTCGGGTGCGAGGCCTGCCATGGGCCGGGGTCCGCGCATATCGACTGGGTCCGGGAAAAGCGTTCTTCAGATGGCCTGGCCAATGCCGGCTTTCTGTTGAGTTGGGGCAAGGGGCGGACCGAACAAGAAATACAGCAATGCGCCGGATGTCATTCCCGGCGCGAGGCGCATGGCAACGGAAACCCGGTTCCGGGAACCCCGTACCATGATGCCTATAATCTGGCCGTGCTGCGCCCCGGTTCCTATCATCCCGACGGGCAAATTCTGGATGAGGTCTACGTCTACGGCTCGTTCCTGCAATCCCGGATGTATGCACAGGGCGTCGGATGCATGAACTGCCACGAACCGCACAGCGCAGAATTGAAAGCCGAAGGAAACGGGGTTTGCACACAGTGCCATTCGCCTGCCGGAAATCCGGAATTCGCAACCCTTTCCGCAAAGGACTATGACACGCCTGCTCATCACAATCACCCGGAAGACAGCGAAGGCGCCCAGTGCAAAAGCTGCCACATGATCGAGCGGACCTACATGGGTGTTGACGGTCGACGCGATCACAGTTTTCGCATACCGCGACCGGATCTTGGGCTGGGCGTTGATGCCTGCACGGACTGCCATCAAGACCAGGATCAGGCCTGGGCCGCAAGCCAGATAGAGGGCTGGTTTCCGGGATCGCCAAATCGACGCCCGCATTATGGGACAGTTTTCAAAGCCGCGGCCGAAGGGCAGCTCGACACGCCCGAAGGTTTGCTTGCGGTCGCAATGGATGCGTCGCAGCCGGGCATCGTCAGAGCGACCGCCGCGTATCTGTTGCAACCATTTGGGTCGCCGCAGATCGCCGCCGACACAGCGCCGCTTTTGCAGGACGTTGACCCGCTGATACGAGCAAATGCAGCGGCGCTGCAACGTCAGGCCAGCCCGGCAGATCAGGTGCGCAGGCTCGAGCCGTTGCTGTCTGATCCTCTGCGAAACGTGCGCATCGCCGCCGCCAAAGAGTTCCTGAGCATACCGCCGCAGGGCTTGACGGCTGAGCAGCGGGCCAAGCTTGGGCAGGGCATGTCGGAATGGCAGCAGGTCATTTCGAACAGGTTGGACGCCCCGGAAACGCATCTTGTTCTAGGGGGCATGGCTTTGACGCTTCGCAACGCGCAGGCGGCGGAACAGGCGTTCAGAGAGGTCGTGACGCTGGACCCGCAGAGGGCAGAGGCGTGGCCGATGCTGGTGCAATTGGCGCAGATCAATCGTGGCCCGGAAGCCGCGCGCGTAGTGCTGCAAGAGGCGCTGGACAGGTTGCCTGATGATCCGAACCTGCTGCAATTGTCGCAACAGTTCGGGCGTTGATCCGGCACATCCGTGCCCGAATTCTTTCATTTTGACGGCAGAATTCCTTGTTACAGCCAAGAACAAAGTGCTGATCCGAGGTGAGCCATGTCCAGAGAAGCAACAATGCGGAAGATGCCGGGTTCAAGCCCGGTTTCACTTGCCCAGCGCATCGAAGACCTGCGCAACCGGGAACCATCATACGTGACGCACGGAGATACGCTGATGTTGCAGGGAATGGCTGCCACGTCCTTGCGTGAACAGCGTCTGAGCGGAAATCTTATCCGGCTGGATGATTAAGAGCCGCCTCGAAACCCCGTTGCGACAACGAATTTTTCTGAACTGTCCGAGCGTGACGCCGGCGGTTTGACATTGGCGACTTTCTGGAATTTCTGCTTGAGCAACTTTTGCAGATCGCCCTCAGCCCCCCCAGCCAGAACCTTGGCAACAAAAGTGCCGCCTTCTTCCAGAACGTCAAAGGCGAAATAGGCGGCAGTTTCGCACAGCGCCATGATGCGCAGGTGATCGGTCTGCTTGTGCCCCGAGGATGCCGCCGCCATATCCGACATCACGACGTCTGCCTTGCCGCCCAGCCAGTCTTTGACCTTCTGATCGGCGTCATCTTCCATGAAGTCCAGAACGTGGATTTCGGCTCCGGCAATTGGTTCGACCTCTTGCAGGTCGATGCCCAGCACGGTTCCGATCCGTTTGCCTGACTTTTCGCCCAGCGCGTTCACGCGTTTGACCGCCACCTGACACCAGCCGCCGGGCGCACAGCCCAGATCCACAACCCGCGCCCCGGGCACGAGAAAGCGGAATTTGTCGTCCAGTTCCAAAATCTTGTAAGCTGCGCGCCCCCGATAGCCTTCGGATTGCGCACGCTTGACATAGGGATCGTTCAGTTGCCGCTCGAGCCAGCGGGTCGAGCTGAGCTTGCGCCCGCGTGCTGTCTTGACCTTGACCTTCAGGTCGCGTTGCCCGCGGCCCGAGTTGTTTTTTCCACTTGGTGTTTTCGCCATCAGAACGGTCCGTCTTCCAATACACCGTCCGCGCTCATCTGTGCGTAAAGCAGACCTTCGCGCAGCCCCCGGTCCGCCACCGAAAGGCGGTCAGTGGGCCAGCAACGGAGCAATGCCTGCAATATAGCCGAGCCGGACATGATCAGGGCTTGCCGGTCTTCACCAATGCGAGGGTCCCGGCGCCGCCCATGAGGGCCGAGTTCTAAATACCCGCGTATGACTTTGTCAATCTGATCGCTGGTCATGCGCAGCCCGTCCACTTTGGTCCGGTCATAGCGCTTGAGGCCCAGGTGCGAGGCCGCAACAGTGGTGACCGTGCCGCTGGTGCCGACGATCTGAAACCCTTCGCGCGCCTGTTCGTCCTTGTAGGGGGCAAAGTCGGCAAGGTTTTCCTCGAAAAACCAACTCATCAACGCAAAACGGGCCGCGTCATCCTCGACATCATTGAACTGGTCCCGCAGCGTGGCGACGCCCAAGGGTACGCTGATCCAGTCAACGACCTTGGCCGCTGGAAAAGGGCTGTCGACAGTGTGAAACCCGTGATGCAGCCGCATGATGGCCGCGGGTCGGTCGCGGCGTGGAACGGACGAGATGTCGATCCAGACCAATTCGGTCGAGCCGCCTCCGATATCGACGACCAGCAACTGCTCGGTCTTGGTCGAAACCAGTGGGGCACAGGAAATCACCGCCAGACGGGCTTCTTCCTCGGGCTGAATGATCTCGAGCGTAAGGCCGGTTTCGCGCTTCACCTGCCGGATGAATTCGCGCGAGTTCTTGGCGCGGCGGCACGCCTCGGTCGCGATCAGACGCATCCGTTTGACCTTGTTGCGTTTCAGCTTTTGCTGACAGATTCGCAATGCCTGAACGGTACGCGACATCGACGCCCGCGACAGTCGTCCGGTGCGTTCCAGACCCGCGCCCAACTGCACGGATTTGGAGAAGCTGTCGACCACATGGAACCCACTTCCCTTGGGTTGGGCTATCAACATGCGGCAACTATTTGTCCCCAGATCCAGTGCCGCGTAAAGAGCATCCGGATCGGGTCTTGCCGGCGCGGGGCTTTCGACCGCTTTCGGGAACGCGCCCGCACCTTTGGGACGCTTGGGCGCCATCTTTACGCCCTCCGATTTTCGAGTTACCCCGACCCTAGGCGGGGGATTGCCGACGTGCAAGTGATTTCAATTTTGAAATTAACGCGCGTGTCACATGCCGTTCACAAAATGATGCGATCTCCATGGGCGAACCCACGTTCGGGTTTATCTATTAGCTCTCAGCCAGATACGGAGACCGCAATGAAAGATGAGCGCATCCTTTCCTTCGACGAATTCGATGAAGTCGTAAATCCGCGCCCAGAAGAATGTGAATTTGATCGCGTTGTCGAACGCGCATTGTCCCGTCGCGGTTTTTTGGGCGGCGTTTTGGCGATGGGTAGTTTCACAGCTGTTGGTGGCTCGCTGATTCCTTCAGGGGCTCACGCGGTTTCCAACCGTTTCGCGTTTGAGGCGATTCCCGTGTCGACTGCGGACGAGGTCATTGTTCCAGCTGGATACAAGGCGGATGTTATGGTGCGCTGGGGCGATCCGCTTTGGTCGGACGCGCCAGAGTTCGATCACGCGACCCGTGGTACGGCTGCCAGCCAGGAACGCGCCTTTGGTGACAATACCGATGGTCAGGACATTTTCTTGCATGACGGTCACGTTCTGCTGGTTGTAAACAACGAATATACCAATCGTGACATCCTGTGGGGCAACAATCCGGACGCCAAGCCAGCATCCGATGACGACATCGCAAAGGGCATGATGGCGCATGGTGTCACGATCGTGGAAATCGCGAGCACCGATGGCAAGTGGGGCATTGTGAAGGACAGCCCCTATAACCGCCGCGTTACACCGCAGACCGAAATGTCCATTACGGGTCCGGCCGCCGGTCATGACTTGATGAAAACGGCCGCCGATCCGTCCGGCACGACGTGCAAGGGAACATGGAACAATTGCGGAAATGGCGTGACGCCGTGGGGCACTTACCTGGCTTGTGAAGAAAACTTCAATGGCTACTTCTCGGCCGAAGACGAAAACCACGAGGTCAATGCTGATCTGAAACGTTATGGCGTATCGTCACAAGACTGGGGTTACGGTTGGGCCAAAATTGATGACCGGTTCGACGTCTCGAAAAACCCAAACGAACCGAACCGTGCTGGTTTTGTGGTTGAGATCGATCCGACTGACCCAACCTCGACTCCGCGAAAACTGACCGCTCTGGGACGCTTCAAGCACGAAAACGCCGAAGTCATAGTAAACAATGACGGTCGCGTCGTCGTTTACATGGGCGATGATGAACGCGGCGAGTTTCTTTACCGCTTTGTCTCGGAAGGTGTTTATGCCGCTGGTGTGGACACAAACGCGCTGTTGGAACAAGGCACACTTTCGGTTGCCAAGTTCAACGACGATGGAACCGGCGAGTGGCTTGATCTGACGCCGGAAAGCACTGGCATGGCCTCGCAGGCCGAGATCAGCATCCACACCCGTCAGGCTGGTTCGGCAGTTGGAGCAACCACCATGGATCGTCCCGAGTGGGTTGCGGCTAATCCAAACGCGCCCGAGGTTTACTGTTGCTTGACCAACAACAAGAACCGTGGCGTGAAGCCGAATGCAGGGGGCGACGGTACCTCGGCCAACGGCCCGAACCCGCGGGACAAGAACAACTACGGTCAGATCGTTCGCTGGCGCCCGGATGGCGGCGATCATGCTGCGGCTGGCTTTGGCTGGGATCTGTACGTTCTGGCAGGCAATCCCACTGTCCACCAAGACGCCTATGCCGGATCCGAGAACGTGAACGCCGACAATATGTTCAACTCACCCGATGGATTGAAGTTCGACAGCAACGGCTTGCTGTGGATTCAGACCGATGGCAATTATGGCAACGAAGGTGACTTCGCCGGGCAGGGCAACAACCAGATGCTGGCAGGCGACCCTGTCACCGGCGAAATCCGCCGTTTTCTGGTTGGCCCCAACGAATGCGAGGTCACCGGTCTCAGCTGGTCGCCGGACCGTCGTACGATGTTTGTCGGCATTCAGCACCCGGGCGAAGATGGCAACAGCCATTGGCCTGAAGGCGGGGACTCGGTGCCACGCTCGGCCATTATCGCCATTACGCGCGAAGATGGCGGTTTGGTCGGCTAAGGCCATTTGCCCCATCAATTCTTGCCTCGGACGGTTTTTCCCGTCCGGGGTTTTTCTTTTTCATGCAGCGCTTTCATAGAGACGATGAGAATTATGATATGCGCGTTTTCCCGGAAACTGGGTAAAAGCCACTACACAGCAGTGGGCGCAAAACGTCGTTTGGAAAGCGTCGTGTGTCGAAAATCGACCGACCCAGGCCTACATTGAAGTTTAGAACCGGCCCATCGGGTTAGGAGGAATCACAGCAATGCCTGACGTCACCATCGTATATTGGCGCGACATTCCCGCTCAGGTCATCGTCGGCAAAGGCCGTCGTGGCGCAAAGCGGCAGTTGGAAGAACGGTTTGAACAAGCAATCGACCGTGCCGCAATGAAGGTGAACGCCAAGGACAGTGATGCCTATCTGGCCGAATGGCGCAAAGCCGAACCTTTCGCGGTTGAAGGCGATCCTGCCGAGATTGCCGAAGCCGAGGCTGTGCGTCTGGAAACGGAATACGATCAGGACCGCGTCAAAGCGCTGATCGCAAATGACGGTTGGGCATGAGCCCCAGACTTTATGGGAGGCCGAAATGGCTTTGCTGAACTTCAAGAAACGTGATGCGGTCGAAAGCGGCCCAGTAAATCCGACCGTCGAAGCCTTTTTGCAAGGCTATTCGATCGAGGTCATGCCGCGTACCGCCGAAAAGGTAGACGATTTCCGCGCGCTGCTGCCCGAGGGGACACGCGTTTACATCGCCCATATCGAGGGCACGCCCATCGAAGACATGGTCAAGACGGCCAAGCGAATTGCGGCGGAAGGTTACCCTGTCATGCCGCATTTTCCGGCACGTATCATCAAGGATGCGGCGACGTTGGAAAACTGGATCGCCATGTATCAGGGCGAAGCAGGCGTTGAACAGGCGTTGTTGCTGGCGGGCGGTGTCGCCAACCCGCACGGCGAGTTCGACAGCTCGATGCAGCTGCTGGAAAGTGGTCTGTTTGACAAGGCGGGCTTCAAGCGCCTGCACGTGGCGGGCCACCCCGAAGGCAACAAGGACATCGACCCCGACGGTTCGACCAAGAACGTCGATGACGCGTTGCGCTGGAAGCAGAAGTTCAACGAGACCACGGATGCCGAAATGGCGCTGGCAACACAGTTCGCTTTTGACGCCAAGCCGATCATCGCCTGGGCCGACAGCCTGAAGGAAGCGGGCATCGATCTGCCGATCCATATCGGAATCGCGGGTCCGGCCAAGCTGCAAACCCTGATCAAATTCGCCATCGCGTGTGGCGTTGGGCCGTCTCTGAAGGTTCTGCAAAAGCGCGCCATGGATGTCTCCAAGCTGTTGCTGCCCTACGAGCCGACCGATGTCGTGACCGAACTGGCCAACCACAAGGCGGCCAACCCGGATTTCAACATCACCAACGTGCACTTCTTCCCGCTGGGCGGGATCAAGACCAACGCCAACTGGGCGATCAATAACGGCGGCGCTTCGGCAAAGCCTGTAAACTCCTAAGGAACGGACATGACCCGAACAGTCGTAGAATCAAAAACAAAAACAGCCGTCCTGGGCTTTGACAAACCGTTCTGCGTGATCGGTGAGCGGATCAACCCGACCGGCCGTAAGAAACTGGCCGCCGAGCTGGAAGCGGGCGACTTTTCGACCGTTGAAAAGGACGCCTTGGCTCAGGTGGCGGCTGGCGCGACCGTTCTGGATATCAATGCGGGCGTTGTCTACAACTCGAACCCCAACCCGAACGAGACCGAACCACCGCTGATGCGAAAGATCGTCGAGCTGGTGCAGGGTCTGGTTGACGTGCCGCTGTGTATCGACTCGTCGGTTCCGGGCGCGCTGGAAGCCGGCCTTGAGGCCGCAGAAGGCCGCCCACTGCTGAACTCGGTCACCGGCGAAGAAGAACGTCTGGAACTGGTTCTGCCGCTGGTCAAAAAGTACAACGTACCGGTCGTGGCTATCTCGAACGATGACACTGGCATTTCGGAAGACCCCGATGTGCGCTTTGACGTCGCCAAGAAGATCGTCGAGCGCGCTGCCGATTTCGGCATCCCTGCACATGACATCGTGGTTGACCCTTTGGTCATGCCCATCGGTGCGATGGCGACCGCCGGTCAGCAAGTGTTCGCGCTGGTCCGTCGTCTGCGCGAAGAACTGGGTGTGAACACCACCTGCGGTGCGTCCAACATCTCGTTCGGTCTGCCGAACCGTCACGGCATCAACAACGCGTTCCTGCCGATGGCGATGGGTGCGGGCATGACCTCGGCCATCATGAACCCGGTGGCGTTGCCCGTGACGCAGAAGAAGATCGCCGAGAAAAAAGAGGCCGTGGCGGCAGCCGGTATCATCCTGCCTGAAGGCATGGACGATGAAACCTTCGTGCAGATGTTCGGTCTGGGATCGACCAAGCCGCGCGCCGGCAAGGAAATGGAAGCCATCCGCGCGGCAAACCTGCTGACCAACAACGACCCACATGGCGGTGAGTGGATCCGGTTCAACAAAGCACCGGACGAAGCGGGTGCCGCAGGACCCGTAGGTGGCCGTCGCGGTGGTGGCCGTCGGCGCCGCGCCTGATCTGAACGACACAGACTGCAAAGGCCGGGCTCAGCGACCGGCCTTTTGCATTTGACCCTGATCAATGTCAAATTTGCAGAAGGTTTCAGAATAACCCGATCCAGGATGCATTGATCAGGTGGCAGCATGAGTAAACATCACCCCCCAAAACTCTCGGATGCGGATCTGACCAGGAAACTGAACAAAAAGGTCTACTTCGATCAGCTGATCGAATTGCAGACACGATTGGCCGGAATTCAGCAAGCTTATCTGTTTCACGGGCTCAAGGGCGTGTTGGTTTTCGAAGGGTGGGACGCTGCCGGAAAAGGGGGGACCATTCGCCGGATCAGTCAGGCCCTGGACCCGCGCAGCTTCAAGGTCTGGCCGATCGGTGCGCCCCGGAACTACTATCTCAACCGGCATTATCTGTTGC
Source organism: Ruegeria sp. HKCCA0235A (assembly GCF_013033235.1). NCBI lineage: Bacteria > Pseudomonadati > Pseudomonadota > Alphaproteobacteria > Rhodobacterales > Roseobacteraceae > Ruegeria > Ruegeria sp. HKCCA0235A. The sequence continues at coordinate 417,570 of NZ_WQDQ01000001.1, read as the reverse complement.
GTTTCTGGGAACGCCTGCCGCCTTCGGGTGCGATCTCCGCCTTCGACCGCAGCTGGTACGGCCGGGTTTTGGTTGAGCGGATCGAAAAACTGACTCCGGAAACACGCTGGCGGGCCGCGTATCAGGAAATCAATGATTTCGAACGAATGCTGGTCGATGACGGGACTCGAATCGTGAAACTGTTCTTCCACATTTCACAGGAAGAGCAGATGCGCCGATTTACTGAGCGGCTGACCAACCCGATGAAACGCTGGAAGCTGACTTATGAAGATTTCAGAAACCGCGAAAAATGGGATGTCGCAGAGGTGGCCGTGGATGAAATGCTGGCACGGACGTCTACAGAAGTTGCCCCTTGGCACGTGATCCCGTCCAACAACAAGAAATATGCGAGGATCACGGCCATGAAGGCCATTGTCGAGGCGTTTTCGGAAGGGGTTGATCTGAACCCCCAGCATCTGGATCGCCGTACCTTGGAAGCGGCAGGCAAGACCTTGGCAGTCGACCAGTCCCTGATCGACAGCCTGCGAGCCCGAACCGAGTAAGAACCCGAAAAAGGTTGGTTGCGATCCGGGTTGAACGTCTGGATGTTCTGGTGTTATTTCATCTGACAAGGCGGGTATGATGTAATGGTAGCCTGTCAGCTTCCCAAGCTGAACGCGCGGGTTCGATTCCCGCTACCCGCTCCAAAACCGGACTGCAAGGCGCTGTTATTTCATCGAAAAAAGTGACGCTGCGTGGCTTTGCCACCACCTTCGCGGATCTAATCGGCACGTGTTTCCACGGATTTGATCAAAGGGCTTGTATAGCCGGTTCTAGCTGTTGAGGCCAAGCAAGGACTCTCTGCCAACGATGTGCGTCGGCAGTTCAACAGATTTGCCCGGTGCATTGGATTCGATCATCTGAATCAACGCCTGGGCAGCCTTGCGTCCCATGTCACGATGAGGAACATGGACAGTTGTCAGGGCAGGGGCGACAATGCGCGCAAGCTCGATATCATCAAATCCGGTGATCGATACATCTTCGGGCACCCGCAGTCCCATCTGCTGAGCTTGGCGTACCGCACCGACGGCCAGAACGTCGTTGCCGCACAACACCGCGGTCGGCGGGTTGTCATTCGACATGAGATGCTTGAACGCATCGGCGCCGTTTTCAATCTCGTACGAGGTTTCGATCACCGAAAGGTCGTCTTGCGACAGTCCATGTCGGGACATCGCGTCTTTTATCCCTTGGATCCTCAAACGCGCACGGTCGTTGCCCTTGCTGATGCCTGAAATCGTTGCCAACCGCGTATGGTCTAATTCGATGATCTTGCTTGTCAAAGCCTCCATCGCCCGTCTGTTGTCAAACCCGACGGACGGTATCGGTTCGTCTGGCAGGAAGGACCACGCGACCAGAGCCGGCACTTTACGCCTTTCGAGATAGTCGTAGATTTGCACGTCCCGGTCATGCCCGATCAGCAACAGCCCGTCGGCGCCCCGCGCAACCAGAGTTCGGATCTGTTCTTCTTCTGCGGCCGGCTGGTAAGCCGAGCTGGAGACCAGCAAGGTGTAGCCCTGTTTGTGAATCTCCTCTTGGAACGCCTGCAACCCCCTTGCAAAGATTGCATTTTCCATCGTCGGAATTATCGCGCCGATCGTGAAAGAACGCCGTGCAGCCATCACTCGGGCTGCAAAGTTCGGCGTGTAGCCAAGGGTCTCTACGGCACAAAGAACACGTTTCCGCGTTGACTCGACCACCTGTTGCGGGGTGTTCAGGCACCGTGACACGGTGGCAGTTGAAACGCCTGCTGCCTTGGCAACGTCATCCAGCGTCGGTGCGGACCGATGTTTTGACATTCTCGAACTCTCAATTCCGGTTCACCTAAGTTAGTCGCATTTTTCCAAGGATGAAAGCGTTTATGTAAGCGCTTGCATTTATGATGTAAGCGCTTACAAATGTATTTGAGCCGATTCTGAAGGGAGTCCCGGAAATGTATCTCGCTGCATCAGTCATCGTTTTTGCGATCTATTTCGCAAATGTCGCTTTGGGTGCTTTTGCGAGCAGCGCGTTTCTTGGCGACGTTGGAGAGATGTTGGTTCTGTTCGCGGCTTCGATCCTGTTCGTTGTCGCAATTCTGAAAAAGGAAGCTGACCGGGACGCACAAGACGGCAGCTGAACTTTTGCTTGGGAGGGCAATTGATGAAAACCGACAAGACCGAACTGGCATCGGCCGAGCGCCGCAATTTTCTGAAACTGAGCGCCAGTGGCGCGTTTACGGCCGCATTGGTCGCTGGGGCAGGGGGCGTTTTGTGGTCTTCCGAGGCCGCCGCGCAGACCGCGAAGGAAGAAAGCGAGCGTGAAAAGGCCGCTGACCATGTAATGACAGTAGCCACAGCTTACGTGCTGGGCGCATCGCGCAGCTACCCCATCATGCAACTGGATCTGAAAGAGAACATCCAGAACGCCACAAACGGCAAGGTCTATGTCAAACTGGCCCCCGGCGGTCAGCTTGGTGCGGGTGGCGCACTGGTCCAGAAGGTGCAGGGCGGCACCATTCAGGCGGCGCAGCATTCGCTGTCGAATTTCGCGCCGTTCGCGTCGACAGTCGACCTGATCAACATGCCGTACTTGTGCGGCTCGAACCAGCGTTTCACGAACCTTGTCCATTCGGACACGTGGAAAAGTGAGGTTCACCCCAAGGTCGAAGCGGCAGGGTTCAAGGCTCTGTTCTATGTGAACATCGACCCGCGCGTCGTTGCGGTTCGTCAGGGCGGCAATGCCGTGCTCACACCCGGTGATATGAGCGGGATCAAGTTCCGCGTGCCGGGATCCAAGATGCTGCAACAATACTACCGGATGGTCGGCGCCAACCCGACGCCCGTTGCCTGGGGCGAGACCCCCTCGGCCATCAAGCAGGGCGTTGCGGATGCGCTCGATCCTTCGGTTGGCGCACTCTATGTCTTCGGCTTCAAGGACATCCTCAGCCATGTGACCTTCACGCAGGCGGTGCCGGACAGCCAAGTTTATTCCTGTAATCTGGAATGGTTCAACTCGATGCCGGCTGATGTGCAGGAAGGCATCATGTGGGGGTCGGAAATGACCAGCCATCAGAACCTGTCCAAGGTTCCGTCGGCCCGCGCCTATGCCATGGCCGAGCTGAACAAGGCCGGGGTGCAGTTCCACTCGCTCAGTGACGACCAACTAGCGGAATGGCAGGATGCCGGCGGGTATCAAAACGCCGATTGGGATCCGTTCAAGATGGAACTGGCTGGATCGATGGAAAACTTCGAAAAGCTGGTCGAAGCCGCCGGTACTCAGGGCAAATACTACGTCCACGACGCGTAAGCCCAAGCCGTGGACGCCTGACGGGCGTCCACGAACCTTACTTTCAGTCAGCCCGACAACAACCCGCCACATCAGGCGCGGGTCAGGCTGTCCCTGCGCCGGAGGATCAGATGACCATTCTTCAAAACATAGACCGAAACGCAGAGCGTTGGTTGCTGCTGGTGTTCTACGTGATGCTGGTGATTACCATGGCCATCGAAGTGCTGCGGCGCGAGATTTTTGCTTATTCGTCGATCTGGGGCGAGGAAATCGTCCGGTATTCCTTCATCTATCTGGCCTGGATCGGTGCCGCGGCTGCGGTGAAAGAGCGGGCGCATATCCGGATCGATGTGATCATGCATTACATCGGACCACGCCCCAAGGCGGTGCTGTATATTTTCGGCGATCTCGTGATGTTCGGCGTGGCGATCATCGCGCTCTACTGGTCGTATGAGGCGGTTCACGTCTCGGCCAAGTTCGGCTCGGTCACGGATGGGCTTCGGGTCTCGAAAGTCTGGTTCCTTATGGCGGTGCCCGCCGGATTCGCCTTGATGATATGGCGGCTGATCCAATCTTTCCTGCGTGACGTGAAATCACTTCGTGACGGCACCCCCGTCTTCGAAGGCGACAAGCTGTTTGACTGAGGAGAACACGAATGCTTTGGAATTCCCTCAATCAAACCGTTGAACTGGGCTGGGATTTTTACCTGCCGGTGATCCTGTTCGTAGGCCTGATCGCCTTGGCCGTGCCCGTTTGGGCCGCCATTGGCACAGCGGCGATCGTGATGCTGATCATGTCCGGTGATCTGCCTCTCAGCCTGGTCGGAGAAAGCCTGTTCACAGGTATCGACGCATTCGCCCTGACCGCTGTTCCGTTGTTCATTCTGACCGGAGACGTTCTGGTGCGGACCGGTCTGTCGCGCAAATTCCTGGACGTAGCCGAGGCGCTGACATGCTTTGCCAAGGGCGGGTTCGGGTCGGCCACGGTTCTGGTCTGCGGTATGTTTGCCGCGATTTCAGGGTCGGATGCCGCCGGGGCGGCTGCGGTGGGACGCATGACGATCAACCGCCTGGTGGAAAGCGGCTATCCGCGCCCCTATGCCTGTGCTCTGGTTGCGGCTGGTGCCTGTACCGGCATCCTGATCCCGCCCTCGATCGCCTATATCATCATCGGCCTCGTGCTGGGTATTTCCGCCTCGACCCTGTTTCTTGCAGCCTTGATCCCGGGTCTGGCCATCCTGGTGTCGATCCTGATCACAAACATCATCATGAACCGCCTTTATGCCTATGAGGGTGGCGGCATGATGACCATGGGGGAATGGCTGGCCAATCTGGGCAAGGCGCTGAAATCGGGCTGGTACGCGTTTATCGTGCCGGGGATCATCTTCTACGGCATCTTCTCAGGTCGCCTGACCCCGACCGAAGCCGGCGCAACGGCCGTTGTCGTCACCATAATCATGGGTTTCATCCTGCGCACACTGACGCTGGCAGACTTTCCATCGATGCTTGTCAGTTCGGCCAAGGTAAACGGAGTCATCCTGCCGATCATCGCATTCTCGGCACCTTTGGCCGAAGCACTTGCGATCATGGGTGTCCCGCAGGGTTTCGTAGCCTCGGTCACGTCGCTGACCGATGATCCCTATCTGTTGATCTTGCTGATGATCAGCATCCTGATCGCAGCGGGCTGCGTGATGGAGACAACGCCGAACATCGTAATCCTGGCACCAATCCTGAAACCGCTGGCCGACAATATCGGCATGAACGAGATTCAGTTCTGCATCATGATGATCACCGCGTTGGGTGTGGGCTTCATCACGCCGCCGCTGGGACTGAACCTGTTCGTCGTATCTGGCATTACCGGTGAGTCCATTCTGAAGATTGCCGTCCGGGCCGTTCCTTTCGTACTGACCATGCTTATCGTGGTGATCCTGATCGCCTACGTGCCTGCTGTGTCGACCACCCTGCTTCCTGAAATCTACCAATAGGACCTGCTGAACATGCCTCGTGAATATTTGAAAAAGGCGACTCTAACCGCTCAATCGCATGCCTCTGAGGTGCATGATACGGTCAAGACCATCCTTGCCGACATCGAGGCGGGTGGCGACGACAAAGCACTGGAATATGCCCTTAAGTTCGACAAGTTCGAAGGAAATGTCCTGATGACGCAGGACGAGATTGATGCGGCCATCGCACAGGTGCCAGAAAAACTGAAGGCCGATATCCGCTTTGCCCACGACAATGTCCGTCGCTTTGCCGAGACGCAGAAGGCCACCGTGTCGGACGTACAGATGGAGATCGTTCCCGGTTTTGTTGCGGGGCAAAAGGCGATCCCGGTGGATGCGGCAGGATGCTATGTTCCCGGTGGGCGCTACAGCCATATCGCCAGCGCGATCATGACGGTGACAACGGCCAAGGTTGCCGGGTGCCGTCATATCACGGCCTGTTCTCCTCCGCGACCGGGCGAGGGCGTGGCGCCAGCGATTGTCTATGCCGCGCATATCTGCGGAGCCGACAGCATTCTGGCCATGGGCGGTGTGCAGGGCGTGGCCGCCATGACCTATGGTTTGTTCGGTTTGCCGCGCGCCAATATCCTTGTGGGGCCGGGCAACCAGTTCGTGGCCGAGGCCAAACGCATCCTGTACGGCAAGGTTGGTATCGACATGATCGCGGGTCCGACCGACAGCCTGATTCTTGCCGACAGTTCCGCAGACGCCCACGTGGTGGCAACCGATCTGGTCAGTCAGGCCGAGCACGGGTACAATTCGCCCGTCTGGCTGGTGACGGATGATCGCGACCTTGCGCAGAAAGTCATGGAACTGGTTCCGGTTTTGATCGACGATCTGCCAGAGCTGAACCGGGAAAACGCCTCGGCCGCGTGGCGCGACTATGCCGAAGTCATTGTTTGTTCCGACCGCGAAGAGATGGCCGCCTGTTCCGATGAATATGCGCCCGAGCACCTGACGGTTCAGGCCGAGGATCTGGATTGGTGGCTGGATCGCCTGACCTGCTATGGTTCGCTGTTCCTGGGTGAGGAAACCACCGTGTCCTACGGGGACAAGGCGACTGGGACGAACCATGTTCTGCCGACTTCGGGTGCGGCCAGTTACACCGGCGGTTTGAGTGTACACAAATACATGAAGATCGTCACCTGGCAGCGGGCCACACGTGAAGGATCGAAATCGATCGCCGAAGCCACCGCACGGATTTCCCGACTGGAAGGTATGGAAGGTCACGCTCGCGCAGCGGATGTGCGTCTGGCCAAGTATTTCCCGGATGAGCAGTTCGATCTGACCGCTGATGGATGACCCGCGCACATTGTTTGACCTGACGGGCCGGGTGGCCTGCATCACCGGCGCCAGTTCGGGGCTGGGGCGGCAGGTGGCGCGGACACTTGCCGCGGCCGGCGCGCGCGTTGTCGGCGTGGCGCGGCGCAGCGACGCGTTGGCGCAGATGCAGGCCGAAATCGGCGAACACGCAGAAGCCGTCGTTGCTGATGTTGCCGATCGCGCCGGAATCGGCGGGCTGGTGCAGGTGATCAATTCCAAGTTCGGCGCACCGGATATTCTGGTGCATGCGGCCGGGGTCAACACGCGTGAGGCCGCCGACGAGGTGACACCTGATGGCTGGGATGCCACGCTTGCCCTGAACCTGAGCGCGCCGTTTTTCCTGAGTCAGTCGATGGTGCCCGAAATGAAAAAAAAGGGGTGGGGGCGCATCGTCAATTTCGCCTCGCTGCAAACGACGCGGGCCTTTCCGGGCGGCATTGCCTATGGCGCGACCAAGGCCGGGATCGCGCAATTGACCCGTGCCATGGCCGAAGCCTGGTCGCCCTTTGGCATTACCGCCAACGCAATCGGTCCGGGGTTCTTTCCGACCGAGCTGACTCAGGCCGTGTTTGACGACCCCCAGCGCGCGGAACGCAACGCCGCTCAAACCTGCATTGGGCGCAATGGGCAGATGCAGGATATCGACGGGCCGATCCTGTTTTTGTGCTCGAACGCGTCCGGCTATGTCACGGGGCAGGTTCTTATGGTTGATGGAGGGTTCACAGCCAAATGAAGGCACTGGTTTACCAAGGTGTGGAGCAGATGGTGTTCGGCGATGTGCCGGATGCCGAGGCCGGTCCGTCCGAGCATTTGATCCGGATCGAGGCGGTTGGCATCTGCGGGTCGGACATGCACGCCTACCTGGGCCATGATGCCCGCCGTCCGGCTCCGCTGATTCTGGGGCACGAGGCGGCCGGTGTGATTGTCGACGGGATACGAGCCGGTGATCGTGTCACGATCAATCCGCTGGTAAGCTGCGGGAAATGCGCGGCCTGCCTTGCTGGTCGTGAAAACCTGTGCCCGGATCGCCAGATCATCTCGATGCCGCCGCGCGAAGGGGCGTTTGCTCAATACGTCACCATGCCTGCCAGCAATCTTGTTGAGGTCCCGGAGGATGTTTCGTTTGCCAAAGCCGCGCTGGCGGAACCGCTTGCCGTCAGCTGGCATGCGGTCCGGTTGGGGATCGAGGTTCTGCATCCTGCGATGGACCGTCGCGCACTGGTGATCGGCGGCGGGGCCATCGGCCTTGCGGCGGCATTGGCCTTGCGGGCAATGGGCGTTGACGATGTGACCATCGCGGAACCAAACCAGCTGCGTCGCAACTACCTGGCGAAAATCGAAAGCTTTGCGCTGGTGGAGTCAGCCAAGGAGACTTACCCGTTGGTCATAGATGCCGTGGGGTATGCCGCAACGCGGTCGGTTGCCTCGGCCATGGCCGAACCGGGCGGCGTGATCGCGCATGTGGGTTTGGGTGAGGATACCGGTGGTCTGGATGTTCGCCGGATGACCTTGCAGGAAATCACATTCATAGGGACTTACACATACACCGCCAAAGACTTTCGCCAGACGGCTCAGGCGATCTTTGACGGGCGGCTGGGGGCTCTGGACTGGATAGAAGAACGCGCTCTGGCCGACGGCGCGCAAGCGTTTTGCGATATCCGATCTGGCGCCGTGGCCGCACCGAAGATTATCCTGAGACCCTGGGGATAGAACTGACAGAACTGGAGACCTTCATGTACACAAAAATACTGGTCCCGTTAGCTTTGGATCACGGCATATCGCAACACACACTGGAAATCGCACGGGCCTTGTCAGGAGAGGGCGCAGAAATAATTGCGCTGCATGTCTACGAGATGCCTCAGGGATCGGTCAGCGCCTATCTGGACAAATCGGTTGTCGCCGAAGGGTTCGAACGGGCCCGTTTGCAACTGTTGCAAAAAGTCGAAGGGCTTGAAGGAGTGACGGCCGAAATCGTCAAAGGCCATACCGCGCGGTCCATCATCGACTATGCCAGCAGCAAGGATGTCGACTGTATCGTAATCGGCTCGCACAAGCCGGACCTGAGCGACTACTTCCTGGGATCGACCGCTTCGCGCGTCGTCCGCCATGCCCCCTGTGCCGTACACGTGCACCGAAGGGCCTGAATTCCTCAATCGCGCATCTAGCGCCCCAAACAGGACCAAAAGCTGGATCATGAACATAGACAAAAAGATCACCGACGATCTGGTGGCCAACGATATCTCGTTTGTCACCACTGTCCCGTGCAAGCAATTGGCAGGTGTCATCGCGGAAATCGACGAGCGCGAAGGCATCTATCACATCCCGTCCAACAAGGAAGACGAAGGGATGGGCCTGTGTGCAGGGGCGTGGATGGGCGGCAAGCGGCCCGCGATCATCATGCAGAACACGGCCATTGGCGTAACGATCAATACGCTGGCCACGCTGATCCAGTATTACCGGATGCCGCTGCCGATGCTGATATCGTACCGGGGGGAATTGCGCGAACCCATTGCCTGCCAGGTTGAAATGGCGGTTCACACCAAGGCGCTGCTGGCTCAGCTGAACATCCCCACCTACCACTTCCACCATCAGGCCGATGTCGAAGAGCTCGACGCGATCCTGAAATACACATTCATGTGCAACAAGCCGGTCGCCATCCTGACCGACGCCAATTTCTGGGGAGGCTATGGCGACCAATGATCCGTTCTGAAATTCTGAAGGAAATCGCCCCGATCCTGCGTGATCAACTGGTTGTCTGCAACATCGGCATCCCCAGCCAGGAACTGCATGCCATCGACGACCAGCCCACCAGCTTCTACATGCTTGGCACCATGGGGCTTGCGTCCTCGATCGGTCTGGGGCTGGCGCTGTCGCAGCCGAAGCCGGTGATCGTGATCGACGGCGACGGCTCGATCCTGACCAATCTGGGCACCCTGCCAACGATCGCCAACAACGTGGCGGACAATTACATCCTGCTGATCGTGGACAACGGCTCGTACGGTTCGACCGGCGATCAGCCGACCTATGCGGGGCAAAAGACCTCGCTGGCCAAAATGGCCGAGGCCGCCGGGTGTGAGCGCGTGATCGAATGTGCCGCCGAAGGCACCGGGCGTGTGCTGCAAGAGGCGCTGGATGCCAAACAGATGACCATCATCGTCAGCAAGTGCGAAAGCGGCAATGCCAAGATGCCGCCGATCACGATGGATCCGGTGGTCATCCGCGACCGCTTCATGAAGGCCGTTCAGGCCTGATGGGTGCAAGCGCCATCCACAGCGCCGAGGACGCCCGCCGCCTGGCGCGGCGGCGTCTTCCGTGGATGGTGTTCGACTATATTGATGGTGCAGCCGGGGCCGAGATGGGTGCCGGTCGCAATCGATCCGCTTTGGATGCAATGACCTTGCGCCCGCGCATCCTGCGCGACGTCAGTGAAAGATCTCTGGCAAGTTCGCTGTTCGACCGGCCCGCGAAACGCCCGTTTGGTATCGCGCCGATGGGCATGTGCAATTTGTCCGCGCCGGGTGCCGACATGATGCTGGCCCGCATTGCGGCACGCCACGAGGTGCCGCTTGGGGTTTCGACTGTGGCCTCGACCGCGATGGAGGATCTGATCGTCGAAGCGGAAGGCCATGCCTGGTTCCAGCTGTATTTCAGCGGCGATGGCAGCGGCACGTTCAAGCTGGTCGATCGCGCCAAGGCAGCGGGGTACGAGACACTGGTGCTGACCGTGGATGTGCCCGAGGTTGGCCGACGCCCGCGCGAGTTGCGTCATGGGTTCAAAATGCCCTTCAAAATGGGGCCAAAGCAGGTGATGGATTTTGCCCTGCACCCCCAGTGGTCCTTACCGGTCCTGCTGAAAGGCAAGCCGGAAATGGCGAATTTCCGGATGGATGGCTACGATTTCGACCGCACCGAAAGCCGCGCCAAAGCCACGTGGGAGACATTGGCCCGTCTGCGCGACCAGTGGGCCGGCAATCTGGTGGTCAAAGGCGTATTGGACGCAGACGACGCGCAAAGGCTCAAGTCAGCGGGCGTGGACGCAATTCAGGTCTCAAGCCATGGTGCACGCCAGTTGGAAAGTGCGCCCGCGCCAATCACGGTGCTGCCCGAGATACGCAAGGCCGTCGGTCCGGATTTTTCGCTTTTCTACGACAGCGGGCTGCGTTCTGGTGAAGACGTCCTCAAGGCACTTGCGAACGGGGCGGACTTTGCCTTTTTCGGTCGCATACTTCAATTTGCAATAGCGGCCGAAGGCGAAGCGGGCCTTGAACAGCTATGGTCGGTACTCAGCGAAGAAATGAGCATCGCCATGGCCCAACTAGGCGTCACGTCGCTGGACGAGGTCCGACGCAACGCCTGATATGGGTGAGGACAATGACCCGAGGTTTCCCACGGGTCACTGAACTGTCGGTTTAACCGCGGCGCCTGCGACGACGTCCGCCACCTGCTTCGGTCTCGCCGCCGGTGTTGAAGCTTGGGTTGGGCAGCGTGACAACCTGGGCCAGTTCCGGGAACGGGTCGGTCTTGTGCGGGATCGCATTGGCGGCCACGAAATGATCCTGAAACTTCGGCTCAATGGCGGTTTCGATCTTGGTGATTTCGCGCACGACGCGCTCGATCTCGGCGCGCGATCCGATATTGCACAGCGCGATACGCGCGCCGGTGCCTGCGGCGTTGCCCGCACTCGAGACTTTCTCCAGTGGCGCGTCGGGTATCATTCCCAGCACCATGGCGTGTTTGGTCGAGATATGCGCGCCGAACGCACCGGCCAGAACCACGCGATCCACCTTTTCGACATTCATTTCGTCCATCAGCAGGCGTGCACCTGCGTACAATGCGGATTTCGCAAGCTGGATGGCACGGATGTCACCCTGCGTGACCGTGATGCGGGGGCCACCTTCGGCGCTGGCATCGTGGATCAGATAGGCGTGCGTGCGACCTTCGGGCACGCAGCGTGCAGTGCCAGTCTGTTCCGCCGATCCGATCAGGCCGCCTTCGTCCAGCAGGCCTGCGATACGCATCTCGGCCACTGCCTCGATGATACCGGATCCGCAGATGCCTGTGATCCCGGTCGTGGCGATTTCCTGATCAAAGCCGTCTTCGTCGGACCATTTATCCGACCCGATGACGCGGAACCGGGGTTCCTTGGTGACAGGGTCGATCTCGATTCTCTCGATCGCCCCGGGTGCGGCGCGCTGGCCTGAACTGATCTGAGCGCCTTCAAAGGCAGGCCCGGTGGGCGAGGAGCAGGCGAGCACGCGGCTGGTATTGCCCAGCAGGATTTCGGCGTTGGTGCCCACGTCGACGATCAGAACCAGATCCCGCGACTTTCCGGGTTCTTCGGACAGGGCCACCGCCGCGCAATCCGCGCCCACATGGCCCGCGATACAGGGCAGGATATAGACATGCGCGCGTGGGTTCATGGTTGTCAGATCCATCTCGCGGGCGGGCAGGGACATGCTTTCCGACGTTGCCAGCGCAAACGGGGCCTGACCCAGTTCCACCGGGTCCAGCCCCAGCAGCAAGTGATGCATGACCGGGTTGCAGACGAACACCGTTTCCACGATCAGAGAGGCATCGATGCCTGCCTCTTCGGCAATCGACGTGACCAGGTCATTGATTGCCTCGCGCACTGCCTTAGTCATCTCCTGATCACCGCCGGGGTTCATCATGGAATACGAAACACGGCTCATCAGGTCTTCGCCGAACCGGATCTGGGGATTCATGAGGCCAGAGGATGCCTTGACCTCGCCGGTTTCCAGATCGGTCAGATGCGCGGCGATGGTGGTCGAGCCGAGGTCGATGGCCAGACCATACAGCCCGCCTTCATGCAGGCCGGGCCAGATTTCGACGATACGCGCCACGCTGTCCTTGTGACCTTTGTGGAGCGCCACGGTGACTTCCCATTTGCCCTTGCGCAGAACCGGTTGAAGTTTGGACATCAGCGTCAGGTCCGCCGTGACGGCTTCGATGTCCCACTGTTCGCGCAACGCGCGCTCGAGCCGTTCCAGATCACCGGTGGGCGAATGCATGTCGGGTTCTTCCACCACAACGAAGTAAAGGCGCGTGGCCGGGTCCATCGTGATGGCACGCGCGGCTGCCGCCTTGCGCACGACCTGCCGGTGCACCTGGCTTTCGGGCGGTACGTCGATCACCACGTCGCCCTGAACCGAGGCCTGGCAGCCCAGACGGCGGCCCGGTTTCAACCCGCGCTTGTCGTCATAACGCTGTTCGACGGCGTTCCATTCGCTCAGCGCGCCCTCGGACACCGTGACGCCGTGCTTGGGAAATTCGCCATAGCTGGGTGTGATCTGGCACTTTGAACAGATGCCGCGGCCCCCGCAGACCGAATCCAGATCCACCCCCAATTGACGGGCCGCCGTCAGAATTGGGGTGCCGACGGGGAAGTGCCCGCGTTTGCCGGACGGGGTAAAGACGACAAGAGGGTCGGTGGTCATCAGTGACTTACCTTTTCATATTCGCGCGTATGTTGGGCAAGATATGGGTTTGCGCGAAAAGGGAAAGGCCATCAGCGGCACGATCTGCACAACGAGCGTCGTTTTCTTCCACTGCATCGACAACCAGAGCCAAAGAGTTGCCCCCAAGGGCTTTTCCTTTGGTTCAATCCATGTAATAGGGTCACCGCCAAACGGGCTTTTGCATGGGGTATTCAGATGCAGATTCGTGAGGCACTTACCTTTGACGACGTTCTCCTGGTTCCGGGCGCATCTTCCGTGCTGCCGGCAACGGCAGATACGACCACGCGTGTGACGCGCGAAATCACCATGAACATCCCATTGTTGAGTTCGGCCATGGACACCGTGACCGAGGCGCGCATGGCCATTGCCATGGCTCAGGCGGGCGGCATCGGTGTGGTACACAAGAACCTTTCGGTGGAAGAACAGGCCCGCGAGGTCCGCCGGGTCAAGCGGTTCGAATCCGGTATTGTCTATAACCCCGTGACGTTGCGGGTGGATCAGACATTGGCCGACGCCAACGCGCTGGTACAGCGCTACAACTTCACCGGTTTTCCAGTCGTCGACGAGCAGGGCCGCGTGGTGGGTATCCTGACCAACCGCGACATGCGCTTTGCGAACTCGGACGATACGCCGGTACACGCGATGATGACTTCGGAAAACCTGGCGATGCTACAGGAACCGGCCGATCTGGAAGAAGCCAAAAGCCTGATGCGGGCGCGCCGTATCGAAAAGCTGCTGGTTGTCGATGGCGAAGGCAAGCTGACCGGTCTTCTGACGCTGAAGGATACGGAACAGGCCGTTTTGAACCCAACCGCCTGCAAGGACCGTCTGGGTCGCCTGCGGGTCGCTGCGGCGACGTCGGTCGGGGATGCCGGGTTCGAACGGTCCGAACAATTGGTGGATTCGGGTGTCGACATCATCGTCGTCGATACGGCGCATGGTCATTCGCAGGGCGTGCTGGACGCTGTGAGGCGGGTCAAGACCCTGTCGAACGAGGTTCAGATCATTGCCGGGAACGTTGCAACCGGCGAGGCGACCAAAGCGCTGATCGATGCTGGTGCCGACGCGATCAAGGTGGGCATCGGCCCGGGGTCGATCTGTACCACACGGATGGTGGCAGGGGTTGGTGTTCCTCAGTTGACCGCGATCAGCGATTGTGCGGCAGCAGCGGGCGACGTTCCGGTCATCGCGGATGGTGGTATCAAGTTCTCGGGTGACTTTGCAAAGGCGATTGCCGCCGGGGCATCCTGTGCCATGGTCGGGTCGATGATTGCAGGCACCGACGAAAGCCCGGGCGAGGTGATCCTGTATCAGGGTCGTTCGTTCAAATCTTATCGCGGGATGGGCAGCCTGGGCGCAATGGCGCGTGGATCAGCCGACCGCTATTTCCAGAAAGATGCAGCCAATGACAAGCTGGTGCCCGAAGGCATCGAAGGTCAGGTGCCCTACAAAGGCTCGGCCAGTGCCGTGATCCACCAGCTGGTTGGTGGTTTGCGCGCGGCGATGGGATACACCGGCTGCGCCACCATCGAAGAAATGCGCAAGAACTGCAATTTCGTGAAAATTACCGGCGCCGGTCTGAAGGAAAGCCACGTGCATGATGTGCAGATCACCCGCGAAAGCCCGAACTACCGGGTCATGTAAGCCATCCAGCAAGACACAAGGCACCCGGGAACGGGTGCCTATTTGCCACTTGGATCGGCCAGCCGGGCCCATTTTCGCCAAGGTATTCCACAATGACACCCGCCGCCCGTGTTCAGGCCTCGATCGAAATTCTGGATGATATTCTGGCTGGCGCGCCGGTTGAAAAAGCACTAACCGGCTGGGCGCGGCGCAGTCGCTTCGCCGGATCCAAGGATCGGGCAGCCATTCGCGATCACGTATTCGACGCGCTGCGACGCAAGCGCTCGTATGCAGCGTTGGGAGGGTCCGACACCGGGCGCGGTTTGATGATCGGTGCGACCCGTGCGTCAGGCGGTGATCTGGCCGACCTGTTCACCGGCGACCGTCACGCTCCGATGCCGGTTGAGGAAACGGAAACGGCGCGGGATTTCGCGTCCGAGGCCGAGAGATATGACATTCCGGAGTGGCTGTGGCCTCGGTTCGTTGACTCTCTGAAGGATGCCATGGTTCCTTGCGCGATGTCTTTGCAGAACCGGGCGCCCGTTCATCTGCGGGTCAACTTCCTTAAAACCGATCTGGGCGAGGCCATCGACGCCTTGAAGTCCGAGGGTATTGTCTCCCATCCGGTTCAGGTATGCCAAACCGCCCTTGAAGTGACAGAGGGGGCCCGGCGCATTGCCCAAAGTCAGGCCTATGCCCGGGGCCTGGTCGAGCTTCAGGACGCTGCAAGCCAGGCGGTTGTGGCCGCGCTGGATCTGCGGCCGGGAATGCGCGTTCTGGATTATTGCGCGGGTGGTGGCGGCAAGGCGCTGGCACTTGCAGCGCACGAGGGCGTCGAAGTGTACGCACATGATGTGAATGCCGGTCGCATGAAGGATATTCCGACCCGGGCGGAACGAGCAGGTGCAAAGATAACCATCCTCAACTCCGATGACCTTACAGGTGTTGATCCGTTTGATGTGGTTTTGGTTGATGCGCCGTGCTCTGGCAGCGGATCGTGGCGAAGGGCGCCTGCCGGGAAATGGGCCTTGACCGAGGATCGCTTGCGGGACCTCACCGCCATTCAGGCCGGTATTCTATCGGACATTGCGCCTTTGGTGCATCCGGGCGGCCTGCTGGCTTACGCAACCTGTTCGGTTCTGAACGATGAAAACGGCAAGATCATAGACGATTTTCTGGATCAGTTTTCCCAGTGGCGGGAAACCTTCCGGAAAACGTGGCACGTTACACACGAATCTGACGGGTTCTTTACGTCGCACTTGACGCGCTGAGCTTTTGGCAAATAACAACCCTGGGTAGATCGCTGCTTTCCGAACGCCGTTAAGCGGGAATTAACCAATTTTGGCCGTTATAGCCGATACCTTTGCGCCCGAGCCGTTTATGTCTGACACAGCAGAATTTTTCATCGACCCATCTCTTGTCCACACGCCTTCCGCATCTCGTCTATGGTCGTTGGTGGCGGTGGCATTGTTGATCAGCATAGCCCCCATGGTCGGGTTGCTGCCACCGAATTGGACCATGGGCATGATGGTCGCGGGAACTTCGCTTTTGATCGTTGCACTATGCGTCGTGATCAAGGGCCAGGTCCACGCCAGACATGCGCAACAAACCACTGCCGTCATGGCCGCGTTTGCAGAACAGGAAGAGTCACCTTTCCTGATCGCAAACACCTATGGCGACGTTCTGGCGTCCAACGCATCAGCGCGGGAACAGTTCGGCGCGGCGAAAGGAGCCAGCCTTGAAAGCTGCCTCGGTTCGACGTTCTCGACCCCTCAGGTGATTATGTTGAGGTTGCAATCTCAGGCCCGATCCTTCGGTCGGGCCCGCGAAGACTGCGTGATCAGGGGAAACACAAACAGTGTAACCGTGTTTCTATTGGCTCCCGACATTTTTTGCTGGCGGTTTCAACAGTCAGAACAGGAAAGCTGGCAGTCTCTCAACCTGCCGGTTCTGACCATCGGATGCGCGGATGATGTGGTGCGCCCGAATCCGGCGGCTAAAAAGTTGCTTGGGCCGCGTCCCGGTAGGGTTCGCGACATCTTCGGTGATGCTGACGCCCGGATCGGAGCCTCAAACATTATCAAGTCACAGGACGGAATGATACCGGTCGCTGTGACGGAGCTTTCCCGATCCAGCAAGGAACGAAGCCTTGGTTTGGTGCCGCTCATTGAAACTCCGGCGCCCGGGGCCAGCACGTCTTTTGCAGATCTTCCAGTTCCGGTCCTCACCCTGTCTCCGGCGGGGGCCATTCTGAATGCCAACAGGCTGGCGAATAAGCTGCTGGGAAATGAAAACCTGGAAGGCACGAACATAGCCGACATCATGCGGGGTATGGGGCACCCCATTCTGGATTGGCTGGCGCGGACGGCCGCGCAAGAAGACGCGCAACGATCCGAGTTTCTTCAGTTGACCCGAAAAGACAAGGAAGTCTTCGTACAGGTCACGCTGAGCCGTGTCGTTGTCGATGGCAAGATCTGTCTGATCGCGGTTCTGAATGATGCGACAGAGTTGAAGACCCTGGAGGCACAATTCGTCCAAGGGCAGAAAATGCAAGCTGTGGGTCAATTGGCCGGCGGAGTCGCACATGATTTCAACAACCTGCTGACGGCCATTTCCGGGCACTGCGATCTGCTGTTGTTGCGTCACGATCAGAATGACCCGGATTATGGGGATCTGGTTCAGATCAATCAGAACGCCAACCGGGCCGCTGCGCTGGTCAGCCAACTTCTGGCATTCTCGCGCAAACAGACGCTCAGGCCCGAAGTTCTGGATTTGCGCGACACGATCTCGGACCTCATTCACTTGTTGAACCGCCTTGTGGGCGAGAAAGTTCTGCTGACCCTCAGCCATGATCCGGTGTTAAAGCCGGTTCGGGCGGACAAACGGCAGTTGGAACAGGTGTTGATGAACTTGGTCGTCAACGCGCGCGATGCCATGCCTGACGGGGGCGAGATCCGCATCGAGACCGAGGTATTGAACCTGTCGCAACCGCTCAGCAGGGACAGGGCGACCGTCCAACCCGGCGAATACGTTACGGTCAGGGTCATGGACAGCGGCGTGGGAATACCTGCCGACAAACTGCAAAAGGTTTTCGAGCCGTTCTATACGACAAAGCGTACGGGCGAGGGGACAGGGCTTGGGCTTTCAACAGCGTATGGTATCGTCAAGCAGACGGGCGGTTTCATCTTTGTCGACAGTACGGTGGGTCGAGGCACCGAATTCACCGTCTTTCTACCGGTTTGCGCCACGGTGGCAGAGGCTGAACAGGACACTCCGGCCCAGCCCGAAGCTCAAAGCGCCCGGCAAGGAGAGGGCATCGTGCTTTTGGTTGAAGACGAAGCGCCGGTCCGCGCCTTTGCAACCCGGGCCCTGCGGCTCAAGGGCTATACCGTGCTGGAAGCGGATTCGGCCGAGGAAGCCCTGCGGCTTCTGGAGGATCCGTCTTTGAACGTGGACGTATTCGTAACGGATGTGGTCATGCCCGGTATGGATGGGCCGACCTGGGTGCGCAAAGCTCGGGAAACACGTCCGGATGCCCGCGTGGTCTTCGTATCGGGTTACACGGAAGGTGCCTTTGGCGATTCAGAACCCGAGATCGCCAATTCGACCTTCCTGCCCAAGCCGTTTTCCCTCACCCAGTTGACCGAGGCGGTTTTCCAACAGCTGAACTGAGCACCCTACAAGGCTGCATCGTGGAGCGCGAATTCCTCTGCGTGTCTTTTGCAAAATTTCTGCCGTGTCTCGGGCGTCAGCGTCAGATCTCCCGGTGGTGATACATTCTCTTGCGGCAGGTCGATCTGCATATTCAGTCGCGCTTGCAGGAAGTCGAGAATTTTGTCCTGGTTTTCGTATTTGAAAATATGCGTGGCGCCGCGACCATTGCTGCGGGTACGGAAAAACTGGCTTTGGCTGCCAACATCGGCAAAATCCGGGCGCGGGTTTGTCATATAGGCCTGCGCAAACGTGTCGAAGCTCATGTCTCGGGTCGAATGGACGTGACCGATCAGGTCGGCGCGGCTGCGAAATCGATACCAGCTGCCCAGCCAGTCAACGGGCTCGCGAACAACTGCCAGGATCTCCATCTCGGTATTGTACATCTTCCGAAAAACGTTCTGGAAAAACCGATCATACCTGCGCACCGGAGCATGTTTGAGCTCGGGCGGATGAGTGACAACGATATCAGCGCGATCCCGCAACGCCGTGTGATAAGCCGTGCTGCCGGTTTTCGGAACGGCAAGGAAGGCAAGGCGTTCCTCATAGAAAACAAGCATTTAATTGCTCCAATTGTCATCCGGCTATGCGCGCAGATTGTCGTAAAGGACTTCTTAATACAATTGCTGAAGACTAAATCCCGTAAGTTTTTATTGAAATGTTCTTCTTTTGGTCCCATAAGGAACAAGAGGCGAACAAAGCAGCGATTGCCGCCCGATCAAGGGTGTGACAAAAGGGAAGGCGACAGGACAATGGCGGATCTTCTGACAATGAGCGACAAGAAAAACGCAGACAAGCAAAAGGCGCTCGACAGCGCGCTGGCCCAGATCGAACGGCAGTTCGGCAAAGGCTCCATCATGAAGCTTGGCGAAGGAGCCAAACAGGACATCGACGCAAGTTCGACAGGCTCGCTCGGGCTGGACATAGCGCTGGGAATTGGTGGTCTGCCGATGGGGCGGATTGTTGAGATTTACGGCCCCGAAAGCTCGGGGAAGACGACGCTGACGCTGCATTGCATTGCGGAACAGCAGAAACGCGGCGGCGTCTGCGCCTTTGTCGACGCCGAGCACGCGCTGGACCCGCAATATGCGCGAAAGCTGGGTGTTGATCTGGACGAGCTTCTGATCTCGCAGCCCGATACCGGAGAACAGGCGCTGGAAATCACCGATACACTGGTGCGCTCGGGCGCGGTCAACATGGTCGTGGTCGATTCGGTTGCGGCGCTGACGCCGAAATCCGAACTGGAAGGCGACATGGGTGATAGCAATGTCGGCGTTCAGGCCCGTCTGATGAGCCAGGCGATGCGGAAACTGACGGGCTCGATCAGCCGCTCGAACTGCATGGTGATCTTCATCAACCAGATCAGGATGAAAATCGGCGTGATGTTCGGCAGCCCCGAAACCACCACCGGCGGTAATGCACTGAAATTCTACAGCTCGGTCCGTCTGGATATCCGGCGCATCGGCGCGATCAAGGACCGGGACGAAGTTGTTGGCAACCAGACGCGCGTCAAGGTCGTCAAAAACAAGGTTGCACCCCCCTTCAAGCAGGTGGAATTCGACATCATGTACGGCGAAGGCATCAGCAAGATGGGCGAACTGCTGGATCTGGGTGTCAAAGCCGGTGTGGTCGAAAAGTCAGGGTCATGGTTCAGCTATGGCGACGAACGGATCGGGCAGGGGCGTGAGAATGCCAAACAATATCTGCGCGACAACAGCCGCATTGCCTTTGAGATCGAAGACAAGATTCGGGCGGCTCACGGGCTGGATTTCGACATGCCTCCGGGCGCAGCCGAGGATGATGACATCCTTGAAGCCTGACGATCGCTGACGGGGTGCGGTACGTTCCCGACCCGACATGTTGTGTTGAAAACACCATGAACAAGGCGGTCCCCGGGCCGCCTTGTTTCGTTCGGACACGCCTCTGCTGTGGACACTCGTTTGACAGGGGGATAAACCTGCGGGGACCAAGTTTTTTGTGCGCCGAGAGAGCCCTATGCCAACCCTGAACGACATCCGATCGACCTTTCTGAACTACTTTGAAAAACAGGGGCATGAGGTCGTGGCGTCCAGCCCGCTGGTGCCGCGCAACGACCCGACGCTGATGTTCGTCAATTCGGGCATGGTGCAGTTCAAGAACCTGTTCACCGGATTGGAAACACGTGACTACAAGCGCGCCACCACGGCGCAGAAATGCGTGCGTGCCGGCGGCAAGCACAACGATCTCGACAATGTGGGTTACACGGCGCGCCACCATACATTCTTCGAGATGTTGGGGAACTTCTCGTTTGGTGATTACTTCAAACACGAAGCGATCCCATTCGCGTGGGAGCTGATCACCAGGGAATTTGGGATCGACAAGAACCGCCTGCTGACAACGGTCTATCATACCGATGACGAAGCGTTTGAAATCTGGAAAAAGGTCGGTGTACCCGAAGACCGGATCATCCGCATCGCCACCAGCGACAATTTCTGGCAGATGGGCCCGACCGGCCCCTGCGGCCCGTGTACCGAGATCTTCTACGACCACGGAGACCACATCTGGGGTGGTCCTCCGGGCTCTGCCGAAGAGGACGGCGATCGGTTCATTGAAATCTGGAACGTCGTCTTCATGCAAAACGAGCAGTTCGAAGACGGCTCGATGGTCGAGCTCGACATGCAGTCGATTGATACGGGCATGGGGCTCGAGCGGATCGGTGCATTGTTGCAGGGCAGCCATGACAATTATGACACCGATCTGTTCAAGGCACTGATCGAGGCATCGGCCGATGCAACTGGCGTGGATCCTTACGGGGATCAGAACGTGCACCACCGCGTGATCGCGGACCACCTGCGTTCGACTTCGTTCCTGATTGCTGATGGCGTGATGCCCAGCAATGACGGCCGCGGCTATGTTCTTCGCCGCATCATGCGTCGTGCTATGCGTCATGCGCATCTGTTGGGTGCCAAGGATCCGGTCATGCACCGGCTTGTCCCGGCATTGGTCCAACAGATGGGCGGTCACTATGCCGAGTTGACCCAGGCACAGCCATTGATCGAAGAGACCTTGTTGCTTGAAGAAACGCGTTTCAAGCAGACGCTGGACCGGGGGTTGAGGCTGCTGGACGATGAGGTGTCCGGCCTTTCCGAGGGGGCGCCTTTGTCCGGTGAAGCGGCATTCAAACTGTATGACACCTACGGTTTCCCACTGGACCTGACACAGGATGCTCTGCGTGAAAAAGGCCGGACAGTTGACACCGAAGGCTTTGAAACGGCGATGGCCGAACAAAAGGCCAAAGCGCGGGCTGCCTGGGCCGGGTCAGGTGAAGCCGCGGATCAGGCGGTATGGTTCGATGTTCTGGACAGCGCCGGGGCGACCGACTTCCTTGGCTATGACACCGAGAAAGCCGAAGCTCAGGTTGTGGCACTGGTTGTCGACGGTGCCTTGGTTGACAAGATCGAAGCGGGCAACAGCGGCTGGGTCGTGGTGAACCAGACGCCGTTCTATGGCGAAGCTGGTGGCCAGGTGGGCGACACTGGCGAGTTGCGGCGTCTTGAAGATCGCGATCACCTCAGCCGGGTGGAGGACACCAGAAAATTCGCGGATGGGAAGGTCTATGCACATAAGGTGACGGTCGTCAGCGGTGCCGTGTCAAAAGGCGATTCTGTCGAGCTGGAAGTCGATCATGCGCGCCGCACGGCAATCCGGGCCAACCACTCGGCCACCCACTTGCTGCATGAAGCGCTGCGGGAAACGCTGGGCGACCATGTGGCGCAGCGCGGCTCGCTGAATGCGGCGGATCGTCTGCGGTTCGACTTCAGCCATTCCAAAGCGCTGAGCCTGGAGGAAATCCAGAAGATCGAACGTGAGGTGAACGGTTTCATCCGCCAGAACTCGGCTGTCGAGACACGGGTCATGACACCGGATGACGCACGCAAACTGGGCGCGCAGGCACTGTTCGGCGAGAAATACGGTGACGAGGTGCGTGTTGTTTCGATGGGCAAGGCACCTACGGGCAAGGGCCATGATGGCGAAACCTGGTCGATCGAACTGTGCGGCGGCACCCATGTGCGCCAGACGGGTGACATCGGCACCTTTGTTATCCTGGGCGACAGCGCAAGCAGTGCCGGCGTGCGCCGCATCGAGGCACTGACCGGGGATGAGGCGTTCCGTTACCTTTCGGCACAGGATCATCGTCTTGCGCAGGTGGCGTCGGAACTGAAGGCGCAGCCGGATGATGTGGTGGCCCGCGTGAAAAGCCTGCTGGAGGAACGCAAGTCATTGCAGAACGAAGTGGCGCAACTGCGTCGAGATCTGGCGATGGCCGGCGGGAACGGGCAGGGCGGTGGTGCCGAAGCGCGTGATGTGAACGGCGTGAAGTTCATAGCGCAGGCCCTCAGCGGGGTGTCCGGCAAGGATCTTCCGGCATTGATCGACGAACACAAGGCGCGTCTTGGGTCGGGGGCGGTGTTGCTCATCGCGGATACCGGCGGCAAGGCCGCGGTTGCGGCTGGCGTCACCGAAGACCTGACAGGAACCGTTTCGGCGGTCGATCTGGTCAAGGCCGCCGTGGTGGAATTGGGCGGCAAGGGCGGCGGCGGCCGCCCGGATATGGCCCAGGGCGGTGGACGGGATGCGTCAAACGCGGATTCGGCGATCAAGGCCGCAGAACAGGTTTTGGGAGGATAAGATGGCCGCACTCTGGATTGCACATGTGACGGTGACCGATGCTGAGGCGTATGGAAAATATGCCGAATTGGCCGGGCCGGCCATTGCCAAGCACGGGGGCACTTTCATCGCCCGTGCGGCGCGTTACGTTCAGTTGGAAGGCAAGGAACGGCCACGCAACGTTGTTGCCCGTTTCCCGTCGCTTGAAGCGGCTGTCGAATGCTATAACTCGGATGACTATCAACAAGCATTGAGTCATGCGCGCGACGCCAGTGAACGTGAATTGGTTGTGGTTGAAATCACGGAGTGAACGTCTGCGTTCACGAAGTGTAGCGCGGTTTGCCCGGTAAACGGGCAGCCAATAGGCAATCATTGGCTTATGCCACGATCGACCTTGGAAACTCAGCTCGCAAATATGGGCTGAGTTTATTTTTTCATTATTTCAATTACTTGTCAGGCCACGCCGTCGCGGATTTGCGCGTTTAGCGCCTGAATTGTGGCTGCTTCACCCAAATTCTTGCGCAAAAAGGTCAGATTGACGGACGAATTTCCGCCCTTTTTCCCCTTCAACTTTTTAGGTGATTGCCTGCGCGGGGTTGTTCGCGGATAGTTTCACGAATCGGAATGCGACCCTGTTTGACGTGCAATCGTACGAAGAACATCGGATTGGGGTACAGGCATGAAACACTTCACAAATCTGGCCAAGCGGTTTGGTGCAAGACTTCTGCCGGTTTCAGTGCGGGCTTTCAGCATCAGTTTTTTGGGCGTTTGCACCATCGCCATGGCCCCCGCCGCACATGCTTCCGGGAACGGGTTTATCCCAAGTGTCGCGTCCTCGCCGCCACCGTCAGGAGCTATCAACCTGTGTGCTCAGTACCAATGGGCCTGTGCAGGAAAACGATCCGTATCCATGTCCAGCCAGCAAGAACTGAAGGTTGTCGAACAGATAAACCGGCGCGTGAACAGATCGACGCGTGAAGTCACCGATCAATCTCAGTATAAAACGACTGAGCGTTGGGCGCTTCCGACGGCCAGGGGCGGCGATTGCGAAGACTTCGTGCTGTTGAAGAAAAGGGATTTGATCCATGCCGGCGTCGATCCAAGCAAACTCTTGATCGCTACTGTTCTGGACACGCGCCGAGTGCCTCATGCGGTGCTGGTGTACCGCTCTTCAAACGGTGATTTGGTTTTGGACAACCTCACAAACCGTATCAAACCCTGGACAGCGACGCGGTACCTGTTTCTTCGCATGCAAGACCCGAACCGGCCCGGACGTTGGGTTGGTGTTTACGGGCATAGCTGAGGAAAACTGAAAACTTTTTTGAGAAAGTGAAAACCGGTGCAATCGAATCTTGCACCGGTATTTTTGCTTCCAAATCAGAAGGTTTCGCCGCCGCCTTCACCTTCACCTTCACCTTCACCTTCACCTTCGCCGCCGCCTTCACCTTCGCCGCCGCCTTCACCTTCGCCGCCGCCTTCGGTTTCACCACCGCCTTCGTTTTCACCACCAGTGCCGCCACCTTCACCGCCAGTGCCACCGCCTCCAGTGCCAGTTCCACCGCCTGAACCACCGCCGCCACCGAAAGCCGGGCTGCTGTTGACAGTCTCATCAGACGGGCCATCTCCGGACCGTTGATCACTTGCGCCGATCGATGCCGTGGGAAAATCAGAAAGCAAATCTGCAAGTGGTGTGCATTCAGCTCCGACTCGCGCCAGAATTTGATCGAAATCGTGCCGGCGTTGAATGTACCGGATCATACCCGATGTCACCGCGTCGCACTCACATAACACCTGTGCGGAAGCTGCGGATTGTCTGGCTGTTTGAACGGTACATGTCCCGGCTGCGAAAGCTTCACCCGCAGGCGAAAACAAAAACGTCGTAGCAACAAAAAACAGCGGGATATTGCGGGACCGGATACCCATTTGGAACTCCTCGAAACTCGATACTTTACTACGTGTTCATATGAACCACCGAAGCGAGGGTGTTTATGAACGACGTCACACAACTGGCATATTTTCACCTTAAACGGGTCTCAATCACAATATGTGGGCCGGGGGAGTGGTGAAGAATTAATGCAACCGGAAGCAGAAAGCCGCCTGTTATCAAAAGAAAACCGGGCGCAGTGCCCGGTTGTCCATTTTTCATCTTTTGTCCGTTTGGACGCAAAATTGCCACACTTGGGCAATTGTTTCTGATCGCGACGGTGGTCTGCCCGGAAAATCAGGCCGACTTGGCCATCCGCTTGCGTTCGTGCGGATCAAGATAACGCTTGCGCAAGCGCACCGCATTCGGTGTGACTTCGACCAGTTCATCGTCGTCAATATAGGCAATTGCCTCTTCCAGCGAGAATTGAACATGCGGTGTCAGGCGAACCGCATCGTCCGAGCCACTGGCGCGTACGTTTGTCAGTTTCTTGCCCTTCAGCGGGTTCACTTCCAGATCATTGTCACGAGAATGCTCGCCAATCACCATGCCTTGATAGACATCCGTTTGGGGGCCGACAAACATCCGGCCCCGCTCCTCCAGGTTCCACAGGGCGTAAGCGACGGCCTGACCGTTCTCCATCGAGATCAGAACGCCGGCCCGGCGACCCGGGATCGGGCCTTTGTGCGGCGCCCAGCCATGGAACACGCGGTTCAGAACGCCTGTGCCGCGGGTGTCAGTCAGGAATTCGCCGTGATAGCCGATCAGACCACGGGACGGTACATGCGCGATGATGCGGGTCTTGCCGGCCCCAGCGGGGCGCATCTCGACCAACTCACCTTTGCGCGCCCCTGTGATCTTCTCGATCACCGAGCCCGAGTATTCATCATCCACGTCGATGGTGACTTCTTCGATGGGTTCCAGACGCTGTCCGTTTTCTTCGCGGAACAGAACCTGCGGGCGCGAAATGCTGAGCTCGAACCCTTCGCGACGCATGTTCTCGATCAGAACACCCATCTGCAATTCGCCTCGGCCGGCGACCTCGAAAGCCTCGCCGCCGGGTGTGTCGGTGACGCGAATCGCGACATTGGATTCGGCTTCTTTCATCAGGCGATCACGGATGACGCGCGACTGAACCTTCTTG
Source organism: Ruegeria sp. HKCCA0235A (assembly GCF_013033235.1). Classification (NCBI taxonomy): domain Bacteria; kingdom Pseudomonadati; phylum Pseudomonadota; class Alphaproteobacteria; order Rhodobacterales; family Roseobacteraceae; genus Ruegeria; species Ruegeria sp. HKCCA0235A. The sequence goes on along the minus strand of NZ_WQDQ01000001.1, from coordinate 391,417 downwards.
CCGTCACGACCGGCCAACGGAGAATCATTGATGCCAAAAGTTACGGTGATCGTCGGCGGGTCGATGGGCTGTGCAGGCAGGGCTTCTTCGACCTGCGGAGCAACCAGAGAATCCGCCACGGTGGCTTTGCTCATGCCGGCGATGGTGACGATGTCACCGGCTTCGGCCACATCGATAGGTTGCTGTGCCAGCCCACGGAATGCCAATATTTTTGAGGCGCGAAAGTTCTCGATCAACGATCCGTCACGGCTCAGGGCTTTCAGGCTGTCGCCAGCTTTCAATGTGCCGCTTTCCACACGACCCGTCAGAATGCGGCCGATGAAAGGATCGCTGCCCAAAGTGGTGGCCAGCATCCGGAACGGCTCACCCTTATGCGCGATCTGTTTCGGGGCAGGAACGTGATCGACGATCAGATCAAACAGTGCGCTCAGGTCCTTGCGCGGGCCGTCCAGCTCCATATCCGCCCAGCCGGAACGGCCTGAGGCATACATGGCCGGGAAGTCCAACTGATCATCATCGGCACCGAGGTTTGCGAACAGGTCAAAGCATTCGTCCAGTGCGCGGTCAGGTTCCGCATCCGGCTTGTCGACCTTGTTCAGAACCACGATCGGGCGCAGGCCCAGCGCCAACGCCTTCGACGTCACGAATTTGGTCTGCGGCATCGGGCCTTCGGCGGCGTCAACCAGCAGGACAACGCCATCGACCATGCTGAGGATACGCTCGACCTCACCACCGAAATCGGCGTGGCCGGGGGTGTCGACGATGTTGATGCGTGTGTCTTTCCATTCGACCGAAGTTGCCTTGGCCAGAATGGTGATGCCACGCTCGCGCTCCAGATCGTTGCTGTCCATGGCGCGTTCCGCCACGGCCTGGTTTTCCCGGAACGCGCCGGATTGTTTGAGCAGCTCATCCACCAGGGTCGTCTTGCCGTGGTCCACGTGAGCGATGATTGCGATGTTGCGCAGGTCCATGAGAGGTCAGCCTTTGAACGGGAAGTTGCCGCGCGCATAGCGCGGCGCGACAAAATATACCAGCCCTAACCGATGATCAGTGACCGGCAGTCTTGGAAAAGAGGTGAATGATCAGGATTCCGGACAAGATCAACGTCAACCCCAGGATCGCAGGCCAATCCAGCCTTTGGCCGAACACGATGAATCCGATCACGGCGATCAGAAAGATGCCCAGACCGGACCAGATCGCATAAACGATACCGACAGGCATGTATTTCAGCGTCAGCGCCATGAGGTAAAATGCGAGTCCGTACCCCACGACCACAAGGACGGACGGCCAGAACCGGGTGAATTGTTGACTGGCCTGCAAGGCCGTGGTGCCAATGGTTTCCGCAACAACAGCCAGCATCAGATACAGATACGCTTGGGGCATTTTGATCCTCGAAACAGGAAAGATACCCTCGCGTTGAGCATGAAACCGAAGCGGTGGGCAAGGCGATTTTTTGGGTCTGAGGATATGAGAATACCATCTGAGGTCAGGTATACCTGACTATTCAGAGAATCGAATTGGTGTAGTCTTCTCAACGTATTTTATGATTTGTTATTGAGTTTTGAGTTATGACGACATTTTCGAAATCCGTAATATTTGCTGCGGGTCTGATAGTGGCGATTGGGTGGCTTGCTGACGGGGGGTCCGTCGAAGTTGAAGCAGCCAACATGGTTGAACAGTTTGATGGTAGTAGTGTTTTTTAAGCGCCACGTAGAGCTTAGCAGGGAAAAAGGAGCCGTCGGGCTCCTTTTTTCTTTTCTGCCTAGTGGTGTACAGCCTCGACGCTCTGGAAGTGTGCAGCCAGTTGCGGTTGCAGCCAATCCCACAGCCTGGGAGAACCTGCTGCAATCGCAGGCTGAACGCGTGCCTCAAGCTGGGCATATGTTACCTTGTAATCGACCCACGATCCGCCACCGGTTTCCAGATTGGCGACAGGTGTCTGAAAACGATCAACGGCTTTGGCGAACCTGGCGTCGGGGCTATCTGCCGCTTCAAACTCGTGCCACAATGTCGTGAAGGTGTTGCATTGCGTGTCGGGCAGCAACCCGAACAAGCGCTTGGCGGCCGCTTGTTCCTTGGCTGCTTGCGCTGCGTGATCGACCTGCCCGTGGATCGGATTGTCGCCAGCGTCGATTTCAACGATATCGTGCAGCAACAGCATCTGAAGGACCCGATCAACACTGACCCCCGGGGGCGCGTTTTCAGCCAGGACCCAGGCGTAGAGCATGATGTGCCACGAGTGTTCTGCCGAGTTTTCGAAACGATCACCCGCCATCAGCCGCGAGGCACGGAGAACAGACTTCAGCTGATCAGCTTCGGTCAGAAACGCCAGCCGTGTCGTAAACGCGTTGGCCTGCGAATCTGCACCAGCCAGCAGGTTTGCGGCGTGCTCGTAGGCCAGTGGAAAAACCTTTTCCAGATAGGCGGCGCGACCGCCTTCGAGATTTGAACGCGCTATGTCCACGTGATCCGGATCTGGGTTCGGGGCACACAGAACCTGAAACAGTGGCTGACAACGATCCAGAACCTTTGCAAACCGGGCGTCGGCGGTCTGATCCTCTTCAAATTCACGCCAGACAGCGTGAAACGCATCGGCCTGATCCTTTGGCAAAAGCCCAAACAGTTCTTTGGCTGCAGCTTGCTCAGCTTTGGCAACCAAGTTCCAGTCAGTCTTAAGGTGGATTGGATGGTCGCCGACAACGATTTCAACAAGGTCATGCAGCAACAGCATGCGTATGACCCGATCAATCGAGACATCCGGCCCTGCCAACGGGGCCATGACAAGGGCCCACAAGGCCAAATGCCAGCTGTGTTCTGCCGAGTTTTCGGGTCTGGACCGGTCAAGCAGGACATTTGCCCGCTCGACCATTTTCAGTTCGTCGGCCCGTTTCAGAAATGCGATTTGCGCCGACAAACGGTCGGTCATTGCTTTTCGATCGCCTTCTGCTTTGCACGATGCGCAGACAAGCGTTTGATCACGAACTGCCTGGCTTTCCGCTCAGCCAACCGAACACGAATTTCCGTCAGAAACGCCTCTTCCAGAGACTGAGACGCGGCCCCGAGCACTTCACCAACTTCGACAAAGAACCTGTCTTCGCCTGTCTCATCCATAACCTTCATCGTATCTTCGGCCAGTTTGGCGGCAAGAGATGTGATGGTGTCGGACATCAGCGGGTGTTCTCGGTCAGGCGGCGTTTCACATAGTCGCTGACATTGGTGATCAGCGTATCCATATGACGATCCTGAAAGAAGTGATCTGCACCTTCCACTTCGGTGTGAGTGATGGTGATTCCCTTCTGCTCGTGCAGCTTGTTCACCAGCGAGGTCGTGTCAGCCGGTGGCGCCACCCTGTCAGCGGTGCCGTTGATGATCAGGCCGGAAGACGGGCAGGGGGCAAGGAACGAAAAGTCATACATGTTTGCAGGGGGCGATACACTGATGAACCCCGTGATCTCAGGGCGGCGCATCAGCAGTTGCATACCGATCCACGCACCGAACGAGAAACCTGCGACCCAGCAGTGTTTCGAATTGTTGTTCATCGATTGCAGGTAGTCCAGCGCCGACGCCGCATCGCTCAGCTCGCCCACGCCCTGATCATACTCGCCCTGGCTGCGACCGACGCCGCGGAAGTTAAAGCGCAACACGGTGAAACCCATGTTGTAGAAGGCATAGTGCAGATTGTAGACCACCTTGTTGTTCATGGTCCCGCCGAACTGAGGGTGCGGGTGAAGCACGATGGCGATCGGTGCGTCTTTTTCCTTTTGCGGGTGGTAGCGGCCTTCCAGGCGGCCTTCGGGTCCGGGAAAAATCACCTCGGGCATGTGTGCTTTGGTCCTGTCTTTTTCGTACCGATGCCCGGATATACTTGACGATAATCGTCGGGCACCTTAGAACGGTTCTAATTATATTGCTTGGCGCATACCAGCGCTGTCAGTCGGAGATACGCACTGGCAACGTCGGCGTCAATGATTTCGCGCAAATCCTGCTGAAAGGGGACATGGAATGAAGCTGTCGACCAAAGGGCGTTACGCAATGGTCGCCCTGGCGGATATTGCGCTCCAGCCGACGGAACGACTGGTGACGCTCGGGGAAATCTCCGAGAGGCAGGACATTTCGTTGCCATATCTCGAGCAGCTCTTTGTCAAACTGCGCCGGGCGGACATGGTGTCTTCCGTGCGGGGGCCCGGCGGCGGGTATCGACTGGCACGCCCGGCATCTGAAATTCGTGTCGTCGAAATTCTGGCGGCCGTGGACGAAACCGTTGATGCGCTGCAAAAAGGGGCCGGAGCGTCCGGGGCCTCGTCCGGCAGCCGCGCTCAATCATTGACCAATCGGCTTTGGGAAAGTCTCAGTGCGCATGTCTATGTGTTCCTGCATCAAACCCGTTTGTCAGATGTGATCAAGAACGACCTGGCCCCGTGCCCGGCCGTTCCGAGCCTGTTTTCCGTTGTAGATGAATGATCTGAACGGGCGGGATATGAAATGAAGTCTGTCGGCAAAAAGATGTATCCATGAAACGTGTTTATCTGGATCACAATGCAACAACGCCGCTGCGCCCCGAAGCGAGGGACGCGATGATTGCGGCGATGGATGTCTGCGGCAATCCCTCGTCGGTTCATGCGGAAGGTCGGGCCGCCAAAGCTCTGATCGAGCGCGCCCGGGCCCAAGTTGCATCGGCCTTTGGGGCGGATGGGGCGGATATCGTCTTTACATCTGGTTCAACCGAAGGTGCGGCGCTGGCATTGTCGGGGCGTCAATTGCACGGCGCGGCGATTGAACATGACGCGGTAAGAGCTTGGATCAAAGAGGATCTTACGGTTTCCGAGGCCGGAGACGTGCAGGTAACCGCACCTGAAATGTCGACATTGCAACTGGCAAACTCAGAGACGGGGATTGTTCAATCACTGCCGTCCGGTCTGGCCGTGACAGACGCCACACAGGCTTTTGGCAAGCTGCCCGTCGCGTTCAACTGGATGAATGCCCAGATGGCCCTGGTCTCGGCGCATAAACTGGGCGGTCCAAAGGGTGTCGGGGCCGTTGTGATGCAGCGCGGAACCGATCTGGCAGCTCAGATCAAGGGGGGCGGCCAGGAAATGGGCCGCAGGTCAGGAACCGAAAATGTCATTGGTATCGTGGGGTTCGGGGCCGCAGCTGAAGCTGCGATGCGGGATCTGGCCAATGGCGTTTGGGAGCAGATCGAAGAATTTAGAAATATTCTAGAAAACGCTCTTGAGGCCGCTGTAAAATCACCTATTTTTGTCGGGAAAGGGCGGCAACGCCTGCCGAACACCCTGTGTTTTGCTGCGCCCGGGTGGAAGGGCGAAACCCAGGTCATGCAAATGGACCTGTCGGGATTTGCGGTCAGTGCGGGCTCTGCCTGTTCCAGCGGCAAGGTTCGTTCCAGCGCGGTGCTTACCGCCATGGGATTTGACGAGGAAACGGCCAGCAGCGCACTCCGCGTATCGCTGGGACCTCGGACAACGGAAGAAGATGTGCTGCGTTTCGCCGAAACGTGGCTTGAGAAAGAGAAAAAGCATCGCGCGCGCGCCGCGTGATCTGACGGAGGGTAAGTTATGGCCGCTTTGGACCAGACCCAGGTGAAAGAGGGTGTCGATCAGGAAACCGTGGATGCGGTGCGCGAGGTCGGAACCTATAAATACGGCTGGGACACGGACATTGAAATGGAGTACGCGCCGAAAGGTGTGAACCCGGACATCGTTCGTCTGATCTCGGAAAAGAATGAAGAACCGGAATGGATGACCGAGTGGCGTCTGGCCGCGTTTGAACGCTGGACCAAGATGGAAGAACCGAAATGGGCCATGGTCACATATCCGAAGATCGATTTTCAGGATCAGTATTACTATGCGCGTCCGAAATCGATGGAAGAGAAACCCAAATCGTTGGACGATGTCGACCCCAAGCTGCTGGCCACTTACGAAAAGCTTGGTATCCCTCTGAAAGAACAGATGATTCTGGCCGGCGTCGAAGGTGCTGAGGATGCGCCGGCCGAGGGGCGCAAGGTTGCTGTGGACGCGGTGTTTGACTCGGTGTCCGTCGGCACGACCTTTCAGGCCGAACTGAAAAAGGCCGGTGTGATTTTCTGTTCGATTTCCGAAGCGATCAAGGAACATCCTGAGCTGGTCAAAAAGTATCTGGGCACTGTGGTTCCGGTGTCGGACAACTTTTACGCGACATTGAACTCGGCGGTGTTTTCGGATGGGTCCTTCGTCTACATTCCGCCCGGTGTCCGCTGCCCGATGGAGCTGAGCACCTATTTCCGAATCAACGCCGAAAACACCGGCCAGTTCGAGCGTACGCTGATCATCGCTGACAAAGGCTCGTACGTGTCCTATCTGGAAGGCTGCACCGCGCCCCAGCGCGACACCGCGCAGCTGCACGCGGCCGTGGTCGAGATCATCGTCGAAGAAGATGCAGAGGTGAAATACTCGACCGTTCAGAACTGGTTCCCCGGGGATGAGAACGGCAAGGGCGGCATCTATAACTTTGTGACCAAACGCGCCGATTGCCGAGGTGATCGGTCCAAAGTGATGTGGACGCAGGTGGAAACTGGGTCTGCCGTGACCTGGAAATACCCGTCCTGCATCTTGCGCGGCAACGAAAGCCAGGGTGAGTTCTATTCGATCGCGATTGCCAACAACTATCAGCAGGCCGATACAGGCACCAAGATGGTTCATCTGGGCAAGAACACCAAGTCGCGCATCGTGTCCAAGGGCATCAGTGCGGGCAAGGCGCAGAACACCTATCGTGGTCTGGTCTCGATGCACCCGAAGGCCAAGGACAGCCGCAACTATACCCAGTGCGACAGCTTGCTGATCGGCGACAAATGCGGCGCGCATACAGTTCCGTATATCGAGGTCAAGAACAACTCCTCCCGCGTTGAGCATGAGGCGACGACATCCAAGGTGGATGACGATCAGCTGTTCTATTGCCGTCAGCGCGGCATGGATGAAGAAGAGGCCGTGGCTTTGGTGGTCAACGGGTTCTGCAAGGACGTTCTGCAAGCACTGCCGATGGAGTTCGCCATGGAAGCGCAGCAACTGGTGGCAATCTCGCTGGAAGGGTCGGTTGGCTGATGACGCGGGCGTCACGAAGCGGCATCCGGAAAGAAGACGTGCTGACCTGGCTGGGTTACGCGTTGCCGGTTCTTGGCGGTCTGCTGGGTATGGCTTACGTCAACATCAACCACATGGAATTCATCAACCCGGTTTGGGCGGTTGGCGGAGGGGCGATCCTGGGTTGGATCGTCGCGCGGCTGATCCGCAAGTTTCTGGGATAGGAAGGTTTCGGGGCCACGGTGCCCCTTGCGATACGCAAAAGGATAAAAAATGCTGGAAATCAAGAATCTGCACGTGAAGCTTGAAGAAGAAGACAAGCAGATCCTCAAGGGTGTGGACCTGACGGTTGAGGCTGGCAAGGTACACGCGATCATGGGGCCGAACGGGTCAGGCAAGTCAACACTCAGCTATGTGCTGTCGGGCCGCGACGGGTACGAAGTGACCGAGGGTTCTGCCACGCTGGATGGCGAGGACCTGCTGGAGATGGAACCGGAAGAGCGCGCCGCTGCTGGCGTATTTCTGGCGTTCCAGTACCCCGTGGAAATTCCGGGCGTGGGCAACATGACTTTCCTGCGCACCGCCGTGAATGCCCAGCGCAAGGCGCGTGGTGACGACGAGCTGTCCGCGGCGGATTTCCTCAAGGAAGTGCGTGCCAAAGCCAAGACGTTGAAGATCGACGCGGACATGCTCAAGCGTCCGGTCAATGTGGGCTTCTCGGGTGGTGAGAAAAAGCGCAATGAAATCCTGCAAATGGCCATGCTGGAACCCAAAATGTGCATCATGGACGAAACCGACTCGGGTCTGGATGTGGACGCGATGAAGCTGGTCGCCGAAGGTGTGAATGCCCTGCGCGATGAAGGTCGTGGGTTCCTTGTCATCACCCATTATCAGCGCCTGCTGGATCACATCAAACCCGACGTCGTGCACATCATGGCCGATGGCCGTATTGTCAAGACCGGAGGCCCCGAACTGGCGCTTGAGGTTGAAAACAACGGTTATGCCGACATTCTTGCCGAGGTGAACTGATGGCCTTGCCCGAAGTCAAACAATCCGCAACCGAGGCCCGGCTGTCTGCCTTGACCATGCCCGATGCGGGCTGCACCCGCGCCGCGCGCGAAGACGCGCTGGCCCGTGTTCTGGAAACCGGTCTGCCCGGACGGCGTGACGAATATTGGAAATACACTCAACCGGATACGCTTGTCTCGCCAGACGCGCCTCCGGCGGCGGTGTTTGCCGATGATGAGCCGTTGATGTTCAGCGAGCTCGACCGGCTGAACATCGTCTTCGTGGACGGTGAATTCAGTGCCGAAGAGTCGGACGACCTGTCGCTGGAAGGCGTGACCATCGACCGGCTCGAGGATATCTGCTGCAAGGACATTCATTGGGCGAAAGACCTGTATGGCGTACTTGAAGCGCGCGGTCAGTCCCCGGTCCAGCGCCCGTTGGCGGCGTTGAACACGGCCTTTGCGTCGGATGGTGTGGCGATTCACGTTACTGGCAAACCGTCCAAACCGATCAACCTGATCTATCGTCATGCGTCGCCGACCTCTGATGCGATCCTGCATCATGTCGTTCGTGTGGAAAGCGGGGCCGAGGCCACCATTCTGGAAACCGGCCCGGCTGCGTCACGCTTCAACAAGTGCATGGAGATCGACATTGCCGACAAGGGCACGCTGCATCATGTGCGCGCGCAGGGCAGGGACCATGAACGCCGGGCCGCGACCCATATGTTCACCCGCCTTGGCACGGAATCGGTTTACAAGTCCTTCACTTTGACCGTGAACGGCGTGCTGACCCGCAATGAGCAGGTCGTCGAGCTGACCGGCGATGACGCGGTCGCCCATGTGGCCGGGGCCTGTGTTGGCGATGGCGACTTCCATCATGACGACACGGTCTTCATCACCCATGACGCGGTAAACTGCGAAAGCCGGCAGGTGTTCAAGAAAGTGCTGCGCAACGGGGCGACCGGCGTGTTCCAGGGCAAGATCCTGGTCAAGGAAGGCGCCCAGAAGACTGACGGTTACCAGATCAGCCAATCGCTGCTTCTGGACGGTGACAGCCAGTTCCTCGCCAAGCCCGAGCTTGAGATCTATGCCGATGACGTGGCGTGTTCGCATGGTTCGACCTCGGGTGCGATCGACGAAACCGCGCTGTTCTATCTGCGGTCCCGTGGCGTGCCGGTCAAGGACGCGACCAACATGCTGACTTTGGCCTTTCTTGCCGAAGCGGTGGATGAGATCGAAGACAGCGCCTTGACGGACGAGATCGTAAGCCGTCTGGAAGGGTGGCTGGCGCGTCGTGGCTGATGGCTGTCTCGTCTGACATACTGGCCACATACCGGGGGCCGGGGCGCGTGGTGCACCGGCTTCTAGAAATGGGTCAGCGGGAAGACAGGGCGCTGGTGTTTGTCATGGCCTTTTGCGTGGTGGCCTTTGTTGCGCAAATGCCCAGCCTTGCCCGCAAAGCGCATATTGAAGGTGTCGAGCTGAACATGCTTCTGGGCGGCGCCTTGCTGGGGTCGGTGTTCATATTGCCGTTGTTTTTCTATACGCTGGCGCTGGTTTCCTATTGGGCGGCGCGGATGGCGGGCGGGCAGGGCACAGCCTATGGCGCACGACTGGCCCTGTTCTGGGCGTTGTTGGCATCCGCCCCCCTGGTCTTGTTGAATGGTCTGGTTGCCGGGTTCATCGGGCCCGGGCCCGCTTTGACAATTGTGGGTGTCGCCTGGGTTGCTGTTTTTGTCTGGTTCTGGTTATCCGGTCTGAGACAAGTACAAAGGTCCGCTGCATGACGATCAATTCCCTTGGCGCTCTGGCGGTTCTGACGATCAGAAGCCCCGACCAAGCCGCCCGCCAGCTGTTGTCCCTGAAGCCGGGGCGGGAAGGTTTGTGGTTGGCCTTTGCGCTGGCAGTGGTTCTGAACTGTCTCGTGCAGTTGGGCATCGATTTGTCGGTCCCCGTGCCGCAGGGTCAAATCGCACCGCCACCCGAAAGTATCCCCGTTGTTTTGCTGCGGTCCGCCGGAGCAATGCTGCTGAGCATCCTCGCGTTCTTCGTCGTCGGAAAAGCGATAGGCGGCAAAGCAAGCTTTGACGATCTGATGGTCCTGACAGTGTGGTTGCAGTTCCTGCAAATCGTTGCCCTGGTCATGACCCTTGTTCTAAGCCTGACGATGCCGTTTCTGATGATGATGATGCTGTTCGCGACGGCGATCCTGAGCCTTTACATCACGCTTCATTTCCTGAACGAAGCGCATCAATTCGGATCCCTTTGGAAGTCCTTCGCCGTAATTCTGTTGTCAGCCCTGATTGCGGTTCCCTTCGTCCTGTATTTAACACCGGCCGCGCCTGTCTAGGAAAACCGTATCATGTATGATGTGCAGAAAATTCGCTCTGACTTTCCGATCCTGTCACGTCAGGTGAATGGCAAGCCGCTGACCTATCTGGACAACGGTGCGTCGGCTCAGAAGCCTCAGGTCGTCATCGATGCGGTGACCCGTGCCTATTCCGAAGAGTATTCGAATGTTCACCGTGGATTGCACTATCTGTCCAATCTGTCGACCGAGAAATACGAAGCCGTTCGCGGCATCATCGCCCGTTTCCTGGGGGCATCAAACGAGGATGAGATCGTTCTGAATTCCGGAACGACCGAAGGGATCAATCTTGTTGCCTATGGCTGGGCCATGCCGCGCCTCGAAGCCGGGGATGAGATCGTCCTGAGCGTCATGGAGCATCACGCCAACATCGTGCCCTGGCATTTCCTGCGGGAACGGCAGGGCGTTGTTCTGAAGTGGGTGGATGTGGACGCTGACGGAGGGCTGGATCCGCAGGCGGTGATCGATGCGATCGGCCCGAAAACCAAACTTGTGGCCGTGACGCAATGTTCCAATGTTCTGGGTACCGTCGTGGATGTCAAAGCCATCACCGAAGGTGCACATGCCAGGGGCGTACCGGTGCTGGTCGATGGCAGTCAGGGCGCGGTGCATATGCCGGTGAACGTGCAGGACATCGGTTGCGACTTTTACGCCATCACCGGCCACAAGCTGTATGGCCCGTCGGGGTCGGGTGCGATCTACATCAAGTCCGAACGCATGGCCGAGATGCGCCCCTTTGTCGGTGGCGGTGACATGATCAAAGAGGTCAGCAAGGATCAGGTGATCTACAACGACCCGCCAATGAAGTTCGAGGCCGGAACACCCGGCATTGTCCAAACCATCGGCCTGGGAGTTGCGCTGGAATACATGATGGATTTGGGAATGGACAACATTGCCGCCCATGAATCCGGCCTGCGAGACTATGCCATGCAGCGCCTGAACGGTCTCAACTGGCTTCAGGTTCAGGGCACGCGGCCAGACAAGGCTGCCATCTTCAGCTTTACGCTGGACGGGGCCGGCCATGCCCATGATGTATCCACGATTCTGGACAAAAAGGGGGTTGCCGTCCGCGCCGGGCATCACTGTGCGGGCCCGCTTATGGATCACCTGGGCGTCACGGCGACCTGCCGTGCCAGCTTTGGTCTCTACAACACGACGGATGAGGTCGACACACTGATCGAAGCGCTTGAATTGGCGCATGATCTTTTCGCCTGATTTTGGTTTCAAAGAGGGTGCAACAATCACGATTTTCAGTTGCACCCGGATTGGAACAAGGTTAGCTAACGGCCAAGGCACCTGTAGCTCAGCTGGATAGAGCGCTGCCCTCCGAAGGCAGAGGCCAGAGGTTCGAATCCTCTCAGGTGCGCCACCATCGCCATATTTCTAAGGCTTTTTGGCAAGACAGGAACTTCTGCGCCGAATTGGCAGAAGTTCGCGGGCCACATGGCCGTCGCTAATGAAGGACAAGGGTCCTGCGCTGGTCCGAGGATATGCCGCAGAATAGCGTCATTCAACATCTGACCGGCCAGGAATTCTTCTGCTTTCGCGTTTTCGGTTTCCAGCGCCCGAAGCTTCTTGGCTTCCAACAGTTCCAACCCGCATCTGCTGTTGAAACTACGAAAGGTGTCCTGGCTGATCCCCTCTCGGGATATTTTCAACGCTAATACCCTTTCGGGCCATGGATAGTGTCTGCACGCCTCCGTTTTTCGCCCGCTTGCCACCACCCTAACAATCCTGACAATCATTTTGAGGCTTAACCCCTCAAGCAGTGGTTTTTTTGATGTACACTTTACGAACGAGGCTGGCGCGCGTCAGCTCAAATGGAGGAAGGAATGTGAAAGTCATCTCTTCAAATAAGAAGCTGATAATCGTTGTCGTGATTGTAGCACTATTGGGTAGCGCGATTACCGGGGTTTCAGCTTCAAGCGTTTTAGGATGGATCGTGGTCGCCGTAATTCTGGCGTTTATCCTTGAAAAGCTGACCGATGATGAAGAACCCGAAAGCGATGATGGTTCAGAAAGCGACAATGCTTCCGGTTCCAGTGTTCCCACTGAGGTCGGTGATGAAAAGTCTCGTGAGACCAGCAATTCCACTGCGGCGACAGCATCCAGCAATGACACCGGAGGCGGTGATGCCGGCGGCGGAGGGGGAGACGCGGGGATGTAACTGGCCGCCCCAGTCAAACCCCTGTCATATAAGCCGAGATCGTGAAGTCGCTGTCCTAGCCGCGCCAGGTGCGGACGACACCGCAGTCCATATGCACGAAATTGGACCCGTAATATTGACCGACACCGCCGGCCCGGCATGACATAGCAGCCTTAGCCATCTGCGAGACGGAGCGGGAAGACAGGCGCAGGTCTGCCGCTTGTCCCTTCATATGAAGCGACTTCCGGGCGACGCCGCGAGAGCGGGCGCGGAGCATGGCGTTGGTCTGGGGGGAGCGATAGCCCGACAGCAACATGTAAGGTTCGTTGACATCCAGAAGGTTGTGTGATGCCGCCATGATATCAATCGTGCGTAAATCGATGGATTTTACGTGATCCGTGCGCCAATCGCGCATGAAATGGTTCACTTCTTTGACAGCGTCCTTGATATATTTACCATCGACCCAATAAATCATGTCCAACCGTTCGCCCGTGCGACCGGAATACATGCGAATGCGACGGATATCGCCGCCGCCGCGCAAAAAGCCTGCTGCATTGGAGTAGGTGGGTGCTGCTGCGACTGCTGTTGCTGCAAACGCACCCAATAGGGCACGTCGGGTCAAGCCCGAGGAACTGCTCTTGGTCATTTTGGTTCGTCCCGTACTGTTCCTGCCTGCGCACGATGTTACGCGCGCTGTCTTAATTTTTTCCCATCCCAGATGCGGAATTTATGACACAATCGGATTCGACGGCCAAGAAGTGTTTCATAGTCACCTTTTCAAGGGGGAATTTTCGGCAGATTTTTGCGCAAATGTCACAGCCGAGCGCAGAATAGTTGCAGGTGTGAGCTGCGCATCACCGGGCCGATGCAAACGCGCATCAGACGACAACAGAAGCAATTCGGTAAGGAATTTGTGAATCGACAAGTCAGCGCAGTCAAACTCATAGTTGTTCGACACACATATCATCAACCAAGCCATTGATTCCAAGGCCATCCAATGCTTTCTGTTTTCCGAACCCGTACCAGTATCCTGCTTGCCGCCTGTTTTGCGGCCACTGCCAGTATGGCAAACACCACTTCTGAACCTGCGCACAACACGGCGTTTCAGATGGCCGTTGCAGAACATACCCCACGGGAATCGCAGATCGCAGAGTTTTACCGGACAAACGGGTTTTCGCCGATTTGGGTGGGTGAATCCGATGAGCATATGCAACGCCGGGCCGCATTGATCCAGGCACTGTCACATGCGCATCTGCACGGTCTGCCGCAGGCTGATGCCACTGTTTCATCCTTGATTCAGAAAATGCAGGATGCACGCTCGACACGCGACCTTGGCGCCGTTGAGGCTGAACTGAGCAGGGTTTTCGTGGATTTTGCCGACGCATTGTACTCGGGTTTTCTTCGGCCCGGAAACATCGACGACGGGCTTGTTCGGTCGGTGGATCGTCGTAGCGCGGCCGAGCATCTGAACGCCCTGAACACACATGGCGCCGCGTATCTTGCGCAATTGGCTCCTCAAACCCGTCAGTACCGGGCTCTGATGAAGCAGAAACTGGCGCTTCAGGATTTGGTAGATCAAGGCGGTTGGGGGGCGACTGTCCCGGAAACCAAGCTGGAATACGGTGATACCGGGCCCAATGTTGTAAAGCTTCGCAATCGGCTGGTGTTGATGGGCTACATGAAACTATCGGCCAGCCCGTCTTTCGACGCCGCGCTGCTGGAAGGGGTCAGGGCCTTTCAAATCGCGCATGGATTGGAACCCGATGGTGTTGCAGGCAAGGGCACGATTGCCGAGTTGAATCGCCCCGCCGTGGACCGGCTCAAGGCAGTTTATGTTGCTCTGGAACGAGAGCGCTGGTTGCCTCGGGATCGCGGCGCACGTCATATTCTTGTCAACCAGACAGATTTTTCGGCAAAGATCGTGGATGACGGGCAAGTCACGTTTGAAACCCGTGCGGTGATCGGCAAGAACACGCATGATCGCCGCAGCCCAGAGTTCTCGGACGTGATGGAGCATATGGTGATAAACCCCAGCTGGTATGTTCCGCGCTCGATCATCACCAAGGAATACCTTCCGAAGCTGAAAGCGAACCCCAACGCGGTCGGTCATATCCAGATCACGGACAGCAGGGGGCGGCAGGTCAATCGCGGGGCGGTTGATTTCAATCAGTTCACCGCGCGAAGCTTTCCTTTTGCGATGCGCCAGCCGCCCAGCAAAAGCAATGCTTTGGGGCTGGTCAAGTTCATGTTCCCCAACAAGTACAATATCTATCTGCATGATACGCCTCAGAAAAGCCTGTTCGCGCGTGAGGTGCGGGCGTTCTCGCACGGCTGCATCCGATTGGCTCAGCCTTTCGAATTTGCCTATGCATTGCTGGCCAAACAGGAAGAGGATCCCAAGGCATTCTTCCATCGTGTTCTGAACACGGGAAAGGAAACCAAGGTCGATTTGGAACAAAGAGTTCCGGTTCATCTGATCTATAGAACGGCATATGTCGGGCCAAAAGGCGAGGTGCAGTATCGCCGCGATGTCTATGGCCGGGACCGCAAGATTTGGGAGGCCCTGCAAAAGGCAGGGGTGGCCCTGCCGGACGTTCAGGGTTAAGCACAGGGCAAATCCTGCCAAAAGGAAGCCCGAGATGCAGTTTACCATTCAGCAAATCGCCGACGCTTTGGGTGCCGAATGCCAAGGCGACGGTGGCCTGACGATCGTGCGGGCGGCCGAGCCGGGCGATGCCGGACCAACAGATCTGGCCATGGCCATGTCACCGAAATACGCCGAAGCGCTTTCGAAAGGGGAAGCGCGCGCCGCCGTTCTGTGGGAAGGCGCGGATTGGCAGGCAATGGGGTTGCGAGCGGCCATTTTCGTGAAGCGTCCGCGCATGGCGATGGCGGGGATCACCGCAATGCTGGATCGCGGGCAAGGGATTGAACCGGGCATTCACCCTTCCGCAGTGATCGATCCAACGGCCGAAATTGGACCAGATGTGGCGATAGGACCTCTGACTGTTGTTGGTGCTCGGGCGCGAATAGGTTCGGGCTCGGTCATCGGTGCACACTGCGTGGTGGGAATGGACGCCATTCTTGGCGAACAGGCCCTGTTGCGCGAAATGGTTAGTATTGGCGCGCGCGCACAAATCGGGGATCGGTTCATCGCGCAACCCGGTGCAAGGATTGGCGGCGACGGGTTCAGTTTCGTAACGCCCGAGGTCTCTGGCGCTGAGCGCGCCCGCGAAACGTTGGGTGATCAAGGGGACGCCAAGGCGCAAAGCTGGCTTCGCATCCATTCTTTGGGCGCGGTTGAGATCGGTGAGGATGTCGAGGTTGGCGCCAATTGCACCGTCGATAATGGAACCATCCGCAGCACGCGGATCGGTGACGGCACCAAGCTGGATAATCTTGTCCATGTCGGGCACAACACCCGCGTCGGGCGGGATTGTCTGCTGTGCGGTCAGACGGGTGTGTCCGGCTCGGTCGAGATCGGCAACAACGTTGTTCTGGGTGGTCAGACCGGAGTGGTCGACAATATCTTCATAGGGGACGGCGTCATTTCGGGTGGGGGCACGAAGATTCTGTCAAATGTGCCCGCCGGGCGCGTCGTAATGGGGTATCCGGGCATCAAAATGGAGACGCATACCGATGTCTACAAGGCGCAGCGGCGACTGCCCCGAATGGCACGCGACGTTGAGGCACTGAAAAAGGCTGTTTTCAAACAGACCCCAAGCGATTAAATCATCGTCAAACTGAAAATCAGGGGATCGACATGAGCATCAGCGACCGCGTCATCGCAATCATTGCAGAGCAGGCCGTGCTGGAGCCATCGGATGTGACGCCCGAAAGCACGCTGGAAGATCTGGGAATCGACAGCCTTGGTCTGGTCGAAAGTATTTTCGCCATCGAGGAAGAGTTCGACATTTCAATTCCGTTCAACGCCAACGAACCCAAGGCCAACGATTTTGACATATCCAATGTCGCTGCGATCATTGCCGGGATCGAAAAGCTCGTGTCGGAAAAGGTCTGACTGACGCTCATGAAACGTGTTGTCATTACCGGCGCAGGTACGATCAATTCACTGGGCCATTCGGTTCCTGACACCCTGGAAGCCATGCGCGAAGGCCGTTGCGGCATCTCGGAACTGGAATTTCGGGATGTTGATCGGTTGGCCATCAAAATCGGCGGGCAGGTTCGCGGCTTTGAGGCTGAAGGTCGGTTCAACCGTCAGCAGATGTCGTTGTATGACCGGTTCACTCAGTTCACTCTGACCGCCGCCAAAGAGGCCATCGATCAGTCCGGCATCGAGTTTCACGGAGAGTTGGCCGCAAAATCAGGTGTTGTTTTGGGGACCGCCGGCGGTGGCGTATCGACCTGGGATGACAATTATCGCTCGGTTTATGAGGACGGAAAGAACCGGGTACACCCGTTTGTTGTTCCCAAACTCATGAACAATGCGGCGGCCAGCCATGTTTCTATGGAACACAATCTCAAAGGCCCCAGCTTCACCGTGTCGACCGCCTGCGCGTCGTCGAACCATGCCATGGCTCAGGCCTTTCAGATGGTCCGAAGCGGTATGGCCCCGGTCATGATCACTGGCGGATCTGAATCCATGTTGTGCTTTGGAGGCGTCAAGGCCTGGGAAGGGTTGCGCGTCATGTCCAAGGATGCGTGTCGACCGTTCAGCGCCAACCGCAACGGAATGGTACAGGGCGAAGGGGCCGGTATCTTTGTTTTCGAGGAATACGAGCACGCCCGCGCCCGTGGCGCCGAGATCATGTGCGAAGTCGTTGGTTTTGCCATGTCGTCGGATGCGGCCGATATCGTGATGCCCAGCAAGCAAGGGGCTTCAAGGGCCATGTCAGGTGCCTTGGCCGACGCCAGATTGAATGCAAGCGATGTGGGCTATATCAACGCACACGGCACCGGGACGGCCGCGAATGACAAAACCGAATGCGCCGCCGTTGCGGATGTTTTTGGGCCCCATGCTGACGACCTGATGATATCGTCGACCAAATCCATGCATGGTCACCTGATTGGTGGAACCGGCGCGGTGGAACTCTTGGCATGTATCATGGCGCTGCGGGACGGTGTGATTGCACCCACCATCGGATACGAGGAACCCGATCCGGAATGCGCGCTTGATGTTGTGCCGAACGAGGCTCGGGAAGCCAAAGTTGACGTCGCGCTCAGCAATGCGTTTGCTTTCGGCGGGCTGAATGCGGTTTTGGCGTTGAAGCGAATTTAATCCGCGAAGCGCCGCCGCAATCGGTGCGGCGGCACAATCGTAAATGCACCCTCAGTTCGCGTTGACGGTTAGGGTGTCATAGCCGGACGTAAAGCCGGACAACGACATCTCCATCTCCAGTACCTGATCAGGGAAGCGGGCCGGAACCAGCGAAAAGATCGCCTTGGTGCCAGCTTTCATTGCATCGATATCGCCTTGGCTTAGGCCCAGCTGCGCGACGCAGCCAACAGGCAGGCAATGATGATAGTTGTACAACTTGCGGGGCGCACCATCGATGGACAGGGCGAGCTGAGCTTGCAGCAGTGTTTCCAAGGGAACGATCACATTCGCCCATGCAACTGCCGCGCCGCCCTCGGGCAGTCTTCCAATCGACACCTCAGCTATCGGATCACCCTGGTTGCCCTTCAGAATCTGGACGATGGCGCACGGGTCTTCGCCTTGCTGCGCCTTGATGCAGGACAAGTCCCAGTCACCGAACTTTTCCTTGACGAACTGTTCTCCGGGGCGCGGGCCTTCCTGACCCAAATCGAGACCGTTGTCCGGTTCGGATGTCGTTGTGTCCTGCGCATATCCTGCGCCACATAGAAGAATTGCCGCCACTGTACTTAGCGAGAGGATTTTCTTGATCATGAATGCCTCGACTTGATGCTTGAGCTTTTTGCTTCGTTTAACACTCTTCTGAACTGGTGTCAGGCACTAACAGAACGCCATGTCTGAACGTGAACGGATTCTTGCCAGAACACCAGAAACCAACTGCCCTGAGACAGAAAAAGAGAGCTGTATAAGCCAGCTCTCTTTTCCAAAAGGTTCTCCCCGTCGGACTGGCCGACTTATTTATGCGCAAACCCTACGAAAGGGGCGCAGACGGGTCAACAGCTATCCTCAAATTTTAATATTACGGTCAGAACTTTGAAACCAAATTCGAACCCGTAAAAAAGCCGTGCCCGAAGGCACGGCCAGTCGACAGGGAGGAAGTCTGCCCCACGTGAGGGAAACAAACGCGGGGCAAATTGACTATCGCAGTCAAAGGTTAACTTTGTATGCTGGTCACGGATCGGTGAAACATAAGGCAATGTTAATGGGCAAGAATATATTTTTGGGTGGCGGAGGCGAAGGCTATGGCCAGCCGCAGGAACTGGCGCTGAAATATGCGAACCGCCATGGGCTGATTGCCGGCGCCACCGGGACCGGTAAGACCGTAACGTTGCAAATCCTCGCGGAAGGTTTTTCCCAAGCCGGAGTTCCGGTGTTTTTGTCCGATGTCAAAGGCGATCTGTCGGGCCTGGCTTTGCCCGGAAGCGACGCGCATAAACTGCATCAGGCATTTATGGATCGTGCCAAACGCATTGGGTTCGACGATTTTGCCTATTCCGCCTGCCCGGTTACGTTCTGGGATCTTTTTGGCGAACAAGGCCATCCGGTGCGGACGACGGTCACTGAAATGGGCCCTTTGCTGCTGTCCCGGTTGATGGAATTGAGCGAAGCGCAGGAAGGCATCCTGAACATCGCGTTCCGCGTGGCCGATGAAGAGGGAATGCCTCTTCTGGATCTCAAAGACCTTCAGGCGCTGCTGGTCTGGATCGGCGAGAACCGGGCCCAGCTTTCATTGCGATATGGCAATGTATCGACATCTTCGATCGGTGCGATCCAGCGGCGATTGCTGGTATTGGAAAACCAGGGTGGAACAAAGCTGTTTGGCGAACCCGCGCTGGATCTGTCCGATTTGATGTGCACCGATGAAAACGGGCAGGGGATGGTGAACATCCTTGCTTCGGACAAACTGATGGCCGCGCCACGGCTTTATGCGACATTCCTGCTGTGGCTGCTGAGCGAATTGTTTGAGGAACTTCCCGAAGTCGGTGATCCTGACAAACCCAAGCTGGTGTTCTTCTTCGACGAAGCGCATCTGTTGTTTGACGGTGCTCCGAAAGTGCTGGTGGACAAGGTCGAACAGGTTGCGCGCCTGATCCGGTCCAAAGGCGTGGGAGTCTATTTCATCACCCAGAATCCCGCCGATATTCCCGAGGATATTCTGGGGCAGTTGGGCAATCGCGTTCAGCACGCTTTGCGAGCCTTCACGGCGCGTGACCGAAAGAACCTGCGTCTGGCGGCGGAAACCTATCGCGAAAACCCCGCCTTCGACACCGAAGCCGCAATTCGTGAGGTGGGCGTTGGTGAGGCTGTCACGTCGATGCTGCAGAAAAAAGGTGTTCCCGGAATTGTCGAGCGCACATTGATTCGTCCGCCGGGTTCCCAGTTGGGGCCCATATCTGATGCGCAGCGGCGGACCATTCTCGATGCCTCGCCAATGGCGTCGAAATATGATCATGAAATTGATCGAAAATCGGCCTTTGAAATCCTCCAGGCTCGGGCTGAGGCCGCCGCCAAGGCCGCTGAACAGGCAGAGGCCGATGAATTGCTGGAGGCACAATCACCGATGGAACGAGAGTATTCTTCAGCTCGCAGATATTCAGGAAGCCGGGTTGGCAGATCCTCGTCCCGGGTGCAACGGAGGAAAGACACGTTTGCATCGGCGATGACCGACGCGGTTATCAAAGAACTGAAAGGAACGACCGGACGCCGGATCGTTCGTGGTATTCTGGGTGGATTGTTCCGCAACAGATGACGGAACGGCGCCCATCACGGGCGCCGCAATGTTTACTTCAGACGACGCTGGCCTTCCTGACGGCAGTAGGCGTCAGCCTCCGGCACGGACATTTTCGAAGCCGGGAAGTCAATCGCCCGGTCCCAGGTCACCCGGTCGTGACGGTATAGCTGACAGGTTACGACACCTTTGGGCGTTTGAACCTTGACGGGAGTTGTCTCAAGTTCTTCCGGTGTGGGAATGCAGGCGGTTGTTACGATGGCAACAACCGGAAACAGAAGCAGTGTCTTGAACCGTGGTGCTTTCATTTTTGACTCTTTTCAAAACGTGTAAATGATCGTTACAGATCGGCGTAGACGGATGTGAGTGCCGGCGACATACCGCAAAAAGAAAACACTGCGGTGTGTCCGTTTATTCAAAAAATCGTTAAGAATCAAGAAACCGCGCCGGATGAGAGGCGCGGTTTCGCTTATTGAAGGTGGAAGTGATCTATTTCTCTGGGATCAGCCCTCTTGGGCTGAATCTGAGAACAATCAACAAGATCAGACCCATCGTGAACAGGCGCATATGCGCGGCGCTGTCCAGCAGGTGGGCTTTCAATGCACTTCCGTCCGGCAAGCCGGCGGTAATGACATTCATCAGCCACAAGCCGATCGGTTCAACCTGAACCCACAGGAACCAGATGAGGAATGCGCCCAGAACGGCCCCGAAGTTGTTGCCCGAACCACCCACGATCACCATCACCCAGACCAGAAAGGTAAAGCGAAGCGGTTGATACGCGCTTGGCGTCAACTGGCCGTCCAGCGTTGTCATCATCGCACCCGCGATACCGCAAATGGCCGAACCCAGTACGAATATCTGCAGATGACGACGGGTGACATCCTTGCCCATGGCCTCAGCCGCCACTTCATTGTCACGGATTGCGCGCATCATCCGGCCCCACGGGCTTTTCAGCGCCATCTGTGCCATCCAGAGCAGAACCAGAAGTACTATCATGAACAGCAGCGAATAGCCGAGTTTGACCGAGAGGGTGGACGCGGTGACGGGGTCCAACCCCAACCATTCGGCCCGCGCCAGAAAGGCCGGGTCGTTCTGCAAATCCACTTCGTAGCCCACAACAGGGGACGGGCGTGGGATGCCGTAGACATTCTTGACGCCCCGGGCCAGCCAGTCTTCGTTTTTCATGACGGCGATGATGATTTCGGCGATCCCCAATGTGGCAATCGCTAGATAATCCGAACGCAGGCCCAGCGCCGTTTTACCAATCAGCCACGCAGCACCCGCCGCCAGCAAACCACCCGCCGGCCAGGCCAACAGAACCGGCAGATTCAAACCGCCGATATTGCCGGCAATCGCCGGGTCGATGGCCTCGACTGCCGCAATGCTGGGATCGAACACCGCGCGATAGACAAAAAAGCCCACGACAAGAACGGCGATGATCGTCAGGGTTTGCACACGGCCTTTCGGCAGCTTTGTTGCCACCAGAACGGCGGCAACCACTGTCGCGGCACCCAGCAGCAAAGACAGAACGATGCCATAACCTCCGGCAGCCCAAGCACCGGGCGTGGGCGGCGTTGAAACCAGTACGACGGCCAGACCGCCCAAGGCGACAAAGCCCATCACGCCCACATTGAACAGACCGGCAAAACCCCATTGCAGGTTTACACCGATCGCCATGATGGCGGAAATCAGCCCCATATTCAGGATCAGGATCGCGGTGTTCCAGCTTTGCGTGAAACCGGTCAACAGGATCAGGCCGCCGACAATTGCGAACAGCAGCGTGTTTTTGACAGAGTCGGTCATACGGCCTTTCCCTTGAAAAGTCCCGTGGGCTTGAACAGAAGCACAATCAGCAGGATGACAAAGCTGACCGCGAACTTGTAATCGGTCGAGAGGAGCTGGACCAAACCTGACGGCGCCAGACTTTCAGGCGACACATAGGTCAGCACCTTCTTCCAAGCGTATGTTATCGTCACTTCGGAAAACGCGATGATAAACCCGCCTGCGATGGCGCCCAGAGGATTGCCCAAACCACCCACGATGGCCGAGGCAAAGATCGGCAGCAGAAGCTGGAAATAGACGAAGGGTTTGAAGCTTTTGTCCAGCCCGTAAAGAACGCCAGCAGTTGTGGCCAGCGCCGCAACGATGATCCATGTGATCATCACCACACGTTCCGGGTTGATGCCTGACAACAGCGCCAGATCCTCATTGTCCGAATAGGCCCGCATCGACTTGCCGGTGCGCGTCTTGTTCAGAAACCAGAACAGCAGCGCCACGGCAACAACGGCCACGATCACCGTGATACCTTGCGACGTCTTGATGGCCAGACCCTCACGCAGACCGGTCATCGCCTTGAAATCGCGTGCCGAAACAATGAACCGAGCCCCATCCGAAAACCGTTGGTCATCCGGCCCGATGATAAACCGGACAAGGCCGTTCATGATGAACATCACGCCCATGGAGACGATCACCAGAATAACGGGCTTTGCCTTTTGTTCACGGTAGAATTTGTAGACCAGCCTGTCGGTGATCAGCACCAGCACGATACAGCCCAGGATGGCAAAGGGCAGGGCAAGCAGGGCGGTTGGCAACGGTCCAAAGCTGATTCCGGCGGCCTGCAACCCCCATGTGACCAGTACGGCGACCATCGCGCCAAAGGCCATGGTGTCACCATGGGCAAAGTTTGAAAACCGCAGGATGCCGTAGATCAGGGTCACGCCAAGCGCGCCCAATGCCAGTTGGCTGCCATAAGCGACCGCTGGAACCAACACAAAATTCGCAAGCGCAACAAGCGCGTTGAGTAGATCCATTATTTCTTCTCACTGTCCGGGTGCGGCTTTATGGCACGACGCCGACGAAAGACACAACAATTTGGAACATGATTTTTAGGGCTTTATGCATGTTTTTATGCCGCTTGGCAGGCTTCGGACACGCTGGCAGAGGCCCCTTGGTTCTTCCCCAAAGAGAAAGACCGCGCCACACTGAGGGGCGCGGTCCGAAATCATGAAAGATCGCGGGTCTAGGCACCGGTTTCCGTGCATTGGCCGCGATCATTTTGCAGAACCGGGCGGCGGATGGACAGGTTGTAGGACAGATCCGGGCTTTTGACGAAGAACGTCATGACATGCTGCTCGGTCGTCAGGATGAACGTCAAGTTGTTCAGCCCCGGAAACACCTGCGCATCCCCGGTCGTGTCACCGAACTTGACCGATCCCTTTTGCGCACCTTCGAACCGTGTCAGCCGATACTCGGTTCCATCAATTTCCGATGTACACACAAATTCGCGCTGCTGAGCGACGGCACCGGTTGCCAGTTGTGCGGCCAGGGCGGCGATCATCCATTTTTTCATTTTGACTTCCAATTCTTGTGTCCCCAACCGGGGCGCGTTTCGGGGATTGGTTTAGGTGTTCGGGCGCAGCGATATTTTTGAAATTGGGCCTGATTAAAGCAGCAGATTGGCATTCGGCGCGTTTTCAAAGTCTTTTTTCCGCAACGGCCCGCAGGAGATTAATTGATATTTTTCAGATACCTAATAAAGGTTCTCATGTCCTGAGCCTCGGTTTGAAGCACCGGTTGCCACGTTCTGGCCTTCAATTTTGCGCATTGCGATCAAGCAAAAGGACCAGCCGAGAATCTCGACTGGCCCCACATGAAAATCTGCCATTGAAAAGCGTCGATCAGCCGCCCAAAAACGACTTTCGCACCTCGGGGTCGGCCAGCAGTTCCTTGCCCGTTCCGGTATAGGCATTGCGCCCCTGAACCAGAACATATCCCTTGTCGGCAATCTCCAAGGCCTGGCGGGCGTTCTGTTCCACCATCAGGATCGGCAAGCCGGTGCGGGACACTTCGATGATCCGGTCGAAAAGTTCATCCATCACGATCGGCGAAACACCTGCCGTAGGCTCGTCGAGCATCAGCACCTTGGGCTGGGTCATCAGGGCGCGGCCCACGGCGACCTGTTGGCGTTGTCCGCCCGACAGTTCTCCGGCGGCCTGATTGCGCTTGTCGCGGAGGATGGGGAACAGGTCATAGACCTGCTCCATCGTCTGGCTGATGTCGTCGCGACGGATGAAGGCGCCCATTTCCAGGTTTTCCTCCACCGTCATAGAGGTAAAGATGTTCTGTGTCTGCGGCACAAAGCCCATGCCACGCATGACCCGATCCTGCGGGGTGAGGTTTGTAATATCCTCGCCGTCCAGACGCACAGACCCTGAACGGACATCCAGCATCCCGAACACAGCTTTCATCGCCGTAGACTTTCCCGCACCGTTGGGGCCGACGATGACTGCGATTTCACCCTTGTCCACCGCGATGGTGCAATCATGCAGGATGTCCGGCCCTTTGCCGTAGCCACCCGTCATGGTGTCGCCGATCAGAAAAGGGCCGCCCTCGACCTTATGCGTCGCACCACTTTTGCGATGGGCCGGCGTCATGGTGCCGACACCGTGCGGATTGGTGATCGAAGCGTCCTTGTTGCCCTTGTCATCCTGATAGGGGTTGTCGCTCACGCGCCTGCCTCCAGTTTGTCTTTGTTCTTCAGGCCGGTGCCCAGATAGGCTTCGATCACGTGCTCGTTCGCCTTGATCTCGTCCAAGGTACCCTCGGCCAGAACCTTGCCTTCAGCCATGCAGATGACTGGATCACAGATCTTGCCGATGAAATCCATGTCATGTTCGATAACGACGAAGGTATAGCCGCGTTCCTTGTTCAGGCGCAGGATCGTGTCGGCAATGGTCATTAACAGGGTGCGGTTCACACCCGCGCCGACCTCGTCCAGAAACACGATCTTGGCATCCACCATCATCGTGCGGCCCAGCTCCAGCAGCTTTTTCTGACCACCCGAGACCTGACCCGCCTTGTGATCGGCCAGATGTTCAATCGTCAGAAACTCCAGCACCTCATCGGCCTTGGCCTTCAACGCGCGTTCTTCATCAGCGATGCGCTTGCGGCCAAACCACGTGTTCCACAGCGACTCGCCTGATTGCGCGCCGGGCACCATCATCAGGTTTTCGCGGCAGGTCATAGACGGGAATTCATGTGCAATCTGAAACGTGCGCAACAGACCCTTGTGGAACAGTTCATGCGGGGGCAGACCGGTGATATCCTCGCCGTCCATCACCACCTTGCCGCTGGTCGGCGGCAGAACACCTGCGATCACATTGAACAGAGTGGTTTTTCCTGCCCCGTTGGGCCCGATCAGGCCGGTGATCGACCCTTTCTGGATTTCCAGCGATGCCCCGTCCACCGCATGAAATCCGCCGAAATGCTTGTGCACGTCCTCGACGACGATCATCTTTTCCCCTTGCCGCCTGTTCGGCGCTGTTGTCTCGACCCCGTTTGCCGGGTGCGGTCTTTTTTCATTGAAACAGCCCGGACACAAGGCCCGGGCTGCTTGCATTCATAGCTTTTGGCGATCAATCAACGGAAGTTGACGGTCTTGTTTTCACCGTCGGTCACTTCGATCTCACGATAGGAACCCGCGCTTTCGCCGGGGCCGATCAGCTCAACACCGGACGCACCGACATAGTCGATGTCCTGACCGTTTGCCAGCAATTCCAGACCCTTGGCCAGTTCGCCGGGATAGATCTTTTCGCCCGGAGCGTTGGCAACGTCCATGATCTTGCCGCCATAGTCGGCCGGATTGGTCGATCCGGCAGCCTGCATGGCCAGCATGAACAGAGCCGCAGCGTCATAGGATTCGGGCGAATAGGGCGACGAACCGTCGAAGCCTGCTGCCTCGGCCATGGCGAAATACTTTTCGGCGCCTTCACCGCCCGAACCGGCGATCTGACCGAACGAACCGTTCAGGTCGGGGCCGACATTGGCCGGCAGCGAGTCACCGATCATGCCGCCGGGCAGGCCAAAGGTGTCAAACGCACCGCTGTCCAGCGCCGACTGGATGATGCCCAAACCGCCCTGATCCAGATAGCCCGCAACAACCAGAATGTCGCCACCGGCCGAGGCCAGAGCACCAACTTCGGCCGAATAGTCGGCCTTGCCATCCTCGTGCGCTGCAACGATGGTCACTTCACCACCTGCTGCCTCGAAAGAGGTTTGGATCGCGTCCGCCAGACCCTTGCCGTAGTCGTTGTTGGTATAGGTCAGAGCGATCGAGTTGATGCCGCGATCCTTCAGGATATCCGCCATCACCTGGCCTTCGCGCGCATCTGAAGGCGCGGTGCGGAAGAACAGGCCGTTGTCTTCCATGGTCGACAGGCCCGGCGAGGTCGCCGAGGGTGAGATCATGACCATGCCATTCGGAATCGCGACGTTCTGAAGGATCGCACCGGTCACGCCCGAGCAATCGCCGCCTATGATGCCGGCAACACCGTCGGCAATCATGCGTTCGCCGTTCGAAGTGGCCAGACCGTTATCAATGCAGCCGGTGTCGGCGCGCGATGCGGTCACTTTGGATCCATCCAGCAGTTTTCCGGATTCGGTGACTTCCGCAATCGCCAATTCAGCGCCCGAACCCATTGCGGGTGCCAGCGATTCAATTGGGCCGGTGAAACCGAACAAAACACCAAGCGTAATGTCTTCGGCCAGCGCAGGACCGGCCAGCAAAGCGGATGCTGCAGTTGCTGTAAGCAGCTTTTTCATATGGTTACTCCCTATTGTGAACGTATTCGTTCTGGCCACGAACCTAGGCAAGCTGCCCGGAAAAGAAAAGTCCTAACGCAATCGTGCCTTTATCGATCGGAAATCTATCTGTTTTGTTAGGGTTTGCCCAAGATTGTCCGGAGAGGGGTCAACATGCTCAGAGCTGCCGCGATTCTGTTCTTCACTTTTTGCACTCAAAGCGCCTTGGCACAGGCGTTGTCGACCTCGGTCGGGAATATTGAACTTGTCGAAATGGCAGGCGGGCTGGATACGCCCTGGGCCGTAGGCATCCTGCCTGACGGCAGTTTTCTTGTCACCGAACGGGACGGAAACCTGCTGTATGTTAAGGACGGAGAGGCGAAAGCCATATCCGGCGTTCCCAAGGTTGCAGCTTCGGGGCAGGGCGGATTGCTGGACATCACGATCCCGCGCGATTTCAATCAAAGCCGCGAGGTCTTTCTGACCTTTTCAAAACCGCAAAAAGGTGGCGCAGGCACGGCTGTCACCGTCGCGCGCCTGTCTAAGAACGGCACGCGTCTGACGAATCTGCGGGTCATTTTCGAGGCTTCCCCCGGCGGATCAGGCGGGCGGCATTTCGGCTCGCGCGTTGTAGAAGCCAATGACGGCACGCTTTTTGTAACCATCGGAGACCGAGGAGATGCGCCACAGGCGCAAGATCGCTCGAACGCCATAGGGTCCGTGATCCGTATCAACCGCGACGGCTCGGTGCCGTCGGACAATCCTTTCATCGGGAAGGCAGATATCCGACCTGAAATCTGGACCTATGGGCACCGCAACCCACAGGGGGCCGATCTGGATGCGCGCGGCCGATTGTGGGTGTCTGAACACGGTGCGCGCGGCGGTGACGAGGTGAACCTTGTCAAACCCGGCGCCAATTTCGGCTGGCCGGTCATCTCGTACGGCACGCATTATTCCGGAGAGAAGATCGGCGAGGGCACCAGCAAGCCCGGTATGGAACAGCCGCGCCTGTACTGGGACCCGTCGATCGCGCCGTCGGGGTTGATGGTTTATTCCGGCGATATGTTTCCTGAATGGCGGGGCGACATTTTCGTGGGCTCGCTGAAATTCGACTATATCGCGCGGCTGTCCGGAGACCCGCTGCGCGAGGTCGAGCAGATCAAGGGCCCCGAGACCGAACGGGTCCGCGACATCGTGCAGGCCCCGGATGGGGCGATCTGGTTCATTTCAGTCGGGCAGGGCGCAGTTTACAGGATGTCTGTCAAACAGTGACATACAAGGCATGCCAGCAGACTTTACAATTCCGTTTGCGCGTTTCCATCGTCGCAGTCACTCTGTCCAACAGGTTACACGGTTAAGGGGATATCAATGAGTGATTTCGACATTGAATTGTGCACAAGTATCCCGCCAAGAACCGAGCTGAATATTATTTTGGAGCAATATTATGCTCTTATCGCTCAAAGAATGCAGGGTATGGGGTTCGAATTGGATCCTTCCGCACCGCAAAGCGCACTTGAGGAATTCTGGGCGAACACGGATGACTACATGCCTCCGAACGGATGCCTAATCGTCGCAAGAAACCGAGGTGGCAAAATCGTGGGGTGTGGAATGATGAAACGGTTTGATCAGTCTACCGGCGAGTTGAAACGTGTATTTGTAACCGAAGACGCTCGGGGTACCGGAGTCGGGCGCGCATTGATTCAAGCACGAGAACAAGCCGCCAGAGCTATGGGGCTGAAGCGGTTAATCGCAGATACACTCACCCCAAATGTGGAAATGAGGTCTTTGTATCCCAAGCTCGGGTTTGTGGAACTGGACTCTCCGATCGAGACAACAACCTACAAAGATCAGCCCATGCTCCGACCGTACTTGCACTATTTCGTCAAAGAGCTTTGACGCTGAGCCTTAGACTGACAGTCTTCCACTTTGCGCACCACGCTCGCGATAGGGCGTGGTGTTGTAATGCGCCCGGTAGCATTTCGAGAAATGGCTGGGCGAGGCGAAACCACAGGCCAGCGCCACGTTGATGACGCTCATGTCTGTCTGCATCAGCAGGTTGCGGGCCTTGTGCAGGCGCAGTTCCATGTAATAGCGCTTGGGGGAACGGCTGAGATACCGGCGGAACAGACGCTCCAGCTGGCGGGTTGACATACCCACGTCCTTGGCAAGGATCGAGGGCGAGATCGGCTCTTCGATGTTTTTCTCCATCATCAGGATAACCTGGCTCAACTTCGGATGCCGCACACCGATTCGGGTCGGAGTTGACAGGCGCTGCGTGTCCTGGTCGGTTCGAATCGAGGAATAGATCATCTGATCCGCCACCGCGTTGGCCAGATCCTCGCCATAGTCATCTGCAATCAGCTTGAGCATCAGGTCAATCGACGAGGTGCCGCCCGCAGTCGTCATGCGGCTGCCATCGATCTGAAAGACGGCTTTGGTCAGTTCGACCTCATCGAATTCCTCGATGAAACTGTCAGAGTTCTCCCAATGGATCGTTGCCTTCTTGTTGTCCAGCAACCCGGCCTTTGCCAGAGTATAGGCCGCAGTGCAGAGGCCACCGATCCGCAATCCCCTTCGGGCTTCGCGCCGCAGCCAGTTCAGCACGCGCTTGCTGGTGGCCGCCTGAACGTCCACACCACCGCAAATCAGAACAACGTCGTCTCGCTGCAGCTCTACCAGATCACTGTCAAGCTTGAACTCGGTCCCGGCCGAGCAGGTTACCGTCTCTCCGCCTTCTCCCATCAGCTTCCAGGTGTAAAGCTGTCTGTTCGCCATGCGGTTGGCGATGCGCAGACTGTCAAGCGCCGAAGCAAAGGACAGAAGCGAGAATTTGTCCAAAAGGACAAACACGAAATTCCGGGGTGGGGCCGCAGTGTCTTCCACCGTGACAACTTGGCGTTGCTCTTGCATGGCGAGATGTCCTTACTTCGCTGCTGGTCAGTTGATTATCCAGCAGCAGATTTGACAGCCACCATGATCAAAGCTTGTTTACGTCGTCAAGAGGCGCAAATGGGATATGGTCACTCTTCATTGCATTTTGTATAGAGACCACCTGAAAACTTCAGCGGAGATCAAAGCTATGACCGAATGGCAAAAATCGAACTGGCGCAACAAGCCCCGGGTTCAGATGCCAGATTATACCGACGCGGCCGCGCTGGCCAAGGTCGAGGCTCAGCTTTCAAAGTATCCCCCGCTGGTCTTTGCCGGCGAGGCGCGGCGTCTCAAACAGCATCTGGGTGCCGCCGGGCGCGGCGAGGCCTTCCTTCTGCAAGGTGGGGATTGCGCTGAAAGCTTTGAACAATTCAGCGCTGATGCGATCCGTGACACGTTCAAGGTGATGCTGCAAATGGCGATGGTTTTGACTTATGGCGCCAAGGTGCCAGTGGTCAAAGTCGGTCGTATGGCCGGGCAATTTGCCAAACCACGCAGTGCCCCGACCGAAGTCGTGAACGGTGTGGAACTGCCAAGCTACCGCGGCGATATCATCAACGAATTGGCCTTCACGCCCGAAGCCCGGATTCCGAATCCCAACAAGATGTTGCAGGCCTACACGCAAGCGGCGGCGACGCTGAACCTGCTGCGTGCGTTCTCGACCGGCGGCTTCGCGGATATGAGCCGCGTGCATGCCTGGACTTTGGGTTTCGCGGATGAACAGGACGTTCAGAAATATTCCGAGGTTGCCGATCGCATTCAGGACACCATCGACTTCATGGAAGCCGCTGGAATCACTGCGGAAACAACCCATGAATTCTCGACCGTCGAATTCTACACCAGCCACGAAGGGCTGCTGCTTGAATACGAAGAGGCACTAACGCGTCTGGATTCCACCTCGGGCAACTGGCTGGCTGGCTCTGGTCACATGATCTGGATCGGCGACCGCACCCGTCAGCCCGACGGCGCGCATGTCGAGTTCTGCCGCGGGGTTCTGAATCCGATCGGTCTGAAATGCGGCCCGACCACCACGGCCGAGGACCTCAAAGTTCTGATGTCCAAGCTGAACCCCGACAACGAAGAGGGGCGCCTGACCCTGATCGCGCGCTTCGGTGCGGGCAAGGCGGGCGAGCATCTGCCGCGTCTGATCAAGGCGGTCAAGGAAGAGGGCGCCAAGGTCACCTGGGTCTGCGACCCGATGCACGGAAACACGATCAAATCGGCCACGGGCTATAAAACCCGCCCGTTCGATTCTGTTCTGCGCGAGGTGCGTGACTTTTTCGGAGTGCATCAGGCCGAGGGAACCATCCCCGGTGGCGTGCATTTCGAAATGACCGGGCTAGATGTGACCGAATGCACCGGCGGTGTACGTGCCGTGACTGAAGAGGACCTGTCGGACCGCTACCACACCGCTTGCGATCCGCGCTTGAACGCGTCGCAGTCGCTGGAACTTGCGTTCCTGGTGGCGGAAGAGCTGACCAACCTGCGCCGCAACGGCTCAAAACGCGCGGTAAGCTGAGCGCATCTGAAACACTGACAACAGCGGGCCATCGGCCCGCTGTTTCCGCTCAAGGTAATCGGCGGGTCTCAATCGTCGCGAGACACCACCAGATGAAGATGGCTGGCAGAGCGTTTGAATTCGCGTTGTTCCTCGGCAAAACCTTCCACAGGCCGGCGCAGTGTGGGCGCGGGCACCTGAATTTCAGAAACCGGTTTGATCCGCGTATCGGTCAGAGTAAACCGGCGCGGTGTCTTGCCGATTGCGCCATCGGCGATCATGACCCCCAAAATACGACTGACATCCCCAAGGTCACTTTTCAGCGGCAGAAGGATCATCCGGGCCTGCATCCGGGTACATCCCAACGTCCCGCCCGAGTTCAGACTCAATTCGGCAACAGCGGGGGACGCAAATACCTGTTCCAGTACATCCTTGGTTTGCGCGCGGGCATCGGGTTGAAAAAACGCGGTCAACGGCATCCCCCGCACTTCCATACCTGCAAGCGCGTTCAGATGGCTGCCTGCCAGACGAAAACGGGCCAGGCCGGGTGCGATGCGTTCCAGGATGAACGTATATTCAAGAACATTCTCAAGACCGCGCGGGTCGATTTGAGACCGCATCGGCACGCTGTCGCCGCTCAACAATGCGGTCCAATACGCCTCGGCCTGGCGGATCGGCGATAGGCTGCGCCCACTGTCAAAGCGATCCATTGCGACGATCTTTCCAAATTCTGACCCGGAACCTATCCCGAAAAAGGTTTTCATTTTCATCACCCTACCGTCAATTGTCCGCCTTTTTCATAAAATGCAACACATTGGAAGCATCTGCGGCCCGCAAACCATTGCTATAGGCATTTTGACTCGGGTTAATTCAATTTTGGAGCAATTCTTTAACGAATGGTTAACTTGCGCCAAACAATTGCGTCGTCAGCAAACTCTTGCTCTGCACCAGTCAATAGCATTAGGTGCGGCACATGCTCGAAACAGCAGGGGAACAGGAAAGGGCCATCATGATCAGATCCATGACCGGGTTTGCCTCGGGGAAGGGAACTTTCGGCCCGCACAGTTGGTCGTGGGAACTTCGCAGCGTAAATGGCAAGGGGCTGGACATGCGTCTGCGCGTGCCCGACTGGTTGACCGGCCTCGAAGTCGCGTTGCGGGCGTCCCTGTCCAAATCCCTGAGCCGGGGAAACGTGACCCTGTCGATGCGCTTGAACCGCGAGGATTCTGCCCCGGAACTGGCCTTGAACGAAACCGCGATGGCTGCGGCCCTGACAGCTCTCGAGCGAACGGAAGCGCTGGCGACTGCGCGCGGCATCACGCTGGCGCCGTCGCGTGCGTCAGATCTTTTGGCGCTCAAGGGGATGATGGATGCAGGAACCGAGGCCGACGATCCGGCTCCGCTTGTTGCTCATCTAACGTCCGAATTCAAAGATCTTCTGGCGGCGTTCATAGATATGCGCAAAGCCGAAGGGGCAGCTTTGGCCGCTGTCTTGAACACGCAACTGGATCAGGTCGCGGAGCTGACGGCGCAGGCCGCAGAGATTGCCGAGCAACGCAAGGACAAGATGACCGAGGGGCTGCGCGAGAATCTCGCGCGGGTGCTGGAGAATACGCAGGGCGCGGATCCCGATCGTGTCGCGCAAGAGCTGGCGATGATCGCGGTCAAGGCGGATATCACCGAAGAAATCGACCGCCTGACCGCGCATGTGGCGGCCGCTCGTGAGTTGTTGGCACAGGATGGGGCCGTGGGCCGCAAGCTGGATTTCCTGATGCAAGAGTTCAATCGCGAAGCCAACACGCTGTGTTCCAAGGCGCAAAGCTCGGACCTGACATCGGTCGGGCTGGAACTGAAAGCGGTGATCGATCAGATGCGCGAGCAAGTGCAGAATGTGGAATAAGAATGGGAACGACTGACATGGCGGACCGCCGAGGCCTACTAATCATCCTGTCTTCTCCGTCCGGAGCGGGCAAATCGACCCTGGCCAGACGGCTGATGGCCTGGGATACGGATCTGGAATTCTCGATCTCGGCGACGACCCGCGCCCCACGCCCCGGAGAAGAGCATGGGCGCGAGTATTTCTTTCTGTCTGAGGACGAGTTCAAACAGCAGGTCGCTGATGGGCAGATGCTGGAACACGCCCATGTATTCGGAAACTTCTACGGCTCGCCTGCCGAGCCGGTCAAAAATTCGATCAATGCCGGTAAGGACGTGCTGTTCGACGTCGACTGGCAGGGTGAAGTGCAGATCCGAAATTCGGATCTGGGCAAACACGCGTTGTCGATCTTCATTCTGCCGCCGTCCATCCCCGAGCTGCGCCGCCGGCTGGAAACACGCGGGCAGGACAGTGATGACGTCATCGCCCGTCGAATGCTCAAAAGCTGGGATGAAATCAGCCACTGGGGCTATTACGACTACGTCCTGATCAACGACGACCTCGAGGCAACCGAAGAAAAGCTGAAAACCATCGTCAGCGCGGAACGGATGCGCCGCATTCAGCAACCCAGGTTGCAACAGCACGTCCGCAAGTTGCAGAGAGAATTCGAGGGACTGTCATGACCATTTATGCTTTGGGAGAGCAAGCTCCGCACATTCACGAGGACACCTGGGTCGCGCCGGATGCCAATCTGATTGGCAAGGTTGTGCTGGAGCAGGGGGCCTCGGTCTGGTTCGGATGTACTATTCGCGCGGATCACGAAGAAATCCGGATCGGCGAGGGCAGCAACGTTCAGGAAAACTGCGTGATGCATATCGACGCCGGCTTTCCCCTGACGATTGGTCGAAATTGCACCATCGGGCACAAGGTGATGCTGCATGGCTGCACCATAGGCGAAAACACTTTGGTCGGAATGGGCGCAATCGTTCTAAACGGCGCAAAGATCGGCCGGAACTGTCTGATCGGAGCAGGGGCCCTGATCACCGAGGGCAAGGAAATCCCCGACAATTCGCTTGTCATGGGATCGCCGGGCAAGGTCGTGCGTCAGCTGGATGAGGCCGCAGCCCAAAGGATCACGTTCAGTGCGCTGCACTATCAGGAAAACATGCGCAAATTCCGCGAAACCCTGAAACCTGCGCTTTGACGCCACGGAATGAGTGGGTTTTGACGCATGACCGAAGACGTTCTTGAGGACATTGTTCTTGCGATCCCGCTGCCGGCGCTGATGGTGGATCAGACCGAACGGATCATTGCCGCGAACACGGATGCAACGTCACTTCTGGGCCAGAACATCGTTGGACGTCATTTTGCGACCATATTGCGACAGCCGCAGGTTCTGGACGCGATTGAGCAAAGCCTGACAAGCAGAAGCGCAAAGAAAGCACGTCATCTGTCCAATGACGGTGCGCAGGACACAACATACACAGTTGAATGCAGATACATGAACGGGGTCGCTTCCGAAGGGGCCGTCATGGTCACGTTTCAGGATACCACCCATCTGGAGCACGCCAGTCAGATGCGGAGGGATTTCGTGGCCAATGTCAGCCATGAATTGCGCACGCCGTTGACCGCCTTGATGGGGTTTATCGAAACCCTGCGCGGTCCGGCACGGGACGATCCCGCCGCGCGTGACCGGTTCCTCAAGATCATGGCCGATGAGGCCAACCGGATGAACCGTCTGGTCGGGGATCTGTTGTCGTTGAACCGGGTCGAAAGCGAAGAACGTGTTCGACCCAAGCAACAGCTGGAACTTACCGGTCTTCTTCAATCCACGATAAATTCGCTGCGGCCCCTTGCGGAAGACGCTGGCGTGGTTTTGTCGCTGGATGTGAAAAACGGCCCGCTTTCAGTCACCGGTGACGGCGACCAGTTGCGACAGGTTTTCACCAATCTTATCGAGAACGGGATCAAATATGGCGCCAGCGGCGGCAGTGTTACGGTACGTGTCCTGCCAGCGGACAGGGATCCGGCGATGCGCGGCCCGGCAGTCCGAATCCAGTTCATAGACAAAGGGCCCGGCATAGATGCCGTTCACCTGCCGCGCCTGACAGAGCGATTCTATCGCGCCGACAGCCACAGGTCGCGGCAGCTGGGTGGAACCGGGCTTGGCCTTGCGATCGTGAAGCACATCGTCAATCGCCATCGTGGAAGACTTCGTGTCGAAAGCGAATTGGGAAAAGGTTCTGTTTTTACGGTCATTTTGCCCCGTTGAAACAACTTGGAATGCAGGTTTGCTTTTAATCTGACCCCACGGGGCATTGACTGTTCCAGGGGGCAAACGCAAAAAAATCTCCTGCTGTCATAAAACCGTTACGCATGTGTCACAAAAGGCTTACGCACGCCCCATAGGGGTCCCCGCAGGATCATCATGGTGGTGATCAAGTACACCTTTTCAGGGAGACTGAAATGTCCTTTGTAAAACTGTCGGCATCTGCGCTGGCTATCGCTGCCGTCTCGGCGACCACTGCTGCGGCGCGTGACAATGTTCAGATCGCCGGTTCGTCGACCGTTCTGCCTTATGCCTCGATCGTAGCCGAACTGTTCGGTGAAAACACAGACTTTCCAACTCCGGTTGTTGAATCCGGCGGTTCGTCGGCTGGTCTGAAGCGTTTCTGCGAAGGCGTCGGCGAAAACACCATCGACGTTGCAAACGCGTCGCGCGCGATCCGTGAAAAAGAGATCAAAGCCTGCGCCGAAAACGGTGTGACCGACATCATGGAAGTCCGCATCGGTTATGACGGCATCGTATTCGCTAGCCAGCAGACCGGGCCTGCCTTCACCGCGTTCGAACCGTCCGACATTTTCAACGCTCTGGGTGCAAAAGTTCTGAAAGACGGTGAGATCGTTGACAACCCGTACAACACCTGGGCCGAGTTCAACCCAGAACTGCCCGATGTTGAAATCGCAAGCTTCATCCCGGGCACCAAGCACGGCACCCGCGAAGTGTTCGAAGAAAAAGTTCTGCTGATCGGTTGTGAAGAAACCGGCGCCATGGAAGCCATGATCGCGGGCGGCATGAGCGAAGACGACGCTGAAGATGCCTGTCTGGCGGTTCGCACCGATGGCAAATCGGTTGATATCGACGGTGACTACACCGAAACCCTGGCGCGTATCGACACCAACCCCAACGGTATCGGCGTGTTTGGTCTGGCGTTCTACGAGAACAACACCGACAAGTTGAAGGTTGCCACCATGTCGGGCGTCGCACCGTCGACCGAAACCATCTCGACCGGCGAATATCCGGTTTCTCGCCCGCTGTTCTTCTACGTGAAGAAAGCTCATATCGGCGTGATCCCGGGCCTGAAGGAATACGCGCAGTTCTTCACCCATGACGAAATCGCCGGTCCCTCGGGCCCGCTTGCCAACTATGGCCTGGTCGCCGATCCCGAACTGGCAAAAACTCAGGACGCGATCGCCAACGAAGTCACCATGGGTTCGGGCAGCTGAGCCTGACACCGTTCTAATGCAAATAGGGGCGACGGATCAGTCGCCCCTTCACTGTCTTTTTACTACTCGCAATCGAAGGCAATGGGGGTGTCATGCCGATACTTTGGCTCTTTCTGATCGTTTCGGCGATCGCGGCTGTCGGCTATCTGTTGGGACGCACACGCGCACTGCAAAACGCAGATGGTGACAGTCGGAATCTGCATTCCCTGCCATCATTTTACGGCGCAAACGTTGCGCTGAAGACACTTGTTCCGGCCTTCGGTCTCTTGATCGTGTGGCTGTTGGCGCAGCCTTTCTTTCTCAATGCGCAGGTGTCGGACATGATACCGGACTCCGTGATAAAGGAAGGTTCCTCTCGCAGCCTGGTGATGGCCGAAGTACGCCGCACCGCCGCCGGGCTGGACAATGCGGTTGCGCTTGGAACCCTGACCGAGAACGCCGCCAGTGATGCCGATGCAAATATCGGCGAGATCACACAGCTTTTGAAGGACGCGGGGCAGGTGGTGACCTCGGACATCACCCAACCGGTACTGCGCGCTGCGCAGAGCTATCGCGCCATGAGCTCGACCGGGTATGCGATCATGTCCATTGCCGTTATCGCGGTTGCTATGATCGGTGCCGTAGCGGGCTGGTTGCAAACCAACGCCGAATACCGTGCGCGCAACGTTGTGGAACAGGGGGTTCGTGTCCTGCTTCTGGCGGCCGCGTCGGTTGCAATCCTCACAACGGTGGGCATTGTCCTGTCTCTTGTGTTCAACACCTGGGAGTTCTTCAAACTATATCCGGCGTCAGATTTCTTTTTCGGTATGACCTGGGCGCCCAGCTTTTCGGGCCGCGGCGGGTTGTCCGAACTTGGGATCTTGCCGCTGCTGTGGGGGACGCTCTACATCTCTGTCGTGGCGTTGCTGGTCGCAGTGCCGATCGGGTTGTTCGCCGCGATCTATCTCAGCGAATACGCTTCGCCCCGTTTGCGGTCTGTCGCCAAGCCGCTGCTTGAGGTGCTGGCCGGGATTCCGACCATCGTTTACGGTCTCTTCGCTTTGTTGACCGTTGGCCCGCTGCTGTTGGATGTTTTTGGTGAAAGTGGCCTGGGCTGGATGAAAGCCGGCACCGCCGTCATGACTGCGGGTCTGGTGATGGGGATCATGTTGATCCCGTTTGTCTCATCACTGTCTGACGACATTATCAACGCGGTGCCGCAGGCCATGCGCGACGGTTCTTACGGTCTTGGCGCCACGCAATCCGAAACCATCCGTCAGGTCGTTCTGCCCGCCGCGTTGCCCGGTATCGTCGGCGCGATCCTTCTGGCGGCATCGCGCGCCATCGGCGAGACCATGATCGTGGTTCTCGGGGCAGGGGCTGCGGCCCGCCTCAGCCTGAACCCGTTCGAAGCCATGACAACCGTGACAGCCAAGATCGTCAGCCAGTTGACGGGGGACGCCGACTTTGCCTCGCCCGAGGCGCTGGTCGCCTTCGCACTTGGCATGACCCTTTTCATTCTCACCTTGGGGCTCAACGTGTGTGCCCTGTATATCGTGCGCAAATACCGGGAGCAGTACGAATGACCGACACCAGTATGCAAAGCCCCCAATCCGGTCGCCATAGGATCTCGCTCACGGCTTCGGATGAACGCACGAAGAAACGTGCCAAAGCCGAGAAACGGTTCCGTGCTTATGGCATCGCCGCAATCGCAACCGGTCTGTTCTTTCTGGTTGTTCTGTTCGCTTCGATCCTGTCGCAGGGGATTCCGGCCTTCCAGCGCACGGTCGTCAGCATTGATTTCACACTGACCGAACCGCAGCGGGACGAGGCCGAAGGGGCCCTGTTCAAGACAAAAGTCTATTCCAACCTGTTCGTCGCCCAGTTGAACAGTGAACTTGCTGAACGCGGGATCAGCGTTGATTTTGATGAGGCCGCGATCGAGCGTCTTTTGGGTAAAGTCGGCGGCACGATCCGGACCTTTTACACCGAAAACCCCGACAAGCTGGGTGAGCCGGTCCAATTCGATCTGGCGGCATCCAGCCGGGTGGACGGGTATTTCAAAGGCCGCGTATCCCGCGACACGATACAGGACAGCCGGTTTCTGCAAAAAAGCGATCTGGAT
Organism: Ruegeria sp. HKCCA0235A; assembly: GCF_013033235.1. Taxonomy (NCBI): domain Bacteria; kingdom Pseudomonadati; phylum Pseudomonadota; class Alphaproteobacteria; order Rhodobacterales; family Roseobacteraceae; genus Ruegeria; species Ruegeria sp. HKCCA0235A. The sequence continues at coordinate 352,484 of NZ_WQDQ01000001.1, read as the reverse complement.
CTGGTCGATGCGCTGGAACAGGCCGGCATCATCAAGCAGGCATTCAATTGGCCCTTCATCACCGGAGCGGACGCAGGCGTGGACAACCCCGGCGGCGCAGGTATCGGTGTCTCGGTTGTGGGATCATTCTTCATGATGCTGGTCGTTCTGTGTCTGTCTCTGCCGATTGGCGTTGCAGCTTCGATCTATCTCGAGGAATTTGCGCCGCAGAACAAGCTGACTGACCTGATCGAAGTGAACATTTCGAACCTGGCCGCGGTTCCGTCCATCGTCTTCGGTATTCTGGGCCTGGCCGTTTTCATTCAGTTCATGCATCTGCCGCAATCGGCACCGCTGGTCGGTGGTCTGGTTCTGACCCTGATGACGCTTCCGACGATCATCATCTCGACCCGCGCGTCCTTGAAGGCCGTGCCTCCGTCGATACGCGACGCGGCGCTTGGGGTAGGGGCGTCGAAAATGCAGGCGGTGTTTCACCACGTGTTGCCGCTGGCTGCGCCGGGCATTCTGACAGGTACCATCATCGGTCTGGCGCAAGCCTTGGGTGAAACCGCACCTCTTTTGCTGATCGGCATGGTGGGGTTTGTCGCACGCGGATATCCCGACGGCTTTCTTGCAGGCTTTACCGAGCCGAATTCGGCCATGCCCGCCCAGATCTATACATGGGCCGCACGCGCTGACGTCGGCTTTTACGAGAAGGCGTGGGGTGGGATCATCATACTTTTGATGTTCCTGCTGACCATGAATATCATCGCAATCATCTTGCGCCGCCGCTTTGAACGCCGCTGGTAAATGGGGGCTGGAATGAACGACATGACACGAGTGGAGAGAACCGTGGACTCCAAAGACATCAAGATCAACGCCAAGAACGTACAGGTTTTCTACGGTGAAACCCATGCCATCAAGGACGTGAGCGTTGAGATCGAAGACAAGACCGTCACGGCCTTCATCGGGCCATCTGGTTGTGGCAAGTCCACCTTCTTACGCTGCCTGAACCGAATGAATGACACCATCGATATCTGCCGTGTCGAAGGCGACATCCTGCTGGATGGTGAAGACATCTATGACAAGCGTGTCGATCCGGTCCAGTTGCGCGCCAAGGTCGGAATGGTGTTCCAAAAACCCAACCCGTTCCCGAAATCGATCTATGACAACGTGGCCTATGGCCCGCGCATTCACGGCATGGCCCGCAACAAGGCGGAACTGGATGAAATCGTGGAAAAATCCCTGCGCCGCGGCGCGATCTGGGATGAGGTCAAGGATCGTCTGGATGCACCGGGCACCGGCCTTTCCGGCGGCCAGCAGCAGCGTTTGTGCATCGCCCGGGCCGTCGCCACCGAACCCGAAGTTCTGTTGATGGACGAGCCGTGCTCGGCCCTTGATCCGATTGCGACCGCACAGGTCGAAGAGTTGATCGATGAACTGAGGTCGCGGTTTTCTGTTGTGATCGTCACCCACTCGATGCAGCAGGCGGCACGGGTCAGTCAGAAAACGGCCTTCTTCCACTTGGGTAATCTGGTTGAATTCGGTGAAACCGGCCAGATCTTTACCAATCCGATAGATCCGCGCACGGAAAGCTACATTACAGGCCGTATCGGCTAAGCACAGGTATCTGACAATGAGCGAACAACATATTGCAACTGCTTTTGATCGCGACCTCGAGGCGATCCAAGCGCATATCATGAAGATGGGCGGACTGGTCGAGGCCGCCATCATAGGCGCGGCCCGCTCGCTGGAAACCCGTGATGAAGAGTTGGCGCAAGAGGTGCGAAAAGGCGACAAAGCCATCGACGCGCTTGAAGAACTGATCAACGAAGAAACGGCCAGGTTGATTGCGCTGCGGGCACCCACGGCCAGTGACTTGCGGCTGATCCTGTCGGTTCTGAAGGTGTCCGGCAACCTTGAGCGCATTGGCGACTATGCCAAGAATATCGCCAAACGAACTACGGTTCTGGTCAATGCCAGCGAGATTAACGGAAGCGCTGCGGCCCTGCGCCGTATGGCACGCGAGGTCGAGCGGATGCTGCGTGATGCGCTGGATGCCTATATTCAGCGCGATGCGGAACTGGCCACAGACGTCATCAACCGTGATGAAGAAGTTGACCAGATGTATAACGGCCTGTTCCGGGAGTTTCTGACATTCATGGCCGAAGACCCACGCAATATCTCGGCCTGCATGCACCTGCATTTCATCGCCAAGAACATCGAACGCATGGGCGATCACGTAACCTCGATCGCTGAACAGGTCGTGTATCTGGTCACCGGCGACCGCCCGGCCGAAGCCCGGCCCAAGGCTGACAACACGTCGCAAACCGTTTAGGAGACGAGCGAGATGTCCGCAGATCAACCTACCGTTTTGGTTGTAGAGGATGAAATGGCCCAGCGTGAGGTTTTGGCTTACAACCTTGAAGCTGAAGGGTTTCGGGTTTCCAAGGCTGGCAACGGCGAAGAAGCCATGCTGTTGGTTGACGAAGACTGTCCGGACATCATTGTTCTGGACTGGATGATGCCCAATCTGAGCGGTATCGAAGTCTGCCGACGCCTGAAAAGCCGTCCGGACACGCGTTCAATCCCGATTATCATGTTGTCGGCCCGGACCGAGGAAGTCGACAAAGTCCGCGGTCTTGAGACCGGCGCGGATGATTACGTGGTCAAGCCATATTCCGTGGTCGAGCTTATGGCGCGCGTTCGCACGCAATTGCGCCGCGTCCGTCCTTCGACCGTTGGTTTGCGCCTGGAATTCGATGACATCATTCTTGACTCCGAGACGCACAAGGTCAGCCGGGACAACAAACCCCTAAAACTCGGGCCGACCGAGTTCCGTCTTCTCAGCACATTCATGGAAAAGCCGGGCAGGGTCTGGAGCCGCGAGCAATTGCTGGACCGGGTTTGGGGTCGCGACATCTATGTCGATACCCGAACCGTTGATGTGCATATCGGGCGATTGCGCAAAGCTTTGACGCAATATGGTGGGACCGATCCAGTACGAACCGTCCGCGGCGCTGGATACGCCTTGGGATAACCACATCCTGCGTATATGGCGCCAAAATCGTTTGAATTTTGACAGGAGCCGTATTTGTGGGTGGCGCCCGTGGCGGTAGTCGGTATTCGCATAATCGGTATTATGGTAATTAATGGCGGCTTGTAACTTGGCAGCAAAGTGAACACTCTGCCCAGAACACATAAGACTTGTTTTGGAATGCGCCATGGAGCTCAGAAATAGAACTGTCATCGTGACCGGTGCCGCAGATGGCATTGGCCGGGGTTTGGCGGAACGTTTTGCTCAGGAAGGTGCGCGCGTCATCTGTTCGGATATTGACGAGGCCGGAGCCCGTGACATCGCAACCCAAACTGGCGGAGTTGCCTTCACATGTGACGTCTCGGATGAGGAACAGATCAAGGCGTTGATTGATTTCACCGAAGATACTGTTGGCCCAATTGATCTGTTCTGCGCAAATGCCGGCATCCTGACGCTTGGCGGTCTGGATGTTCCCGATGATCAATGGGAAAAAATTTGGAAAATCAACGTGATGTCGCACGTGTGGACCGCGCGCCATTTGGTGCCTCGCATGATCGGTCGCGGCGGCGGATATATTCTGACGACGGCCTCTGCGGCGGGTTTGCTGAACCAACCGGGTGCAGCGCCATACGGTGTCACGAAACACGCGGCGGTCGGATTTGCCGAGTGGCTGTCGCTGACATATGGCGCCAAAGGTCTGCGGGTTTCGGTTCTTTGTCCTCAGGCGGTTCGGTCAAAAATGACTGAAGGACATGAGGTTTCAGTGGCATCGATCGACGGAATGCTGGAGCCCGATGACGTCGCTGAAACCTGCGTACAAGCCATCCGGGAAGAACGATTTCTGGTTCTTCCGCATCCGCAGGTTTTGGATTATCTGCAACTCAAAGCGGCTGACTACGATCGCTGGCTGGGCGGGATGCGAAAGTTGAATCAACAGTTTACGCCAGATACTTAACGTTTTCTCTGAACCTTCCTCATAAGACCTTCCTGAGCCACCGACGCGACCAGGGTTCCGTCTTCTGAATAGATCGATCCGCGATTGAAGCTGCGTCCCTGCCCCGTCCACGGAGAATCCATCACATACAGATGCCAGTTCTGAAATTTCACAGGTGCATGAAACCACAAAGCATGGTCCAGACTGGCGCCGTTGAACTCTCCGGAAAACCAGCTCAGCCCGTGCGGTCGCAAACCTGACGACATCAGGTTCATATCAGACGCATAGGCCAAAAGCAGATGTTGAGTTTTCGCGTCCGCAGACGCGGCAGCCGCCATGCGAAACCAGGTTTTATTGCGGTCGTCCGACACTTCGGGGTTGAACGGATCCAGATGGTCCACCTCCCGCACTTCGATCGGGCGTTCACGCAGAAGCTCACCGCGAAAACCTTCGGGCACGCGATCCACATATGCGTGTCGAAGCTCGGAACGTGATGGGTATGTCTGTGGAGGATTCACGGTTGGCATCGGATGCTGATGATCCCAACCTTCATCCTGAACGTGAAAGGACGCTGACATATTCAGGATCTGCTTGCCATTTTGAATGGCAACAACGCGACGGGTTGTGAACGACCCACCGTCACGCGCCCTATCCACCTGATAAATAACAGGTTTATCTGGATCCCCGGGGCGGATGAAATAGGCGTGCAGGGAATGGCACAACCGGTCTTCCACGGTTCTGTACGCCGCGGCCAGGGCCTGCGCAATGACCTGACCGCCGAAAATTCGGGTTGGTGTTTCTCCACCCGATCCTGTGCCGCGGAAAAGATCGACTTCAAGCCGTTCGATATCCAGAAGGTCCAGTAAGATGCGTTCCGCTTCGGTCATTGTCTGCTCATGGGCTAATTGATCGAAACCCGGGTATCAGCCTGAGCAAAATCATTCAATAATGGCGGCGTGCACCAAGGCCTTGAGTTCAGCCCGGGATGGGTAGGAACTGGACGGCGACAATTGCGTGAAGAACACAGCCGTCAGATCGTTCTGCCAGTCGATCCAGAAATAGGTCGAGGCCATGCCACCCCAGCTGAAATCACCAACGGATCCGGGCACGCGCACCCGACCCGGGTTGAGGACAATCGACCCTGCAAGGCCAAATCCCATGCCTTCCATGGGCTGTTCTGCAAAGCTCTTTGGTCCCATCGAAGCTATATCGCCCGGCAAGTGGTTGCGCATCATGAAGTCCACCGTTTTCGGGCCAAGCAGTTGATGCCCGTTGCCGGACCCGCGATTGCGAAGCATGTCGACGAATTTGACATAGTCATCGATTGTGGAAACCAGCCCGCCGCCGCCCGAGAACGTTGTCGCATTCACAAATGGAGAAGCTTCGTGGGCATCCACCAGACGCAAGGTATCGCCTCCCTGTTCTGCGGAATTCAACGCCATCGCATCGCCGGCCAGCGGCGTATAAAGCGAGGCGAACCGGTCCCCTGCCCCGTCGGGCACGGAAAACCCGGTTTCGCGCATCTCGAGGGGCGCCAAGATTTCCTGCCGGAAGAATTGTTCCAGGGTCTGTCCCGAGACGACCTCGACAACGCGCCCAAGCACATCGGTTCCAACCGAATATTCCCACCGTGTTCCGGGCTGGAAAGCCAAGGGTAACTCTGCCAGTTCACGTACGCGATCTTTCAGAAGACCCTGATTTGGTTTAAATATAAGGTCCTTTTCATCCATCGCCTCCGGCAGGAACCCGGGGTTGAACGGATAGCTGAAACCGCTGGTATGGGTCAGCAACTGATGAAGGGTCGGGCTTGCCGCGTCCTCGGTTTGATCCAGCTTGTCCGCGCCGGGTACCAGAGCCTGCATCTGTTTGTACTCGGGAAGGAAATCCGACAGCGGTGCGTCGAGGTGAAACAGCCCACGTTCCGCCAGCATCATCAAGGCAACAGACGTAACGGGTTTGGTCATCGAGTAGATGCGCACCAGCGTATCGCGTTGGAACGGCAAGTCCTCTTCAAGATTTCGCAGGCCGCTGGAGTGGAAAAAGACCTCATCCCCCTTGTGCTTCAGCAAAAAGGAAGAGCCCGCGTATTTGCGCTGCTCAACATAGCGGTCCATCCAGATGCGAATCCAGTTCAGGCGCGTTTCATCGAACATGACTTGTTTTCGAAGCATTTTTGAGTTCCACCAGAAGTTGACTAACATCGTGTACGCGTAGGGCCTGAAACAACAGCAAAACCCGGGCTGAAATGAATGGTTATACAAGCAGAGCCAAGAGGCACGCCTTAAATCCAAGTGATACAGTGAAACCGTCACAGATTCGCTTGTAAATTGTTGGACGGCGACGTGCCGGATTGGCCTGGAGGAATAGAATGACGCAAAGCATAGATTTCGTTTACGATTTTTGCAGCCCAAATGCCTTTCTGGCCCACAAGATGCTGCCAGAGCTGGCCGCGCGGCATAATGCCAAGATCAGGTATTCCCCTGTCCTTCTGCCCGTTGTTTTCAAGGCAACGCACAACCAGAGCCCGTTTCAGGCGTTTTCCGAAAACCGCCAGAAAACCGCCTATCTTACTCATGACTTGCATCGGTTCGCGCGGCGTCGCGGGCTGAGCTTTCACATGAGCCCGCATTTTCCGATCAATACGAAATTTGCGATGCGCGGCGCCCGGTTCGCTAGTGGTAAATCATGGGAAATCAAATACATAAACGCCATCTTTGATGCCATATGGGTGCATGGCCAAAAGGCGGATGAACTGGCCGTTCTGATTGACATTCTACAGGAAAATGAACTGCCGGTTCGCAAGCTGCGCGAGGCCATGACAAGCCCTGAAATCAAACAGGATCTGAAGGATCAGACCAAATCGTTCGTGCGCCGCGGCGTTTTTGGCGTTCCCAGCCTGTTTTACGGCTCTGAAATGTTCTTTGGCAAGAACAGCTTGCCGAACCTGGAAATTGAACTGTCGAAAAACAAGAAACGACACAAATCCAACACGTTGTGAACGGGATCGGTTTTGATCGCAGCGCGACTTAGAAAGCTTCGGCAAAGATATTGCCCGACGTTACAACGTTGATCCCACCAGAAACCGGGATGATCGAACCGGTTACATAACTGCCCCCGCGTCCACACAGAAACAGCACGCACCCCGCTATATCTTCATCACAGCCGACGCGCCCAAGAGGCACTGACTTGCCGACCTTTTCACGCTTGTCCTCATCCGCCGTAGCAAAGGCTGTCATCCGCGATACGAACGGCCCCGGAGCCAGCGCGTTGACCGTCACGTGGTAGGGCGACAGTTCCTTGGCCATGATTTTTGTCAGATGCAGAACCGCAGCTTTCGAGGCTGAATAGCTATAGGCGCCATCCCCCATGGGAACCTCTCCCATCACGGATCCAACATTCACGACCCGGGCCGGATCGTCTGCGGTTCCGGATTGCATCAACATTGGCAGCAGCCTCTGGGTAAGCTCGAATACCCCGGCCACGTTGACCGACATCACCTTGTCCCACGCGTCATAAGGAAACTGGCCCAAGGGTGCCCCCCAGGTCACGCCAGAGTTATTCATAAGAATATCAAGTCCTTCCGTCCGGTTCTGAATGTCCGAAACCAGTTTGGCGATACTTGCCTCGCTGCCGATGTCTCCGGCAAACCCTTCGGCACTTCCCGGTGCCTCCAGCGCATTCAACTCGGCGGCGGCCGCGACACAGGCGTCCCCGTTTCGAGAAGCGATCAACACGCGCGCGCCGGCCCTGACCAACGCCTCTGCGGCCATCCGACCGATACCCGTGGCGCCTCCGGTGACCAATGCGGTTTTGCCGGGCAGCGAGAAAAGGGTATCGGGGGTCATTGTCATGTTCCTCTGCTAAATCTGATTTCGGTTGCATTCCGGCCCGGTTCAAAGCCTTGTTGTCTTTGCGGCGATCAGCCGCCCGCTGCGTTGGCACGAAACCGGGTTGCACCAAAACTCCACATGACAATCTTCAATCGCATCAGAGACGGTTTGCAAGGATTACTCAGCGTCGCAAAGCGCCGGCTGGTAAGCCCGGATAGTTCCAATGTTCCGATACTGATACCGACGACAATGCGCCCGAAAACCTGTTTTCCCGCAATCGAAAAACGGACGTAAATGTACGGCCCAAGTCCAAACGGACGCGCTGTGTCGTCATGTCGAATGACTGAACTTGGTTTCCTCTTCCATCTCAAGGTCTGTTTTCAGGGCAACTGTCTGTATTCAATCCACCAAAGTCAGGTAGACAACCCGGCCTTTTCGCGTCTATGAACCAAGTATGGGGATCGTGAAAACATGCATAACGTTTTGGTATTGAATGGCCCAAACCTCAATCTGCTTGGCACACGGCAGCCCGAGGTTTACGGCAGCACGACACTACATATGATCGAGGATCGTTGCGTTCAGCATGGCGCCTCCATCGGGCTGGACGTCACCCACCTGCAATCCAATCACGAAGGTGTGCTGCTTGACGCCATTCACGCGGCCCGCGGTGTACAAAGCGGGCTGATACTGAACGCAGGCGCGTTCACGCATACGTCGATTGCCCTTATGGATGCGATTGCATCGGTGGAACTGCCGGTTGTCGAAGTGCATCTTTCCAACATTCATGCCCGGGAAACGTTTCGGCACAGGTCCTACATAGCCCCTGTCGCACTGGGTCAGATCTGTGGATTCGGTGCCCACAGCTATATCCTCGCGCTGGATGCGCTCGCGGCTCATCTGAAAGCAGGCAGCACGACATGAAGCTCAAGGAATATCTTCGGTTTGTCAGCTACGCCAAAACCCTGGAAGACCTGTGGGATGCACATTGCCGCCAAATGGCCGAATTTGGTTTTACCCGCCTGATCTATGGGTACACGCAATTCCGGACGGCCACGTCTCTGGGTGATCCAGAAGATTTCGTAATCCTGACGAACCACAAGCGGGCCTATGTGGACGGATTCATCAAGGATGGACTGTATTTTCACGCTCCGATGTTGAAGTGGGCCTTGGACAACGAAGGCGCCGCCAGCTGGAAAATGTTGCAGGACATGAACTCGGGCGGGACGATGACCGCGAAGGAACGCGAAGTTTTCGAGTTCAACAAATCCATGGGCGTGGTTTCGGGTTATACCGTCAGCTTCAACTCGGTTTCCATGCGCTCAAAAGGGGCGATTTCCCTGTCGGCCAATAATGGGTTGAGCCAGGAGGATGTGGATGCGGTCTGGGAAGAGCACGGCGACGACATTCTACTTATGAACAATGTCGCCCACCTGAAAATCCTGACATTGCCGTTCCATCCGCCGAACCGGGCACTTACCAAACGCCAACGCGAAGCTTTGCAGTGGGTTGGTGACGGAAAAACCACTCAGGATATCGCGCTGTTGATGGGACTGACATCTGCAACGGTGGAAAAGCACCTGCGACTCGCGCGCGAGGCGCTTTCGGTCGAAACGACGGCGCAAGCGGTTCTCAAGGCGTCACTGCACAACCAGATGTTCATTATGGAAGCATAACCGCAATATTTTGACGCTATCCCGCGTCAGTTTACCCTAGGTAAGGAAATCACTACTTTTCAAACCAATCGGAAAAGTTGCAAAGTGAGAGTGTTCCGTGAGTGGTGGCTTTAGCCAGGGAACATTGGATTGGATCTTTGCAATAACAAAGCTCTCCGATCACTCTGACAAGGGGGCGCCTATTTGTCCGCGTACCGGTGTCGGAATTTTGGGGGGCCTCGACCATCCCCATCATGCGGGGCCCTCCAATTCTTCTCTACATTTCAGAATTTTGAAATCCGCCGATGGCAGAAAAAAGGGTTACGCAGTGCGTAACCCTTTAGATTTGTTGGGAAAGGCCGTTGCTGGTACTTTCCCTGTGCCCTTTTAGCCTTGCGCGGCTTTGGCGACTTCGGCGGCGAAATCTTCTTTTTCAACCACGATGCCTTCGCCAACTTCCAGACGGATGAAGCCGGTGATGGTCGCGCCTGCTTCCTTGGCCGCTGCTTCGACGGTCAGGTCAGGGTTCACGACAAATTGCTGGTTCAGCAGAGTCGATTCCGCGACGAATTTCTTCATGCGGCCTTCGATCATCTTTTCGATCACCTGCTCCGGCTTGCCGGATTCGCGGGCGATGTCCATCTGGACTTGCTTTTCTTTCTCGACAACTGCCGGGTCCATGTCTGCTTCGGACAGGGCCGCCGGGTTCACAGCCGCGATGTGCATTGCAACCTGCTTGCCAATCGCTTCGTCGCCACCGGTCAAAGCAACCAGAACGCCGATTTTGCCCATGCCGTTGGTGGCCGCATTGTGGACATAGGACACAACGGTGTCGCCCGACAGTTTCGCCATGCGACGCACCGACATGTTTTCACCGATGGTGGCGATTTTGTCGGTCAGGGTGTCCGCAACGGACTTACCGCCCAGATCTGCTGCCAGCAGTTCCTCTACATTGTCGACGCCTTCAGCCGCATATGCAATCTTGCCGACCATTTCCTGGAACTCGGCGTTTTTCGCGACAAAGTCGGTTTCCGAGTTCACCTCAACAGCAACACCGCTGCCGCCATCGACGTGAACTGCAACCAGACCTTCAGCTGCGGTACGGCCCGATTTCTTGGCCGCCTTGGCCAGACCTTTGGTGCGCAGCCAGTCAACGGCTTCATCCATGTTGCCGCCGGTTTCAGTCAGCGCTTTTTTCGCGTCCATCATGCCTGCGCCGGTCGAGTCGCGCAGTTCTTTAACCATTGCTGCTGTGATTGCCATCTTTAGGCTCTCCTCAATTCAAATGGAATTGGGGCAGGTCTACCCTGCCCCATATGTCATTTACGTGACGGGCAGCTTACGCTTCGGCTTTGGCTTCCGGAGCAGCTTCTTCAGCGGGTGCTTCTTCCGCAACGGCTTCTTCAACCGGCGCTTCTTCGAATTCACCCAAATCAACGCCAGCGGCACCCAGCTGAGCGGTCATACCGTCCAGAGCGGCACGTGCGGCCAGATCGCAGTACAGCGAGATCGCGCGTGCTGCGTCGTCGTTGCCGGGGATGATGTAATCAACACCGTCGGGCGAGCAGTTGGTGTCGACAACAGCCACGACCGGGATACCCAGCTTGTTGGCTTCGGCGATGGCCAGTGCTTCTTTCTTGACGTCGATGACGAACAGCAGGTCAGGTACGCCGCCCATCTCGCGGATACCGCCCAGCGATGCTTGCAGCTTGGCCTGGTCGCGTTCCATGCCCAGACGCTCTTTCTTGGTCAGGCCTTCGGCGCCCGATTCCATCGCTTCGTCGATCTGGTTCAGACGGTTGATCGACTGGGAAACGGTTTTCCAGTTGGTCAGCGTGCCGCCCAGCCAGCGGTGGTTCATGTAGTACTGAGCCGACTTTTCAGCGGCTTCTGCGATCGGGCCAGCAGCCTGACGCTTGGTACCAACGAACAAAACGCGGCCACCTTTGGCAACGGTGTCACGAACGGCCTGCAAAGCCTGGTCCAGCATCGGAACGGTCTGGGTCAAGTCCATGATGTGGATGCCATTGCGCGAGCCGTAGATGAACGGGCCCATGCGGGGATTCCAACGCTGTGTCTGGTGGCCGAAGTGAACGCCAGCTTCCAGCAGCTGACGCATGGTGAACTCGGGAAGAGCCATGCTATGTTTTCCTTTTCCGGTTTACGCCTCGGCGGGGGTGAAAGAAGCGAATGCTCCAACCGGCGGGCCAGATAGGGATGTCTCCCCCACAAGGCCCAAACCCCGCCTGCGGGTTTGAATGGCGCGCGTATACGGCAGGTTTGAAGGCAGCGCAAGGGTCAAAGCCTTATTTTTCAAGCCGCGCCAATGCATGCGCGTGGCGCACTGCCGCCTCGCAATGGGCCGCCAGTTCCTTGCGGTTGGCGAAATCCCTGACCCGGGCGGGAGCGTGATAGATCAGCTCAACGGACCCCTGCCTGCGCGCGCCCAATGTCTTGAGCAGATGGGGCGCGAAATCCATATCGCCCCACCAGCCATAGAACCGGTCAGGCTGACCTTTCGGCGCGTGAAACACCACCGAGACCGGTTGAACATACATGAAATCCCGCAGCTCGTCTGCGAAGAAAGCGGCAAAGAGCGTTGTTTTAAATGGCAAAACACGCAATCCGTCGGTCGAGGTGCCTTCGGGGAAAAACAACAGCTTGTGTCCGGCCTTCAGGCGTTCTTCGAAGATCGCCGTCTGCTCGCGCGCCTTTTTGCGATCCCTTTCGATGAATACGGTCCCGGTGGCCCGTGCCAACCACCCGATACCCGGCCAGGTCGCAACTTCCGCCTTGGACACGAAGTAGACCCTTTTTCGGGCGTTCAGGGCAAAGATATCCAGCCAGGATGTGTGATTGGCGACAACGGCACCGTGTTCCTTCATCAACGCGCCCGAGCAGCGAAATCCGATTCCCAGGATTCGGAACGCGTTTCGGCACACGAACTGGCTGATGAACGGTGTAACGGGGCGACGAACACCACAAAGTGGCAACTCGATCAGTCGAATGGCCAACAGAACAAGCAGCCCACCGAACACAAGGATGGCCAAGGGCAAGCCCCTCAGGATCACAAGAATCCAGCCGACAAAACCCAGTTCGATCGGATCCGGCGCATCCTCACTGTTCCAAAGCGGATCATTCACCGGATCAAGCCCCGCCATAGATGCGCTTCTGCCGCTCGTTCATACGGGTCGTATCCAGGATCAGGCACACATCGGTGGTGTTGAAGGAATGATCGATGAACGCCCCCTCACCCACAAACCCGCCAAGCCTCAGATAGGCTTTGATCAGGGCCGGAACCTGTACCATGGCACGGCGACGATCCAGCGCGTCCGGTGCGACAAGATCCATGGTCTGAAACACGCTCGGCTGGGCGCGCACCCGCAGGTCTGGCGGCGCCAGATGATTGTGATGCAGCATCGACAGCGGCTGGGCCAGTTCCTGAACATCCGTGCCGTGAAAGCTGGCGACGCCAAACAGAACTTCGATCTGGCGTTCGGCCACATAGCGAGAGAGACCATTCCAGAGATGATACATGGCCGTACCGCCCCGGTAGTCCCTGTGCAGGCACGACCGGCCCAGTTCCAGCAACTTGCGGCCACTTTGCTTGAGAACGCTCAGATCGTATTCGTCTTCGGAATAAAACTGCCCCAATTCAGCGGCGCGATCACCCGGTAACAGCCTGTAAACGCCGACAACTTCTCCGGTCGCATCATCAATGGCCAGCATGTGATCGAAATAAGGATCAAACCGGTCCCGTTCCAGCCCGGCCACATGATCGACCAGCGCCCCTCCGCCGCCGAGTTCGCGCACAAATACGTCATAACGCAACCGCTGCGCTGCGCGCAGTTCGTCCCGGGTTTCCGCCAGTTTGATCGTGAACGAGGGGCCAGCGTCCGGCATGTCAGATTTATCAATCCTGTTTTATCAACGCGGCTGATACCTCAGTTCTTCGGGGGAAGGCAACAAGTGGAGATCTGGTCTTTTCCGTTAACTCTTCTTAAACCAGTTTCACGGATCAAAGACCGGCATCAGGGCGATGCGTGTTCCGTCGATTACCACTTTCCCCTGCTCGCGAAAGTTTACGGTGATCTTGCCTGCGATGTTGGATTGAACCTGTCCGACACCCCATTCGGGGAAATCCGGGTGGCGAACAAACATGCCCGGTGCAAGAATAGCATTCATGTCTGTCATTTGGGGCTTCCGGTTCCTGTGGCAGATACCGCAGGAGGTACGCATGGGCAACACGAACGTCAACCTGGCTGAATTGATCGGCTCACGGATCTGCCACGATTTGATCAGCCCGATCGGGGCAATCACCAACGGGCTGGAACTGTTGGACATGGTTGGTGCTGTTCAGGGCCCCGAGATGGAGTTGATCTCGGGCAGCGTCGGCAGTGCGGGCGCGCGTATCCGGTTTTTTCGGGTTGCCTTCGGATCAGCAGGAGAACAGCCGCTGGGCCGGGCCGAAGTGGCCGAACTGCTCAAGGACATCGAACGCACCGGACGGGTGCGGGTAAACTGGTTTATGACCGAGCCCATGCCGCGCAACCAAATCAAGCTGGCGTTCCTTGCGCTCATGTGCTGCGAAAGTGCCATGCCGATGGGCGGAGAGGTTGAGATCGAGAACCAAGGCACCAATTGGACAGTGACCGGAACTGCCGACAAGTTGAACGTAGACAATACCTTATGGAAACACGTTGCAACCGGCCGGTTCCCCAACAAGATTACCCCCGCGCAGGTCCAGTTCGCTCTGCTGCCGGAAACGGCAAATGCGATGGGTCGACGCGTTTCCGTGGAAACCGCCGCGACCCGCCTTGTGCTGCGTTTTTAATTCCGAATTGTTCCGTTCCCGCGCACCAGATATTTGAAACTGGTCAACTGTGCGGCCCCCACCGGGCCGCGGGCATGCATTTTGCCCGTGGCGATACCGATCTCGGCGCCCATCCCGAATTCACCACCATCGGCGAACTGAGTCGAAGCGTTGTGCATAAGGATCGCGCTATCCAAACGCTCAAAGAAACGGGCCACGGCCGTGTCATCCTCGGTCATGATACAATCTGTATGGTTCGACCCGTAATGCTGGATATGCGCAATGGCAGCATCGATATCGGCGACGGGCTTGGCCGCGATCACGCTGTCCAGAAACTCTTTTCCCCAATCCTCCGCCGTCGCGGGAATTGTACCCTCGACCGCAAGTGCGCCTTCGGCGTGAACCTCGACCCCTGCTTTCAGCAACGCGGCAATCACGTCACGCCCCAGCGTTTCGGCGATGTCCTGATGGATCAGCAGGCATTCGGCAGCGCCGCAGATCCCGGTACGGCGTGTCTTGGCGTTCAACACCACGTCCAGCGTTTTCTGCGGATCAGCGGCCTTGTCGACATAGATGTGCACGATGCCTTCAAGATGGGCAAAAACAGGCACACGGGCCTCACGCTGGACCAGCCCGACCAACCCCTTGCCGCCGCGCGGAACGATGACGTCGACATAGTCGGTCATGGTCAGCAATTCCTGAACCGCCGCACGGTCACGTGTCGGCACCAGTTGAATCGCATCTTCCGGCAGATCGGCGGCCTTCAGCCCCTCGACCAGGCAGGCATGAATCGCTGTCGAAGAATGAAAGCTCTCGGAGCCGCCACGCAGAATGACGGCATTTCCGGATTTCAGACACAGCGCACCTGCGTCAGCCGTGACATTGGGGCGGCTTTCATAGATCACGCCGATCACACCCAGCGGGGTGCGTACGCGTTGGATTTTCAATCCTGTCGGGCGGTCCCATTCGGCCAGCACTTCGCCCACCGGATCGGTCTGATCAGCCACTGCGCGCAGACCATCGACCATGCCCTGAACACGCGCCTCATCCAGCATCAGCCGATCCATCATCGCGGGGCTCAGACCTTTCTCGCGGCCGAACTCCAGATCCTTCCGGTTGGCTTCGATGATCTGCGCCCGATTGGCCCAAACCGCGTCGGCCGCTGCAATCAGGGCGGCATGTTTGCGTTCTGGGTTTGCAAAAGCCAGATCGCGCGATGCCGCTTTGGCACGTTTCCCAAGATCAGCCATCAGAGCGGGAATGCTGTCGAAATCTTTCATGTCGCGTGCCTTTCAGGTCATCTTTTTCAGTATTTACAGGGCCAGATCATCCCGGTGAATCAAGGCCGCACGGCCGGGATATCCAAGTGTCGCCTCGATCTCGGACGACTTGCGCCCCTTGATCGCGTCAGCCTCCTGCGCGGTGTAACGGCTGATCCCCTGCGCCAGCCGGCGGGCCTTGGGGTCAAGGATCGCAACGGGGTCGCCGCGCCCGAAATCGCCGGTCACTTCAACAATACCCGCGGGCAACAGGCTTTTGCCATTTGCCAGCGCATTGGCAGCCCCTTCATCGATGGTGATTTCGCCACGCGGTTTCATGGCCGAAATCCAACGTTTGCGCGCAGCATGCGGGTCCAGCGTTGCGGTAAACCACGTCGAGTTCGCGCCATTTTCCAGCGTTTTCAGAGGGTTCAGAACCGATCCTTCAGTGATCGCCATCGCACATCCGCCCGCGGTGGCCATCTTGGCGGCCAGCAGCTTTGTCTTCATTCCGCCCTTTGACAGGCCAGAGCCCGCATCGCCCGCCATGGCTTCGATCTCGGGCGTGATCTTGTCGATCGTTTCGAAACGCGTGGCCGAGGCGTCCTCGTTGGGGTTGCCCGAATAGAAGCCATCGACATCCGACAGCAGGATCAACTGATCCGCCCCCACGGTCACGGCAATTTGCGCGGCCAGACGATCATTGTCGCCATACCGGATCTCATCCGTTGCCACGGTATCGTTTTCGTTGACGATCGGCACGACACCCAAACCCAGCAGAGTTTCCAGGGTCGCGCGTGAATTCAAATAGCGGCGGCGATCCTCGCTGTCCTCCAATGTCACCAAAACCTGCGCCGTGGTGATCCCATGAGGTGTCAACGCCTCTTCATATGCGCGCGCCAGACGAATTTGCCCGACGGCGGCCGCAGCTTGCGACTTTTCCAATGGCAATGTCGCCATGGACAGACGCAAAACGCCGCGGCCCAGTGCAATCGACCCGGACGAGACGAGGATTACATCTGTCCCCTGCCCCTTGAGCCATGCGACATCCTGCGCCAACGAAAACAACCATTCCTTGCGCAACAGGCCGGTTTCGCGATCAACCAGCAAAGCCGACCCGATTTTGACGACCAATCGGCGCGCTGAAGTCAGGGTTGCCAAGGCTGCGCCTCCTCAGTGGGTTTCTGACGCACACGATTGTCATCGATCTGGCCGCGCAACGCGCGCAAAACCTCGGTTACACCTTGATGAGCAACACCGGACATCATCATCACCGGGCCGCCAACGGCCTCTTCAAGCTCGGCTTTGGCCATATCACGTTCTTCGTCATCCAGCGCATCGACCTTGTTCAGGACGGTGATCCGGGGTTTCTGGGCCAGCTCGCCGCCATAGGCCTCAAGCTCGTGGATAATCGTGCGGTAGTCATCGGCAACCGTTTCCGAGGTACCATCGACAAGATGCAACAGCACGGCGCAGCGCTCAACATGACCAAGAAAGCGGTCTCCGATCCCGCGGCCCTCATGCGCGCCCTCGATCAGGCCGGGAATGTCAGCCACCACGAATTCCACGTTGTCGACCCCCACGACACCCAGATTTGGGTGCAGCGTGGTAAACGGATAATCCGCGATCTTGGGCCGCGCGTTTGACGTGGCTGCAAGAAAGGTCGATTTGCCTGCATTTGGCATGCCCAGCAGACCCACATCGGCGATCAGCTTCAGACGCAGCCAGATCGTGCGGTCAATGCCGGCCTGCCCCGGATTTGCACGCCGGGGGGCCTGGTTGGTGGCCGATTTGAAGTGCAGGTTGCCGAAACCGCCATTGCCCCCTTTGGCCAGCAGAACGCGCTGACCCACCTCGGTCAGATCGCAGATAACGGTTTCTTCATCCTCATCCAGGATCTCGGTGCCGACAGGCACGCGCAGGACAATGTCATCGCCATCCTTGCCGGTACGTTGCTGGCCCCTGCCCGGCTGGCCGTTCTTGGCAAAGAAATGCTGCTGATACCGGAAGTCGATCAGGGTGTTCAGCCCGTCCACGACTTCGGCCCAGACAGACCCGCCCTTACCGCCGTCCCCGCCATCAGGTCCGCCGTATTCGATGTATTTTTCGCGTCGGAAGCTGACGCAGCCGCTACCGCCGGCCCCGGACCGGATGTAGACCTTTGCAAGATCGAGAAATTTCATGGTCTGTCCCCTACTGCAAAGGCCCCATCGGCCACAAGTCAGAGTTTTTTACTGTATGTCCAGGTGGGCACATTCGCATCACGCGCCACCGAATAGCTTTCTGCATCGCCAAGATACTGGAACCCGCAATGAGTCAGGACCCGGGCCGAGGCCGGATTGTCCTGAAACACGCTGGCAAACATCGTCGCGTTTTTCAGCGGGTTGGCATTTACCAGTGCTTCGACAGCCATCGACGCAATGCCGGTGTTCCAGTAGATCGGCGCCACCCAATAGCCCACTTCGGACTGGTTCCGATCCAGCCGCTTAAGCGTGATCAGACCAATCAGTTCCGGACCGCCGTCCTTGGTGGCATCCATGACCCAGACGTCCTCGTCCCGGTCCTCGGCCATTGAGCGCGTCACAAAGGCCTCGGTCGAGCCGGGGGCCAAAGGATGCGCGATACTCGTCGTCATGCGCGCCACACGCTCATCACCGGCATAGTGCTCGATCAGCCCCATATCCGACCGACGCAGAGGGCGCAGATCGAACCGCTCGGTTTCTATGACCGGCTGATTTATTATTGTTTCAAGTTTCATGGGTGTGTTCCTCCTCCGAACAACACGAAAAGTACGGACGCAACCGTAAGGCCTGCCAACGTCCACATCAGATATTTTTCAACGGGTCGTCCTTCAACCGCATGGGCAATTCTATCGCCCGCAAAAGTCCAGATCGGATGAAGGATCACCTGGCAAAACAACAAACACAGAGCAATCGTAACCGTCGCTTCGAAACTGGGGGTGCCCGCAGCCACGAACCCGGTGAACCCGGCAATGATCATGGCCCAGGCCTTGGGGTTGAGCGGATGAACAATCAGCCCGGCCAGAAAGCCGGGGGCGTTCCCTTCAGCCTGTTGTCGCGACAAACGCGTGTTGGCGATCTTCCACGCCAGCCAAAAAATATAGGCCGCTGACGCGTATTTAAGCACCGTAAACACCGCGGGTGCCTGATCCGCGAGATGCAGCAATCCAAAGCCGACCGGCCAAATGATCAACTGCTTCCCAAGGATAACACCCCCGACAAAAGGCAACGCGGCGCGAAATCCAAAACGCGCACCAGTACCCAGCAGGACCATGTTGGCCGGTCCCGGCGTGCCGACCTGGCTGGCGGCAAAGATCAGGAAACTGGTGGTTGCAACTGTCATCGGTTTGTTTGATCACGACTGCGTTAAAACGAAAAAGGGACCGGCACTTTGTGCCGGTCCCCCATGAATTTTTCTTAAACCTTCTGGGTTTCGGCTTACTCTGCGGCCTCCGCCACTGGCAGGACCGAAATGAAGGTGCGGTTTTTGAGCCCCTTGTGGAACTTCACGGCGCCATCAGTAGTTGCAAAGATGGTGTGATCCTTGCCCATGCCTACGCCTTCGCCCGGCCAGAACTTGGTGCCGCGCTGACGCACGATGATGTTGCCTGCGATGGCGGCCTGACCACCATACAGTTTCACGCCAAGGCGACGACCCGCTGAGTCGCGGCCGTTACGGGAGGAACCGCCAGCTTTTTTATGTGCCATTCTCTCTCTCCTTAGCCTTTGGCCAGCTCTTTGGCCTGCTCAACCCATTCGGGTTTCACTTTGACCGTTTCGATAGCAGCAATCTGCTCGTCCGACAAGGCGGCCAGAGCGGCAAAGCTCTCGATTCCGGCTTCGGCAAGCTTCTTGGCAGCGGCAGGGCCGACGCCGTTCAGCTTGGTCAGATCGTCCGCAGCAGCAGCGGCAGGTGCCTCTGCCTTGGCTTCGGCTTTCTTGGCAGGCTTTGCAGCAGGTGCCGCTTCGCCAGCCGGAGCCGAACCGGTTGCAGCCTTGATGCCCGACTTGTCAGCGCCCGACGACAGGATGTCGGTGATCTTGACCAGTGTCAGCTTCTGACGGTGGCCAACGGTACGCTTCGAGCTGTGCTTACGACGACGCTTGACGAACTTGATGACCTTGTCACCTTTGATCTGTTCGATAACTTCGGCCTGAACGCCTGCGCCTTCGATGAACGGTGCGCCAACAACCGGAGCGTCGCCACCCAGCATCAGAACATCGTTGAATTGAACTTTTTCACCTGCGTCGGCAGCCAACTTTTCAACGCGGAGGATATCACCCGCCTGAACCTTGTACTGCTTGCCGCCAGTCTTGAGGACCGCAAACATGCGTCTTTCCTTTGTCTAACCGCGTTCTGTGGTCCCCTTTCGGGAGTTTCCGGCTCCAAGACACTTGAAAGCCACCTCGAACAGCGCGCCCTTTTCGGGCTGTGTGAATGACCATCAGGACATCCCAAGGGTCAAATAATAACGATACCCGGCACGGAAAACCGGCCGGGATGCGCGCTTATCCATAGATCGCCGGGAAAAGTCAACACCAAAGCGTCGTCAGAGATCAGACGCCCTGAGTGTCTGTGCGACCGCCCGCCCCAACCGGAAAGAGATATCGTTGAACATCCGGTCAAAGCCGTCGAAAAGCGCCTCGTTCAGGGCGCGCCCGGTTTCGGTTCTGGAGAACGCAATATTCTCACGCATCTGGGTCTCGTCCAACGGCCGATAGGCCATCAGAAGAAAGGAATAAAGCCACGCCTCGGTTTCCGCTGCGCGGCTTTCTTTCTGTGACAGAAGTTCGGCCAGCAATTCCTGATCGTCGCCTTGCGCGTCGACATCAAGACCCTGAAAGAAGCTGTAGTCGGAACTCAGCGCCCCATGAACGTTCTTTTCGACAAGGTCATTTGCCTGGATGTACTCATCGACCAACTCGAAACGAGTCGAGTCGCGCTCAACGGACTCATAAGCTTCGCGGGCCATGTCCTCAATGGCCGGGTCCGACATCGCCTGACGGGCCGAGTTTTCCAGCGACACGATCGTCTGACCAAGATCGCTTTCGAAAAACAGGATCGCCTGATCAAGCTGCGCAACGGACAGACCCGCCTCAAAGGCATCCGTCAGGAATTTCTGCATCCAGACCGGATCGTAAATATCTTTGACCTGCGCTTCAAAATACGCGCCGCCGGTATTGTCCAACAGCGTTTCGTCAAGTTCCTCGCGGTGCCCTTGACCTTCCTGTACGAGAATTTCCATCACATGCGAAAGATGCATGGCCTGCGCCAGCCGGTCGACCCTTTGATCGGCCAGCAATTGAGCGCCCCACAGAACAAACGCAATCGCCAGAAAAACGCGGTGCATCAAATATCCTGCGCGGGGTGCAGTTCGGCCATTCGGGCCGCAAGTACTTCGAACCGCATGGCCATGATTTCGTATTGGATCGCGTTCAGCAGTTCATACACTTCCTGCATCAGGGGTTGTTCCAGCGCCTCGACATACGAGTCGACATCCGCATCGGAAAAGTCCTGATAGGTATACGCTGCCCCCGCAAGGCTGGACAGTTGCAGCGACTGGCGCATACCGGCTTCGTTCCGCTTCATCAGCGCACGCAATTCATCCGCATCAAGTTGCAGGTCAATGACACCTGATGCGCTGGCTGCCAGAAGAAAACGCACCTGAATTTCTTGCAGGGCCCGCACTGCGGTACCGGTCGAATCGATCGCCTTGTTCATACGTTTGAAACTTTCGACCCGTTGCGATCCGTCCTTGATCAGGTCTGCAATGATTTTTTGGCCTTCCAGCTGCTTGGCCTCATCGTCCTCGAGCATATGCGAGGCGTTTTCGGCCTCAACCAGGCGCTGACCCAGATCCGATGCATAAAAGTCAACCGCGTGTGTCAGGGCCTCATCACTCAGGGTTTGTTCGAGGATGGAAACCGCGGTCTCGTGCATGGCGCCGACGTCAAAGACTTCGTCTGCCAGACGCGTCCAGTCCGAACCGAAGCCATCGGGATCAATCCCCAGCATCTGGGGGGCAGACCTCGAGCTCAGCGCGATGCTTTCCAGGGCAACGTCAAACCCGGTCGTGGTCAGAAAGGCCTCTATCCGATCACGGCTGGCGGCGGAAAGTTCCAACGGGATCAGAACAAGCGCAAAGAGCGGGGCCAGAAACCAAAAGGCGGAGCGGCGTACAAACTGTATCATGGATATCAGACTAGGAGTTTTGCGCTGGCAGGCAACGGAAAATCCCGGGTTTCTTCAATTCCCGAATTTTCTGCTTGCACCCCTGCCCGTTCCTCACTAAATCCCCCCCTCACAGACCCCCGCGGAGAGGTGCCGGAGTGGTCGAACGGGGCGGTCTCGAAAACCGTTGTGGGTGCAAGCCCACCCAGGGTTCGAATCCCTGTCTCTCCGCCACTATCCCAATGCAGGCTCAATGCTGCCTTTTGGCCCACAAGAAGCGCCCGAAAATTGGTTGCGTCTGCGGGTCATTCCCGGCGGATCGCCGCCAAAACAGGGCGCGACATCTTTGTGCCGGCGTGTTCTTGCCGCGTTTCAAAGGACAATGAGCATAGCCCGGCTTATACTCTATTCTGCTGAGAATTATCGGGAATTCCCCTTTGTACCTGAGTTATTTTTGGCGCATTCCGGCGACACAATTTCCAAAGGAGACACACATGTCGCGTACTCTTATTCTTGCCATCGTCATCGCCGCAATTGGCGCCGGCGGATACTATTACCTGAATCAACCCGAACCCACACCCGCCGAGCGTTTGGAAACCGCGGCAGAAGAAGCCGCCGAAGCGGTGACAGACGCAGCTTCATCTGTACAGGACGCTGCCTCTGACGCTGTCGATGCAGCGACCGAACAAGCCGCCGAAGCAGCGTCGTCGCTGACGGACCAAGCTACAGAAGCGGCGTCATCGGTGGCGGATCAGGCCTCTGATGCGGCTCAGGAGGCCAGCGATCAGGTGGCCGCGCTGGCCGGTCAAGGGCAGGAGTTGCTGAACTCATGGATTCAGGAAGGCAAGCTGGACCCGACCAACTTCGACTATGATGGCATTATGACATCCCTTCAGGACAGCACTCTGGCCACCGATCTGAAAGATCAGGCGATCAAGATTGTGAATGATATCAAGGATTCGCCTGAAACGATTGTTCAGAAAATTCAGGAACTGACCAACCTGCTGACCCAACAGTAAAGTGTTGAAGGCCGATCCACGGGTCGGCCTTTGCCCTGGGGCGCATCTGCGCTGCCCCTACGTTACGGTGTCGTTGAATTGACCTCCTGCGCGGCTTTTGATTGGCTGTGCCTGACAAAAAGCCCGCGCCCTGCCCGACTGGTCTGAGGCTTTTCGGACAAGGGGCGCGCTTTGATTCAGCCAAATTCGAGGATCAACCGATGACCGACCTGCCACAGACTATGTTCGCCGCAATCCTTAAGCATAACGGGTATTCCGGTACGGCCACCGGACCGGCCATTGAAAACGCCGCCGACTGGTTGGAAGGAGCCGAAGTTCCCAAGCCGGAACCCGGCCCGGGCCAGGTGCTGATCCGTTTGCGCGCGGCTTCGGTCAATCCGTCCGATCTGCATTTCATCAAAGGTGAATACGGACAGCCAAGGGTCAAGGGATCCCCCGCCGGATTTGAAGGATGCGGAGACGTCGTGGCCGCAGGAAAGGGCGCCGAGGCCCTGCAAGGGCAACGCGTCGCGTTCGTCGCCGCGGGATCGGGGGCCTGGGCGGAGTATGTCGTCACGCAGATGCAGATGTGCATCCCTCTGCGCCCTGATATCTCGGACGATGACGGGGCCGCCCAGATCGTCAATCCAATGACGGCGATGGCCATGCTGGATATGGCCAAGGCCGACGGCGATGCCTTTGTCGTATCAGCCGCGACCAGCCAGTTGGGCAAGCTGATGTGCAGCCTTGGTCGGGATCTGGGTTTGAAGCCGATCGCTTTGGTGCGTCGGGCCGAGACCGCAGAGATGTTGAAAGACCTTGGCGCTGCCGAAGTGCTTGTGACAACCGACGAAGACATTGTCGCAAAGTTTGCGGATCTGAGCGCGCAGCTGAAACCGCGCGTGTTTCTGGATGCCGTGACGGACCAATTGTCCGAACAATTGTTCTGCGCCATGCCCAACCGGGCGCGCTGGATCAGTTATGGCAAGTTGTCTACCGAGGCGCCGACGCTGACTCAGACAGGCCAGTTGATTTTCATGGGAAAGCGGATCGAAGGGTTCTGGCTGACAAGCTGGATGATGTCGACTCCGCCCGCCGATCAGATGCGTGTCGTGGCCGAGGTTCAGGCCCGGTTTGCCGACGGGCGCTGGAAAACGGATGTTTCTGAACACCTTACACTCAGAAATCTTGTGCCAAACCTGGCTGATGCGCTGAAAAAGAGTGACGGCAAGGTGATAATAACGCCATAGTAGAACAAACCCGCGTCACCGCAGGATACGCGCGGGCAGAACGCGACACCGGCAAACCGGTCGAGGGAGGACAGTTTGGATAACGCACAGCTGCTGATCAGCGGACTGGCAAACGGGTGTGTCTATGGCCTGATCGCGCTTGGCTTTGTTCTGATCTACAAGGCGACCGAAGCGGTAAATTTCGCGCAGGGCGATTTCATGATGCTGGGGGCCTTTGTCACCATCGGCCTGACCAACACCGAGTACATGGGTCTGCCGTTCTGGCTGGCCCTGCCGATATCACTGGGGATCATGGGGGCATTGGGGTATCTTCTGGATCGCCTGATCATCCGTCGCCTGTTTGGCGAAAGTCAGACCGCCGTTGTTATCCTGACCATCGCCCTGGGCTTTGTGATCCGTTTCGTGGCCGGATTGATCTGGGGGCACGAACCGCAAACACTGCAAAACCCGCTGGCGGGGAAAGATCTGCGCTTTGGCGGCCTTGTGCTGGGGCTGGAGGATGTCGCCGTGATCGTCGTGACCATCCTGCTGACATGGGGCCTTTACGTCTTTTTCAAACGCTCCAAACTTGGGCTGGCGATGCAGGGGGCGTCGCAGAACCAGCTGGCAGCGTATTACATGGGCGTACCTGTCAAGCGGGTTCAGGGGTTCATCTGGGCGCTGGCCGGTGTCGTTGCGGGGATTGCGGGCATTCTGTTCGCCGCCAAGGGCGCGGTGGATCCGACAACCGGATTGCTGGGCATCAAGGCATTTGCCGCCGCCGTTATCGGAGGATTCGGAAGCCTGCCCGGTGCGTTGGCCGGTGGACTTATCGTCGGCGTGATCGAACCTTTTGCCAGCCGCTATATCGCGGCGGGTTACAGCCAGATCGCGCCATACGCCCTGCTGCTTGCCGTGCTGATCTTTCGCCCCAACGGGTTGTTCAGTCAGGTTCGGGTCAAAAAGGTCTGAGCCATGCGGATCGTCTTCAAAACCGACTACATGCAGGATATCCATCCATGGAAAGACCGCTATCAGCTTGTCCTGTATCTGATCCTGCTGACGGTTGTTGCCGCAGCCCCCTTGTGGCTTGACGAGTTCTATCTGGGTGAACTGACCAACGTCCTGATCTGGGCCATTGCCGGGTTGGGCCTGATGATCCTGACCGGGCATACAGGGCAAGTCAGTCTGGGCCACGCGGCCTTTCTGGCCTTTGGCTGCTATGCCAACGTTGCCCTGATCGAAGCAGGGGTGCCCTTTCTTCTCGCCTTTCCACTGGCCGGCATCCTGACGGGGATCGCGGGCGTGACCGTTGCGATCCCTGCCCTGCGCCTGCATGGCATCTATCTGGCCATCTTCACCATGGCTCTTTCGATCCTGATGGACGACATCATCGTTCTGTCCGAACCCATCACCGGCGGCGTTGCAGGCAAATATGTCGGCGGGGTCGCAATCTTCGGCCATCTGGTGGACCGCTGGGGAACGCCCGATCAGTTTTTCTGGCTGGTCCTGACCGTCGCCGTTCTGGTCACACTGGGATATATCAACCTGCTGCGCGCGCCTTTGGGCCGCAGCTTTATCGCTGTGCGCGACTCTGAGGTTTCGGCCCAGGCGATGGGAATCGATATCGCACGGACAAAGATGATCTCTTTCGCCTTGTCCTGCGCGGTGACGGGCTGGGCCGGGGCACTGATGGGGTTGTTCGCCGGAGCGTTCAACAACGAAACCTTCAGTGTTCTGATCTCGATCCAATTGTTGATGATGATCGTGATCGGTGGGCTTGGGTCGATCCACGGCGCGTTTCTGGGCGCGATCGTGATCGGGTTCCTGCCGCAGTTTCTGTCGATCTCAAAGGAATATGCCGGCGCTCTGTTCGGTGGCAGTACGGTGGCCATTCCGGGATTGGAGTTCGGCATCTTCGGCATGATCCTGATCGCCTTCATCCTGTTCGAACCCATGGGCATCTATGGCCGCTGGCTGAAAATCTGCACCTGGTTCGAGCTGTTCCCCTTCTATCGAAAGGACATGTTCAAACGGCAGAAATCCTATCTCAAGACGGAGCGTCTGAGATGAGCTTGCTGGAGTTCGAAAATGTCACCCTCAAGTTCGGCGGCCTGACGGCGGTGGATGACCTGTCATTCGACGTTCGGGAAGGTGAAGTCTTTGCCATCGTCGGCCCAAACGGTGCGGGCAAGTCCACTGTTTTCAACCTGATTTCCCGGTTCTACGATCCCGTTGACGGGGCGATCCGGTTTGACGGTCATGATCTGCTTCGGGTCAAACCGTCCGGCGTCGCCGCCTATGGCGTGGCGCGCACCTTTCAGAATATCGAACTGTTCGAACACGCCACCGTTCTGCAAAACCTGCTGGTCGGGCGGCACCGCCACCGCAGGACAAACCTGATTTCCGAGATTCTGTTCACCCCGTCCGCAAAGCAACAGGAACTGGAAAACCGCGAGAAAGTGGAACGGATCATCGATTTTCTCGACCTGCAAGCCTATCGCGACAAGATGATATCGGGGCTGCCCTACGGCGTGCGCAAAGTGGTCGAAGTTGCACGGGCTTTGGCAACTGACCCAAAACTCTTGCTGCTGGATGAGCCGGCCTCGGGGTTGTCCGTGGAAGAAACAACGGACATGCGTTGGTGGATCGATGATATCCGACGGCAGATGGGCATCACCGTTTTGATGGTAGAACATGACATGGGCCTGGTCTCGGGCGTGTCAGACCGGGTTCTGGCCATGGCAGACGGCGCAAAACTGGCGCTTGGGACCCCGGCCGAAGTTCAATCGCACCCGGCAGTGATCGAAGCCTATCTTGGGAAGGCTTCATGAGCGCGCCAATCCTGAAAATCCGAAATGTCGAAAGCTTTTATGGCCCGATCATGGCCATTCGCGGTGTTTCGCTGGACGTTCACGAAGGTGCGATTGTTTCGATCCTTGGCGCAAACGGTGCCGGCAAGACGACGTTGATGAAAACCGTCTCGGGGGTGATGGACCCGGAAAAAGGCACGATCACCTTTGATGGAGACGACATTCAAGGGGCCGAGCCGCATACCGTCGTCCAGCGCGGGATCGTGCATGTACCCGAAGGGCGCGAGGTGTTTCCTCTGCTCACCGTCGATGAAAACCTGAGCCTCGGCGCGTATACCCGAACGGACAAAGTGCAGATCGACCAGGATCGCGAGCTTGTTTTCAGTTACTTTCCCGTTCTGAAAGATCGTCACACGCAAGAGGCCGGCACCCTTTCGGGCGGGCAGCAACAAATGCTGGCAATCGGACGTGGGCTGATGGCCCGTCCCCGCATCATGCTGCTGGATGAGCCGTCGCTGGGTCTGTCACCGCTTTTGGTGCAGGAAATATTCGCCATTCTGAAACGTCTGAACGAAGAACAGCATATGACGATGCTGCTGGTCGAACAGAACGCCAATGCGGCGTTGCGGCTGGCGCATCATGGATACGTGATGGAGGTAGGCCGCATCGTCATGGACGGCGCTGCGGATACGTTGCTGAAATCCGAAGACATCCAGAACTTCTATCTTGGCGTGCAGGAAGAAGGCGCACGCGAAAGCCGCCGTTGGAAACGCAAGAAGACGTGGAGGTAAGCAAGATGGATGCCACGCCCCTCGCCTCGCAGGTCAAGATCAACGGCGTTGAACTGAATGCAACCCCCGGACAACGCCCGTTGCGCGTGGATGGGTGCACCACCATCAGCATGCTGTTTCAACAACGTTGCGCGGAACTGGGGGATCGTACAGCCCATCGCGAAAAGGATTTGGGCATCTGGAAGTCATATTCCTGGGCCGACTACTGGCAGCACGCCAAGTGGATCGGGCTTGCCCTGCGCAAGCTGGGCCTGGAACGCGGCGACGTTGTTTCGATCCTGTCCGAGGACCGCAAGGAATGGATGTGGTTCGATATGGGTATTCAGTGCGTCGGGGGTATTTCTTCTGGCGTCTACACGACGGATTCGGCCAATCAACTGCAATATCTGGTCAACAACAGTGGCAGCAAGTTCCTCATCGTCGAGGACGAAGAGCATCTGGACAAGTTTCTGGAAGTCGAAAATCAAATTCCGGATCTGATCAAGGTGATCATTCTGGAAGACGAAGGCTTGCACGACCTGACCCATCCGCGCTGCATGATGATCGACGATCTTTACGCTTTGGGCCAGCAGGCCGAACAGGAAGATCCGGGACGGTTCGAAGCCGAAATCGCATTGGCCAAACCTCAGGATACAGCCTTGCTGGTTTATACATCCGGCACCACCGGCCAGCCCAAGGGTGCGATGTTAAGCCATGAAAACATCCTGGCCGGCATCGAGGCCGGTGCCTGGTCATTGCCGACGCAGTCCAGTGACGAACAACTGTGTTTCCTGCCCCTCTGCCATATCCTGGAACGCGACGTATCGGTCTATTTCCCACTGGCCGCCCGCTGCACCGTGAATTTCGCGGAAAGCCCCGAGACGGTCTTTGCAAATCTGCAAGAGGTCTCGCCTTCGACCTTCACGGCAGTGCCGAGAGTTTGGGAAAAGATCTATGCGCATGTGCAAATCCTGGCGCAGGATGCAACGCCGTTGGGTCGAATGGCATACGGTCTTGCCCTGAAGGCCGGCGCACGGCGGGCCGAGTACGTGAGTTCGGGAAAACTCGTTCCCGCCGCCATCGCGGCCCGGTTCTGGTTTTGGGATCAGTTGGTTCTGAAGAATCTGCGCCGGATGCTCGGTTTGGACAAACTGCGCCGGGGTGGCACGGGTGCTGCGCCTATCTCGGCGGATTTGTTGAAATGGTACTGGGCCATCGGTGTGCCGATCGTCGAGGGCTTCGGCATGACCGAAACGTCCGGCCTTGCCACACTCAACACTGTGGAAAGCAACAAGATCGGAACCATCGGCAAGGTCGTCCCGGGGTGCGACATCCGCATCTCGGACGAAGGTGAAATTCAGCTCAAGGGCATGAACATCTTTCAGGGCTATTGGCGCAACAACGCAAAGACGGCGGAAAGCTTTACCGCCGATGGCTGGCTGCGCACCGGCGATATGGGACGTATCGACAAGGACGGGTACGTTACCATCACCGGCAGGTTGAAAGACATCATCATCACCGCCGGCGGCAAGAACATCAACCCGGCCGAAATCGAAAGCCGGCTGAAGTTCAGCCATTACATCTCGGACGCGGTGATCATCGGCGACCGGCGCAAATACCTCACGGCGCTGATCATGATCGATCAAGAAAATGTCGAAAAATATGCGCAGGACCAGAAAATCCCTTTCTCGAACTTTGCCTCGCTTTGCGCCGCGGCTGAAGTCAAGGAACTGATCGGCGCCGAAGTGGCCGCGGTGAACAAGGAATTCGCACGGGTCGAGCAGATCAAGGATTTTCGCTTGATCGACGTTCTGCTGACCGCCGAGGATGACGAGCTTACCGCCACGATGAAGCTGAAACGCGGCCTGGTCGAAAAGAAACACGGACATCTGATTGAAGACATGTACACTTAGCCAAAGATTTTTCGGGAGGAGAAAGATGAAGAAGTCATTCAAATGGCTGGCCGCCGCCACGGCGTTGACCGCCTCGGCAAGCATCGGTTGGGCTCAGACGCAGGGCGTGACGGATGATGAGATTGTCATCGGGTCCGTCAACGACCTGAGCGGCATCTTTGCCGCGGTGGGTGTCCCGGCGACCAAAGGTGCCAACGTGGTATTCGACCGGGTGAACGAAGCCGGTGGCATACACGGGCGCAAAATCCGCTATGTGGTCGAGGACAACGGATACCAGATGCCGCGTGCGATGCAGGGCTACAACAAACTGCTGAACCGCGACAAGGTGTTCGCCATGCTGCAATCGCTTGGCACGCCGATGAACATGGCTGGGTTCAAGTTGTTGGATCCCAAGGGCATTCCCAACGTGGCACCTCTGACCGCTGCGCGTCAGATGTTGCAAGAGCCGATGCGAAACAAGTTCACGTCTTTCTCGACCTACTATGATCAGGCGCGTGTCGGTGTGAAATATCTGGCCGGCGAATTTGGATCAAAGACGGTTTGCACCATGTATCTGCCAACAGATTTCGGTGAGGAAATTCTTGAAGGCAGCAAGGCCGGCGCCGAAGAAGCCGGGATCGCTTTTGGATCTGAAACGACCCACAAGCCGGATGAGACAGATTTTGTCGGGTCGCTCAGCAAGCTAAAGGAAGAGGGCTGCGATATCGTCACCATGGCGCTTGGCGTGCGGCAGGCGATCACCGTAGTAGGCACGGCCAAGAAGATGGGTCTGACGGACATGAAGTTCCTCGGGACTTCGGCCAGTTTCCTGACTGTCGTGGCGCAGGTTCCCGGTGGGGTGACTGACGGGTTCTATGCAGCAGCTTCGTGGCAGGATCTTTGGGCGCGTGCGGACCAACCTGCCCCAGCGGCATTTATCGAAGAATACAAGGCCGCAACAGGCGAAGATCCGGTTGGATTTGCCATGTTGGGCTATTCCGCTGCGGAAATGATGGTCAAGGCGCTTGAAGCCGCGGGCCCTGACCTGACGCATGACAGCTTTATCGAAGCGATGGAGTCACTGGACTATCAGGATGACCTGGTCGGCAACCACATTACTTATGGCCCGGATGATCACCAGGGGGCGGATACGGTTTTCGTCAATGTCGTTGAAAACGGCGCGTGGAAACTGGTTTACGAAGAATAAAGCACCGCTTCTACTAAAAAATGGGGCTAGTTTTTGCCCCCTTTTTTATCCAGATAATTTTTTGAGCTGTTACCATCTGTTCCCCTTGCGTTCTCATCGGGAAGGGTCATATTGATACTTACGTAACTAGTAGAGTAGAAAATATGAGTAAAAATTATCGCAGTTCAAAAACCGGGCAGTTTGTAACGCCAAAATATGCGAAATCTCACCCGACGACTACGATAGGTGAAAATCGTGGAGGTGGCGAAACCGGCAGATCTAGAAGTGCAAGAACCGGGCAATTCGTAACAACTGGCTACGCCAAGAAGCATCCATCGACTACAGTTACTGAGGACAAATAGCAAAAGGGCTCGCAATTGCGAGCCCTTTCTTTGTTGGGTTTTCCCGGCGAATTAACGCTTGGAGAACTGGAACGAACGGCGGGCTTTGCGCTTACCGAATTTCTTACGTTCCACAACGCGGCTGTCGCGGGTCAGGAAGCCAGCGGCTTTCAGGGCGCCGCGCAGGTTGGGATCGTACAGTTGCAGCGCTTTCGAGATGCCGTGCTTGACCGCACCGGCCTGACCGGTCAGGCCACCACCTTTGACGGTGGCGACAACGTCGAACTCGCCTTCGACACCAGCAACCTGGAACGGCTGGCGCAGGATCAGTTGCAGAACGGGGCGTGCAAAATAGACGTCCTGATCCTTGCCGTTCACGGTGACCTTGCCGGAACCCGGCTTGATCCAAACGCGGGCAACAGCGTCTTTACGCTTGCCGGTGGCATAGGAACGGCCCAGCTCGTCACGTACGGGTTCACGCACGATGACTTCCTCGGCCACGGTTTCAACGCCTGAGACGGCGCTCAGCTCTTCGAGAGTATTGATCTGATCAGCCATCGGTCATTAGCTCCGGGTGTTTTTCTTGTTCATGGACTTGACGTCCAGAACTTCGGGCGCTTGCGCCTCGTGGGGATGCTCGGCACCGGCGTAAACGCGCAGGTTGGTCATCTGCTGACGCGCCAGACGGTTGCCCGGCAGCATGCGCTTGACCGCCTGGGTCACGACGCGTTCGGGGTGTGCACCTTCCAGGATCTGCTGC
The DNA here is from genome assembly GCF_013033235.1 of Ruegeria sp. HKCCA0235A. Taxonomy (NCBI): domain Bacteria; kingdom Pseudomonadati; phylum Pseudomonadota; class Alphaproteobacteria; order Rhodobacterales; family Roseobacteraceae; genus Ruegeria; species Ruegeria sp. HKCCA0235A. Next base: position 320,799 of record NZ_WQDQ01000001.1, on the reverse strand, counting down.
TTGGTGCGCGACTTGATGCCGCCCGGGTGGCCAGTGTGCCAGTAGAAGTTTTCTTCGCGCTTCTTGCCGGTCATCTGGATCTTGTCAGCGTTGATCACGATGACGTTGTCGCCCATGTCCATGTTCGGGGTGAACGACGCTTTGTGCTTGCCACGCAGGCGCATGGCGACGATCGAGGCAAGACGGCCCAGAACAACGCCCTCGGCGTCGATCAGGATCCATTTCTTGTCGATGTCTGCAGGTGTTGCAGAAAAGGTTTTCATGGCAGGATAGTCCTGTTTGATGTGAAAGACCGCCCCAAGCGAGGCGGCCCGAATTCGATGGATGCGTATCTAGACACCCATGACCGCCACGTCAAGCGACCAAACGCCATTTAAAACGTTTCAAAACAATGGCTTGTTAAATAGGTATTATTTTACCCCACGCTTTCAGCACCGAGATCGCCCCAATTTCGACACTCTGATACACTCGGTTGGAATTGATCATGCCCAACCACGGAGGGTCGAATGCAGGAATTGATGCGCACGATTGAAAACTATGGCGCGGCCTGGCAGGAAAAGTCGGCCGAAAAACGGCTTGCGCTTCTGACCCAGTGCTTTGTGGAAAACGGTCGGTACGTGGATCCGACAGCCGATGTTTCAGGCCGTGAGCGGTTGAGTACACATATCGGCGAAGTCCTTTTGAATTCGAATGGGCGTGTCGAAATCACCAGCAGCCCTGTGTCGCACCATGATGTCGTTCACTTCACGTGGCATATGGTGGCCCCCGACGGCGCAATCATGGTGTCCGGGCATGATTTCATTCGATTGGACGAGGACGGAAAAATTGCCCATCTGGCCGGTTTCTTTGGCGACCCGCCCCCGCTGACCTGAATGCTAAACGCTGATCTGTTCAGGCGGATTGTCCAGCAAAGCGCGCAACCTCAGCATTGCGTCCTCGAACCGTTCCAACGAAACATGGCCATTCATTGCGATGCGCACTGCGTTTGGAGCACGCCCGTCGCGCAGGGCGAACTCATCCGCTGATCTGAGTTGAATGCCTTCCCGCTCTGCCGCGCGGCTGAACGCGGCAGAGCGCCAACCCGATGGCAGGTTCAGCCAGACAAAAGGCACATCCGGTGCCCAGTTCAGATCGAACCCACCCAGCGCATTGACGGTAATCCGAACATACTCGCCCATCCGCTTGCGCACATCCTGTGCAATCTGGCGGGTACGCGGGTCCGACAGCAGCAACCGGGTCAGTTCGGCCAGGGGTTGAGCCAGGCCAAAATACCCATATTCGGCGGATCGGCGCAGATCGACGCTGCGATCCTTTGGGGCAATGGCAAAGCCCACCCGCAAAGCCGGTGTGAGTATCTTTGAAATGGACGACACGTGCCAGCCCCGCTCGGGGGCGAGCGCGCGATAACTGGGTTCACGCGCCTCCCCCATGCGATAGCAATCGTCTTCCACGATCTGAAGGTCGAAGCGCCGGGCGACGTCCACGACCTCTTTCCTGCGTTCCAGCGGCGTGTGGATGCCGGTGGGGTTCTGAACTTCTGGCGAGACGCAAACGGCCTGAGCATTGGTTTGCCGCAAAACATGTTCCATCGACGCCGGATCGATGCCCCATTTGTCCATCTTGACGCCAATGACTTCGGCACGCATCAACTCTCCGGCCCGACGGAACCCGGCGTAAGAGAGGTCTTCAACCAACACAATCGGTTTGGGTCCGCGCAGGATGGTCTGAAACACCAGACACAATCCGTTCTGTCCGCCATGGGTCAAGACGATGTCGTCATGGGTCAGCGGGCCCAGCGGCAAATCCGACAGCCATTCCACGACTGATTGCCGCATGGGTATGTACGCGTCCCGCGTCGGGTAATTCAGAAACAGCCCGGGATCAGCTTGCGAAACCTTTTGCAGGCATTCCCGGATAAGCGCCACCTGCCCCGCATCCGGCAAGCGCGGGCTGAACAGGCTGACATTGGCGTTGTACTTGTCTTCCCTCAGATGCAGTTGCCTGGCCCAGACATCATCCAGAATCGGTGATTTCGGCGGGGCCACAAATGTACCACGTCCAACCTCGGCGTGGAGCAAGCCCTCGTCGGTCAGGATCGTATAGGCACGTGCGACCGTACCAGGTGTGATTTGCAAGCGATACGCCAGTTCGCGAACTGGCGGAAGCTTGGCGCCAACATCTAATTTCTTGTCATCAATAGCTTTTCTTATTGCATCGGCAACCAATGTGTATTTCGGACCCTTGGATTTTGGCAGGGCTTCCGGCCAAATTGTATCCATTACAATTCTTCCTTTGCCTTTGACACAATTTCGAATGTATCAAACCTATGTACCAAGAAATACTGTTTTGTGTCAATACAATTTGAAAGGAATTCCGAGATGACACGCACAATGCACACCCCCGCCCTTCTGCTGCTGAACGACAGCCCACGGCTGCCTCTGCTCGCGGCTCTGGCCGTGCGGTTTGCGGCGGCGGTCACTCAATGGGAACGCCGTCGCCGCAGTCGCGTCAATCTGAGCTATCTGGATGACCGTCTGCTTCAGGACGTCGGGCTGACCCGCCATCAGGCTGGCCGGGAAACAAACCGCTTTTTCTGGCAGCCCTGACTGATCCCCAGTCCCAATTATTGGGACCTCTTCCTTGGCCGGGGCCTGTCCCCGGCCTTTTTTATCCGAAATTCGCGGCAGCGGACCCCGCTGGCGGCAGGGAATAGGTCATCGTTGCCCGCGCAACCGGAAGATCACTGCCTTCCGAGTATAAAAGCACATCCCCAACGGCCAGTGTTTTTCCCAGTTTCAACAATCGACAGGCCGCAATCATATCGGCGCCGCCTTCCGGCTTGCGCAGGAAATCAAAAGAACTGTTGGTGGTAACAGCCAGTGACTGGCGCCCTTTCCGTGCCAGAACCATCGCATAGACACTGACATCGGCAAGCCCGAACATCGACGGGCCGGAAACCGTGCCCCCGGGGCGCAAATGTTGATCCTGAACCACAAGGCGCATGGTGATCGTATCTTCGGTCAAATCTTCAACGACGAAATCCTTGTGCACCTGCGGGAACACCTGTTTGAGGTATTGTGACAGTTCGTCCCGGTTCATTGCCAAAGCCATACTTCCCCTCCTGCTCTTGCCGACCTAGAGTTGGCCCAACTTGGGAATGGAGGGCAAGATGGCAATTCTGGAACGTTACGACACGGGCGCGGTGGCACGGCTGACACTGAACGCCCCGGACCGGCTGAACGCATTAAGTGATGAGATGCTGGCTGCACTGCAAGCCGAACTTGATTCACTGCGCGACGACAGCTCGATCCGGGCCGTGGTCCTGTCGGGGGCAGGAAAGGCGTTTTGTGCCGGGCATGATTTGAAACAGATGACGGCCGGACGCCAGTCGGAAGATGGCGGCAAGGCCTACTTTCAAGATCTCTTTTCCCGCTGCGCCCGGATGATGATGTCCATCCAATCCCTGCCGCAACCCGTTATCGCGCAAGTCCATGGCATTGCGACCGCCGCCGGATGTCAACTGGTTGCAACCTGCGATATGGCGGTGGCCGCAGAAGGAACGCGGTTTGGCGTCAACGGGGTCAATATCGGCCTGTTCTGTTCCACGCCGATGGTTGCTCTCAGCCGCAACATCCCCAGAAAGCAGGCATTTGAAATGCTGACCACCGGCGAATTCATTTCAGCAGAGCGCGCCGCCGAATTGGGGCTGGTAAATCGCGTCGTTCCTGAAGCGCTGCTGGAACAAGAAGCCAACGGGCTTGCGGAACTGGTCGCATCCAAGCTTGGCATGGCCGTGAAGATCGGCAAGGAAGCGTTCTATCAACAGCTGCAAATGCCTTTGGATCAGGCTTATGCCTATACCGGAGACGCAATGGCGCAGAATATGTTGTACCGCGATACAGAAGAAGGCATTTCCGCCTTTATTGAAAAGCGCCCCCCGAATTGGACCCAATGACGCAATTGTTTTGAACATTTTTTGCCACTGTCTTCATTTTTGCACTTTTCAAAAGGGCAACTCTGTGGCAAAGCTGGGTCGAGGCCAAGGCCTCAAGACACTTTTGGGTCGCCGTGGGCGGAAGGTCCCTCCAGCTGGTCTCTCTCACCAGCGCTGACATTCCCGCAGCGGCGACCCCAAGACCCCTCCACCAGATCAGTCGCAAAAAATACGGCAGTTGCGCCTGTCTGTGCGGTGCCCTATGTGGCTGCACATGACACAAGTTTTGCATATCGTGGGCGGTGGAATGGCCGGGTCCGAAGCGGCCTGGCAAGCCGCTGAAATGGGCGTTGACGTGATCATTCATGAAATGCGTCCCACCGTTGGCACCTTCGCACATCAGACAGGAAACCTGGCGGAAATGGTGTGTTCGAACTCATTCCGATCAGATGATGATGAACAGAACGCCGTTGGTCTGCTGCACTGGGAAATGCGGGCAGCCAATGGGTTGATCATGACCACAGCCCATGAACATCGCCTGCCGGCCGGTGGTGCGCTCGCCGTGGACCGCGATCCCTTTGCCGAAGATGTCACCGCAAAACTCCGCGCACATCCGCGTGTGACGGTAACAGACGAAGAAGTGACCACCCTTCCCGACGATGGGCAGTGGATCTTCGCGACCGGTCCGTTGACCTCACCTGCACTGGGGGAAGCCATCCGGGCGGAAACGGGATCGGACGCGCTGGCGTTCTTCGATGCGATCGCGCCCATTGTCTACGCCGACAGCATCGACATGAGCAAAGCGTGGATGCAATCCCGGTACGACAAAGGCGAGACCGAGGAAGAACGCACGGCTTACCTGAACTGCCCGATGGACCGTGATCAATACGAGGCTTTCATCGACGCCCTTCTGGCTGCGGACAAAACCGAGTTTCACGAAGGTGAGACCGCAGGCTATTTTGATGGCTGCCTTCCCATTGAAGTCATGGCCGAACGCGGGCGCGAGACACTGCGCCATGGTCCGATGAAGCCGGTTGGGCTGACAAACCCCCATGCACCTGACGTCAAACCCCATGCCGTGGTTCAGTTGCGGCGCGATAACGCGTTGGGCACATTGTTCAATATCGTGGGGTTTCAGACCAAGATGAAATACGGCGCCCAGACCGACGTGTTCCGCATGATCCCCGGCCTGGAAAACGCCAGCTTTGCCCGGCTGGGCGGCATCCACCGCAACACGTTCATCAACTCTCCCACCCTGCTCGATGCACAGATGCGCTTGAAATCCAAGCCCAACATCCGCTTTGCCGGCCAGATTACGGGCGTCGAAGGCTATGTTGAAAGCGCCGCTATGGGATTGCTTGCCGGTCGCATGGCCGCCGCGGAAATACTGGGGCGTGACTTGCCCGAAGTTCCGAAAGACAGTGCAATGGGTGCGTTGATCCATCACATTACGGGCGGGGCCGAAGCCAAGACGTTTCAGCCGATGAACGTAAACTTTGGCCTGTTCCGCCCCGTGGACGGCCTGAAAGGCGGGCGGCGCGGCCGGAAGGACCGGTACAAGGCCTATACCGATCGTGCCAAGACAGAATGGCAAACCTGGTTGGATCAATGCTGACTGGACGCGCGGCGTGATCTCGGCCTAGCATGACGGGATGAGCGACAAGTTCCTGGACAGCACCTACAATCTCGACACGCCTGAAGACACTGAAACGCATTATCAGAACTGGGCCGCGACCTACGAAAAAGAGGTCGCGGAACAGGGATATGCAACCCCGGGACGGGTGGCCGCGGCTTTGTGGCAATTCCACCCTCACCCCCAAACGCCGATTCTGGACTTCGGCTGCGGAACGGGGCTTTCCGGTCTCGCCTTGCGGGCAGCGGGATTTGAGGTCATCGATGGTATCGATCCCACCCCCAAAATGCTGGAAGAGGCAGAGGCCAAGGGTGTTTACCGAACCCTGACCGGGTTTGACATCACCAAACCGGCCCCCCTCAGGCGCGGCGCGTATTCGGTGATCACCGCCATCGGCGTCATCGGTCAGGGCGCGGCCCCGCCCGAGACATTCGACCAATTGATGCACACCTTGCCCAAAGGTGGGTTGCTGGCGTTTTCCCTGAACGATCATACGCTGAAAGATCACAAATTCACCTGCCGACTGACGGATTGGGTCGACATGGGTGCCGCACGTTTGCTATTTCGTGAACACGGGCCGCACTTGCCCGGCATCAACCTTAACTCTGACGTGTATGTTATAGAAAAAGCGTGACTTTCGTAACGCGTTTCGCGCCATCCCCGACTGGCCCGCTTCACCTTGGTCACGCGTATTCTGCGATGATCGCCAGCGACATGGCCAGATCCGAACACGGCCGGTTCTTGCTGCGCATCGAAGATATCGATCGGTCCCGCTCGCGTCCGCATTGGGAGGATCAGATCTATGATGACCTCAATTGGTTGGGGCTGACATGGCCGGAACCGGTGCTGCGTCAATCAGATCGGCTGAGTATCTATGATCGCGCGTTGGAGCGGTTGTGGATGAAAGGTCTTCTGTATCCTTGCCTGTGCAATCGCAAAGATATTGCCGCCGCCGCAAGCGCGCCCCAGGAAGGCGCGCCCTTGCTTGGTCCAGACGGAATTATCTATCCCGGAACGTGTCGAAAAATCAACCAGGGCATAGACTTAAGTCAAAAACCTCACCCAAAGGACCAGGTGTTGCGACTGGATGTTGCCAAGGCCTGTCAAACAATCCAAGATCCGGCCAGTTTCCAATTCTTGGAACTGGGCTCCGGCCCCGGTGGCGAAACAGGAACAATTGCTTTCACCCCGGATGAGATGGAAACCAGTGTCGGCGATATCGTTCTGGCCCGCCGCGACATGGGCACGTCCTACCATTTATCCGTCGTTCTTGACGACGCGGCCCAGGGGATCACCCATGTAGTCCGAGGTCAGGATCTGTTCGAAGCCACCCGCATCCATGTGCTGCTTCAGGTGCTGTTGGATTTGCCGACGCCTGCGTATTATCATCACGATCTGATCCGCGATGACGCCGGCAAACGGCTGGCGAAACGCGACGATGCGCGTGCCATCGCGAAATACCGGGCCGATGGTGCCAGCCCGGCAGACATCCGGCATATGGTGGGGCTTTGATCTGGCTCAGTTACGCCATCGGGGCCATCAGTTCGGTCTCGGCCCCGTCCCGCACCGCAGTATAAAAGCACGTCCGGCGGTTGGTGTGACAGGCAGCACCGGTTTGACGCACCAGAACCAACAGGCAATCGCGGTCACAGTCGATGCGGAGATCCACCAGTTCCTGCACATGGCCCGAAGTTTCACCCTTGATCCAGAAAGACTGACGCGAGCGCGACCAATAGGTCACCCTGCCCGTTTCCAGCGTCTTTTCAATGGCCTGTGCGTTCATCCATGCCATCATCAGAACTTCGCCCGACACCTCATCCTGCGCAATTGCCGGAATCAGTCCCGCCTCGTTATATTTCAGAGTCGATGGATCAAACGCGACGGGGTGAGACATGACAAAAACCTTTTGCATCCGTTGGGCTGGCCACTATGTATGAGGAACACACGACGAGGGAAAGCCATGAGCGGCGAGAACGACTTGATCAAGCTGTATTCCGGACGCATTCTGGCGTTGGCGGCCGACATCCCGCATCTGGATCGGTTGGAAAACCCGGATGCAACAGTCAAGAAACGCTCGCCTCTTTGTGGCTCTACCGTAACGGTTGATTTGAAGGTTCAGGATGGACGTGTCAGCGCCTTCGGGCAGGACGTCAAAGCCTGCGCGCTGGGACAGGCCTCTGCTTCGGTGGTTGGCGACGCGATCATTGGTGCCACGCGTGCGCAGGTCGAAGCAGCGCGCGATCAGCTTGCGGCCATGTTGAAAAAGGACGGCCCCGCCCCGGATGCGCCGTTTGACGGTCTTGAGGTCCTGATGCCGGCGCGGGACTACAAGAACCGCCACGCGTCAATTCTGCTGGCGCTGGATGCCGCCGCCGAAGCCATGGCGCAGGCCGAACAGGCAGATTGCGCCTGATCATAGCTATTTGATGTAAACCCGTTTACCTTCCGCTTAAATTTAAGGAGGGATGGGTTTTGGAAAATCTACTCGAGCATTTTGTAACTCTTTGGGTCGTAATAGACCCGATTGGAACTATTCCCGTTTTCATTGCCGTCACTGCGGGGCTAGAGGCCGCCGCGCGTCGCAAAACAGCGCTGTTGGCATCGATAATAAGCGCCGGTGTCCTTTTGTTCTTTCTCGTGTTTGGGCAATTGCTGATCGAAGCGCTGGATATTGGACTGAATTCATTTCAGGTCGCAGGCGGCATCATCTTGTTTCTGTTCGCTCTGACCATGATCTTTGGCGAAAGCAAACAAGACATAGAACAGCGTCAGGCCGAAGAGGATCAGGAAGATAAGTATCACAAGCAGAATCCCGCGATATTTCCTCTTGCGGTTCCGTCTCTGGCCTCGCCCGGCGCGATGCTTGCAGTGGTGATCCTGACGGACAACCATAGATACAGTGCAGCCGATCAGGGGATTACCGCATTGGTCATGCTGTCGGTTTTAGTAGTTGCCTTCGTTCTCATGCTTCTGGCCGAACCGATCATCCGCCTGATTGGCCATTCAGGAGCAGCGATCATCAGCCGTATCATGGGGATGATCCTAGCCTCGGTCGCGGTCAATTCAGTGCTGTCCGCATTGCTTGAGATTTTCAAAACCGGCCAGTTGTAAAAAAAACCGCCGCACCTTCCGGGCGAAAGGGCGGCGGCAGGCATTGCGTGTCTCGCGTGGGGTCCGGATTACCGCACGGGGCCGAGGCAAGGCCCCTCAAGGGGTTTGGGACAGGCACGTCACCCTTGACTGAAATGGGGATGACAGCGCGGTTTTTTCGGCACGAGATCGCAGGCAGAAAGGTTCAGAAGCCAACCGGCAGGTGCAAGGCGACCATCAGGATCACGACCAGAGATATCACGCCCACGGCATCCTGTAGGATCGTCGATTGTGAGCGGCTGAATACGGTCTTGATCTGGGTCAGCATAGGGTCACCTCCGGTCAGAGCTTTAATCCTTTGTTGACCTTTTGTTCTCATATTTACCCGAGTCGGTAAAGAACTTTTTGAGAACATTTGTGAACTTTCTGGATCTTTTTGCCTAACCCACTGAAATCAAACGGATCGCCTGATCCTGCTTCATCAGCCACAAAAGCACGCGTGCCGCGCGCCCCCGGTCCGAGGTCAGCTTGGGATCCGCATTCAGCAATGCCCGGGCATCGGATTGGGCCACGGCCATCAAGCCGGCCTGACGCTCGAGGTCCGCAATGCGGAACTTTGGCAGACCGGACTGCGCAGTTCCGATCAGATCCCCGGCACCGCGCATCTCCAGATCGGTTTCAGAAATACGGAATCCGTCTTCGGTTTCACGCAGAACCTCCAGCCTTTTGCGCCCCCCCTCGCTGAGCGGCGGTTGATACATCAACAAACACGTCGATTCCGCATCACCCCGGCCCACGCGGCCGCGCAATTGATGCAGTTGGGCCAGACCAAAGATTTCGGCCCGTTCGATGACCATGATCGTGGCATTGGGCACATTGACCCCCACTTCAATGACGGTCGTGGCCACAAGAACTTTGGTGTCCCCGTTCTGGAATGCGGACATTGCCGCGTCTTTTTCCGACGGCGGCATTTGCCCGTGAACCAGCCCGACCACACCTTCGCCCAATATGGCACGCAAGCGTTTGAACCGTTCTTCAGCAGCCGTCAGGTCTGAAACCTCGGATTCATCGACCAAGGGGCAGACCCAATAGCATTGCCGCCCCTCATCAATCGCCCGACGCAGATGCGACACGACCTCGTCCATGCGCTGCGTACTGACAATCGCTGTCTTGATCGGTTTGCGCCCCGGCGGCTTTTCGTCCAGCACCGAGACATCCATATCGCCATATTGCGCCAACGCCAGACTGCGTGGAATCGGGGTGGCGGTCATCACCAATACATCCGCGCCCTGCCCTTTTTCCGACAACTCCATCCTCTGGCGCACGCCAAACCGGTGCTGTTCATCAACTATGGCCAAGCGCAGCGCTTTGAATTCAACATCACTCTGAAACACGGCATGGGTGCCGACCAGAATTTGGATATTGCCATTTTTCAAAGCCTCAAGCTTGGCGCGCCGCTCTGCGCCCTTGTCACGCCCAGTGAGCAGCTCCAGCACCACTCCGGCCTCTTCCGCCAGCGGTCGCAACCCTTCTAGGTGCTGGCGGGCGAGTATCTCGGTCGGGGCCATCATCACGCCCTGCCCTTTGGCCTCGACTGCAATCAGAAGGGCCATGAAGGCCACCAATGTCTTGCCGGCCCCCACATCACCCTGCAACAATCGGTTCATGCGGGAATCCGATGCCATATCGGCGGCGATTTCCTCGATCGCGCGGCTTTGTGCGCTGGTCGGACGATAAGGAAGGCTGGCCAACACCCTGGATTGCAACGCGCCTGTCCCTACGCTGACGACACCACGGGACTTCCGCTCTCGCTGACGCGCCAGAGCCAGCGTCATCTGATGGGCGAACAGCTCGTCATAGGCCAGACGCTGACGCGCGGGCGCAAATGGTGAGACATCATCAGCCCCCTGAGGATTGTGACCGGCACGAATTGCCGAGATCCAATCCGGCCAGTTTTGCTGTGCCATCTGCGCCGGGTCGATCCATTCCGCCAGCTTTGGCGCCCGCGCCAATGCGCTGCGGGTGGCCTTGAAGGCCGTCTTTTGAGTCAGCCCCTGTGTCAGATGATATACCGGTTCGAATTCCGGAATTTCACTGGCTTGCTCGACCGGCAACATATGATCCGGATGCACCATCTGAGCCATGCCGTCGAACAGCTCCAGCTTGCCCGAGATCACACGGCGCGCGCCCTGAGGCAGTACTTTCTTCAGATACTCCCCGCGCGCGTGAAAGAAAACCAGCTGGAAATCGGCCTGGCTGTCTTCGACATGCACGCGGTATGCGCCCCCCTTGTTGCGCGGCGGCCTGTGTGGGCCGACCGTCACTTCGACGGTCAACGTGGCGGGCAGATCGACGCCCTGAATCGTCTCTCGCCGACGTCGGTCGACGACGGCATAGGGCAAGCCGAACAGAACGTCGCGTGGGCTCTCAACGCCGGCCTGTTGCAGGACCTGCGCGGTCTTGGGGCCGACGCCCTCGAGTGTTTCAAGCCCCGCAAACAGCGGGAACAGCTGTTCCGGCCTCCCGCTCATGCGCCTTCGATCAGCTGCAACCAGCCATCCTCATCCAGGGTTTCGATACCCAGCTCTGCCGCTTTCCTGGCTTTCGAACCCGCACCGGGCCCGGCGACCAGAATGTCGGTTTTCTTGCTGACGGAACCAGAAACCTTCGCACCCAACGCCTCGGCCCGTGCCTTTGCCTCGGCGCGGGTCATCTTTTCCAAAGTACCGGTGAACACAACCGTCTTGCCAGCCACCGGGCTGTCTGAGGCGGGCGCATCAGGAGCGAAGATTGTCAGTTCCTTGCGCAACGTATCGAACGCGCGCCTCTCTTCCACGTTCGAAAATGCATCGGACAGGGACAGACCCAGCGTTGCGCCGATCCCGTCTATTCCAATCAACTCAGCCCAGGCGGCATTGGCATCCGGCGGAACACGCGCCGCGGTTATGGCCGCATCCCGCACTTCCTTGACACGTGCCCGACGACCTTCTGCCAGCGCGGCTGCCCGTTCGGCATCCTCGGCCTCATCCGCTTGCCGCTGAGCCAAAGCCGCAGGGCGGGCGGCGTCCAGGGCCTGCGTCATGGCCTCCCAATCGCGGTAAAACAGCGCCAGATCGCGCGCTCCGACCTCGCCGACATGTCGAATGCCCAAAGCGAACAACAGGCGCGCAAACGGAATGGTCCGCTTTTCGTCGATCGCGGCAAACAGGTTTCTGGCCGAGGTTTCCCCCCACCCATCCCTGTTTTTCAGCCGTGCCAGATTGGCCCTGTCACGCTGCTCCAGTGTAAAGATATCCGCCGGAGTCTTTATCGGAAGGATCGGATCATCATAGAACATCTCGATCTGTTTCGCGCCAAGGCCTTCTATGTCAAACGCCTTGCGCGAGACGAAATGCTTCAGTTTTTCAACGGCCTGCGCGGGGCAAATCAAGCCACCGGTGCAGCGGCGGACCGCATCGCCATCTTCACGGATCGCCTCGCTTTGACATTCCGGACAGCGCGTCGGAAAGGTAAAGGGCTGCGAACCGGCCGGGCGCTTGGACAGATCAACATCTGACAGTTTCGGAATCACATCCCCGGCGCGGTATACCTGAACCCAGTCACCGACACGTATATCCTTGCCATCGCGGATCGTGCCGCCCTTGGCATCGCGCCCCGCGATATAGTCTTCGTTGTGCAATGTGGCGTTGGACACAACAACACCACCCACAGTCACTGGATGCAACCGGGCAACCGGGCTAAGCGCGCCTGTACGACCGACCTGAATGTCGATCGCCTCCAGCCTCGTCCAGGCCAGTTCGGCCGGGAACTTGTGTGCGATCGCCCATCGCGGCGTGGTTGAGCGGAACCCCAAACGCGCCTGAAGCGACAGATCATTCACCTTGTAGACGACCCCGTCGATGTCATAGCCCAAGGTGGAACGTTGCGCTTCGATATCCCGGTAATGTTCCAGCATCTCTTGCGTCGTTTTGCACAGGCGGGTCAAGGGATTCGTCGAAAATCCAAGTGATTTCAACCGCTCGATCGCCCCTATCTGCGAGTCGGACAATGGCTCTGAAACCTCTCCCCAGGCGTAAGCAAAGAAACGCAACGGGCGCGAGCGCGTGATTTCCGGATCCAGTTGTCGCAAAGACCCCGCCGCCGCGTTTCTTGGATTGGCAAAGGGTTTTCCGCCGCGCTCTGCCTGCCGCGCGTTCAACGCCTCGAAATCCGCGTGAGACATGTAAACCTCACCCCTGACTTCCAGAACCTCTGGCGCGTTTTCAAGGTGCTGCGGGATATCAGATACCGTGCGGGCATTGGCCGTTACGTTTTCACCGACTTCACCATCTCCGCGCGTGGCAGCCTGAACAAGCTGTCCGTTTTCATACCGCAATGACAACGACAGGCCATCAATCTTGGGTTCGGCGGTGTAGGCCAAACTTTCACCCGCTCCAAGACCCAGGTATTTCCGGATCGACCTGTCGAAATCGGCCACGTCGTCATCATCGAAAGCGTTGCCCAGCGACATCATGCGCACGGCGTGCGTGACTTTCGAAAAACCATCAGCAGGCTTTGCACCCACTTGATCCGTCGGGCTGTCGGGACGCTTGAGATGAGGGAAGCGCGCTTCTATCTCGGCATTGCGCCGTTTGAGAGCGTCATAGTCGGCATCCGACATGTCAGGCGCATCAGCCGTGTGATACAGCGTGTTTGCTTTCGACAATAGTTCGGCCAGACGTGCAAGCTCGGCACGCGCCTCATCTTCCGTCAGCTCGGATATGGAAATTAAGTTGCTCATGGCCTCGCCCTGTCACGCGTACTTGGACCTCAGTGATAGGGCGAGGCCATGGCCAGGTCCAGACGTGCTGAGCCGTGAGTGCAATGTGCCGCCCTGGACCACCGGCGGCACGGGTGGTTCAATTCAAAGCCCGACTGCCATCCGTGTTTCGTCCAGCGTGTTGCTTTGCGGATCTCGCAGCACATAGCCACGGCCCCAGACGGTTTCGATATAGTTCTCTCCGCCGGTCGCATTGCTGAGCTTTTTGCGTAGTTTGCAGATGAACACATCGATGATTTTCAGTTCAGGTTCATCCATGCCGCCATACAGGTGGTTCAGAAACATTTCCTTGGTCAAAGTCGTCCCCTTGCGCAGGCTGAGCAGCTCGAGCATCTGGTATTCCTTGCCGGTCAAATGAACCGTTTTGCCATCCACTTCCACGGTTTTTGCATCAAGGTTCACCGCAATTCGCCCTGTATGAATGATCGATTGCGAATGCCCTTTGGAACGGCGGATGATGGCGTGGATGCGTGCCACCAGTTCTTCGCGATGGAAGGGCTTGGTCAGATAATCATCGGCGCCAAAGCCGAATCCCTTGATCTTGCTTTCGGTATCATCGGCACCGGACAAAATCAGAATCGGCGTTTCCACCCTGGCGATCCGCAACTGGCGCAGAACCTCGTGCCCGTTCATGTCCGGCAGGTTCAAATCAAGCAAGATCAGGTCGTAATCATAGAGTTTCGCCAGATCGATTCCTTCTTCGCCAAGATCCGTCGCATAGACGTTCAGGTTCGCATGCGTCAGCATCAGTTCGATGCTTTTGGACGTGGTCGGATCATCCTCGACAAGAAGTATGCGCATTTTTCACTGCTCCAATTCGGGTCAATAATTCCAATTAAATTTAAACCTGACCAAGAATGGTTAATCTGACGTTACCGTTGAATTATTTATTCACGCTCTCCTTTAGGTTGTCGATACTTTTTTAGCGCCGTCGCCTTCAACGCCTCGGCGCCGTGTTCCGCGACCAAAGAAACCCAACCATTGAATTCTTCGTCGCTCAGGCCATATTTCTTTTTTGCGTCAGACAGGCTGATCAGCCCGTAAAGCACGCCACGCACGACAAGAATCTTGCGTGACGCCACCCATCGCCTTGTGTTCGCCGGCGGCAAATCCGCATGCGTCAAAATGGATCCATCCGGCAGAGCAACAGACCTTGGCCCTTCAACTTTGTGCAAATACATCGCTTTACCCTTCTTGCTGCACCAAAGCTGCCCTCAGCCTACTTAAAGTCGCGTGAAACCGCCCCTTGAGAGTGTGTAGAATTTTCCTATATTCTGCCGGTCTTTCTTAACCCGGACTGGAATCTGCAATGGCCCTCGATACCGAGACCCCGCTGAACTCGCTTGGCTTTGCCAAACCACCCTCGGAAACGCGGGTCGTTGTGGCGATGTCGGGGGGCGTCGACAGTTCCGTTGTCGCGGCCTATCTGGCCGATCTGGGCTATGATGTGGTCGGTGTGACTTTGCAGCTATATGACCACGGCGCGGCATTGGCCAAGAAAGGTGCCTGTTGCGCTGGAATCGATATTCATGATGCGCGACGCGTGGCGGAAGAGCGGGGATTTCCGCATTACGTTCTGGATTACGAGAACATCTTCAAGGATGCCGTGATCGACGAGTTTGCCGACAGCTATCTGGCAGGCGCGACGCCGGTTCCCTGCATCCGCTGCAACGAGCGCGTGAAGTTCAAGGACCTTCTGGAAACCGCTAGGGATCTCGAGGCAGACTGCATGGCCACCGGCCATTACATTCAGCGCAAGATGGGCGCCAACGGACCGGAACTGCACAGCGCCGAAGACGCCAATCGCGATCAGTCCTATTTTCTGTTCTCGACCACGCCAGAGCAATTGAATTTTCTGCGCTTCCCGCTGGGCCACCTGCCGTCAAAAGACGCAACCCGTGAGATGGCGGCGCAGTATGGGCTGTCGGTGGCGGACAAGCCCGACAGCCAGGATATCTGCTTCGTGCCCGACGGCAACTATGCCAGCGTCATCGAAAAACTGCGCCCCGGAGCCGCGGAACCCGGCGAGATCGTTCACGCCGATGGCCGCGTACTGGCGCAGCACAACGGCGTGATCCACTATACGATCGGGCAACGTCGCGGTCTTGGCATCGGCGGCCTTAGCGAGCCGCTTTACGTCGTCAAACTGGACGTCGACAAAAAGCAGGTCGTTGTCGGCCCGAAAGAGATGCTGGCAACGCGCGTCGTTCCGGTGCGCGAGATCAACTGGCTGGGCGATGAACCCTTTTCGTCACGCGATGAATGGCATCTGTCCGTCAAAGTCCGCTCGACCCGCCCGCCGCGCGAGGCAATCATTCGGCCGCTGTCGGACACCACGGCCGAGGTCGAACTGCTGACCCCCGAGGAAGGCATCTCGCCCGGGCAGGCCTGCGTATTTTACGCAAACGAAGGCAGTCGCGTGTTCGGCGGCGGCTGGATCTGGCGTGGGTATTAGGCTGAAACCGGCTCGACCTCGGGTTCGATCTGAATCTGCAATGCATCGTTGAACCGATTGAACGCACCGCACAAGGCGATGCGCCAAGTTAGCTCGACGATCTGGGCATCGGTGAACCATTCCCTCAGATCCGCCACTTCGGCATCCTTCATACGGCCCGACCGGATCGTCACGGCTTCGGCATAGCGCACGACCGCCTTGTCACAGGCATCCAGCTCCGGATGATCCTCGACGTCCGGCAGACGCGACGCCCCTTCGGGGCTCAGCCCCGCGACGGACAGCAGCGGTGTGTGATGCGACACGCAATAATCGCAGGCATTCAGTTTCGATACCGTCACCATCGCCAGCTCCAACGCACGGCGTGGCAGGTTCTCCTGCTCTCGCAGGGTTGTCAGCATTCCCGTGACATGGTTCAGAACCGGAGGGCAATACGCAGCGACGCGGGCCCAGTTGTCAAATGGTCCATAGGCGCCCAATGCAGCGTGGGAAGCGCGCGCGTCGGCGGTCATTTCCTGATCCGACAAAGGGGGGATGCGGGTCATGTCGAAAGCTCCTTTTCTGGGTCACGATACCTTGGACCTGCGCCCCAGCAACAGACCTTGCAGGTCACATATGCGATACGAAGCGCTCTCTTTGCCGGGTCACAACATATCGGTGGGAGAATTGAAGAGAATATAGAGCCCGACGCAGACCATGATATATGGCGCAATCCGATCCAGCCGGGCAACGCGCGGGCCAAGGCTTTTGGCGTGGGGTGCCCCCCATGCCGCAACAACAACCAGCAAGGCGGCCGCGCTGGCGGCACCGATCAACGCAACAACCCGATAGGACGGCGCCGAATCCGCAAGCAGAGGGGTCATTACCGCAAAACTGTCTATCGAGAGGCTCAGGAAAAGCGTCACCACCGAAGTCACCGCCCCTTTTGACTCCGCACCTTCGGTGTCCGCGTCGCGAAACTGATGCCAGATTCCGCGCAAGCCAAACACCAGCGGGACAAGGCCAAGATAGCCGATCCAAAACGGAAGGCCGCTCTGGTTCAGGCCCACGGCCACGGTCATGGCCAGGGAAAGTACGATCGTCTGAGCGACGGCAAAGCCCACGATCGCACGGCGCTGTTCCATCACCAGAATCAAGCCCAACAAGACAGCCAGATTGTCCAGATTGGTAGAGATCATCGCGATCCCCGCAGAGACTGCAAACAGCGCGTGATCAAGCATTGCTTGGCTGCATTCTGTTCAAAACCGCCCGCGCCGCGCGCAAGCCGGGTGCTTCGCCCCCACGCCCCAACCTGTCCATGGTCAGGTTCATGGCAAGCTGTTGCGCATCGGGTGCGTCGGCTACCTTTCGCAAGGCTTCGGCGATTTTTTGAGGCTGACAATCATCCAGCAGGCATTCCGGCACGGCGCGTGTTTCCGAAACCAGATTGACCAGTGTAACGGTGTCCAGCTTGACCATCCGTTCCGCCATTTTCTGCGTTAGCCAGTTGAGTTTGTATGCAATTACCATCGGCGTATTCTGCGCCGCAAGTTCCAGCGAAACCGTTCCCGAAGCAGCAAGGGCAAGATCTGCGGCGCCAAAGGCTGCTCGTTTGTCGGCCATGGCTTGCTCTGCCCCCACCTGGCGCGGGTCCAGCACCACGGGGGTGCCTGGCCATTCTGGTACCAGGTCATTTATCAGATCGGTTGTCGCACCTACGGTCGGGATCACCACGCGGTAATTCGGGTGGTCATCGAAAAACAACCGCAACGCGCCGCCGAAAGACTCTGCCAGACGTTCGATCTCACCCCGCCGAGACCCGGGCAAGGCCAGCAGGATCGGCGCATTGCCCAGATCAAAGCGGTGGCGAAAGGCGGCAATCTCGTCAGGCGTGGCAATCGGTTCGCCTACCACAGGATGGCCGACAAAGTCGCATTCCATCCCTGCCCGCTCCATATACGGAGGTTCAAAAGGAAGAAGCGCCAGCACATGGTCGATGACCTTTGCCATCTTGTCTGCACGCCCGGGGCGCCAGGCCCAGACGCTGGGGGCAACATAATGCACGGTTCGGATTTTGCTGTTGGCTTTTACGATTTTGGCGACGCGCAAGCTGAAATCCGGGCTATCTATGGTGATTAGAACATCCGGTTTCGTGTCCAGCACCGCCTGTGCCGTCTCGGATATCCGCCGTTTCAGTTGAAAAAACTTCGGCAGCACTTCGACAAGCCCCATGACCGACAGCTCGGACATCGGGAACCGACTGCGCAGACCCTGCGCTTGCATCAGCTGGCCTCCCACACCGTCGAATTCAACCTCGGGCACCAGGGTTTTCAACCCCTCCATCAGCGCGCCGCCCAACCGGTCGCCCGAAGGTTCACCGGCGACCAGAAAGACACGCATCAGACCGACCGCTCGCGGATATAGAGAAACAGACCCAGACGGTTGCATTCAGCGATGACGCGCTCTTTTTCCAGAACCAGCACACCGTCTTTTTCCAAAACGATCCCGGACAAACCTGCCGCAACCGTGTCGGTAACGGTTTCCGGCCCGATGGCGGGCAAATCGGCGCGCCGATCCTGATCGGGTTTGGGACCTTTGAATAGAATGCCGCCGCCAGCGTCGGGGCGTTGGGTCAGGGATTGCAGCATCCACGCGGTGCCGAACACCCCCTCGATGGCCAGCGCCTGCCCTTTTGACACGGCACAGGCCTGCCCGGTATCCGCCGCCCCCATTGCCCGAAGAATCCCGGCGGCGCGGTCAGCGTCTGCCATGTCGGCGTCTGAGGGCTGGGCTTCGGTCAGACATCCCACAGGCGGCAACAAACCGGGCGCGATCTCATGCGCGGCCCTGAGGGTGAGGCCGGCCCCTTCAAGAATTCCGATCACGGCGCGCAAAGCGCCGTCATCCCCGGACAGGATGGCCTTTTGGATGATCGGAACCAATGGCAGCGTCGCGGCGTCAATGCGCGAGGGGTCGATTGGCGGGCGCCGAACAGCGCCAGCCAGACAGATATCGGTCACGCCCCGCGCCTTCAGGTCAGCGATGAAACTGCCCAGCTGTTCCAGAGGAAACACGACATCCGCACTCAGGGTGTCCGGCAGAAACCCCTCCATCGCGCAGATCAAAGGGCGTTCTGTCAACTGCGCAACAACTTCGGTCGGCAGCGCCCCGGTTCCCGCAATCAACGCAAGCATGACCCTATTTCCTCGGGGTCAGGAAGGATCGGTCACTGTGGCCGGTGACGAAATCCACGATCTGCTGCACATAGTCGCTTTCGTTGCCTTCACCGATCCGGCTGGCGCGATCCATAAAGGTGCCTTCGCCGTCGGACAATTCCTTGAAGGCCGCACGCAGCGCCGAGATATCTTCACGCGATACACCCTTGCGCTTGAGACCGACGAGGTTTAGGCCATCCAGCTCACCCCTCGACGCCTGTACCAGACCGTAAGGAATAACATCTTTCGGCACCATGGTCAGCGCGCCAATAATGGCCCCGCGTCCAACGCGCACCCATTGATGCAACCCCGAAATGCCACCGACGATCACGTCGTCTTCGACGATGCAATGCCCCGCCGCGCCGGCATGGTTCACCATGATCACACGGCTGCCGATCTGAACGTCATGGGCCACGTGAACACCCGCCATCAACAGACAGTCGTCACCGATCCGCGTGACCCCTCCGCCACCTTCCGTCCCGGTATTGATTGTCACATGCTCGCGAATGCGGTTGCGTTTGCCAATCTCAAGTCGGGTGTTTTCGCCACTGAATTTCAGATCCTGAGGGATCTCACCAATCACCGAGAAATTGAACACAACGGTATCATCGCCGATAGAGGTGTCGCCCGTCACGACCACATGCGATTTCAACTCGACCCGATCGCCTAGTTTCACCTGTGGGCCCACGTGGCAGAAGGGACCGATGATACAATCCTGTCCAATCTGCGCACCATCTTCAATAATTGCGCTGGGATGGACTCCGTTCATGTTGTTTTTTCCATATCCCAGTCGACATAGGCCGAGAATTCCGCCTCGGCGGCGACTTCGCCTTCGACAGTTGCACGGCCGCTGAATTTGAACAGCTTTCCGCCTTTTTTCCCACGTACGGTTTCCACATGCATTTCCAGCACATCACCGGGCACAACCTTGCGGCGGAATTTGCACTTGTCGATGCTCATGAAGTAAATCAACAGTTCGGTGTCGATGACGTCCATTCCCACACCCAGCATCACACCGGCGGTCTGCGCCATTGCCTCGACGATGGTGACACCCGGCATGATCGGCGTACCGGGGAAATGCCCCTGAAAATGTGGTTCGTTCATGGTGACGTTCTTGATTCCACGCGCCGACTGATAGCCCGAGATATCTACCACCTTGTCGACCAGCAAAAACGGATAGCGGTGCGGCAGGATCCTCTGGATCAGCTGAATGTCTGCGCTTTTGGTTTCAGTGCTCATGATGCAGATATCCCGTTTTGGATGTTTCTTTTTTTGCGTGGTTAGCAATACAGCATTGCAAGGGCAAGCGAACCTATTCGCCCTGAACCTCTTGCAAATCGCTTCCGTCACCAATCGCGGCGTTTATTCGGATGATTGCGGCTTCGGTGATGTCGGACGTGCTGACGACGACATTGGATCGCTCGATCATCACGCTGGCCCCAATTTCGCGCAACAGATCGACAAGCACCGGGCGCACAATCTCGGAAAAGGTCTGCTGGGCTTCTTCGCTGCGACGGGCCAGAACATCCAGCTTTGCCCTTTGCCCCTCGCGATGGGACTGAACCTTGAGATCAAACGCCTCGGCCAGGGGGCGGAACTCGTCGGCCGACATGGTGGCGCGCTGCTCGGTGAGTTCCTTTTCTTCGCGGCTCAGTTCCGCGACAATCCGTTGGTTTTCTTCGGCCAGTAAGGCGCTTTCCTTTTCAATTTCGCGAAAAACGCGCTGTCCAAAGGCGGACTTGGCAAACAGCTCTTCACTGGACAGGGTGACAACACTGGCTTGTGGCACACCAAGCTGCTGTGCATTTGCCAAAGGCGCCGAGACCATCGTCACAAATGCGCACAGGGCCCAAAGCGGGCCCCGTGCTCTGCCAAGCAATCTGTTCAGCATCGCGGATCAGAACCGGGCCTGGATCGTGAAGTCAAAGTTCTGCTCCTTGTCGAAAGATTCTTTCTTGAGAGGCTGCGAGAAGTTGAACTGCAACGGCCCGAATGGAGTTTCCCAGAGCACCGAAATCCCAATCACGTGCCGGATCGATCCGTTTGCACCGACAATAGTTGCACCTGCCGTATTGACGTTGTCGATGTTGTAGAGGTTGCCAACATCATAGAACAAGCCACCGCGCAGACCGAGTTCCTCGGGAAGACCCAGCGGGAAGTCGGTTTCGAAACGGGCAACCCAGTAGTAGTTGCCCCCGATCGCGTCATCCTGACCGTTGGACAGGTCACGCGGTCCGATACCCGCAGGTTCGAAACCCCGGAAAGTATTGGGGCCCAGCACAAACCGGTCAACGGTACGGCTGAAATCGTTTCCGCGCCAGTGCAGAGCGCCCAGTTCCATCGTTGCCCGAAGCACCACCTCTTCGTTCCAAACCCGGGTTTGCGCGATGCCACGTGCCGTGGTCTTGAAGAATTTGTTGTCCCCACCAAGTCCGGCGGCATCAACACCTACTTCAAACAGAACGCCAGTGTTGGGGTCCAGGCCGCCGAGACGGCTGTCATAAATGTAGGACAGTCCCAAGGAACTGGACGTCCGTTTGCCCTGCGCAATTTCAGAAGAAATCACCGCACCGTTAACTTCATTGTCCTGCTGCGTCATCTCGCTGCGGTCCCAGCCATAGCGAACCCGCAGAGCCGACAATTCACCAATCGCGTAGGTCAGCTGCGGTGCAAAGAAAAGACTGCTTGTGTCGTAGCTTGCAAACCCGGAATTGGTAGCCGACAGCCCCAGACCAAGGTCAAAGCGCAGCTTGCGGCCCAGCAGATAGGGCTCTGTAAAGCTGAGCGTATATTGTTCCGAGTCCTGCGCGGTGGAGATCGAGACACCAAGGTTCTGGCCACGGCCCAGGAAGTTGGATTCGTTCAGACCAATTGCAATCCCGAAACCGTCCGTAACCGAGTAGCTGCCTCCAAGGCTCAGCGAGC
Source organism: Ruegeria sp. HKCCA0235A (assembly GCF_013033235.1). Classification (NCBI taxonomy): domain Bacteria; kingdom Pseudomonadati; phylum Pseudomonadota; class Alphaproteobacteria; order Rhodobacterales; family Roseobacteraceae; genus Ruegeria; species Ruegeria sp. HKCCA0235A. Next base: position 298,752 of record NZ_WQDQ01000001.1, on the reverse strand, counting down.
CGGTGGGTTGTTCTTCAACGTCTACATCCAGAATGACCTGGCTAGGCGACGATCCCTCGCGTGGTTCGACTTCGGCGACAGCAAAGAAGCCCAAGGCATTGATACGCTCCGCAGCCTGGCGGATTTCGCGTGGATTGAACGGGTCACCTTCGACAGTGTCAAACTGCCGGCGGATCACTCGGTCCAGGGTGGTTGTGTTGCCTTCAATATCGATCCGCTCGACAAAGATCCGAGGACCTTTTGTCAGAACAAATTCGACATCCAAAGTCAGATCGCGGTCATTGCGCGTAACACGGGGTTCCACCCGAAGGAAATCCACGCCTTGCTTCAGGCCCAGTCGCTCTTGTCTAGTAATCGAGTTTTCAACAAGCGTCGGCGTATATGTCACGCCGGGTTTGATCTTCAGCGCGTCCTGATAAGGTGCCGGATCGACGCCCGGAATTTCGCTGACGGTCGTGATTTTACCGAACGAGAATTTTTGGCCCTCGGTTACATTCATCACCAGGAAAAAAGCATCCCTTTCACGGGTAAACTCGACGTTGGCGCTGTTCACACGGAAGTCGACATAGCCTCGTGAAAGGTAGAAATCCCGAATGACTTGCTTGTCGAACTCGATACGATCGCCGATGAACGTGTCGTTCCGGAAGAACGTCCGCAGGAAGGTTGCCTGCTTGGTTTCCAGAACGCGGCGCAAACGACGGTCCGAAAAGGCACGGTTGCCAACAAAACTGACACGTTCCACTTCAATGGTCGTGCCTTCTGCCACTTCAAAAACCAGATCAACTCGATTGTCGCTACGGCGGATAATCCGAGGGATTACGGTCGCGGCAACTCGGCCTTGGGCTGAATACACTTCAGCAATCATGTCAGCGTCAGACTCGGCCAACTGCGGGGTAAAGACGCGGCGCGGCTGAGATTCGATAACGTCCAACAACACGTCGTCTTTGACACGGGCGTTACCCTCGATGCTGATCTGATTGATCGTCGGATATTCCTGAACCGTGATGACCAGCGTAGACCCCCGCGGCGTCAGCTCAACTGTTTCAAATACACCACTGTCAAGCAAACGCTGATAGGCATCATTGAGCTGGCCAGCAGTTACGGTCTGGCCAGGTTCGATTCCCGTTCGGGCGATGATCGTACCGGTTTCAATCCGGCGATTGCCCTCAACGTCAAACGAATTGATCGTGAAATTTTGCGCCAGTGCTGCATGCGGAAAAGTCATTAAGCTTGCAGCAACAAAAAGGAAAAGAACCGCTAGCGCCTGCCACAAAATATTGTTTGTTGGCATTTGCTGCCCGCAGGATGTGCCCGCCCCTCGCCTGTCAGTCATTTTATGCTCTACCCAGAATTTAAGACTTTAATGCTGAGTAGCGGGATTGAATGAGCTTGTCAAAAGGCGAAATAGAAGCAGCCGCGAAGACTGCCATTCAAATTGACGACGTTAATTTCGGTAAGAATCACATGGCCGCCAGATAGGCGGCACCTGCCATGGCCAACGCCGTAACCGCAAAGCTCAGCAGAACATCCCAATTCAGCACGAACAGGAAGCTAAAGCTCTGATACGATTTTTTCAGCGTTTTGGTCATGGCTTTTCCCTCAGACGCAAAAACCATAACGTCAAAATGAGGCAATATTGCGGCCCAATCTTGCGCCGCGCGCCACAATTAGCAGAACAAATCGTTGCTCACTGAAAACAGCATGAGGGTGAGAATTAAGGTGATCCCTACCCCCATGAGCACCCGCAAGGCCCCATCACTGGGTGGTTTCCCTGCAATGGCTTCATAGGCGTAGAACACGAGATGCCCGCCATCCAATGCCGGGATCGGAAACAGGTTCAGCAATCCGACCGCCGTCGACAGAACCGCGATGAAGAAAATGAAGTTCTGCGCCCCCTGACTGGCCATTGCCCCCGAGGTTTCGGCGATTCCGATCGGCCCCGATATGTTGCAGGTGCTGATTGCTCCTGTCACCATGTGCCAAATACCCGACAGCGACCCTTCGATAATGCGGCCCGTCTGTCTGACACCGCCGGTCAGTGAATCCAGAATACCAGCCGGTTCAGTTGCCGGCTCCAGCATCATGCCCCCGATGATCCCAATCCGCCAATGGGTGACGAATCCGCCATCCGGCTGAGGTTCATCCGTGCGTCGGGGGGCCAATGCGAATTCCAGCTCGGACCCTTCCCGCCAGACGTCCAACAGCAGAACCCGGCCATCGGACCCTTCGACAAAATCCTTCAGCTGCTCGAAGGCAAAGATCGGTTCTCCGTTCACCGCAGTGATGACATCGCCTTGTTTCAGTTGGATATCCATCGCCGCGCTGCGTGGGGCCACTTGGCGGATCAGGGGTGGAAACATCCATGGTGCTTGTACATCCAGGGTTTCACCATCCCGGTTCACCGTGTAATCCAGAACCGGTTCCACAGGCAGCGCCTCGATAAAGTCCTGCCAGGCGCCCTCTTCATCATAGTCAGGTGTCGGGATACCGGCGATTGCGGTGATCACATCACCTTCTCTCAGCTCCTGCACAGTGCCCGGCAAGGGTTGCAACGATCCAACTGTAAGCGGCTCTTTCGATACGCCCTGTGACCAGAAAATCAGGCCAAACACCAGAATGGACATGACGAAGTTGAAGACAGGTCCGGCCGCGACCGTTGCGGCCCGTGCCCACAAAGGGGCACCGTGCATGGTGCGGCGCAGCTCTTCCGGGCTTTGGGTGGCGATGCCTTCCATCGCCTTTTCATCCTTACCCGATGCTGCATTGGCATCGCCCAGGAACTTCACATACCCCCCAAACGGCAGCAACGCGATCTGCCATCTGGTCCCCCGTTTGTCGACACGGCTCCAGAGAACCGGGCCGAACCCGATCGAGAACACTTCGGCATGGATACCGGACCAACGCCCCACAATGTAGTGGCCGTATTCGTGCACCGCGACGATGACCGACAATGCGACGACAAACGCAACTATCGTCCAGAGAAGATTGCCAAATTGCGGGATTAGGGAAAGTACGTCCAAAATTCTATCCTGCTCGTTCCACCACAGCGTCATCGACCCACTGACGTGCCAGATGGTCTGTTTGCTGTACGTTATCAAGGGTCATAGGGGCATCAATAAGGCTGTCTGACGCGTCGAACCTGTCGAGAACCGCGGCGACGGCATCAGCCATATCCAGAAATCCGGTCCGGCGCGCGATGAAATGATCCAGCGCACGTTCCTTCGCGGCGTTGAAAACAGCACCCGCCAGACCGCCACGCGCCATCACGTCCCGGGCCAGTTTCAATGCGGGATAACGTGCCAGATCCGGCGCGTTGAAACGCAACTGCCCCAGCTTGGCCAAATCAAGGCGCTGTATCGGCAATTCCCGTCTTTCGGGCCAATGCAGCGCGTAACCGATGGCGTGGCGCATATCGGGTGCCCCCATATGGGCCATCATCGCACCATCACGATAACCGACCAGGGCGTGTACTATGGATTCCGGATGCACCAGCACTTCGATCTGATCCGGTTCGACACCGAAATATTCTTTTGTTTCGATGACTTCTAACGCTTTGTTGAACATCGATGCGCTGTCGATGGTGATACGCTGCCCCATATCCCAATTCGGATGGCTGGAGGCTTGTTCAACGGTCGCGTTCACCAGTTCTCTCAGGGGCCAATCTCGGAACGCCCCGCCGCTGGCGGTGATGATCACACGCTCGACTGTTTCGACGTCTTCACCGACCAAAGCCTGAAACACCGCCGAATGTTCGCTGTCGACCGGCAGCAATCGCGCGCCATGCTGTTTGGCCGTTTCCAGAACCAATGATCCTGCGCAGACCAATGTCTCTTTGTTTGCCAGTGCAAGGGTTGTGCCCTGTTTCAACGCCTCGATGCCCGGCGCCAACCCGGCCGAGCCGACAATGGCCGACATGATCCAATCCGCCGGACGTGCCGCAGCCTCGACGATGGCGCGCGGGCCCGCAGCCGCCTCGACGTCACTGCCGGCCAAAGCGGAACGCAGGTCATCAAGCCGGTCTTCATGAGCGGTGACGGCAATATCGGCATCGAGCCGACGCGCGTCATCCGCAAGCCTTTGAATATTGGCACCACCGGTCAATGCCACGACGTCATACTCGGACGGTGCGCGCGAAATCAGATCAATCGTGTTCTGCCCGATCGACCCGGTGGCTCCAAAAACAGATACCTTTCGCATTACATTTCACCCGGCGAATAGATCAGCCCCGCGATAAGAACAAACAGCGCGGCCCCCATCATGCCATCGAACCGATCCAGAAAGCCGCCATGGCCCGGTATCAGGTTCGAACTGTCTTTGACACCGAACTTGCGCTTGACCGCGCTTTCAACAATATCACCAGCCTGACTTGCCATTGAAGCCAAAACGGAAACAACGACAAAAGCGAATCCAAAGCCGGCCATGCTTGCAAAAACCGCGCCGACACATGCCGCGGCGGCCCACCCGCCGGCGGTTCCCGACCACGTCTTCTTCGGGCTGACTTTGGGCCAGAACTTCGGGCCGCCAACCGCCTTGCCTACGAAATAGCCCGCGACATCCGTGGCGACCACGACCGCGATCAGCCAAACCATCCAGCCAAAACCGAAGCTTTCCCGGATCGAAATGAAACCCAGCCCGGCCCCGACGATCCAGACCACAAACAGCCCGAACAGTACCTTCGAGCGACTGATCTGCCCCACACCCACAAGCGCTGGCGCGAGTACGACCGGCAAAGTATAAATCGGCGGCAGATGATAGCTGAGAACCACGGTGACGCTTGTCAGAATTCCCAATTGCACGGCCACGCCGCGGGCCTGCGGGTCGATCATCCGAACCAATTCCCACGTCATCAGACCACAGGCTGCGGCGATGAAGGTTTCGAACCACCACCCGCCAAGCCAGACCTCGATTGATCCGATCACGACCAGAACAGCAGCGGAAAGAACCCGTGTTGTCAGGTCAGACCATCGGCCGTCTCTCATGCCAGAACCGCTCCGAACCGCCGATCTCTTGAGCCGTAATTCTGGCACAGACGGGCCAGTTCATCAGCGGTGAAGTCCGGCCAGAGGGTATCGATGAATTCGTATTCCGAGTAAGCCGACTGCCACAGAAGAAAATTTGAAATCCGCGCTTCACCGCTGGTTCGAATCACAAGGTCGGGATCAGGAAGAACACGCGTATCCAGATACTTGGGAAGGGTTTCTTCATCCACCTCTTCGGGTTTCAGCCGCCCTTCTGCCACATCCCGCGCCAGACGCTTGGTGGCGCGCGCGACCTCGTCGCGCCCACCGTAATTCAGCGCGACGGTCAAATGAACCAGATCGTTGTTTTTGGTTTCTTCTTCCAGCGAGTCCATCAATTCGATCAACTTGGAATCCAGTCGGACCCGGTCTCCGATGAACCGAACCCGGATGCCATTATCCGCAAGTGTCCGGGTTTCCTTGATGATATAGCGGCGGAACAGGTTCATCAGGCCGGCCACCTCGACCTGGGTCCGCTTCCAGTTTTCGGTCGAAAAAGCGAACACTGTCAGGTACTTGATCCCCAAACCTGGGCAGGCCTCGACAACCTCGCGCACGCGCCGCGCACCGGCATGGTGGCCGAACAGCCGGGGACGGCCGCGCGCCTGCGCCCAACGACCATTGCCATCCATGATGATGGCCACATGGCGCGGGCCGGACTCCAGCTCGGTTTGCGGGTCTTTTGGCATCAGTTCGGCTCAGACCTGCATGATTTCGGCTTGCTTGGTTTCGAGCGCAGCATCTACGGCCTTGATCATCTCATCCGTCATGTCCTGAACTTCACTTTCCCAAAGCTTCTGGTCATCTTCCGACATGCCGTCCGCCTTGGCCTTCTTGATCTGATCCATGCCATCGCGACGCACGTTCCGGATCGCAATGCGCGCGTTTTCTGCGTAGTGACCGGCGACCTTGCTCAACTCGCGGCGACGTTCTTCGTTCAACTCGGGTATCGGCAGCATTATGATGGTGCCGTTCAATTGCGGATTGATCCCAAGGCCGCTTTCGCGGATGGCCTTTTCCACCTTACCCACCAGTGACTTGTCCCAGACGTTTACAGTGACCATTCGCGGTTCGGGCACGTTCACGGTGCCCACCTGGTTGATCGGTGTCATCGAACCGTAAGCGTCAACCATGACAGGTTCCAGCATCGAGGCCGAAGCACGCCCTGTTCGCAATGATGCAAATTCGGTTTTCAGATTGGCCATTGCGCCATCCATGCGGCGCTGCAGATCATCGGTGTCCAGTTCGAAGTCGTCAGACATTCTGCTCACTCCCCGTCTTCAGGTAATCTTTGGATGGGTCTTACGCCATCGCAATTGGGATGTATAGCAATCATGATCGGGAATTGTATCAATGGCCAGAGGTGTTGCGACCAATTTGGGCAAACATCTTTTCCGGAACCTGGCCGAGTTTCTTCGGCCAGGTTGAGTTCATGGGTCAGCCTCAGGCGTTCACGTCCACCACGACGCGCCCCTTGACCTGACCTTTCAGAATTTCGGCGCCCAGTTGCGGCAGATCGGACAGACCGGCCGGTTGAACCATCGCCTCAAGCTTATCCATCGGCAGATCCGTGGCGATCCGTTTCCACGCGCGCACCCTGTTGTCATAGGGCTGCATCACGCTGTCGATGCCCAAAAGGTTCACGCCGCGCAGCAGGAACGGAATCACCGTCGCAGGCAAAGCAGCGCCCCCTGCCAAACCTACCGCAGCAACTGAACATCCGTATTTCATCTGGCCCAGAACACGTGCCAGCATGGCGCCGCCCACAGCATCAACGCAGCCCGCCCATGTTTCGCTCTCAAGGGGGCGTTTTGTGGTCTCGTTCAGGTCGTCGCGCGGCACAATGGTCGTCGCACCAAGTGATTTCAGATAGTCACCGGTTTCGGGCCGTCCGGTGACCGCGGCGACCTCATAGCCCAAATTGCCAAGAATGGCCGTGGCCACCGACCCGACACCGCCCGCGGCACCGGTTACCAATACCGGTCCACGATCCGGGGTCAGCCCATGATCCTCCAGCGCCATGACCGCCAGCATCGCAGTAAACCCGGCAGTGCCCACAGCCATTGCCTGACGCGTTGTCAGCCCATCGGGCAACGGCACCAGCCAATCGGCCCGCGCGTTGGCTTTTTGCGAATAGCCGCCCCAGTGTGCCTCACCAACGCGCCATCCGGTCAGAACAACCTTGTCACCGGGTTTGTAGCGGTCATCCGATGAGGCCTCGACCGTGCCGGCGTAGTCAATGCCCGGGACATGCGGATAGGCCCGCACCAGCCCGCCCCCTTTCGGAGACAGACACAGGCCGTCCTTGTAGTTCACCGTGGAATATTCGACCGCAACCGTGACATCACCATGCGGCAGATCATCCACCGACAATTGTTTGATCGAGCCGGTGGCAAGTCCGCTCTCTTCATCCTTGTCTATCACAAGTGCATTGAACATTTGTCATTCCTTTCGTGTTCAGCGACCAGCCCATGTCGTCAGCTGGTTCAAAATATCCCGAGGTCGACGCGGCAGCGTCCTTGATTCTGCTAGATCCAGAAATGCGATTGCACGGTCGCGCGGCGCATCCCAGCCGGTGTTTCCACTTCCAGTTCCGTCCCGGCATCCCAATGGCTCAGGCGCACCATACCGATCGCCACATTGGTTTCAAAATCCGGAGACCAAGCCGCCGATGTCACCTGCCCCACGCGCTTGTCGCTTGCAAACAGGTCCCAGGGACGATCGCAACCCGGTACCGGATCACCGGCGATGGCGATTGGCCGGATTTGCTGCACCGGCCCTTCCTTGGCGACACGCAACAGGGCATCCCGACCGATACAGCCAATCGCAGTATGCGTGTTGCAGAACTTTCCCAGACCGCATTCATGCGGGGTATTGTCGTCGGTCATGTCGTTCCCATAGGACAACAGCCCGCCCTCAATGCGTTCGATCAGGTTCGGGCAGCCCGCGCGCACGTTCAGGTCTTGGCCGGCGGCAAACAGGGCGTTCCACAAAGGCATGCCGATATCGCCACCTTCCACGTATATCTCGAAACCACCCTGTTTCGAATAACCGGATCGCGCGACGGCCAGATCGCGCCCCTCGAACTCGAACATGTCGAATTTGAAGAAACGGATGTCGCGCACTCGGTCCCCGAAGACACGAGCCATCAGCTCGTCCGCCTTTGGGCCCTGAACGGCAAGCGGCGACACGTCCGGTTCATCCACCAGCACATCCAGACGGTACCCAACGGCGATACCCTTGACCCACAGCAACAGATCACTGTCGGCAATCGAGATCCACCATCGGTCTTCGGACAGCTTCACCGCCACCGGGTCGTTCAGCATGCCGCCGGTTTCGTCAACGATCGGCACATAGAAACATTGCCCCGGCAGCATACCGCGCAGATCGCGCGGGGTCAGCATCTGCATCAGACGCGCAGCATCAGGGCCACGCAATTCAACCTGCCGCTCGCACGACACATCCCAGACCTGCACATGGGTCTTCAGATGCCGGTAATCGGCTTCAACACTTTCAAAAACCGTCGGCAACAACATACGGTTGTAGACCGTATAGCCCTTGACCCCGGCAGCTTCGACTCCTTCAGAGAACGGAGTGCGCCGCAAGCGGCGTGAGGCGGAAATCTGCGGCATTCATACCTCCTGCGGCATAAAGACGATATCACTGACAGGCGCTTCCGAGCCCGTCTCGGTCAGCATTTTGTGCACTTGTCCCCTGTGATGGGTCTGATGATTGAAGAAATGGATCACGCACAGCGCGTAAGGCATTGTGACATCAGCCTCTTTTGCGGCGGAATACCACGTGAACGATCCGGTCAGCGGATCATCCCCCAGCCCTTCTGCCCAGTTCAGGATACGCGCATCGATCTTTTCGCGTAACGCCAACCAGCTTTGCAGATCCGGGCACAGGTATACGCTTTCATGGATACCTCCGCCTGCCTTGAGAATATTGCCATCTGGCCCGTCGCGCTTTTCGAAACGCGACATCCACATCCAGTCGCCCCATAGCAGATGGTTCACCGTGCCCATGATCGAGCCAAAGAACGCCCCGCGTTCAAGGGTCAGCTCCTTCGGTGTCAGAGATTGCAAAAACTCTGCCAACTGTTTGTTCTGCCAGTGATTGTAACGCGCCATTTCCTGCGCATACCCACCCGTGATCATCATTTGGGCCCGTGCCAGTCGATCGGGCAGATCTCTGCGGACTTGCCGCCAAAGTCCCAGACCCGGCCATAGTCGCGCACCTTCGATTTGGTGCCACGCGCCACGATGATGTCAGGTCCCATCCAGTATTTGGAATTTGAGACCATCACCGGATGCTCCGGGTCCTTGCCCGCAAGCATCTCGATCTCTCCCTGGATTTTGCGACCAATCGCGATCCGACGTTTGTTTCCGTCGCGCTCAATCTGGACCGGCGCCCGTTCCGCACCAATGATCTCGCTGACCAGCATGGTAAACAGACCGGTCGTGCCGCCCGCCTGACCGCTGAAGATTTGCAACAAACCGTTATAAGCTTTGCCGCTTGCGCGCTCGTCGACATAAGCGGCGACTTTCCACTGGCCTTCCCCCATCCGGCCCGGAATATCGACCAGCAAGCCGACATTCAGACCCGACAGATCCTCGCCTTCATAGTGGCCTTCATCAACGATGATGCCCATCCAAGCATGGCAGTGACCTTCCGTCGGGGGATGTGCGCCCAGCGACACCACGCAGGGGCAAAACACGTCACATGAACAGTTCAGGATCAACTCGCCCTTGATGGCCCATTCCGTCGGGCTCATCTCTCGCCGCTTGGGATTGGGCATGCGGCTGTCGATGCGCTGGCTGACGGGCAGCCGGTCGGCGTCTGGTTTTCTGTTTTTAGCCATTGGCTTATCCTCCGTAGCTAATTAGATACACGAGCAGGACAAGACCGCCCGCAATCAACACAAACCCCATTGGACGGGTCACGGCGTGCCCGATCTGAGGAAGTTTCTCCAAAACCATGAACAGGGTCGCGAGCCCCATCCACAACAGGCTCATAACACCGCCGACAAAGCCGAGTGCCATAAAGCCCCAGCAACAGCCGACGCAAAAGGCGCCAAGACCCAGGCCCATGCGCACGCCACCTGCAAAACCGGTTCTCCAATGTCCCAGGAAATAGGTCATCGGGGCATGGCAGACACCGTGGCACACCTCTTTGGCGCGGGAAAACTGAAAGGCGCCCACGGCAATCATCAAGCCGCCCGCGACCCATCCGGATTTGGCAATTCCCAGCATATCGACAACACCGCCAAACAGCAGAACCAACTGAATTCCTGCGATCACGGCCGCAAACCCGACCCAGACGATGGAATACCCGGCCAGAACCCCCAGCCAGCCGGCGCGGCTGCCATTTGCGCTGCGGATCAGGTCATCGTAACTGCGCAGGGTCGGGATCAGGGTCGGCAGCATCATGGCCGCCATCATGATCGCCCACATTGAAAACAGCGGCCCGAACTCGGCCATGGGCATGTACATATCCATGCGCGGATCCATCGCGGCCATCGCCTGCCCCATCGGCCCCGGACGGCCGATCAGATCAAGGTCCATGTCCCGGCTCATCGAGAACATGACCCACCACGCCCACAAGATCAGAACATAAAAGCCCAGCCACATTCCGCTGCGCAGCCACGTACGACTCACTTCGGCCTCCCGACTCAACTCCCTTGCTTTTCAAATGTCAGACTTTTAAATGTCAGACAAATAAAAATTTGCCCAAGGTCGTCTGAAGATGAAAACCGCGCCCCGGAAAACCGCAGACCTGTCTGCCCAGATCGCCCAGGCCATTCGGGATGCGATCGTATCGGGTGAACTGATCGTGGACGCGCGCCTGCCGTCCGAAGCCGAACTGTCGGATCAGTTCCAGGTCTCTCGCCCGACCGTACGTGAGGCATTGAAACGGCTGGCCGCGCAATCCTTGATCCGCACGCAACGCGGCGCTTCTGGCGGAGCGTTCGTGAATCGCCTGAGCTTTGAGGATGCCTATTCTCAGCAAGTCACGACTTCGACATTGCTGCTGTCGATGAATGCGGTCAGCTTCGATACCGCATGCGAGGCGCGATATGCCTTGGAAAGGGCCTGTGCGCCTTTGTCAGCGCAGCGGCGCACGGCAGATCACCTGGCGACCATGCGGGCAGAAATATTCCGCCAGTCTCAACCGGGCCTGACGGACGAAGCATTTTGCGCCTCGGACGTCACTTTTCATCGCGCTCTGGTGGATGGGGCTGGCAACCCGGTCCTGTCCTATCAGCTGGCAGGCGCCGTGGAAGCGATGCAACCGCTGATGAACATGATCACGTTTACCGCGCGATCCCGCGAAGAGATCATCGGACTGCACAGCAGAATAGTGGACGCGCTTGAGGCAAAAGACGCAGACACCGTAGACACCGCACTTATTGATCTGGAACATTACACACGACGGCTGGCCCATGACGTGGCCGAAAGCAAACGTAAACCGACCTGAGGGCCGCATTCGAAACAAGATCAGAACAAGGGGCAAAAAAGCGGGCAGATTGTCATCCGGCGCCAAGATCGGAACTCTCAATATGAATTGAAGTTCAATGACTTACGGGAGGACGTTATGAACCAAAGACCGGACCCAAGTTTTTATCCATCCGCGAAACTAGCGATGGAGGGCCCCGCTGAGACGCTTGCATTCACGCTGATGCTCAGCCCTGACTTTTCTCAACCCGACGGGCTGGCGGTTGTGAATGTCGATCCAAGCTCGGACGATTTCGGAAAGATCGTGCATCAGGTGATCATGCCCGAAAAGGGCGACGAATTTCACCACTTTGGCTGGAACGCCTGTTCTTCTTCCCTGTCGCCGCTGAGCGGTCACGCGTTTCTGGAGCGGCGCTATCTGATCATCCCGGGCATCCGGTCCAGCCGGATTTATGTCATTGACGTGAAAAACCCGCTTGAGGCCAAGATTCACAAGATCATCGAACCCGAAGAAGTCTTTGCAAAGACAGGGTATTCCCGTCCGCACACGATCCATTGCGGGCCTGAGGGCATCTATGTCAGCACCCTTGGTGGCGGCGGCCCCGACGGCACAGATGGCCCTCCGGGCATATTCATCATGGATTGCGAGACCTTCGATATCATCGGGCGCTATGAGATCGAGCGCGGCGTGCAGGACAAGCATTATGATTTCTGGTGGAACCTGCCGCGTGACTACATGGTCAGTTCCGAATGGGGGCTGCCGCCGCAATTCGAAAACGGGCTGGTGGCCGAGGATCTGCTGTCCAACAAATACGGCCACCGGATCCATTTCTGGAACCTTCGGAACCGGACGAATATTCAAACCATCGATCTGGGCGAAAACCATCAGATGGCCCTGGAAATCCGCCCCGCGCATGATCCCGTAAAACAATACGGGTTCTGCGGCGTTGTCGTCGATACGACCAACCTGCAAGGTGCGATCTTCACCTGGTGGCGCAATGATGACGGCACGTTCGAAGCCAAGAAGACCATAACAATCGATCCGCAACCCGCTGATCCTGATGATCTTCCTGACCTTCTGAAGGGCTTTTCTGCCGTTCCGCCGCTGGTTACTGATATCGACCTGAGCCTGGACGACAAGTACCTCTATGTCGCGTGCTGGGGAACCGGCGAGATGCATCAATACGATGTATCCGACCCGATGAACCCAACCCTGGCAGGCAAGGTCGAGATCGGCGGAATCGTCAAAAAGACAAAGCACCCAAATGGTCAAACCTTTGGCTATGGTCCACAGATGGTCGAAATCAGCCGCGACGGCAAACGCGTCTATTGGACCAATTCGCTCTATTCCACGTGGGACGACCAGTTCTACCCCGAGGAAGGTGGTGCGGCCATGGTCAAGGCTGATGTCGGCGAGAATGGTGGTCTGACATTGGATCCGAAGTTCTGGGTAGAGTTTCCCAAGGGCTATCGCAGCCACCAGATCCGGTTGGAAGGCGGAGACTGTTCAACCGACAGCTTCTGCTATCCGTCGGTCTGAGTTGGAATTTTTGATGTCATCAACGGCTGGCCTTTGGCTGGCCGTTGTTCTGAGCGGAGCCTATCACGGCCTGAACCCCGGCATGGGCTGGCCACTGGCAGTGTCTTCGGCTTTGATGGAACAACGCCAATCCGCGCTTTGGGGTGCACTCGCGGCTTTGGCTGGCGGGCATTTCGTGGCCATGCTCGGCGTACTTCTTCCTTTTGCCCTGATGGCCGTACTGGTCGATTATCAAAATGAAATCCGCATCGGCGCGGCTCTGGTCGTGATTGGCATGGGCCTGTACATCGCGATAACCCGCCGTCATCCCCGCTTTCTTTCGCGGATCCCGCCAAGCAGGCTTGCGCTTTGGTCTTTTCTTGTGGCGCTTGCCCACGGGGCCGCCCTGATGCTGGTTCCAATCTATCTGGGCCTGTGTGCCGTAGATGAACTGGACGCGGGCCATCAAGCGATTTCTCAGATCATGACCACGAACACCCTTTTGGTTCTGGGCGTCGCCGCGCTGCATACGGCCGCCATGGTTTTGGGTGGCGGGTTTTTGGCCTTTGCGGTCTATCGTTGGCTTGGTCTGCAATTCCTGTCGCGCAGCTGGTTCAACCTGGAGCTCGTCTGGGCCCTGAGCCTCATTCTGGTCGGTGGTCTGGGTCTTTGGTCCGCAATTGGCTGACCTTGTACTTTGTTTTGAAACGCGCTTTGTCTGCATCGAAACAAAACTGGAGCTTCCGAATGCAGGACCAAACCCGCCCAACCGAAGTGCTGCGTCAGGGCAAAATCGACGACTGGACGGCCGCCACAACCCATGCCTTCACCCGCAAACTGTCTGATGGCACCCTGCCCGAGAACAAGATGCGCTGGTATCTGCAACAGGATTATCAGTTCGTCGACGGTTTCGTGCGTCTTTTGGCCAGCGCCATCGCGCATGCGCCGACCCTTGCCGACAGCGTACCGGCCGCGCAGTTTCTGGCGGTGATCATAGGCCCCGAGAACACCTATTTCCTGCGCGCGATGGACGCTTTGGGCACTGAGCCCAGCACCGAGCCCGCGCCCGCCACACGCGCGTTTCAGGATCTGATGGCCGAAGCCGCAGCCTCTGGCCGTTATCAGAACATGCTGGCGGTACTCGTCGTGGCGGAATGGGTTTACCTGAGCTGGGCCAGCCCGGAAAACCCGCCCAAGGACGGCTTGCCGTTCTGGTTTGCGGAATGGATCACGCTACATGCGGGCGAAGGGTTCGAAAGCGTCGTGGAATATCTGCGCAGTCAGCTGGACAACGTCTGGCCGACGCTGGATGCGGCCGAACAGGCCGAGGTCACGCGACTGTTCCATCGCGCTGTCGAACTGGAACGTGATTTCTTTGACGCCGCCTACGCGGCCTGAACCATAAGGGGGCCGGAATGGTCGCAACTCTGAACGTCATCGCGGCATTGCTGACCATCGGGTTCGGCGCATTCGGGTTTCTGGCGCCGGCCCACACCGCGTCGGCCCTGGATCTGGCCCCGACCAACAGCACGATGGGGTTGTCCGAGATGCGCGCCTCGGTCGGTGGTTTGTTTGTTGTGACGGGGATTGCCGTTATCTGGCTGAACAACCCAATGGCCTATGTCATGCTGGGCATTGTCTATTCCGGTGCAGCGCTGGGCCGGTTTGTATCGGTCGCGCTGGACAATCCCCCCTTGGCCAAGGCGTTGATCTTTGGGGGAATCGAACTGGTTTTGGCCGTCTGGCTGATTGCTGCAAACTTCAACAAAGCCACCTAACAGATTGGAAATGTTAAACACGGCTGCGTTCATTCTGAGTTTGCATCCACCCATCACCTCACCTATATAAGAGTCGTCCTTCGGGACTATGGACATAAACGCGCTCGTAATAAGCGGATCGGACCCGGGGGCGGTACCCGGCGGCTCCACCAACCATCCTTCGTTTGGGGATTTTGGGGCCGAAACAGGATCGACGAACGTCTAAAGGGGTTAGCTTTGTCTCGGCTGTCTGCCACCGTTACCGGCGAAAACAGTACAATTGCAAACGACAATCGTGCTCCGGTTGCAGTTGCTGCGTAAGCAGTAGCAAGACCGAAACTTAAGCCCTTGCGCCTAGCCGCGTAAGGCGGGGTTCGCAGGTACCTGGCAACAGAAACCTGCATTAATCCCCCACATGTCTGAATTTATTTACCCGTCCCTTGGCGGATTCAGAGTTTATTCATTCCTTTTTGCCATCGTGCCAGCACTTGGACAGGAGAACTGGGATGACGAATTCAGAGATACTCAGAAAGTGGTACTCCGAGGTTTGGGAAAATGGAAACACCGAAGCAATTGATCAGTTCTTCGCACCCGAAACGATGGCCGAAGGGCTGATTCCGGAAATGCAGGTCGGTGCGGACGATTTCCGGGATCTGGTCATGGCGTTCCGCCATATTCTGGGGGACATCAAGGTCGAATTGCCCAAGATCATCGAAAACGGCGACTGGGTGTCCGCCATTCTGCATGTGCGTACTTTTCGGGCTGACAATGGCGCGCCAATGGAAGTCACCGGCCAGGTCATGGCGCGGTTCAAGGACGAAAAGATGGTTGAAGCCTACAACCATTTTGACTTCATCTCGTTTTTTGAAGAACTGGGCCAGTTTCCATCGGACACCCTGCCCGTATGCATGACCGGGCAACGTCTGGACTGGGCGTGAACCCAAAGCAATCTTGACCCCCATGACCCTTGCGCGCTAGCAATTGCCATGGGGTAAGATTGCGAACGCCCCGTGAGGCGACAGCCCAAGTTTCGCATGTATCCGCGGTCACAAGGAAACATGCTATGGCATCGCCCAACTCTATTTCTCCCAAACAGCTCCTGCGTCTGATTGGTACTCCGAACGTGCCCGTTCTATTCGACGTCTGCCTGAATGACGATTTTGAAGAAGATCCCTATCTGATCCCCGCATCAATCCGGCACCCGGCCGCAGATCTTCGGGAGCTTTCGTGCAAGATCTCCGATCGCCCAGCCGTGATTATCTGTCAGAAAGGCAAAAAGCTGAGCCAGGGCGTTGTCTCCTGGTTGCGCAGCGAAGGGCATCAAGCCGAATATCTGGAAGGTGGAATGCATGCCTGGCGCGACATGGCCGATGCACCACGTGTGCCCGCAGCACGCATTCCTGATCGAATTGGTGGCCATACGCTGTGGGTCACGCGTCACCGGCCAAAGATCGACAGAATCGCATGTCCCTGGCTGATACGCAGGTTTGTTGATCCCGACGCCAAGTTCCTGTTTGTGGCACCCGGCGAAGTCGAAAGCGTTGCGACTGTTTTCGGGGCGTCACCTTTTGATATCGAGAACACGTTCTGGAGCCACCGAGGCGACAATTGCACGTTTGACACCATGCTGGATGAATTCGGGCTTCACTCCCCTGCGCTGGACCGGTTGGCGACAGTCATCCGGGCAGCGGACACGAACCGGCACGCGCTTGCGCCTGAAGCGGCCGGATTGTTGGCGGTGTCCGTCGGGCTTTCAAGGCAGTATCGCGATGACCATGAAAACCTGAAAGCCGGGATGAATCTTTACGACGCGATGTATCGCTGGGCGCGCGATGGATTTGACGAAAGCCATGACTGGCCCACCGGGCGAACGTCATGACACCGACACTGGCCGAGATTACCAAGGTCTTTGGCAGGATCGGTTTGCTGTCTTTCGGCGGCCCTGCGGCTCAGATCTCCTTGATGCATCAGGAATTGGTAGAACGCCGACCCTGGCTGGATGAACAGACTTACCTGCGCGCCCTGTCTCTGTGCATGTTGCTGCCGGGCCCCGAGGCGATGCAGCTGGCAACTTATGCGGGGTGGCGTCTGCGCGGCGTTGCCGGCGGGCTGATTGCCGGCAGCTTGTTCGTGTTGCCCGGCGCGTTGGTGATTGCGGTTCTGGTCGCGCTCTATTCAGCATTTGGCGATGTTCCCTTGGTGCAGTCGGCCTTCACGGGCATCAAGGCAACCGTCATCGTCATCGTTTTGCAGGCGCTCCGCAATCTTTCGCGCAAGGCATTGAATGATCGCGAGCATCGAACAATCGCAATTCTGTCCTTCCTGGCCATTTTTCTGCTGAACCTTCCTTTTCCGGCGATCATATTCGTTGCCGCAGCCTGGGGGTACGTGACCTTCAAAGGACCCGTAGAAACTCCCACGCGAGAAGGAACACCACATCTGGCGCGGTCTCTGCGAACGATTGCTGTCTGGTTGCCCCTTTGGTTAGGCCCGCTCGTCGCTCTGAGCGTCACAGGCCATCAACTGCTGAGCGATCTGGGGTGGTTTTTTGCCCGGCTCGCCGTTGTAACCTTTGGCGGCGCATATGCCGTATTGGCCTACATGACCCAAACGGTTGTCGACCAGTACCACTGGATCAGCACGGATCAGATGATTGATGGGCTGGGGCTGGCGGAAACGACTCCGGGGCCGCTCATACTTGTCACACAGTTTGTCGCCATGCTGACCGGGCAACTGACCGGCGGGTTCACGCTGGCACTTGCAGCCGGTGCGGTTGCATTGTGGGCGACGTTCGTTCCGTGCTTTCTTTGGATTTTTCTTGCGGCCCCATATCTCGACCGTCTGGCCGCGCGTCCCCGCCTGTCTGCGGCCCTGCATGGAATCACTGCGGCCGTCGTCGGGGTGATTCTCAACCTTTCCGTGTGGTTCGCCCTGAATGTTCTTTTCGAATCAGTGTCTGAAAAATCATGGGGTCCTCTGGCAATCCCCATGCCGCAGATTTCCGCGTTGAATTTTACCGCATTCGGTCTAACTATCCTTGCTGGGACCTTGATTTTTCGACTGAAATTAGGGATGGGAACCGTGCTTGCCCTGATGTCGATTGCCGGCCTGGCTGCACACAATATCTGATCAATCCGGTCGTACCCGCCCTTTCGTTTCCGAACAAAACCCCTATGCTGAGCATAACCACTTTTGAGGATCACACATGTCGCAAGGCATCGATTATGGAAACCTGATGCACACCGCCATGCGCGGCCTGATCAAAACAGTGCTGAAGGAAGTTTCTGAAACCGGTCTACCCGGGGCGCACCACTTTTTCATCACTTTCGACACACGTGAAGATGGTGTGGAAATCGCCGACTGGCTGCGTGAACGATATCCCGAAGAAATGACCATCGTCATGCAGCACTGGTTCGAGAACCTCGAAGTTGGTGACCTCGGCTTTGGCATCACTTTGAACTTTGGCGATGCCCCGGAACCGCTGTACGTCCCTTATTCTGCAATCAAGACTTTCGTGGACCCATCCGTGGAATTCGGCCTTCGCTTCGAAAGCCCGGAAGACGAAATCGAAGAAGATCAAATCATCGAAGACGACATCGAAGTCGAAGAAGAAGAAATACATCACGATGCGGATATCGTATCGCTGGACAGCTTTCGGAAATGAACCTTCAAACCCCGCCCGGCGCGGGGTTTATCGTTTCATCAGGAAAGTCTCGACCGATCGTGATTTTTGACCATCTATGAATCGTGAAAACGCGAGGTTCAGCCCGCCTTGGGCAAGCGTGCGGTCGAATTGCTGCAACTCATATCCTCCGTCCTCGTCAATGAACAAAGAGAACACGGTTAGTGTTTCGTCGACGATGCGGCCCCATACAAATGGCTCGCCCTTCATCGGGTCCAGCGGGACTTCGTGACCAAAGACATTGCGTTTCATCGCCGCCGAAAACACATCCGGGCGGTCTGACGGAACAAAATCAATCGAGAACTTCTGTTCCTTTACGCGTCCATCCAGTTTGTATGTCGTCGTCCGCCAACTGACGTTGAAACCGTTCTTGGTCTCGACGATGGAAACGCTCATGTCACGGGGCGTTGTCGTGCCATCCGCGTCCACGACTTCGGCTGAACCGATATAATCTCCTATGAACGGTGTAATGTCTGCCGCGCGAGCCGCTGCGCTCAGAACCGACAGCCACAAAGCGCAAACTGCAAGTATCGCGACTGCTTTTTCAAGCGTAAAGCGATGGAAATTTGGCATTTTGTCCTCCATGGCGTCTATTGCTCTATTGTAGCCCAGAGGTATCCGCAAACAATGCACATTCCCCGCCAATAACGATTAAAGTGACGCACCCCGCGCCTATACCTTTGACGCCCTTAAGTTTAAGGTGCGCGCAACTGGCCGATTGCGTCACGGCGTGGCTGCGGCTAAACGGCATACAACTGCATACCAGACGGAGTGACCGATGTCTCAAACCCGCACAGAATCCGACAGCTTTGGCCCGCTCGAGGTTCCTGCCGACAAGTATTGGGGCGCCCAAACGCAGCGCTCGATCATGAACTTTCCCATCGGCTGGGAAAAACAGCCGGTCGCCATCGTGCGCGCGCTGGGCGTAATCAAGAAAGCCTGCGCCATGGAAAACAAGGCAACGGGCAAGCTTGACGCAAAGATAGCAGATGCGATCATTCAGGCCGCAGGCGAGGTGATCGAGGGCAAGTTCGACGACAACTTTCCGTTGGTCGTGTGGCAGACGGGTTCGGGCACCCAGTCGAACATGAATGCGAACGAGGTCATCGCCAACCGAGCCATCGAGATTCTGGGCGGCAAGATCGGATCCAAAGACCCGGTACACCCGAATGACCACTGCAACATGGGGCAATCGTCGAACGATACTTTCCCAACCGCCATGCATATCGCAACAGCGATGAGCGTACGCGATGTGCTGCTTCCCGGCCTTGAAAAACTGGCGTCCGGTCTCGAGCAGAAGGCCGAGGAGTTCAAGGACATCATCAAGATCGGCCGAACCCATACACAGGACGCGACACCGCTGACCTTGGGTCAGGAGTTCAGTGGCTATGCCCACCAGATTCGTCAGGGAATCGCACGCGTACATGCGGCGATGCCGGGGATTTATGAACTGGCCCAGGGCGGAACGGCCGTTGGCACCGGCCTGAACACCCAGCACGGCTGGGACAAAGCCGTCGCAGGCCATATGGCCCAAATCACCGACCTGCCCTTCGTGACGGCGCCGAACAAGTTCGAAGCGCTGGCCGCCCATGATGCCATGGTCTTCCTTTCGGGCGCTTTGGCGACGATTGCCGGCAGCTGCTACAAGATCGCAAACGACATTCGTTTCCTGGGCTCCGGGCCTCGTTCCGGCCTGGGTGAACTGATCCTGCCGGAAAATGAGCCCGGCTCGTCGATCATGCCCGGCAAGGTAAACCCGACGCAGGCCGAAGCGCTGACGCAGGTCGCCGCGCATGTGATGGGCAACAATGCAGCGATGAATTTTGCCGGGTCGCAAGGGCATTTCGAATTGAACGTCTACAATCCGATGATGTCCTACAACCTGCTGCAATCGATCCAGCTGTTGGGGGATGCCACCGACAGCTTTACCGAGCGGATGCTGATGGGCATCAAAGCGAACGAGCCGCGCATCGACAAGCTGATGAAGGAATCGCTGATGCTGGTCACGGCGCTTGCCCCTACCATCGGTTATGACAATGCGACCACCGTTGCGAAAACCGCCCACAAGAACGGTACCACGCTCAAGGAAGAAGCCATCGCGCTGGGCTTTGTGGACGAAGCGACCTTTGATGCCGTCGTCCGTCCCGAACAGATGATCGGCCCAAGAGACTGATGGGCAAGCCGGTCAATCTGAACCGGTATCGAAAAGAAAAAGCGCGGACCGAAAGAAAGGCCCGCGCTGACCGGAACGCCGTCGCGTTTGGGCGTACAAAAGCTGAAAAAGAAGTCGTGAAGCTTCAACAGAAAAAACAAAAGCGCGACCTCGACGATCATGAGCTGGACGAATGAGCGGCCGTCCTGTCAAACGCTCTTTGACCCTGCAAGGACACCGAACCTCGGTATCACTCGAGGATGAATTCTGGCGTGCTTTTCGCGAGATCGCTCAGGAACAAGGCAAGCCAATCAATGTCTTGGCGGCCGAAATAGATGTGGCCCGCGACCCGGAAACGGGTCTTGCATCGGCCATACGCGTCTTTGTGCTGAACTGGTTCCGCAACCCTGATTGAGACTTGTCACGCCCTCGCCTCGACGTGTAACGTGAGCGGGAACAAAAAGGGTACAACCATGAGCGACACCATTACCGGGCCGGATGGGCAGCAAAGATGCGCATGGTGTCAGGCCGCGCCCGAATTCTTTGAATATCACGACAATGAATGGGGTTACCCTGTCGGCGACGACCAACGGCTGTTTGAAAAACTGTGCCTCGAAAGCTTTCAGTCAGGTCTGAGCTGGCGAACGATCCTGAACAAGCGCGAAAACTTCAGGAAGGCTTTTTGCGGGTTTGATTTCAACAGGATGGCCACGTTTTCTGATGCAGATGTGGAACGGCTGCTACAGGATTCCGGGATCATCCGTCATCGCGGCAAGATTGAAGCGGTGATCAACAATGCGCGTTGCGCGCAGGACCTTGTGGCGGCCGAAGGATCTCTGGCGGCCTATGTCTGGCGTTACGAGGCTGAAACGCCTCCGCCTCCGCAAACGGCGTCCACATCGCCCGAGTCGGTGGCCATGTCGAAAGATCTCAAGAAACGGGGGTGGAAGTTCGTTGGCCCTACAACCGTGTTTGCGTTCATGCAGGCCATGGGGCTGGTCAATGATCACGCCGAGACCTGCATCGGCAGAAAAAAAGCGGCACAGTTGCGCCGCTCTTTCGTCAAACCTGTCTGAAAGGTTAGACCGAGGCTTCGTAAATCTTGTCGATGTTGCCACCCAGCGCCGCGTTGAATTCGGCATCTGACTGCTGCTTCGACAGGCCTTCGGTCAAGGCCCGCGAGAAGGATGCAATCATCTTGCCATTCCGGCCCAACAGATCACAGGCTTCTTCCGTCGAATAACCGCCCGACAGGGCCACAACGCGCAAGACCCGCGGGTGGTCAGCCAGCGCGTCATACAGGTTTGCCTTTGTCGGGATCGTCAGCTTCAGCATCACTTCCTGACCCTCGGCCAGTTGATCGAGGTTCTTGAGGATTTCAGCCTTCAGGATGTCTTCCGCCTCGGCCTTGGTTGCCGAATGGATGTTCACTTCGGGCTCCACGATCGGAACCATACCGGCATCGGTGACTTCGCGGGCGACGTCGAACTGTTGCGCAACCACCGCCGCGATGCCGTCGGCATTCGCTTCGTGAATGACCGAGCGTTCCTTGGTGCCGAACACACCATCGGCCTTGGCCAGGGTCTCGGCCAGACCGGGGATCGGTTTCATCATCTGAACGCCATTTGCCTGTTCTTCCAAGCCTTTGTCGATCTTCAGGAAAGGCACGATACCTTTGACCGACCACAGGTAATCGGCAACCTTGCGGCCTTCGATCTCTTCGCCCAGGGTACGTTCGAACAGGATTGCACCAATCACTTTGTCCTTTGTGAAATCGTCGGCCAGAATGATGCGGGCACGCATCTTCTGGATTTCACCGAACATCTCTTCGTCTGAGTTGTAGTCGGATGCCTCGACACCATACAACGCAAGCGCTTTCGGGGTTGATCCGCCGCTTTGATCCAGTGCCGCGATAAAGCCCGTGCCGTTGATCATCTGCGCGCGCTGTTCTGCTTTGGACATATTGTTTTCCCGTTCAATGATGATTCCGATGTTCTTCCCCGCATACAACAGGGCGTGAACCGATGGTAGGTTGTTAGCGCTCAAACAGGCGCAACCATATGCCATCTTTGGATCGAACCGTCAGATGCGCGACCGGAACAGGTGTTTTTCCCGGGATTGTTTCGAACCTGAAACGGCTCAAGAGCATCGACAGGATCAGCGGCCCTTCGACCATTGCAAACCCGGCCCCGGTGCACACTCGGGGGCCCGCAGAGAACGGGATGTAAGCGTCGCGCTGGCAGCGCTTGCCGTTTTCCGTGCCCCAACGCATAGGATCAAAACCATCCGGATCGTCCCACAAACGCGCCTGACGGTGCAAATGCCACGGGCTGATCACGATTTGCGCGCCAACCGGCACATCCCGGTTACGGAACCGTTCGGGGCGCGTGGCCTCGCGAACCATCATGGGCACCGGAGGATAAAGGCGCAGCGCTTCGCGAAACACATCCCGGCTGATCCGGAGTTTTGAAACACAGGCAAATGAAGGATCATCCAGAACGGCGGCTTCATCTGCAACCTTCTGTTGCCATTCCGGGTAAAGGGCCATCAGGTACAGCGTCCAGGCCAAGGCTGACGCACTGGTTTCATGCCCGGCAAGAAAAAAGATCGCTACCTGATCAACCATCTCGTCGGGGTCGAAGAACTGTCCGGTTTCGGGATCAGCCGTCGTCATGATCTTGGTCGCAAGATCATCAGGTGCCGTTCCGTCCTTGATGGCCTTTGCGCGTGTTCCTGTCAGTTCGGCAATCAGCGCCCTGATATCCCGCGCGTTTTGTTTGGTCGCCCTGGAATGAAACCGGGGCAGCCACTTTGGCAATGGAACAAAAGCCGCGAGATTCAGCAAAGGTTGCGCGCGTTGATAGGCCCGGAACTTTTCAAACACCTGGCTGGCGATAGCGTTTTCGATGGGAACGGAAAACAGGGTGCGGAATATGACGTCCGCCGCGGCGTGGCTTGTCTGTTCTTCGAATTCGAGTTCCCCGCCGACACAAGGTCGCAGCCGTTCCACACATGCCTCGGCAGCGGCCAGCATGGCCGGGAATGTATCCTTCAGACGCCCGCCTTCGAACGCCGGATCGATAATCCGCCGCTGTCGTTTCCAGACCTCGCCATTGGTCAGAAACACCGAATTGCCAAGCAACGGCCGCAGGCCTTCGCTTATCCTGCCGGACTTGGGGAAATCGTCAGGCCGTTTCCTGAGAACGGTTTGAATCAGGTCCGGTTGATTGATCAGGAACGATCGGAAGAACGGGGTTTTGAATTCTGCCATCCACGCGCGATATAACCGGGCTGGCTGCGCCGACAGCAGGTCATGTCTGAACAGTTTCAAATAGCGCAGCAAAGAAACCTTATCAGGGCGCGGGTCTGGCTTGGGCGGGGTCATGGGCGTACCGAGGTGAACTTGGAGACAGGCGTCTCGATACGGCTGCGCGAAGCCTCTCGATCCGCAAACCTTTGCCCCAGCGTCAACGGGCCAACCGTTATCCGGAAATAATCATAGCTTTCCGGCTTGTCGAAGGCGCAAAGGTACTGAAAATGAAGGCGAAAAAAACGCCATCGCAGAGCTTTCCAGCGTTCCGGAGACAAGGTTTGCGAAAAAGCCGCCGACAGGACCAGCGGCCAGCGTTTATCAGCATCGGCCACCCCCGTGACCGCAACCGGATCGCAAAGCGCAAAGGCGCAGCCATCACCGGGGGCCGAGACATCGATCCAGCTGAGCTCGGACCGCGTGGACAGGAAATGCAGATCGGACCGCAAATCGTGTGCCTGGGGCAGAAACGAGACCATGGGAACCACCTGTCCCAGACTTAGAAACGACAGCACCGCGCCTTGCTCGTGCACTTTCGTTTTTCGGACCAGCTCGGCCAGAACAGACACCCCCAGATGCGCGCCCGAGCTGTGGCCAACGACCAGCACCTCATCCACATCGGAATTCAACGCGTCTTGGATCGCTTCACGAAACGAAGACAACCTTTCCCGCAGCTCGACCGGCATTTGCCCGCTCAACTGCGCTGAATAGGCGTAATCATGCATCAGGTAATACGCAAACAGCCGGTTATCGACCTTGCGAAACCACAGCAGTAACGCGACGGCGATGGCCGCTCCGGGGAATACCCCCCACCAACCAGCCATGGCTATGCATGCCCATGCCACCGCAAGCGCGATCAGCAGCTGAGACACCAACATCGCCACTGGATACAACGCCGCGATCACCGGGCCCTTGCGCAATCGCATCAGACGCCACAACGTACCGGTTGATACGTAAATCCACGCCGTGCGGGCCAATTGCCAATAGGTCGCCGGGATCGAGACCGACATGCTGTCGCGCACGATATCGGACCACACCAGAACCTCGAATTCCGTTTCAACAGTCAGCCCATCTTGTTCCGAGGTCACACGCCAGCCGAAACGTCCCTCCGTTGTCTTTTGGGATATGGCGATCTCGTACCCCGAGATCCGGGCCTGCTTCTGCGATTCACTGCGATATAGCTCGCGATATCGCCGGGGCGGCATCGGATCATAGCCGGGTATATAGAACACCCGACGTCTGCGCACCTGCGGCTGATTTGTGTGACTGCTCATGCCCTTACCTTCTGATGCGCAGGTTAACGCAGGCTTGAAGCCAAGGTAAGAGGGTCAGTTGATCACCCGAAATTTGCCAGCGCCGGAAAAGTCTCCAGCAACCACCAGCTGAAACGGGTGAAAAGCCCGGTTATCAGCATGATGCCCACAAACAGCAACAGCCCGCCCATGATCTTTTCGATCGTGCCCATATACGGTTTGATCCGGTTCATCACGGTCATGGAGCGATTCAGGAACATAGCTGCCAACAAAAACGGAATACCCAAACCCGCAGCGTAAACCCCCAGCAGAAACGTGCCACGCGCGACAGACGCTTCGTTCGCCGCCAGTGACAGGATCGCACCCAGTTGAGGCCCAATGCACGGGGTCCAGCCGAATGCAAAAGCTAGGCCAAGGATGTAAGCGCCAAAGACCGACCCACCGGAATCACCGGTTTCAATCCGTGCTTCGCGATCCAGAAAAGGAATCCGGAAGACATTCAGAAAGTGAAGGCCAAAGACGATGACAACGGCACCGGACAACTTGGCGAACAGCACCTGGTTTTGCAGCACAAACGCGCCAAAGGCCGATGCGGTAAAGCCAAGCAGCAGAAACACGGTCGACAGGCCCATGACAAAGAACAGCGCCGACATGGTCGCCTTGCGCCGCGCGCGGGCCTCGTCCTGCATCTCATGTATGGTAACGCCGCTCATATACGCCAGATAAGGCGGTACGATTGGCAATACGCAAGGCGACAGAAAGCTGATCAGGCCACCCAGCAGCGCGACGAACATGGCGGGCAGCAGTCCCGCGTCTATGATTTCGATTCCGAACATGTTTCTGCACATATGTGATGAAGAGCGATCCGTCACGGGGCCAAACAGTCACATCCTCGTGCTCGGAATCTGGACAATATTACAACTGCGCCCTATCCCGAAAATCATGTCAGAGATTACAGATACCCTGGACGCTTTGGGCCTGTTGTGCCCCTTGCCCGTCCTGAAAGCCCGCAAACGACTGAAATCCATGCCGGAGGGTGCCGTTCTGCGGGTGCTGGCCGATGATCCTGCGGCCATCGTGGATGTTCCGCATTTCTGTGCCGAGGCCGGGCATACACTGCTTTCGCAGGACACTGACGGCGCACATCAGATCTATCTGATCCAAAAATCCAGCTGACCTTCGTTGCAGGTCAAAAAAGGCGGGCCGATCAGCCCGCCTTTTTCATTAACTTCCCAGCGACCACCAACCGCGTCGTTTGGGCTTGGCGGGTACGGGTTCAGGCTCTTCCGCCACGCTTTCAAGCACCGGCTCGGGCGTTGCTTCTGCTGGCCAGTCTTCGGCAGGATCTTCGGCTTCTGCAACGTCAGAGGCTTTTACAGCTTCCGCAGATGGCTTTTCCGCCTCATCCGCTTCTTCAACCGCTTGTGCCGCATCCACACCGTTTGCAGGTTGCTCTTCCGACGGCGGAGCGTCAGCCTGGGCTTCGGCTGGTTCAGCGGCCTCCTCAACCGGCTCTGCCACGATCTCTGCGCTTTCGCCCGCGATGCTCTCGCCGGTTTCCTCGGTTGCCGGCTCTTCCGTTGCAGCGTCGGCCGTCGTGGCGGATGGCTCTTCAGGCTGATCCGCAACTTCTTCGGCAACCGCATCTTTCTTGCGACGGCGCGGGGCGCGTTTGCGCTTGGGCTTTGCCGGCTTTTCTTCCTCCGAAGCCTCAGCTTCAGCCGGCTCAGCGTTTTCGACGTCAGGCGTATCGCTCTCTGCGTCTTCCTGTGCTGGCGCGTCACCCTCTTCCGCGGCCTGCTCTGGCGTGTCGCCATTGCCCGAACCTTTCTTGCGACGACGACGACGGCGCTTGCGCTTGGGCTTTGCCTCTTCTTCGGTCTGAGCGATTTCCTCTTCGGTCTCTTCCGCGTCCGATGAATCGACAAGATCCATCAGCGACGCATCGACAGAAACAACAGGCGCCGTGGCCTCGGGAACAATCCGGCTGGCCGTCTTGAACTTCTCCATCGAGAAGTCCGGGCTGACCAAATGGATATCCCCTTCGATCCTCACCGAAAGCCCATAACGCGCCTCGATCTGCGCAATATGCTCTCGCTTCTGGTTCATCAGGAAGTTGGCGATGCTGACAGGGCAGCGCACCAGGACTTCGCGCGAACGGCGGCGGGTGCCTTCTTCTTCGATCTGACGCAGGATCGACAAGGCCATGTTGTCGTCCGAGCGGATCAGACCGGTGCCGTGACAGGCCGGGCACGGCTGTGTCGTTGCCTCGATCATGCCGGGGCGCAGACGCTGACGGCTCATCTCCAGCAGACCAAAACCCGAAATACGACCAACCTGAATGCGGGCGCGGTCCGTTTTCAGTTTGTCTTTCAAACGCTTTTCGACAGCCGAGTTGTTCTTGCGCTCGTCCATGTCGATAAAGTCGATGACGATCAGACCGGCGAGATCGCGCAGGCGCAGCTGACGCGCAACCTCTTCAGCGGCCTCGAGGTTGGTCTTGAGAGCGGTTTCCTCGATCGAACCTTCCTTGGTGGCCCGGCCCGAGTTCACGTCGATCGCCACCAGTGCTTCCGTCACGCCGATCACGATATAGCCACCGGATTTCAGCTGTACGGTAGGATTGAACATCCCGGCCAGATAGCTTTCCACCTGATAGCGCGCGAACAGAGGCAGCGCATCTTCGTACCGTTTCACGTTTTTGGCGTGCGACGGCATGATCATCTTCATGAAGTCCTTGGCGATGCGGTACCCGCCCTCGCCTTCGACCAAGACCTCGTCGATATCACGGTTGTAAAGATCTCGGATCGACCGTTTGATCAGATCACCTTCTTCATAGATTTTTGCCGGCGCGATGGATTCCAGTGTCAGCGCCCGGATCTGCTCCCACAAACGCTGGAGGTATTCATAGTCGCGCTTGATCTCGGATTTGGTTCGCTTGGCCCCGGCAGTTCGAATGATCAAACCTGCCCCGGTCGGAACATCGATATCCGTTGCGATTTCTTTCAGCTTTTTCCTGTCCGCCGCGTTGGTAATCTTGCGGCTGATGCCACCACCACGTGCGGTATTGGGCATCAGAACGCAATACCGTCCTGCCAGCGAAAGATAGGTGGTCAGCGCAGCACCCTTGTTTCCGCGCTCTTCCTTGACAACCTGCACCAGAAGGACCTGACGTACTTTGATGACTTCCTGAATCTTGTAACGACGCGGGCGCGGTTTGCGCGGCGGACGAATGTCTTCGCTGTCATCATCATCAGCAACCGATTCAATCGATGCGTCTTTTGATGCAGCGTCTGTGCTTTTGGTTTCGTCAACGTCCTCATCAGGGTCTTGTTCATCATCCGCAGCTTCAACAGGTTCTTCTGCTTGCTCCGGCTCGGATTGGGCTTCATGCCCTTCCGATTGAATGTCTTCAACGGCTTC
The DNA here is from genome assembly GCF_013033235.1 of Ruegeria sp. HKCCA0235A. Classification (NCBI taxonomy): domain Bacteria; kingdom Pseudomonadati; phylum Pseudomonadota; class Alphaproteobacteria; order Rhodobacterales; family Roseobacteraceae; genus Ruegeria; species Ruegeria sp. HKCCA0235A. Next base: position 270,180 of record NZ_WQDQ01000001.1, on the reverse strand, counting down.
CACTGGCTCTTCGGCCTGATCCTCCGCGTCGTCGTCCGACACCACGACAGCCTGTTCAGTGGCTTCCTCGGCAACGTCGTCTAGTGCTGCCTCATCCGATGCGGTTTCGGTTGCTTCTTCAGTGGCCGGCGCGTCATCGTCAACCGGCTCCTCTACCGGAGTTTCAGCGACGACTTCCATCGGCGACGTTCCTTCCGGAACCTCAACGCCTGCTTCTTCACCCTCGTCCAGATCGATGGTTTCCATGCCGGTTGGTTCGGTCGAAACCTCCATCGTTTCAACCGGATCATCCGATTTCACGTCAGCGGCCTTCGCGCGAGACCGGGTCCGCCGCTTCTTGGATTTGGCCTCCTCAGCCTCATCCCGCGCCTTCATGGCCTCGGCATAGGCGCGCTCTTCCTCCATCAACGCCTCACGGTCGGCGACGGGGATCTGGTAATAATCCGGGTGAATTTCAGAGAATGCCAGAAAGCCATGCCGGTTCCCGCCATAATCCACAAAGGCCGCCTGAAGCGACGGCTCAACCCGCGTTACTTTTGCAAGATAGATGTTGCCGGCAAGCTGGCGTTTGTTTTCGGATTCAAAATCGAACTCCTCGACCTTGTTTCCGTCAACCACCACGACGCGGGTTTCCTCCGCGTGGGTGGCATCGATAAGCATTTTCTTAGCCATTTGTCCTTGGTGCACCGCGCCAAACGCGTTGTCCTGACCTGTCCAGGCGGACAGGCGCTTTTGGGGAGGTGTCTTGTCAGGGCGATATCAGACGGCGCGCGGCAGGGTCTGGCGCTGTGGCCCCCTGCCCGTTCTCTCAATCGTTGCGCGCGCGTCATCGCGGTTCTTCTCCGACAGGCGCGTCTGAACGCAGCCTGCCCATTTATTCCTTTCGCCCAGTGATCCCGGGCTCAGGTACTCCACTGCCCCTTGAGGGGCATAATCGGTCTGCTGAACCGCGAGGTCTTGACCCTCACCAACGGATCAGCAGCGAAACTCAAAGATTCGGGACTTGCAGGCGTCAAAATCGCCCGGCCCGTTCCGACACAATAAAAGCAACCCTGTGGAAAAGACAATGGGCAAACTGCACTCCGCCACCAACCAGCGCAACGGATCCCCTTCATCTGGCCAAAAATATCCCGGGGGAGGCGCCATAGGCGACGGGGGCAGAGCCCCCAAATCGCATCGCTTACAGATAGTCCGAACGCTGAAGGCCGTATTTGGCCATCTTCTCGTTCAGCGTCCGGCGAGGAAGGCAAAGCTCGTCCATGACTGACGCGATAGAGCCTTTGTGCCTGCGCATCGTATTATCAATCAGCATTCGTTCGAAAGCTTCGACATATTCCTTCAGCGGCTTGCCCTCGGTGGTCATCACCGGCTGCATCTCTTCGTGATCGGACATCAACAGAGACGCGATGGTGCCCGAGCCACGGCGCGATTGCAGCACCGCCCGTTCAGCAATATTGATCAACTGGCGCACATTGCCGGGCCATGGCGCCTGCAACAATTGCGCAGCTTCCTGCGCGCTCACCTGGGGGGCATCGCAACCGTATTCTTCGGCAAACTGCTCACTGAGACGGGTAAACAGGGTCAGGATATCTTCGCCCCGCTGCCGCAACGGCGGCATAGTGATGCGCAGCGCGGCCAGGCGATAGAACAGGTCCGGGCGCAGCACGTCTTCCGACGTCTTGCCCGCCTCCTGCAGGTTCGAGATGGCAACGATCCGGGTCTCCGCAGGTGTGCCCTGCTCGTTCATCACGCTCAGCAGCTTGGCCTGCAACGTATCGTTCAACGCTTCCACATCTTCCAGAACCAGCGTGCCGCCACGCGCCTCTTCGATGGCGGGCAGTTGCGCATCTTCGGGCATCATGGGGCCAAACAGGCGCTTGGCCAGTGCGTCTTCTTCAAGCGCGGCGCAGGACACCAGAACAAACTTCTTGCCGGCACGGCTGCCAACGGCATGAAGCGCGTGAGCCACAAGCGTTTTCCCGGTACCGGTTTCACCGTCGATCAACACATGGCCGTCAGCCTGGCCGAGATCCAGAATATCCTCACGCAGCCGCTCCATGACCGGGCTGGCACCGATCAGCTTGTTCATGATCTGGGTGCCGCCGGACAGCTCGCGCCGCAGGGCACGGTTGTCCAGAGTCAGACGGCGCGCATTGCTGGCGCGTTTGGCCAGTTCGGACATCTTGTCGGGGTTGAACGGTTTTTCAAGGAAGTCGAACGCGCCAACGCGCATCGCTTCAACCGCCATCGGCACGTCGCCGTGCCCGGTGATCATGATCACCGGCAAGGTGCTGTCGGCCCCCATCAACTTTTTCAGAAGCTGAATGCCGTCCATTCCCGGCATCTTGATGTCCGAGATCACGATTCCCGGATAATCCGGCCCCAGAACCTTGAGCGCGTCCTCGGCGCTGGCAAAGGTTTCCGTGTCATATCCGGACAAAGCAAGCCATTGGCTGATCGATTGGCGCATGTCCTGTTCGTCATCCACAATGGCGATTTTCATGGCCTGTGCCATAGTCATTCCTCGTTATTCCGCGGCCTCAAGGCCGTCGCTTCCCAGTGCTGGCAACTGCATTTCAAACACCGCGCCACCGTATTGGCCGTTGCGCGCAGTCAGCCGTCCCCCATGGTCGTTCACGATCCCCGACGAGATGGCAAGCCCCAGGCCCACCCCGTCTCCGGGCTGTTTGGTGGTGTAGAACGGCTCGAACAGGTTCTCGATATCCTCGATCCCATGCCCGTTGTCGCGTACCGTCAGGACAGCCGTGTCACCCGCCGCCAGAATGATTTCCACATCCGGCTCTGCCACTGATTTGGTGGCGTCCAGCGCATTGCGCAAGAGGTTGACCATCACCTGCTCGATCCGCATCCGATCCCCCATCACCACCACCGGTTCTTCCGGCAGGATCTGGGTGATCTTCACATGGCGCTGACGCAGCTGTGGCTCCATCATCGACAAGGCCGAGGCCAGCGCTTCGCCAAGATTTACGGGTGAAAACGCATCTGCCCCCTTGCGAGCGTAAGATTTGAGCTGCCGCGTAATCGCGCCCATCCGCTCGATCAGGCCATCGATCCGGCCAAAGCTGGCCAATGCCTCTTCCGGCCGGTTTCGACGCAACAGCAGACGGGCGCCGGCCAGATAGGTTTTCATTGCAGCCAGAGGTTGATTCAGCTCGTGACTGACCGCCGCTGACATCTCACCCAGAGCTGCAAGTTTCGAGCTTTGGGCAAGGGTCTGTTCCGCCAAATCCAACGTCTTTTCAACCCGTTCGCGTTCAGCGATTTCCCGCTGTAGCCTAGCGTTCAATGCGCGAAGCTCTGCCGACTCGCGCTGAAACAGGGTCATGCGCAGCGTCGCGCGTCGGCTCAACGCGTAGAACGCCAGCGCCAGAAGAATCGCAAAGCCCATGATCTCGAGCGCCAGCACGCTGTTCACTTTCTCGCGGATCGAGGCATAGGTCGTGAATGAAGTCATTTGCCAGCCGCGGAACGGGATGCGCGTCTCCAGACGCATCACGGCCTCGCCTTGCAGGTAGGCGTCAGGTGGCAAAGCGGTCCAATCGGTCGTCGCCCGAATGGCCCGCTGGATCGCCCCTTGCGGCGGTTGACGCAGCAGGGCCGCCCCCTCATCCAGACCCCGCCAGCGCGGTTCGGTGGACAGAATGATGGTTCCGGTACTGTCAGTGACCATCACCGCATCCGAAATACCAGCCCATGCCTGTTCAAACTTTTGCAGATCAACTTCGACAACGATCACGCCCAGTATTTCCGCGCTGTTTTCAAGCCGGCGCGAATAGACAAAGCTGTATCCGCCGGATTCCTTGGGAATAACGGAAAAGATCGTCGCATTTGACCGGATCGCGTCCACAAAATACGGAATATTCCTGTGCGCCTCGCCCAGTCTGTTCCGATCCGTCGCCGCAACCGTTCGCCCGTCACCATCCAACAGCATCAACGACGCCGCACCGATTTCCTCCACGAACGAAATCAAACGCTGCGTCGACAACGAATAGTCCCTGGATTGCAGCGCCGAAATCAGTGTCGGGTCCCGCGCCAGCAACTGGGGCACGATCGAGTTGCGGCGCAGTTCGCTCAGCAAATTGCCGGAATACAGCGCAAGGCGCAGCTCGGCCCGGTTGCGGGTGGATTCGGTGAACCTGTCGGTCAACAAGCGGTTGGTGATCCAAACCGTTGCGATTGTTGCCACCATCAATACAATAACAGCCAGCCGCAGCCGCCACCCCAACGGGGCGCCGCGAAAGGGTTTCAGCAGCTTTGACCAGCCTGATCGCACGTCCGAGTTCATGATCAGACGTTACGCGCGGGCGCGCGCGACCTCAAGTCACGCTGCTTCAAACACACCTGACAATGCGCGGAACAGCGCCGCCCCGTCAGTGCCGCCATGCCCTTGATCGGCCGCGCGCTCGGGATGCGGCATCATACCCAGAACACGACGGTTTTCGGAAAGGATCCCCGCGATATCACCGACCGAGCCGTTGGGGTTCTCGGTATAGGTGAATGCGATCCTGTCCTGATCTCTCAGCGCCGCCAGCATCGCGTCATCCGCGAAATAGTTGCCGTCGTGATGAGCGATCGGAATACCGATCACGTCGCCTGCGTTATAGCCACCGGTAAAGACGCTGTCGCTGGTTTCAACTTTCAGGCCCACAGTCTTGCAGATGTATTTCAGCCCGGCATTGCGCAGCAGCGCCCCCGGCAGGATACCTGTTTCCGTCAGAACCTGAAATCCGTTGCAGATCCCGACCGCATAACCGCCGCGTTCGGTGTGGTTGACCACGGCCTTGCAGATCGGCGACTGCGCAGCGATTGCACCGCACCGCAGATAGTCACCGTAAGAAAACCCGCCCGGAACGCCCACGATATCAATACCGTCCGGCAGCGCTGCATCTTTGTGCCAGACCATGTCGACCTGAAAACCGGCCTGCTCAAAGGCGACCGCGAGGTCTCGGTCACAGTTTGATCCGGGGAAAACGATTACGGCTGCGCGCATGGCGGGCCCTCCTACGAGACAAAATCGGTGACGACCGCAACGCCCGGAGGAGTTGGATGGTCAAAGGCGGCAAGCTCGGCGCTCACCTGGTTGAGAGATATTTTTCGCGTGACCAACGGGCTCAGGTCAATTCCACCGCCCGCGATCAGCGACAACAAAGACGGATAGCGCCAGCTTGGCATTCCGCGTGTGCCAAAGACGGAAAGCTGGCCAGAGTAAAGCACATCCATCGGCAACGCCATCTGGGTGTGATCTCCAGCAGGCATCCCGATCTGCACCATGCGCCCCATTTTGCGCAGGGAACGCATCGCGGAAACGGTCGTTGCTTCGACGCCAAGCGCCTCGATCGCAACATGGGCGCCGCCACCAGTGATTTCCTTCACCGCCTGCGGCGCGTCGCAGGTTGCCGCATTGACCACCGCATCTGCGCCCAGAGCCTTGGCATAGTTCAGTTTGTCATCCGTGATATCGACAATTACCACACGTGCGCCAAGCGCCTTGCCCAGCAGCAAAGTGGAAATCCCGACACCGCCACCGCCGAAGACGGCAATCCATTCACCGCCCTGAACCTGTGCCCGGCCGACCAATGCCTGCCACGCTGTCGTCACGCGGCAACCCAACGCGGCCGCGATGTCCGGCGCGATGCTGTCCGGCAAGGATGTCAGGTTCGCGTCAGCATGGGCCACCGCGACATATTCCGCAAAAGCGCCGTCACAGGTGAACCCCGGCACAACCTGATCCGCGCAGATCGTCTGATGACCCTGCGCACAATCCGGACACCGGCCACAGGCCAGAATGAAAGGCGCAATCACCCGATCCCCGACACGCCACCGGGTGACGCGCGCGCCGACGGAAACCACCTCGCCGCAATACTCGTGCCCTGGCGTCATGGGCAGGATGACGTCCGGGTCCGAACCAGACCACGCGTGCCAGTCAGACCGGCACACGCCGCAGGCCAGCACCCGCACGACCACGCCGTCTGCCGCCGGTGCGGGATCCGGGATCGTCATTACCTCAAGCGGCTGACGGTAGGTGATCAGACGCGCGGCCCGCATTCCATCAGACCAGTTCGATCTCGTAGCGTTCGATAACAGTGTTGGCCAAAAGCTTTTCGCACATCTCGGTCACATCTGCTTCGGTCGCGCCGTCGGCCAGTTCAAGGTCGATCACCTTGCCCTGACGCACACCTTCGACCTGATCAAAGCCCATTGCGCCCAATGCGTGCCGAACCGCTTCGCCCTGCGGGTCCAGCACCCCGTTCTTGAGCATCACATGAACCCGTGCTTTCATTTTGGCAACTCCACCTGCGGGCCGCAATCCGAGGCCCATTTCGTTGCGCGGGGGATAGCGCGCCAAATGGCTTTCGACAACCCTGTTTGCAAAGCAGTTTGCCGCAGCAATCCAACTATCCGCCTTCTTTGGCCAATCCCGGGTAATGCGCGTCAATTGCATGGAACGTGCCAGTCAGAACCATCTCGACCGCGACGGCGACCAGCAGGATGGCCATGATCCGGGTCAGGACGTTGATCATTGTCTCACCCAACAGGCGCGAGATCTGATCTGCGAACAACAATCCCAGCCCCACGATCGCGCAGGCAATCAGGATCGCCGAACCCAGCGTCACGATTTCGGCGCCGCTTGACAGTTGGTGCGAAAAAACGATCGTGATGGCGATCGTGCCCGGCCCGATGGTCAAAGGTATCGCCAGCGGTACGACCGCAAAATTCAGTTTCCGCTCGTGCCCGTCATCCATCGCGGCCTGATCGCCCGGCGGCCGGTCCTCGGCCTTCAACATCGACATCCCGATTCCGAAGATGATGATCCCTCCGGCAATCCGGAAAGCCGGCACATCAATGCCAAAAACCCCAAGCACCTCTTCCCCGATCACGACAGCGGTCAGCGCAATAACCGTAACCGAGATCATGACAACAACCGCAACATGCCGCCGTTCTGCCGCGGTGCAGTTTTTCGTCATGCTCAGAAAAATCGGGATGTTGTAAAGCGGATTGAAGATTGCAAGCACGGCGGCCAGAAACTTCAGAAACACTGTCTGATCAAACAGTTCCGCCATTTGACACCCATCCTGAACCTTTTGTGCCTGCCCGAGGCAAACATGCTGGGGAAACGAGAAACTGTCAATTTCAACCGCGAACGAAAAAGCGCCGCATACACGGTTGCGGCGCTTTGGCAAACTTGTGGTCCGGCCGTTCCTAGTTGATCAGCGTCGGCTTGGTGACATTGTTGCTGGGCAGGACACCCAGTCGGCGTGCAACTTCGGAATAGGCGTCGGTCAAACTGCCCAAATCACGGCGGAACACGTCCTTGTCCAGCTTCTGACCGGTTTCGATATCCCACAGGCGGCAGCTGTCGGGGCTGATTTCGTCAGCAACGATCAGGCGCTGATAATCGCCTTCAAACACGCGGCCGATCTCGATCTTGAAGTCGACCAGACGAATGCCCACCGCCAGCATCACACCGCTCATGAAATCGTTCACGCGCAAGGCAAGGCTGAGGATATCGTCCATGTCCTGCTGGCTGGCCCAGCCAAACGCGGCGATGTGTTCTTCGGTGACCAACGGATCACCCAGCGAATCGTCCTTATAGCAGTACTCGACGATCGGGCGCGGCAGTTGCGTGCCCTCTGCAATGCCCAGGCGCTTGGACATCGATCCGGCGGCATAGTTGCGCACGATCACTTCCAGCGGAACGATTTCGCAGTTGCGAACCAGCTGTTCACGCATGTTCAGGCGGCGAATGAAGTGGTTCGGAATGCCAATCTGGGTCAGGCCGGTCATGAAGAATTCCGACAGGCGGTTGTTGAGCACACCCTTGCCGTCGATCACGTCCTTCTTTTCCGCGTTGAAGGCGGTGGCGTCATCCTTGAAATACTGGACGATCGTTCCCGGTTCGGGGCCTTCGTACAGAATCTTGGCCTTGCCTTCGTAGATTTTCTTGCGACGCGCCATAAGCGACCTTTCCACTCTGCACAGAGGGATTGAGTCCCCTCACGTTGGCGTCCTCATAGTCCAAGCACCCATTTCCCGCAAGTTCATGTACCCGAGAGGCTTTGACGCAGCGCAAATCCCTTGCGCATGGGACGTCGTATAGTCATATCATCAGGAAAGAAGACATAACCCAAGAGGTCCTTGCCCTATGACGACGTTCGACGAACGCGAAAACGCCTTTGAAGCCAAATTTGCCCATGACGAAGAGATGCAGTTCAAGGCACAAGCCCGCTGCAACAAGCTTTTGGGTCTGTGGGCTGCTGAAAAACTGGGTAAATCCGGTGCCGACGCCGAAGAATATGCAAAGACGGTCGTGATTTCCGACTTCGAGGAAGCCGGGCACGAAGATGTCGTTCGCAAGGTTTCGGGCGATCTGGGCAACCTGTCCTCGGACGAGGAAATCCGCGCAAAAATGGCCGAGCTTCTGCCGGAAGCCAAGGCGCAGGTCCTGAGCGAGACCAACTGAGCCTAGGGCGTCCGACTCATGATCTTCATGAGTTTTATGAATTTGATTTGACGCCTTGGTCATGAGACACGGGGCGTCTCTTTTTTTAACGGCGTTTTGCGCCTTTTCCTGGAACAACCCTATGACAAACGCGCTGAGCAAGCTTCTGGAATCCAATGACGCCATTCTGGCCGATGGTGCCACGGGAACGAATCTGTTCAACATGGGCCTGCAATCTGGTGACGCTCCCGAACTCTGGAACGTGGATGCCCCGGACAAGATCCGGGCTCTGTATCAGGGGTCGGTTGATGCAGGCAGCGATCTGTTCCTGACCAACACGTTCGGCGGCACAGCGGCACGGCTGAAACTTCATGACGCGCACAACCGCGTGGGCGAGTTGAACCGCATCGGCGCCGAGCTGGGACGCGAAATCGCCGACAAGGCCGGACGACCTGTCGTCGTTGCAGGATCGGTCGGCCCAACCGGGGAAATCATGGAACCGGTCGGCAGCCTGTCGCACGCGGAAGCCGTGGAAATGTTCCACGAACAGGCGGAAGCGCTGAAAGAAGGTGGCGTGGATGTTCTGTGGGTCGAAACCATCAGCGCCCCCGAAGAGTTTCGCGCCGCCGCCGAAGCCTTTGCCCTGACCGACATGCCCTGGTGCGGCACAATGAGCTTTGACACGGCCGGACGCACGATGATGGGTGTCACCTCGGCCGATCTGGCCCAGTTGGTTGAAACCCTGCCGAATCCTCCCATCGCCTTTGGTGCAAATTGCGGCACCGGCGCGTCCGACATTCTGCGCACCGTGCTGGGCTTTGCCGCGCAAGGCACTGAACGCCCGCTGATCTCGAAGGGCAACGCAGGCATTCCGAAATACGTGGATGGTCACATCCATTATGACGGAACGCCCGAACTGATGGGGCAGTATGCCGCCATGGCGCGGGATGCCGGCGCGACCATCATTGGCGGGTGCTGCGGAACCATGCCCGACCACCTGCGCAAGATGCGTGAGGCGCTGGACAGCACGCCGCGTGGTGAACGCCCGACGCTCGATCAGATCACTGATGCGCTGGGTCCGTTCACATCCGCCTCGGACGGGACGGATGACGATGCGGCACCGGAACGTCGCACACGCCGCCGCCGCCGCGCATGATGTCAGCCTGATCAGCGCCCTTCGAATTTCGGAGGGCGTTTTTCCATGAAGGCCACGACACCTTCGGCAAAATCCCTCGAACGGCCACATTCGCCTTGCAGGTGCGCCTCGGTCGCAAGCTGCTGTTGCAGGGTGTTTTCATACGTTCCGCGAATGGCCCGCTTGATCGCGCCATAGGCGGCCGTGGGTCCTTTTGCCAGATACTCTGCCCTCTTGCGCCAATGATCGGCGAAAGCGTCATCCGGCACGGTTTCCCAGATCATGCCCCATTCATCCGCCTGCTTTGCAGTGATCTTGTCGGCAAACAAGGCCGCGCCCATCGCTTTGGCCAACCCCATCTGACGGGGCATGAACCATGTTCCCCCGGCATCGGGAAGCAGACCGATACGGGCAAATGCCTGAAGAAAATAGGCGCTTTCCGTGGCAATCACCACATCGGCACAAAGGGCAAGGTTCGCGCCTGCCCCGGCCGCCGGTCCGTTCACTGCGGCAATCGTGGGTACCGGGCAATTGTGGATCGCTTCCAACATCGGTTCGTATTCATCGCGCAGCGACCGTTCCAGATCGATCTTGCCGGTTGAAGACGCATCACCCAAATCCTGCCCCGAACAAAACGCGGGACCAGCACCGGTGATGACGACACAGCGCGCCTTGACCGCTGCATCTTTCATGGCGTGCGTAATTTCTGCCCGCATCTGGGTGGTCAGCGCGTTCATCTTGTCCGGCCTGTTCAGCGTCAGAACTGCCAGACCGTCTACAATCTCCAGAGCAACCGTTTCGTAATTCATGAAAACCCTCCCGTCGCGCCATGTGTTTTTGCACACTTACTGGCCCGGACGGGACGGGAAAAGCAGAACCACGCGTCAGTCTTCAAGAATTTGACGCAGACGTTCTTTTTCGTCCTCACTCAACGCGACAGAGTCCACCGAAGCACGGGCCTTGGCCCGGGTGCGGAGAAAGTTCAGCCCAACCGCGGCAGCGATCAACAGCATGATTGGCCCGGCCAGCCACAAAAACAGGTTCGAGCCGCTGGCAGTCGGTTTCAGAAGTACGTATTCGCCATACCGATCAACGATAAACGCGATCGCCTGTTCATCCGTATCCCCAGCCACCAACCGTTCCCGCAACAACACGCGCAGATCACGCGCCAGATCCGCGTTGCTTTCGTCGATGCTCTCATTGCGGCACACAAGGCAGCGCAGCCCGGCGCTGAGATCCCGCGCCCGCTGTTCCAGAACCGGATCATCCAGCACTTCGTCGGGCTGCACCGCAAAGACAGGGGTTGCGAGCATCATCACAATCAGAACAAACCGTTTCATTCCGCAGGTACTCCGCCGACCGGGGTTTTTCTTGCGCCTGCGGCCACACGGAAGCGCCTGTCACACAGGCTCAGGACACCGCCAAGCGCCATTAGGATACAGCCGCCCCAGATCCAGTTTGCCAGCGGCTTGATATAAGTTCGCATCACCCAGCCACCATCTGCCTGTCGATCGCCGATCACGACGTAAAGGTCCCCGAGGAAACGATAATCGATCGCCGCTTCGGTCGTGGGCATCCGCGCAACGGGGTAATCCCGTTTTTCCGGGTGCAATGTCCCGATCGGGCGGCCATTCTTTTCAACCAGAACATCCGCCGTGGTCGAAAAATAGTTCGGCCCCTCGACCCGACGGACATCTTGCAGCGTCAGCGTGAACTGTCCGACTTCGAAAGGTTGGTTGGGTTGGGCGACGCGAATATCCTCGTCCTCCCACGCAGTCAGGCCTGCAATGGCAAAGATGGTAACACCCAGCCCGGTATGAGCGACGGCTTTACCCCAATCCGCACCTGGCAGGCGGAACAAGCGTTTCAGGCTGCCGTTGCGCCCCGTACGGCTCCACAAATCAACGATGGCGCCAAATGTAATCCACGCCCCAAGGAACAGACCCACCGGCCCCAAAGCGCTGCGGCCGGTCTGCATCGCCCAAACCAGCAGGGCAATCGCCAGGGCCAGACCAAAGGCATAGCGCAGCGACCAGGCCGTTTTTCCAATCCGCCCGCGTTTCCACGGCAACATGGCCCCGATGGGAAGGATCAATCCCAGCAAAACCATGAATGGAGAGAATGCAGCGTTGAAAAACGGCGCCCCGACCGAGAGTTTGCGATCAAACATCATCTCGGCCACCATCGGCCACATCGTACCGACAAAGACCACGAAACAACTGACCGCCAGCAGGACGTTGTTTACGATCAGCGCGCTTTCGCGGCTGACCATGCCGAAAACACCCTTGGCCTCCATCGCCTGCGCCCGCGCGGCAAACAAAGTCAGCGCCCCACCGATGAAAACCACCAGAATGAACAGGATGAACACCCCGCGTTCCGGGTCATTGGCAAAGGCGTGAACCGAGGTCAGCAGCCCCGAACGAACGATGAATGTTCCGATCAGCGAAAAACCGAAGGCAATGATTGCCAGCAGGATGGTCCAGCTTTTCAGCGCCTCGCGCTTTTCAACAACGATTGCCGAATGCAGCAGCGCTGCCGCCAGGAGCCACGGCATGAAAGAAGCGTTCTCAACCGGATCCCAGAACCAGAAACCGCCCCAGCCCAGCTCGTAATAGGCCCACCAGGACCCCAGTGCGATGCCGATCGTCAAAAACACCCAGGCGGCCAGCGTCCATGGGCGAACCCAGCGGCCCCACGCCGCATCGATACGCCCTTCGATCAGCGCGGCGATGGCAAAACTGAACGCCATGCTCAGCCCCACGTAGCCGAGATACAGAAATGGCGGGTGGAAGGCCAAACCGGGATCCTGCAACAACGGGTTCAAATCCCGCCCGTCAAACGGCGCAATTGCCAGCCGGTCAAACGGGTTCGAGGTAAACAGTATGAAAGCAAAAAACGCCACGGCAATGGCAGATTGAACCGCAAGCACACGCGCCTTCAGGCTTGGGGGCAACCCGCCCCCAAAGAACGCCGCCATCGCTCCGAACAGCGTGACAATCAGCACCCAGAGCAGCATCGATCCTTCGTGGTTTCCCCACGTCCCGCTGATCTTGTAGATCATCGGCTTGGCCGAATGACTGTTTTCGACCACGATCCGCAGCGAAAAGTCCGACACGATGAAAGCCCAGATCAGCGCACCGAAGGAAAATGCAGTCAGCAGAAACTGGACGATGGCAGCAGGCTCGGCAAAAGCCATCCAGCCGGTCCAGTTTTTTGACGCACCGATCAGAGGCACCACGCTTTGCACGATGGCGACGAAAAAGGCGAGGATGAGGGCGAAGTGGCCAAGCTCTGTAATCATGCCCCGGAATATACTGCGAGGCCGAACCGGGGACCATTAACTTTCGCATGATCCGGGGGCACATAGTGTCGCGGGTCAAAGCCCCCGAAGCTTGCGCCAATCGGTCAATGCTGGATTCGCATCAGGACGCGAGGCGTTCTGTATCAGGTTGGCATCAGGGCCTGGGTCGGCGACGCCCGGGCTGTCGCTGCGCATGGCCCGCACCGTTTCTATGTTCCCCATGACCGTCGGCAGGCGCTGCATGGCTGCGCCTATATCCCGCTGAAAATCCTGCATTTTGCTCTGATGGCGCGCGCCAAAATAGAAAGAGACAATCACGCCCAGCAACCACCAAAGAGGTTCCGGCACCAGCGCAATGCCCTGCATGCGTTCAGCGAACCACAGCGGATCCACCATCGCGGCACCAAACAATCCCAGCGTTCCTAGTGCCAACGCCGGGCGCGGCAACCGGTTCACGCCATCCATGACGCGGTCGAACAGGCCTTTTTGAGGAAACACGAACTCTCGGCCGAACTGCGTCATTGCCTGACTTTGCAACTCTGTCGCGCGCTCGGCACGGGACTCGGCGTTTTCCCGGTATATTTCAACCGTCTCACGCACAGCGTTGCGACCGCCCCCGAACAGCAGCGCCAATACCCCCGAGATCAACCCCATGCCGCAACCCTTTCCTTGAATTCACTTTCCGTCAGACGATAGCGTGGCGACAGAAACTCTTCGGCCCGTTTGATCCAGCCTCCTTTGCCACCGGATCGGGTGCGCGCGTATTTTCTGGATGCCGGTCGTTTGTCGGCCAGCCGAAAGTAATAGTTCCGCCGCGCCACGCCATACGCATCGCGCAACGCGTTGGGATCTGGTTGGGCAGCGTCTTCGCACGCCTGCGCCGTTTTCGCGCCGATCACGCCATCTGCCACCAAGTCAAACCCCATATCACGCAAAAGCCGTTGCAGGATTATTACTGCTTGCGCACCGGCATTGACGTACATGTCGAAGACAGGGGCATGCAGAACATCCGGCAACAGTGCGATGCGTGGCTCTTCAAAGTAGTGCTGAACAAAGATATCGACCGCCTCGGGCTGAGTAAGCGCTCGGACATCCGCCACGTCAACCAGCCCATCCCCCGTCAGATCCAATCCAAGCCGGCGCATCGTATGGATCGTGACACCGAACTTGGTTGCCCCGCCCGGATCGTCCGGGTCATTCACGTACCCGCCTTCCCGGCGCACAATTTCATTGGCAATCTGCCGAACCGTTTGCATAGCGCCCTCATTTCGTTGAATGGCGCTGACGATCCCGAAAAAGAATTAACAAGCCTGAACGACCGAGGGCGCTGCCCGCATCCCGCGCGCAACGCCCTCAACACGAATGTGGGTCAGGTCAGCTTTCTTCAGCCTCTTTGTACACGCCCTGCTCTTTCAACGCGTCCACGACTTCTTTCGGCATATAGGTTTCGTCATGTTTGGCAAGAATTTCAGTGGCTTCAAACACACCGTTCACGTAACGCCCGGTGCCGACCATGCCCTGATTTTCCGAAAACAGATCAGGCAGAACCCCAGTGAAAGATACCTTTACGCTTTCGCCGCCGTCGGTGACGACAAAATGTACGGTTTCGCCCTGCCCACGGATGATTGAACCTTCTTCGACCAGGCCGCCAATCCGAAAGACCTCGGTCGGCTTGGGTGGTTCGGCAATCACCTGGCTTGGCGAGCGGAAAAAGTTGATCCCGTCGCGCATGGCATAGCCAATCAACGCAGTCGATGCCACCAAGGCAACGACAGCTACCAGAATGACTTGTACTCGGCGACGTTTCTTGAGCGTTTTCATACCGTCCTCACGGAAATAACGGTGCCATCATCAGGCCCCGGGTTTCAGTCTCACCTAACATCAGATTGGCGTTCTGCAAGGCTTGGCCACTGCTACCTTTTGTCAGGTTATCCAGCGCCGCGATCACGATCGCGCGCCGTTCGATCCGGTCTGCCACAACACCGATATGACAGAAGTTGGACCCGCGCACGTGGTGGGTCGATGGTGTCTCGCCCATCGGCAGCATCTGAATGAAAGGCTCATCCGCATAAGCCTTTGCAAGCGTTTCATAGATGCTCAGCGGGTCACCTTTTACGTAGGTCGTGGCCAGAATGCCCCGGTTTGCGGGGATCAGGTGCGGGGTGAACTGCACATGAACCGTACGCCCGGCCAGTTTGGAAAACTCCTGATCGAACTCACCCAGATGCCTGTGGGTCCCGCCGACGGCATAGGCGTTGGTGCCCTCGCTCAGTTCGGCGTGCAACAGGTTTTCCTTCAGCGACCGCCCTGCCCCGGACACAGCGCATTTCAGGTCCAGCACGATATCGTCCAGATCAATCACTCCGGCAGAAATCAGTGGCCGCAGAACGTATTGCCCGGTTGCTGCATTGCACCCTGTGCCCGCCACCAGCCGCGCGTCCCGGATTTCGTCGCGATAGAACTCGGTCAGGCCATAAACAGCCTCTTCCTGCTGCTCGAGCGCGGTATGCGGGTTGCCGTACCACTTTTCATATTCGTCCGGGTCAGTCAGCCGGAAGTCAGCAGACAGGTCGATGATCTTCAGATCCTTGGGCAGCGCACTGATCACTTCCTGGCTGGTCTTGTGCGGAAGGGCACAAAAACACAGATCGATCCGGGAAAAATCGATCTCGGAAATCTTGCACAGATCCGGCAGGTTCATGTGGCGCAGATGGGGGAAAACCTGCGCCATGGTCATCCCCGCCTTGCGTTCGGCGGCCAGCGCGACGATTTCCATGTTCGGGTGTTCGGCGATCAGCCGCACCAGTTCCGCACCGGTATAGCCCGAGGCACCCAGAATTGCGATTTTATGGGTCATGTCAGACCTCTTCTCAACGTGTGTCACATGTTACGACCGCCGATGCGACGGTCTTGGAATAATGAAAGCAGAACGGCCGCGTCCTTGACCTAAGTCAGGCGGCCTCGAATGTGATTTGTCGTCGGAGGAACTGGGTCGCCCGATCGCTCACCACATTGGGTTTCCCCGTCGTCAGGAAGCCTCCCGGGCCGGTACCCAGCATGTTGGGGTGGCGATGCAGGTAATCCGCAAGGCTTTCAGCAACCAGCTCTCCCTGGCTGTAGACCTGCACGTCAGGTCCCAATGCCGCCTGAAATGCTTCGGCCATGAGCGGGTAATGCGTACAGCCCAGAATGGCGGCCTGCGGTTCGGGCATCTTGCGCTTGAGGGCTTCTACATGGCTGCGCACCAACGCCTCGGCAAGGATCATGTCACCGTCTTCGATGGCATCCACGACGCCACCACATGCCTGCGCCTCGACATCCACGCCAATTGCCCGGAACGCCAGCTCGCGCTGAAAGGCCCGGCTGGACACAGTGGCGGGCGTGGCGAACAAGGCGACATGCTTGACTGCCACTTCGCGTGGTGGGGAATTGTCGCCCCATTGCCGTTCGGTCAGTGCTTCGATCAATGGGACAAAAACACCGAGAACCCTTTTGCCGTCGGGCACGCCTTCTTCCTGCATCCGACGCAGCGCCGCCGCGCTGGCGGTGTTGCAAGCCAGAATCACCAGATTGCAGCCGCGATCCCAAAGGTCCTGCACGGCCTTTCGGGTCAGCTGATAGATGTCCTCGGCATCGCGCACACCGTATGGGGCATGCGCGCTGTCCGCGTAATACAGGAAATCAACGTCAGGCAGACGTGTCTGCGCGGCGCTCAGGACGGTAAGACCGCCCAATCCGGAATCAAAGATACCTACTGCCATTAGCCCCTTCAGGCGCGATGCCGTTCCTCAAACTCGTAGCCATAGTCATACGACTTCAGCGGTGTTGGAGACAGCTCATACGTCGCTTTGCGCAGGAAATCCATCATCTTGCGCGTATCCTTGCCCAGCGGGTCCAGAATGTCGCGTCCGATCGGCGCGCCAATCACCACATTGACCGGGGTATCAACACGTTTTTTGAATTCCTTGATCAGCAACCCCATGCGCAGGGTGTTGTGCATATGGCTAGCAATCTGAAACAGACGTGACGTGTGCCCGTCGAAGAACACCGGAACGACGGTGGCATTGGATTTGGCCACCATTCGGGCCGTGAAACCGCGCCAACCCGGATCCATGGGATGCGCGAACGGATTGACGCCGGTGCTGACCGTACCCCCAGGGAAAATCCCGATTGCGCCGCCATCGCCAAGGTAATTCAATGCGGTCTTCCGCGTATCCAGATTCAGTTTCACCGCTTCTTTGGTTTCATCAAACGAAACAGGCAAAACGATACGGTTCAGGTCTTCGGCCTTGCGGAAAACGCGATTTGCGAGAATCCGGAAATCACCACGGGTCTGGGACAATATATGCCCCATCATCAGCCCATCCAGAATTCCATATGGATGGTTTGCAATCAGGATAAGCGGACCTTCCTTGGGGATATTCGCCAGTGCGCCACCAACGACATCCAAGGTCAATCCATAGCGATCGACCATGACCGACCAAAAATCCCGACCCTTTGCGACTTCTTGTTCGTATCCGTCGGCCCGTTTGATCAGACGCAACCGTCCCGTGGTGTTCTCCATCAGCCTGATGACCAACCGCCCCCCCTTGGTTTCGGCGGAATGCGCATACGAGATGTCACGAACGACATGACGACGAGAAGACATGAAGGGCTCCGTTTTGCTGCCCGCAAAATAAGTACAAGCAACAGGTTTGACCAGCTATCGTGACACCCTTGTGACGAATTACTCTGCCGCAGCTTGCAATTCAGGCCCACCGCTGCGGATGACGGCCAGCAGCTCTTCTCGCCGTTTCGCAGCCTTGGCCTCATTTTCCCGCAGTACCGGCCCAAATCCGCGGATATCCAGCGGCAAACGGGCCAGGGCGGCAATCGCATCACGGGTGTCCTGCGACACCAGGGGCAGAACCTCGCGCATGTCCTTTTCATACTGTCGGATCAGGGCGCGCTCCATCTTGCGTTCGGATGAATACCCAAAAATGTCCAGTGGTGTGCCGCGCAATGCCTTGAGTTTGGTCAACAGCTTCAATGCAGTCAGGATGGATTCGCTGAAGGCACGCTTTTTCGGCCTGCCATTGCTGCCTGATCCGCCGAATATCGGCGGGGCAAGGTGAAAGGTCATCTTGAAATCACCATCAAACTCGGCCGCCGCTTTTTCCCGACTGGTCAGCAGAAGGCGCGCAACCTCGTATTCGTCCTTGTACGACAACAGCTTGTGATACCCTTTTGCCACCGCTTCGCGCACATCCGCGTCCTCGACACTGTCCACCAGCTTGCGGTACCGCCTGGCCAGCCGGGCGCTTTGATATTCCGTCAGGTGCTGCGTGCGAAACGCGATGATCTGATCCAGTGTCTTAGGCATCTCAGCCACGGTCGGCGCAAGGATGGATTGCACGTCTTCCGGGTGCAGAACCGCCCAACGTCCAATATCAAACGCACGTTTGTTGCGTTCGACCGCCGTGCCGTTCAATTCGATGGCCTCAAAGATCGCCTGATGGCTGACCGGCAACAGCCCGCGCTGCCAGGTCGCGCCGAAGATCATCATGTTGGAATAGATTGAATCCCCCATCACCGCGCGCGCCAGTTCGGTCGCATCAAACAGCGAGACATCTTCTTTCAGCCGCGCTTGCAGGGCCAGTTCCAGCTGATCCGCCGGAATGCGGAACTCGGTATCACGCGTGAAGTCGCCCGTCACCGTTTCATGGCTGTTCACGACGGCCCCCGTACGTCCAGTGCGCGTCAGGCCCAACGTCTTTGCGCCGGCCGAGACCACCAGATCGCCGCCGATCAGCGCGTGGGCCTCGCCAGTGGCGACGCGAATCGCGCTAATATCCTCGGGGCGGTTGGCCAATCTACAGTGTATGTGGACTGCGCCGCCTTTCTGCGCCAGCCCCGCCATTTCCATCATGCCCGCGCCTTTTCCGTCAATCTGCGCCGCCTGCGCAAGGATGGCGCCAATGGTGACGACACCCGTACCGCCAACGCCGGTAATCACGACGTTGTGCGTGCCGGTGATCTTCGGCAGATCTGGTGTTGGCAAATCTGGCAGATCAATTTCGGTCGTCGCCTCTTTGCGAATTTTCGCGCCCTCAAGCGTCACGAAAGACGGGCAGAAACCGTTCAAGCACGAGTAATCCTTGTTGCAGCTCGATTGATCAATGGCCCGCTTGCGGCCTAGCTCGGTCTGTTTGGGAACGATCGACACGCAGTTTGACTGTACACCGCAATCGCCGCAGCCTTCACAGACATCGGTGTTGATGAACACACGCTTGTCGGGATCGGGGAATGTCCCGCGCTTGCGGCGGCGGCGCTTTTCGGCAGCGCAGGTTTGTACATAGACGATGACCGATACGCCCTCGATCTCGCGAAACTTCTCCTGCACCTGCATGAGGTCGGCACGCTCGTATGTCTGAACGCTGGCGGGCAGAGCCTTGAAGTTGACGTCCTCTTTTTCATCGTAAACCAGAGCCACCTCTCGGACACCCATTGCCTTGACCTCGGCAACGATCCGTTCGGCGGTCAGGTCGCCCTCATTCTCCTGCCCGCCGGTCATGGCAACCGCGTCGTTGAACAGGATCTTGAAGGTGATGTTCGTTCCTGCGGACAACGCAGCCCGGATCGCCTGAACGCCGGAATGGTTGTACGTGCCATCGCCAAGGTTCTGGAATACGTGCTTGGTCGTTGAAAACGGAGCCTCACCGATCCAGTTGGCGCCTTCCCCACCCATCTGAGTGAAACCGGTCGTCTCGCGATCCATCCATTGAACCATGTAGTGACAGCCGATACCGGCATAGGCGCGGCTGCCTTCCGGTACCCTTGTCGAGCTGTTATGCGGGCAGCCGGAACAGAAATACGGAAGCCGCGTTGCTATTTCCTGTGCGTTGTCGGCCCGGCGCGCTTCTGACAAAGACGCCAGCCCGGCCCGGATACCATCGGTCTCGCGCCCCTCTTCAATCAGGATCTCGCCCAGCTTTTCAGCGATCATGATCGGGTCAAGCGCACCGCGCGTCGGGAACAGTTCTTCGCGGTGCAATGTCCCGGCACCACCTTTGTACCAGCCATAGACCCGGCGTCCGCGCCGGTCGTCAAAGATGGCCTCTTTGACCTGAACCTCGATCAGCTTGCGCTTTTCCTCGACGATCACGATCAGGTCCAGCCCCTCGGCCCAGTCGTGGAATCCGGCCATATCCAGCGGGAAAGTCTGCCCCACCTTGTACGTGGTAATCCCCAGGCGCTCGGCCTCGGCTTCGTCGATATTCAGAAGCGAAAGCGCATGTGTCAGGTCCAGCCAGTTCTTGCCCGCCGCGACAAAACCGATCTTGGCGCCGGGTTTGCCCCACATCCGCCTGTCCAGCTTGTTGGCGTGTGAAAACGTTTCGGCTGCGAACCTTTTGTAATCGATGACACGCGTTTCCTGCAGATGCGGCGTGTCGCCCAACCGGATGTTCAACCCACCTTCTGGCATGTCGAATTCTGGGATGACCATTTGCATCCGGTCCGGACTTCCATCCACGACCGAGGTGACTTCGATCGTGTCCTTCATCGTCTTCAGACCCACCCAGACACCCGCGAAACGGCTGAGTGCAAATCCATAAATTCCATAGTCGAGGATTTCCTGAACGCCAGCGGGGCTGACGATCGGCATGTACATGTCGACCAGCGACCATTCCGACTGATGCAGCACCGTCGAGCTTTCGCCGGTATGGTCATCGCCCATCGCCATGAGCACACCGCCATGTTTGGCTGTCCCTGCCATGTTTGCGTGGCGCATGACGTCACCGGACCGGTCAACGCCCGGCCCCTTGCCATACCAAAGCCCGAAGACCCCATCGAATTTGCCGTCGCCGCGCAGACCCGCCTGCTGGCTGCCCCAAAGCGCGGTGGCTGCCAGGTCTTCGTTCAAACCGAACTGAAACGTGATATCGCTTTCGGCCAGTGGCTTTTGGGCCCGCATCATTTGCTGATCCACTGCCCCCAAAGGCGACCCGCGGTATCCGGTGACCAATCCCGCGGTGTTAAGGCCCGCTTGCCGGTCTCTGGCCTTTTGCATCAGCATCAAGCGCACAAGCGCCTGCGTTCCATTGAGAAGAACCGGGTTTTTCTCAAGATCGAACCGGTCGTTCAGCGTTATCTGTGGCTGGCTCATCAGACGTCTCCCCTCGTCAGATCAGTGTGCTTTACTTGGGTTCATTTTAGGTCATAATTTCTGACCTGTATAGAATTTATCCACTGATATGTAACGATTTCGTCCTTTGAATGTAGAACTTGTTACCTATTTCATATAGGGCTTCTGAAAGATAACGAAAGTTGCGGTGATGGATTGGGACAAGCTTAGAATATTTCACGCGGTGGCCGATGCAGGCAGCCTTACGCACGCCGGAGACAAGCTGAACCTGTCTCAATCCGCCGTAAGCCGACAGATCCGCGCATTGGAAGAGTCTCTGGATGCCACCCTGTTCCACCGTCACGCGCGGGGGCTGATTCTCACCGAACAGGGCGAGTTGTTGTTTGACGCCACATCCGCCATGTCGAAACGGTTGGATGCCGCAGCTGCACGTATTCGCGACAGCGAGGAAGAAGTCTTTGGTGTTTTGCGTGTCACGACGACCTTCGGCTTTGGAACACTCTGGCTGGCACCGCGCTTGCCGAAACTTTATGAGCAATACCCGGACCTGAACATCGACCTGATGCTTGAAGAACGCGTTCTGGATCTTCCGATGCGCGAAGCGGACGTCGCCATCCGCATGAAAGAGCCCAGCCAGGCTGATCTGGTGCGCAAGCGCCTTATGACCGTTCAGATGATGTTGTATGCAACCCAGGATTATATCGAAAACCACGGCGGCATGTTGCAGTCCCTGGAAGAGATCAAGGACCACCGTCTGATTTGTCAGACCCCTGCGGCGCCGCAGGTTGGGGCCAGTGCCGCTATGGTGCGCCACCTGATGACCTATAATCCCGGGTCCTTGCTGACTGTGAACAACTATTTTGGTGTGCTTCAGGGCGTTTTGCACAATCTGGGCATCGGTGTTCTGCCCGATTATGTCACTCAGGATTTTCCGCACCTCGTGCCCATCCT
The DNA here is from genome assembly GCF_013033235.1 of Ruegeria sp. HKCCA0235A. Classification (NCBI taxonomy): domain Bacteria; kingdom Pseudomonadati; phylum Pseudomonadota; class Alphaproteobacteria; order Rhodobacterales; family Roseobacteraceae; genus Ruegeria; species Ruegeria sp. HKCCA0235A. Next base: position 248,207 of record NZ_WQDQ01000001.1, on the reverse strand, counting down.
GTCAGACATCGAAACCGCAGATGTTCCGGTTTATCTGGCCTACCCGGAAGAATTACGGCATTCAAAACGCGTTGGCGCGTTTCGCGACTTCGTGCAGGACGAAATCATCGCACAACGTAAGCAGCTGAAACAGATGGGAAAACTGTAGCTATGCGCAAATAGCATAACGGACATGAAGTGATCACAGAGTTAATTGCCTTGAACGTTCACAAACTGACCCCTAAATGAGCACTCGAAGGCGGTGATGCTGAAACGCTCATCATCTTCATACCTCCCTGTTGGACTACGGCCGAGCTCATAGCTCGGCCTTTTTTTTGGCTGGACCCTGCATTAAGTCAGCGAAAGCTCTGGGAAAAATACACGCATAGGCATATGATCCCCAAAAAACGATACAATTTCGTGTTTGAGGGAAAATACATGTTCCACCCACTCCGCCTGGTTTTGGCGCTCGTCTCAGCATTGTTCATGGCAGTGCCACTATATGCACAGGACGCCGGCTCAACTTCTACAGTGGCCATTCCGGAAGACCTGACACCCGAACAGGTCGACGATCTTGTTGCACGCATGTCCGATGATCAGGTTCGCGCAATTCTATTGGAGCGTCTTGATGCCGTGGCGGAAAAACAAGCCGCCGAAAAGGCGGACGTAGAAGACCCGTTGACCGAGATAAGCGAGATTTGGGCAGCCATGGTCGCATCCTGGACACATGTTCTGACCACTGCTCCCAACATTATCACCGCGCAGATTACCGCGTTCAGCAATTTTAGCGATACATTCGGAACGACCGGTGTCTTTACACTTATGGGGCTTGTCCTTTCTGTACTTGTTGTCGGTTTCATTGCGGAAAAGCTGTTCATCTTCCTGACACGTCGCTGGCATGAAGCGACCGAAGCGGCGGACGAGGCCGACCTTTGGGGCGCCGTCAGATACCTGTTTCGTCGGTTCTGCCGCGAAATCGCCGGGCTGATCATTTTCTATGTCGTGATCCGCGCAGTTGGCCGCGGTCTTCTAACCACGGAACAGATCACCTATGCTGCACCGTTTGTATTCTATCTTATCTGGGTGCCGCGATTGGGTGCAGCAGCGTCCCGGTTTGTTCTGGCACCGGAAAAGCCGCAATTTCGGCTGGTCAATATCGACGACCACTGGGCAAAGTACCTGCACCGCAACCTGATCGGCCTGTTGATCCTGATCGGGTTCACGCTGTTCGTCGTACGGTTCAACGCGCTCAATGGCGTCACGGGTGACGATACCCGCATTGGCTTCTGGCTGAACGCTGCAATTCACGTCTATATCGCCGTAATCGCCTGGACCGCGCGCGAAGGACTGTCGCAGATGATGCTTGGGACAGACCCGGATCACACGAAATTCGATGAGGAAGTTGCGCATTATTACCCCTATTTTGCCATCGGCGTTTCGGTGGCAATCTGGCTGCTGGTCGAGTTCCTGGTCGCACAGCGTGATCCGGCAACATTGAGATTGCTGACCAGCGGTGCGCATTTCACGACGATGTTCTGGTTGTTGATTGCACCTGCGCTAGATACGCTGATCCGCGGTCTCGTGCGGCATTTGCAACCGCCAATGTCGGGCGAAGGTCCTCTTGCCGAACGCGCCTACCGTTCCGCGAAACGCAGCTATATCCGGATTGGTCGCGTTATCGCCGGCTTGGTCGTTGTTTTCATGATTGCACGCGCATGGCATCTTGACCTGCGCAATGTCGCTTCGGCCGGTGTCGGTGCCGAAGTCGGCGGGGCTGTGATCGAATTCCTGCTGATCATCGCCGTTGGCTATATCCTGAACGAGGTCGTCTCGCTCTGGATCAACCGCCGACTGGCCAGGGAACAGACTGCGGCCGAGGCCCTGGACGAAGAGGCAGGCGGTGAAGGCGGCGGTGCCGGCGGCTCCCGTCTGGCGACGGTTCTGCCTCTGATGCGGATCACCGCCCAGATTACGATTGCCGTGATTTTTGGCCTGCTGGCGCTGGGCGCATTGGGCATCAATATCACGCCGCTTTTGGCCGGTGCCGGTGTTCTGGGACTGGCGATCGGCTTTGGTGCGCAGAAGCTGGTTGCTGACATCGTGGGCGGGGTTTTCTTCCTGATCGACGATGCCTTCCGCGTCGGAGAATATGTCGATGTCGGCGGCACAATGGGAACTGTCGAGAAAATCTCGGTTCGCTCGATGCAACTGCGTCACCACCGAGGTGCCGTGCATACGATCCCGTATGGTGAGATTCAGAAGCTGACAAACTTCAGCCGCGACTGGGTCATCATGAAGCTGAAGTTCACCGTGCCGTTCGATACCGACCCCAACAAGGTCAAGAAGATCTTCAAAAAGATCGGCGCCGAAATGATGGAGGACGAAACCCACAAGGATGGCTTCCTGCAACCGTTCAAATCGCAGGGCGTGTTCGACTTCGACGATGTCGGCATGATCATCCGTGGCAAGTTCATGGCCAAACCCGGCAAGCAGTTCACCCTGCGCAAAGAGATCTTCAACCGGGTCAAGGCGGCCTTCAAGGAAAACGGCATCGACTTTGCCCGCCGAGAGGTGCGCGTGGCGATACCGGGGCAGGAAGAGGCCGAAAACCTTACCCCGGAACAGAAGGCCGCTGTAGGCGCCGCAGCCGCAGCTCAACTCAACAAAGACCAGGGGTCAGCGTAACCGTCACGGTTTACGCCTTGGATTTTGCGCCAGTACCGTGGTGCATTCCTTCGGAACCGGCAGTGATGCCGGTTCCGTTTTTCTTTGAAAGACGCAACCTGCGCCGTCTTGACCCTTTCCACACGCGCGCGCTTGCCCTACAAGGCGCGCAATCTCGGCCCACTTGGACACAGGACAGAAGATGCAAGAGCCCGCCATCACACCCGATCTGATTGCCGCACATGGGCTCAAGCCCGAGGAATATGACATGATCCTCGAGATCATCGGGCGTGAACCTACTTTCACCGAGCTTGGCATTTTCTCGGCCATGTGGAACGAGCACTGTTCCTACAAATCTTCGAAGAAATGGCTGCGCACCCTGCCCACCTCTGGGCCTCAGGTGATTTGCGGACCCGGTGAAAACGCAGGCGTGGTCGATATTGGCGACGGTCAGGCTGTGGTCTTCAAGATGGAAAGCCACAATCACCCGTCTTACATCGAACCCTATCAGGGTGCGGCAACCGGCGTGGGGGGCATCCTGCGCGACGTCTTCACCATGGGCGCACGCCCCATCGCGTCCATGAACGCATTGTCCTTTGGCGAACCCGGCCACCACAAGACCCGTCAACTGGTCAACGGCGTGGTCGAGGGTATCGGCGGCTATGGCAACTGCTTCGGCGTGCCTTGCGTCGGCGGCGAAGTCCGCTTCCACCCTGCCTACAACGGTAACTGCCTGGTGAATGCATTTGCAGCCGGTCTGGCCGACAGTGACAAGATCTTCTACTCGGCAGCCTCGGGCGTGGGTATGCCCGTCGTCTACCTGGGTGCAAAAACCGGTCGCGACGGCGTGGGCGGCGCAACCATGGCATCTGCCGAATTCGACGACACAATCGAGGAAAAGCGTCCCACCGTTCAGGTCGGCGACCCCTTTACCGAAAAACGCCTGATGGAGGCGACGCTGGAACTGATGCAGACCGGTGCGGTGATCTCGATCCAGGACATGGGCGCGGCGGGCCTGACCTGCTCGGCCGTTGAAATGGGCGACAAGGGTGGCCTTGGCGTGCGCCTTGATCTGGAAAACGTCCCACAGCGCGAAGAAAACATGACAGCCTATGAAATGATGCTGTCCGAATCTCAGGAGCGTATGCTGATGGTCCTCAAGCCCGAGCTTGAGGCCGAGGCCCGCGCCGTGTTCGAAAAATGGGATCTCGATTTCGCGATCGTCGGCGAAACCATTGCCGAAGACCGCTTCCTGATCATGCATAACGGTGAAGTCAAAGCCGATCTGGTTCTGTCCAAATTGTCTTCTACCGCGCCGGAGTATGACCGCCCATGGGAGCCTACGCCAGAGGCAGAAGAACTGGCCGAAGTGCCTCAGATCGACCCGATTGACGGGCTGCGCGCCCTGCTCGCTTCGCCCAACTACGCAGGCAAGCAGTGGGTCTATGAACAGTACGACACCATGGTGATGGCGGATTCCGTCCGCACGCCGGGTCTGGGTGCGGGCATGGTCCGCGTCCACGGGACCGACAAGGTGCTTGCCTTCACATCCGACGTGACCCCGCGCTATGTGCGCACAAACCCTTTTGAGGGCGGCAAACAAGCCGTGGCCGAGGCCTATCGCAACCTCACCGCCGTCGGAGCCAAGCCGCTGGCCACCACGGACAACCTGAACTTCGGCAACCCCGAAAAGCCCGAGATCATGGGCCAGTTTGTCGGTGCCATTCAGGGCATCGGCGCCGCAGTCGGCGCGTTGGATATGCCGATCGTGTCGGGCAACGTCTCTCTGTACAATGAGACCGACGGACAGGCCATTCTGCCGACCCCCACCATTGGTGCAGTCGGCCTGTTGCAGCACTCGGACGAAGTCATCGGCAACGAGGTGCGCGAAGGTCATGTCGCGCTGGTGATCGGTGAAACCAAGGGGCATCTGGGTCAGTCCGCCCTGTTGGCAGAGGTCTTCAACCGCGAAGACGGCGATGCACCTCATGTCGATCTGGATGCCGAAAAGCGCAACGGTGATTTCATCCGCGCCAACCGCGAGATGATCAAGGCCTGCACCGACCTCAGCGATGGCGGTATCGCTCTGGCTGCCTTCGAACTGGCAGAAGCCGCCGGCGTTGGCGTATGTCTGGACGACGCCCCGACTGAATTCCTGTTCGGTGAAGATCAGGCCCGCTATCTTGTTGCCTGCAACTTCGATCAGGCCGAGGCATTGATGATTGCGGCCGGTCAGGCCGGTGTTCCGCTGAATGCGGTTGGTCGTTTCACCGGCGATACGGTGAAGATCGGCAGCTCGGAAGCCTCGCTTGATGAACTTGCCGCGATTTACCGCAACAGCTTTGCCGAGGCTGTCGCCTGACAACGCCACGCGAATGCCAATCGAAACCCGCGTCGTGACCCGGTGCGGGTTTGGTTGTTTTTGCATGTGCCAGTGCTCTTGCACGCCCGGTTCATGCGCTCTACATCTTGGGAAAGACCTTCTGGAGTTACCTACATGCCGATGAGCGCCCACGAAATCGAACACCTGCTGCGCGAAGCCTTTCCCGACGCCGAGATTCAGGTCGGCGGAAGTGACGGTGTTCATATGTCTGCCATGGTGGTGGATGAAAGCTTTCGCGGCAAAAACCGGGTTCAGCAACAGCGCGCTGTTTACGCAGCTCTGAAGGGCAAGATGGACGGCCCGGACGGAGAATTGCACGCGCTGGCGCTCACCACCAAAGTGCCAGAATAAGCTTCTCGGCTTCTTTCGAGGCGAACATATGACTCTCCCGTTGGAGAAACGAATAGGAAACGCAAAATGACCGATGTGAAAACCCAGATCGACGAAACCGTCAAAGCCAATGACGTGGTGCTGTACATGAAAGGCACCAAGGAAATGCCGCAATGCGGGTTTTCCTCGCGCGTGGCCGGCGTTCTGAACTATATGGGCGTCGAATACACCGACGTGAACGTGCTGGCCGACGAAGACGTGCGCCAGGGCATCAAGGATTATTCCGACTGGCCGACCGTGCCGCAGCTGTATGTCAAAGGCGAATTCGTAGGCGGTTGCGACATCATCACCGAGATGACCCTTTCGGGTGAGCTGGACACGCTTTTTGATGAAAACGGTGTCGGCTACAACAAGGAAGCAGCCGACAAAATCCGCGAAGCAAACGCGTAATCCTGCCTACCGGCTGGAACAGTCCCGATAAATCGCCTGCTCATTGGCGGCACCCGCCGCCAAATAGCTGATTGACGCGTTCCAGCCTTTTGAGCGCAGGATATAGGTTCCGTCGGCTCCAAGAGATTCATAGCGGATGCCCGATCCGCTTTCGACCTGGCGCATCGCGACGAGAGTATTGTCCACCATCGTCGCCGCTGCGCCTGAACCGTCGGGCGCGTTGAAATAGGTCACCGGCAACGGCACGCCGTTCTCGCAGGTAAAGGTGACAGACAGAATGTCGATTTCGGCGAGTGCAGCTGTTGCCGGGAAAACAAGCAAAGCACCGCAGAAGAAATTGCGCAGATACGTCATTGTGCCTTCTTCTCCTCGACGACCGAAGCCAGCGCTTCCGCACGTGCTGCCAGCTCGGCCAGCGTATCCGTGACGGATGGCGGCACCACCGCGACTTCAATACGTTCAGGTTCCGGCGCGGGCGCGTTTCTCAGCGATTGAAGCTCGGCCTCGGCCTCGGCCAGCCTGGCCTCCAGCGACTTGACCTTGTCTTCCGTCGCCGCCGTCTTGTCAGCCAGCAGCAGACCGGCCATCAGCAACATGCGCGCTTCCGGCATCCGCCCAATCTGATCGGACAGAACCTGCGCTTCGTCATCCAGCATTTTGGCGGCCGCGTGCAGAAAGGGTTCTTCCCCGTCCCGGCAAGACACATCAAAACCCCGCCCGCCAATATGAATGGTTACCTCGGGCATTACTCTACCTCACCTTCTACAAGTTTTGCCTGCGACAGCAGAGGTTCCAACCGTGCCAACACGGCCTGCGCTTCGGCTGCATCCGAAGCCTGCGCCGCACGCGTTGCCTCAAGCTCGGCAACGGTGGCGCGGTTCAGCAATTCAGCGTCCGTCAGCCCTTCTGCGGCCGCGGAACGCAACTCTTCGACCGAATTCCGCAACTGCTCGTTCGCCTTGCGCATACGTTGCAGATCGTCATCCAGGCGGGACATCGCAGCGCCATGGCTGGCCCGTTCGGCCCGCAGCATCTCAAGCTCGGCGCTCAGATCATCGACCCGTACCGTATCTTCAAGCTCTGCCTTGAGGCGGCTGTTTTCCGCCTCGACTTCTTTTGCCTGAGCAAGCAATTCACGCAATTGCTCAAGCTCGGCTTTCACCGCCGAAGGATCTTCGATGCCGTCAAGTTCGGCGCGCAGCCTTTCGTTCTCGGCCTTCAACGCGTCCAGTTCGGCACTGTTGTCCAAGGCCGCCTTGGCCTCGGCCAGCTCGGCGCGGGCCGCTTCGACAGACGCGATTTTCGCCCGGGCTTCCTCCAGCTCTGCGCGCAGCGCATCCGCGTCTGGGGCATCCGCTGGTTCCGTGCGCAGCTCCTCCAGATCAGCACGCAACGCGTCCACTTGTTTTTCGTGCTGCTCTTTCAGGGTCTTCAGTCGTTCCTGAAGCTGCGCATTGGCAACTCTTTCGTCTTCAAGTTCGGCCTGAAGCCCCTCATTTACTTCAGCGTTCCGGGACGCACCGCCCAACCCTTCGACGCCCGCACTGATACGGTCCATCGCAGCAATAATACGGTGCTGTAGTTCCTCTAACTGGCTCATGCCCCTGTCACCTCTTTATCAAGGTTCATTCTGTCGCGAAGTGATCCGAATCAAAACCGAATCCCGCTTGCCGACAGTCTAACGGAATGCGACAGAAAATACCCACTGTTTGGTTTCAATCACTTGGGCCGCGCTCTTCACCTATCGGGCGTTGCCAAAGCCCGGTTCCGCTTGCACTTTGGGTGCTGAATGGTATTGAGCGCGCAATCTGCTTTTTATCCAAAGGAACAACGCCCGTGGACCTGACTGCGCTGCGCAAAGCCAACCCCGAACACTGGGACAAAGCGGCGGCCATCCGCACCCTGACCCTTGACGCCGTCGCCGCCGCAAATTCCGGCCATTCCGGCATGCCGATGGGCATGGCCGATGTTGCGACCGTTCTGTTCGAAAAGCACCTGAAATTCGACGCCTCGGCCCCGAACTGGCCGGACCGCGATCGGTTCATCCTGTCGGCTGGTCACGGTTCGATGCTGGTCTATTCACTTCTCTATCTCACCGGTCATGCCGACGTGACGCTGGAAGAGATCAAGAATTTCCGCCAGTTGGGCGCCAAGACCGCGGGCCACCCTGAAAACTTTCTGATCGACGGTGTTGAAACCACGACCGGCCCGCTTGGTCAGGGTATCTCGAACGCCGTGGGTTTTGCCATGGCCGAGGAAATCCAGCGCGCGCATTACGGCAAGAAGGTCGTGGATCACTATACTTACGTGATCGCGGGCGACGGCTGTCTGATGGAAGGTGTCAGTCAGGAAGCGATCACATTGGCCGGCCGTCATGAGCTGAGCAAACTGATCGTCTTCTGGGACAACAACAACATCACCATCGACGGCACTGTCGATATCGCCGATCGCACCGATCAGGTCCGCCGGTTTGCGGCCTCTGGCTGGCACGTGATTGAGATCGACGGTCATGACCCCAAAGCCATCGATGCGGCCATTGTTCAGGCGAAAAAGTCCAAGAAACCAACCATGATCGCCTGTGAAACCCATATCGCTCTGGGTCATGCTGCGCAGGACACCTCGAAAGGTCATGGGGCGCTGACAGATCAGGATCAGCTGAAAGCCGCGAAAGAGGCCTATGGCTGGCCGCACGACACATTCGAAGTTCCAGCCAACGTCAAAACCGCCTGGGAAGCCATTGGTGCACGCGGTGCAGACGAACGTGCGGCTTGGGAAGAACGTTTCGCGCAGCTTTCCGAGAGGAAACAGGCCGAATTCAAACGCGCCTATGCGTTTGAGGCCCCCAAGCGGCTGGCTGGCGCCATTCGTGCGTTCAAAAAGCAGATGTCTGAAGAGCAGCCGAAACTGGCCACCCGCGCCTCGTCCGAAAAAGTTCTGAACGTCGTGAACCCGATCATGACCGAGACTGTTGGCGGCTCGGCCGACCTGACCGGATCGAACAACACAAAATCGGCTGATATGGGCGTGTTCCTGCCGGAAAACCGCAAGGGCCGCTATATCCACTACGGCATTCGCGAACACGGCATGGCCGCAGCGATGAACGGTATGGCGCTGCACGGCGGTATCCGCCCCTATGGCGGCACCTTCATGGCCTTCACCGATTATGCCCGCCCATCCATGCGGCTGGCGGCACTGATGAAGATCCCGTCGGTTTTCGTAATGACCCATGACTCGATCGGTCTGGGCGAGGACGGTCCGACCCACCAGCCGGTGGAACATCTGGCCATCTCGCGCGCGACGCCGAACACCTATGTGTTCCGCCCCGCCGATACGATCGAAACCGCCGAAGCCTGGGAACTGGCGCTGACCTTCAAGGACAGCCCCTCGGTCCTGTCGCTGACCCGCCAGGGCGTGCCGACCGTGCGCAAGGATCACAAGACCAAGAACCTGACCGCACAAGGCGCCTATGTTCTGGCCGAGGCCGAGGGCAAGCGTCAGGCGATCCTGATTGCAACTGGTTCAGAGGTTTCGCTGGCCATGGAAGCCAAAGCGATGCTCGAAGCCGAAGGCATCGGCACCCGCGTCGTCTCGATGCCCTGCATGGAGCTGTTCGCCGAGCAGGACGAAGCCTATCGCAAGCGGGTACTGCCTGCCGGTCCGGTCCGCGTCGGCATCGAGGCCGCCGTGCGCGCCGGTGGCTGGGATCGCTGGCTGCTGGGCGAGCGTGGCCGCGAAGCCAAGGCAGGCTTCATCGGCATGTCCAGCTTTGGCGCCTCGGCCCCTGCCGGTGAGCTGTACAAGCATTTCGGCATCACGGCCGAAGCAACTGTGGCCAAGGTCAAGGAACTGTTGGGACTGTAAGACAGTCCCTTCTGATCGAGTAAAGGGCGGCCTTGGCCGCCCTTTTCATTTTGGTTTCAATGCGTTTCGGATTTGCTGAACAGGGGCATGATTATCTTGGTTGCCACCGGGATCAAAACCAATCCCCAAGCCAAACCAAATACGCCATCCATCGTGGCCTTGGATACCCACTCAACCGCACCAACCCATTGATCAGACACGGAATGCCCAATGGCATTTGCCCAATCGTGGACATGATGGCCCAGCCAGCCAAAGCCCAGAACCTCCATCCCGTGGATGACGATCGAGCCCCCCACCCACAGCATCGCCGCAGTTCCCACAATCGACAGGGTTTTCATCACTCCGGGCATTGCCTTGACCAACCCTCGGCCTAGACCGCGACCGATAGGTGTTGGCGCGTTCTGCGCCAGATAAAGCCCCACATCATCCATTTTCACGATCAACGCGACGGACCCATAAACGGCCACCGTCACGCCGATCCCGACAACGGCCAGCGTCGCGGCCTGCATCCACAGGTTCGGGGCTTCGATCGCTGCCAATGCAATGGTCATGATCTCGGCAGACAGAATGAAATCAGTCTTGATGGCGCCCTTGACCTTTTGCTCCTCAAGGTGGCCCGGATCGCGGTTTTTCATGTCGTCCTCGATCACATGGCTGCCATGAGGAAACAGAACATGAAAAATCTTCTCGGCCCCTTCAAAACATAAATATGACCCGCCAAGCATCAACAAGGGCGTGATCAGCCACGGCGCAAAATTGGCCAGCAACAAGGCGACGGGCAGCAAGAGTATGATCTTGTTAAAGATCGACCCGCGCGCAATGCGCCAGATGATCGGCAACTCGCGCGCCGGGGCGAAACCTTGCACGTATTTCGGCGTCACTGCTGCGTCATCAATGATCACACCGGCGGTTTTGGCCCCCGCTTTGCCTGCCGCCGCGACCACATCATCCACTGATGCCGCCGCAACTTTGGCAATGCCCGCCACATCATCCAACAGGGCCAAAAGACCACTCATCGCGTTTCCCTTCAATCTGCTGTCGCCAACCGGACCCTACCTGATCCAACGGCTAGCGCAAGCGTTAGCGCAACCGGCGCAGGTTTGCGCTAACACCTTAAAAATATGCCGTTTTTGCCCTTTTGAGATTCCCTTTTCGCCGTTATATGGCCCTCAAAGCAAGCGCATCTGGAGACGTCATATGACCATCAAGGTCGGTATCAATGGTTTTGGCCGTATTGGCCGCTGCACCCTGTCGCACATCGCCGCGTCCGGGCGCAACGACATCGAAGTGATTAAAGTCAACGCAACTGGCCCGTTGGAAACCTCGGCTCATCTGCTGAAATATGACAGTGTTCACGGGCGTTTTCCGCGCGACGTCACCATTGACGGCAATACCATGGATCTGGGTCGCGGCCCGATGCAGATGTTCTCGACCTACGACATGACCGAGTTGGACTGGGAAGGCTGTGACGTCGTTCTTGAATGCACCGGCAAGTTCAACGATGGCCTGAAGGCCAAAACACATCTGGAACGTGGTGCTGGCAAGGTACTGCTGTCGGCTCCGGGCAAGAACGTGGACAAGACCATCGTTTTCGGCGTCAATCACAACACGCTGGCCGCCAATGACAACATGGTTTCGAACGGTTCGTGCACGACCAACTGCCTCGCCCCGCTGGCCAAGGTGCTGGACGAGGGCGTCGGCATCGAACACGGCATCATGACGACAATCCACGCCTACACAGGCGACCAGCCGACACTGGACCGTCGCCACAGCGACCTCTACCGCGCCCGCGCTGCTGCAATGTCGATGATCCCGACCTCGACCGGCGCCGCCAAGGCGCTGGGTGAAGTTCTGCCAAACCTGAAAGGCCGTCTGGACGGGTCCGCCATTCGCGTCCCTACCCCGAATGTTTCGGCTGTGGACCTGACGTTCCGTGCCTCGCGCGACACAAGCACGGCGGAAATCAACGCGATCGTCGAAGAGGCCGCCAAGGGCCCGATGCAGCGCGTTCTGGGATATGAGCCGGCTCCGCTGGTGTCGACCGACTTCAACCACACCGAGGAAAGCTCGATCTTTGCACCGGATCAGACCCGCGTCGTCGATGACCGCATGGTCCGCGTTCTGGCCTGGTATGACAATGAATGGGGATTCTCGGTCCGTATGGCTGACGTAGCTGTTGCGATGGGCCGCCTCAACTGACCCTTCGGACTTCGCTTGTACCTTGATGCCCGCTCAGGTTATCTGAGCGGGCATTTTACGTTCGGGACAGCCATGACCAACCAAATCGCTATCTGGCTCGGCCTTCTTCTGCTCGGCGGTATCATGCTGGATGTGGCGCTGTACGGCACCGAACATCTGCTTTTCCTTGGAAAGAAACTTTACGACTTTCTGGACTGGCTCGCTTTCTGGCGGTGACAGAGGTTTTCCTTGACATTTCGCTTGATCTGTCATTGTTAGCGCTAACTCATCTTGCTGAGACATTTGGATGGAGCAGACCATGACCTTGAAACTGGCGATCAACGGATTTGGACGGATCGGGCGCGGAGTTCTGCGCGCGGTGATGGAAAGCGGACGTACGGACGTAGAGATCGTCGCGATCAACGATCTTGGCAAACCCGAAATGAACGCGCACCTGTTTGAATTTGACAGCGTTCACGGCCGCTACCCCAACCCGGTTACGCTCAGCGATGCAGGTCTGGACGTGGGTCGTGGTCCAATTCGGCTGAGCAGCGAGCGCAACCCCGAGGATCTGCCCTGGTCTGACATTGACGTCGTTCTGGAATGTACGGGTGTGTTCCGTACGCGCGAAGCGGCGGAACGTCACTTCAAGAACGGATCCAGGAAAGTTCTGATCTCCGCTCCGGCCAGAGGTGACGGCGGTGTGAAAACCATCGTCTTTGGCGTCAACGATGGCGAGCTGACCGCCGATGATCTGGTGGTGTCAAACGCGTCTTGCACCACCAACTGCCTGTCTCCTGTTGCTGCTGCTCTGGATGCCGGCCTTGGTATCAAGCACGGCAACATGACCACGGTTCACGCTTACACTGCCAGCCAGCCGGTGCATGATACAGTGGGAAAAGATCCCTACCTGTCCCGAGCGGCGGCGCTGTCGATGATCCCCACGACAACCGGTGCGGCCGCTGCCGTGGGGCTGGTGCTGCCGCAACTCAAAGGAAAACTGACCGGTCAGGCCATCCGCGTTCCAACCCCCAATGTCTCGGTCGTTGATCTTGTGGCCGAGGTTTCACGCCCGACGACCGAAGAAGAGGTCAACCAACTGTTCGTCGATGCGGCTGCCAAAATCCCCGGCGTTCTTGCCGCGGAAAGCCGTCCTCTGGTTTCCATCGACTTCAATCACGACCCGCACAGCTCGACCGTGTCACTGGCTGAAACCAAAGTCACTGATGGCACGCTGGTTCGTGTGCTGGCGTGGTATGACAATGAATGGGGCTTTTCGAACCGGATGCTGGATACGGCGGCCGCAATGGGTGCCTTAGCCTAACCTTTTTTTCAGTGCATCATTGACACGGGGCGTGACGAATTTCGACACGTCCCCGTTCAGCCGGGCGATTTCCTTCACCAGCTTGGACGCGATCGCCTGATGGCGCGCTTCGGCCATCAGGAACACGGTCTCGATCGAATCGTCCAGAGCCCGGTTCATGCCGACCATCTGAAATTCGTATTCGAAATCGGCAACCGCACGCAGGCCGCGCACGATGATTTGCGCGCCTACATCCCGCGCACAATCAATCAGCAGGTTTTCGAAGGGATGCGCGATGATTTCGGTTCCGGTCTGCTCGGACAGCCTGGCGCATTCCGCTTCAATCATGGCCACGCGCTCTTCCAGCGAGAACAGAGGGCCCTTGTCCCGGTTGATGGCCACACCGATAACCAGTTTGTCCACCAAAGCTGCCGCCCGACGGATGATATCGATGTGCCCCATGGTGATGGGATCAAAGGTTCCAGGATACAATCCAACCCGCATCGCGCCCTCCTGCGCAACAAAATTTCTGCGCAAGCAAACATAACATTGCTGCAGGTGCAAGTAATTGCTTGGGCAACCCTTGCCGTCAGTGCCCCATTATCATGCCTTCAAGGGCGTCTTTTTCCATCGCAAGTTCGGAAAGCTGAGCCTTCACCACATCACCCAAAGTGACAATGCCTACGAGTTTTCCATCTTCAACCACCGGCATGTGGCGAAAGCGTCCCTCTGTCATGCGGGACATGATGTCTTCCACGGTGGTCTGGCGCGTCGCCGTGACGAGGTCCTGGGTCATATAAGACTTTACCGGTTGGTTCAGACAACCACTGCCGCTGGCCGCCAATTCCCGGACGATGTCGCGTTCCGAAAGGATGCCGACCGCGGTATTGCCACCATCGTCGGAAACAACGACCGTACCGATGCGCTTGTCCGCAAGAATCTTCGAGGCCTCTGAGACTGTCGCCGTTGACGCCACGGTCACGACACCATCTGTCGCTTTGGACTTCAGGATGGCCTGAACTAGCATGAAGAATACCTCCGGAATAATAACACTTATTCCAAAGCGTTGCGCGATTGCCGCGACCTGTCAAGCGTCGGGGCCTGCTTCCAAACGAAGCACTTCATCGCGAATACCGCGTGTCAGGGCATCCGCAAAGCGGTTCAACCGCTCGTTGCGCTGGTCACCCTGATGCCTGACCAGATAGAAGCTGCGCGTCAAACTCACTTGATCCGTCAGGATTTTCCGAAGCCCCGGGTGGAACGGCAACGTGAAATCATGCGCCACGCACACCCCTGTTCCCAGACAGACTTGCCGCAGTTGAACCGATACCGAATTCGATGCAAGAGCGACACGGTCAACGCCAATGTCATTCAGGTAGTCGAGTTCCCGGTCAAAGATCATGTCGGGGATATAGCCGATCAACCTGTGGCCCTTCAGGTCAGCAATGCTCCGGATCGGATCATGTCGCTTCAGATACTCTTCGGTCGCGACCATGTGCAGCTTGTAGTCGCTGATCTTCTTCACCAGCAGCTGTCCGGCGGTCGGCGCACTGACCGTAACCGCCATATCCGCCTCGCGACGGGACAGGTTGATCACACGCGGAAGCGCAAGGATCTGAATGTCCAGATCAGGGTTTGCGTCGCTGATTTTGGCACACACCTGCGGCAGCAGATAGTTGGCACTGCCGTCCGGCGCGCCAATTCTGATTTGCCCGCTTAGCGTTTTTGTTGGCCCTGTTACCGCCCCGGCCGCCGCGCGCATCGCCTCTTCTGCGTGCAGCCCGTGTTCCAACAGCCGCTGGCCCGCCGGGGTCAGAACATAGCCTTGCTGCGACTTGGTAAACAATGTGGAATCAAGCGTTGCCTCCAAGCGTGCTATGCGCCGACCGGCGGTGGCAGGGTCGATCTTCAGGATGCGACCTGCGGAAGACAGGCTTTCCTCTCGCGCAACAGCCAGGAAAACCCGCATATCATCCCAATTTGGGGTCATTTTGATCCCTTTTGCATTTTTGCAAAACTCTTTTGAGACATTGCCTCTGTTCGCCGGATTTCTGCAAGCCTATTCTGCGCGCAAATCTATCGGAGGAGCTATTGATGCAAGACCTGACCCATTTCCTGAACGGCGAAATGGTCGCCGGAACGTCCGGTCGTTTCGACGACGTCTACAACCCGGCAACGGGCGAAGTTCAATACAAGTGCCCGATGGCCAGTGCAGCGGAAACCACCGCCGCGATCGAGGCCGCCGCCGCCGCCCAACCCGCATGGGGCGCAACCAACCCGCAAAAGCGCGCGCGCGTCATGATGGCCATGGTCGGCCTGATGAACCGCGATATGGACAAACTGGCCGAAGCGCTGAGCCGCGAGCACGGCAAAACCATTCCAGATGCCAAGGGTGATTTGCAGCGTGGTCTGGAAGTGATCGAATACTGCATTGGTGCGCCACAGATGCTGAAGGGTGAGTTTACCGACAGCGCGGGTCCCGGAATTGACATGTACTCCATGCGCCAGCCTTTGGGTGTTGTCGGCTCGATCATGCCGTTCAACTTTCCGGCCATGATGCCGCTCTGGCACGTCGGCCCTGCGCTGGCTTGCGGTAACGCCGTTGTTCTGAAACCGTCCGAACGCGACCCGTCCGTGCCCCTGATGCTGGCTGAACTGTTCGTCGAAGCCGGCCTGCCGAAAGGCGTTTTCCAGGTCGTAAACGGCGACAAGGAAGCGGTTGATACCATTCTCGACAGCGAGATCATTCAGGGCGTCAGTTTTGTCGGCTCAACCCCGATCGCGCAGTATATCTACAGCCGCGCAACGGCGAACGGAAAACGCGCCCAGTGCTTCGGCGGCGCAAAGAACCACATGATCGTCATGCCCGACGCTGATCTGGATCAGGCCGCTGACGCGCTGGTTGGTGCCGGTTTCGGTGCGGCAGGCGAACGCTGCATGGCCGTTTCGGTGGCTGTTCCCGTGGGCGAAGAGACCGCGGACGCACTGATCGAAAAACTGGTGCCGCGCATCGAAAAGCTGAAGGTTGGTCCCTACACTGCCGGCGATGATGTCGACATGGGCCCGGTTGTGACCGCTGCCGCGAAACAGCGCATTCTGGGTCTGATCAATTCAGGCGTCGAACAGGGTGCGAAACTGGTTGTCGACAATCGCGACTTCAGCCTGCAAGGCTATGAGGACGGTTTCTTTGTCGGCCCGCACCTGTTCGACAACGTGACCCCCGAGATGGACATCTACAAACAGGAAATCTTTGGCCCGGTTCTGTCCACCGTGCGCGCGGGTTCTTACGAAGAGGCCCTCAAACTGGCGATGGATCACGAGTACGGCAACGGCACCGCGATCTTTACCCGCGATGGCGATACCGCACGTGACTTTGCCAGCCGCGTGAATATCGGCATGGTGGGCATCAACGTTCCGATCCCGGTTCCGCTGGCCTATCACACCTTTGGCGGCTGGAAGAAATCCATGTTCGGCGACCTGAATCAGCACGGCCCGGACAGCTTCAAGTTCTACACCCGCACCAAAACCGTGACCGCACGCTGGCCGTCGGGCATCAAGGAAGGTGGCGAGTTCAACTTCAAGGCCATGGACTGATCCCACAGCCTCCTGACGCTTGAAGCCCGGCCCGTTCAACGGCCGGGTTTTTCGCGTCTTTCCGCCGAAAAACCTGCTTTCCATCACACGCTCACAAGAAATTCAGGTGGTTCACTCTGGAAAAAACCAACCAATGCCCATATTTTGGCGCCAACAGATTACCGAGCAGTGAACTTATCGGAGGCAAACTTGTCCCACTCCCGTATGACCCGTCGCTCTGCCTTGTTGGGCGTGGCCTCTTTGGTGGCAACACCTGCCCTTGTTCGGGCGCAAAGCACGGATGCTTTCCCGGAAACGGAAGACGCGATCAGTACGCAATTGCCGGTCCGGCGCAACATATCGTCCTTCTCGCAGCAGAACTGGCAGGACCATTTCGATGAATTGGGCGTCGGGTGCCTGTTGGCCGATATCACCAGCCGCGCCGTCCATTACTGGGGGTCTGACGGCACCTACAAACTGTACCCAAGCTCCGTACCCATGAGCGAAGAGCTTACCAAACGCGGGTACACGAAAGTCGTGCGCAAAACCGAATTCCCAAGCTGGACACCCACGGCATCGATGCGCGAACGTGACCCTTCGCTGCCGCTTCGGATGGAAGGTGGCGACCCCGGCAACCCGCTGGGAACCCGCGCCATGTATCTGGGTTGGCCTGCCTATCTTGTTCATGGCACACACGACACGCGCAAGATCGGTCGTCAGAGCTCGTCAGGTTGCATTGGCCTGTACAACCAGCATGTCGAAGAGCTGTATCCGCTAGTAAAAGTTGGCACACAGGTTCGACTGGTCTGATCCACCCGGGCTGAAAAGCAAAAGCCCCAGTCGGTCGCCGGGGCTTTCTTGTCTTTGGAAGACGGCGTTTATTCCGGCAGGATCACGGCATCGACGACGTGGATGACGCCATTGCTGGCTTCGATGTCGGCCTGTACGACCTTGGCGTCGTTCACTTTCACGCCGTTTTTGGCGTTGACGCTCAGCCGGTCGCCCTGAACAGTCAGAACCTTGGCGCGTTTGCCCGCGATATCACCGGACATAACCTTGGCTGGTACCACGTGATAGGTCAGAATCGCGACCAACTGATCCTTGTTTTCTGGTTTCAAAAGCGTCTCGACAGTGCCTTCAGGAAGCGCAGCAAAGGCTTCGTCTGTGGGTGCAAATACTGTGAACGGACCATCACCTTTCAGGGTGTCAACCAAGCCTGCAGCCTGAACGGCGGCGACCAGAGTGTTGAACGACCCGGCGGCAACGGCGGTGTCTACGATATCAGCGGCCTGAGCCTTGAGCGGCATAGCGAATGCAAGTGCGGCGGCTGCGCCCATGAATGTACGACGGAACATAGCTGTCTTCTCCTCTCCAGCGTGTTATGGAAAGGGTTACGGACCTTTTGCCGCAATGGATCACTTTGGTTTCAGTTTTCTTTGAGCTGCACCCAGATGCTTTGCGCTCGCCCCTCGGCCAGGAACGGCAAGGCAACAACGGCATCAGGCCGATCCTGTTGCAGGTAATATCCCGGCCAAAGCATTGAATACGCGCCAGATTGCAGCAAGCTGTGCAATACGTACTGCTCTCCCCAGCCCGGGCAATCATAGAAGAAGCGCTTGGGATATTCGTAGGGCAAAAAAACATCGTGAACGTGGATCACCACCCCGGGATTCAGCGACGGTATAATGCGGCAGAACAGATGGGCGACGTCATTGCTCATCCGCACAACATGGCTGGAGTCGATGAACAGAATGTCTCCGGCCTCCAGTTCTGCGAACAATGCCGGGTCTGTATCTTCAAGACGTTTCTGCTCGAACCGGTCGACCACATGGGCGATATCGGCGCGTGGGTACGGATCAACCGCGGTAATGGTGGTATCCAGATTGCCATCGATGATTGCCTGACGGGTCACACGGGTGGAATTGCCGCAACCGACCTCGATCACACGTTTGGGCTGAAAGCGTCGGATCATCAGATATAACGCATCCGCATCCGGGCTGTCATAGTAACCATTGCCGGTACGATAGCCGGTCTGGTTGCGTGCGGAATCTTTCAGCGCCTCCAGGGCAGCTTTGTGACGCCCGTATTCCGCCACAAGTTGAGAGATGTCGAACCCTTCCATCCCTGGCGACAACGCATAGGCGGGGCGCGTCAACCCACCCGCCGCTTCGAAGGCTTCCAGCCGCGCCCGTTCATCCTGTTCCGCAACTCTGTCGACCAGTTTCACCCCCAATTCTTCAAGGGCGGCGTTGATCTTCGGGAATTTTCTGGGTTTCAAGGCGCTGGCTCCGCGATCTGTGATGCAATGTTCCTTACCGTTGCGAACCGTTTCTCTGCAAGGGCAAGCCTGTCAAACCCTTGGCAAAACGTAAATTTCCGTATTCACTGATGGAACTGACAACTGCGAGGGGCTCCATGCAGCAGGAATTTACACTCGGGATCGAAGAAGAATACCTGTTGGTGGATCGTGACAGCCTGCAATTGTCCGAAGCCCCCGAAGCGCTGATGGCGGCCTGCCAAAGCGATTTCGAAGGTCAGGTCAGCCCCGAGTTCCTGCAATGTCAAATCGAGGTTGGCACCAGACCGCACGCCACGGTCGCTTCGGCGCGCGAAGACCTGAAGCGGCTGCGGTCATGCGTTTCGAAACGGGCCGCCGAATACAACCTGTCCCCTATCGCCGTCTCGTGTCACCCGTTCGCCAACTGGAAGGATCAACACCACACCCGGAAAGAACGGTATGACGCGCTACAACATGCATTGGGCGGCGTTGCCCGGCGGATGCTGATCTGCGGGATGCATGTACATGTCGGAGTCGAGGACCCTGCCCTGCGTGCCGATCTGATGCCGCAACTGTCATACTTTCTTCCTCATCTTCTGGCGTTGTCCACATCTTCGCCCTATTGGAACGGCGAGGATACCGGCCTGTCTTCATACCGGCTGACGGTGTTCGACAACCTGCCCCGCACCGGGCTGCCGCCCGTGTTCGCCAGCTGGGGCGAGTATGAACGGAACACAGGCATTCTGGTCGAGCTTGGGGTCATCGAAGACACCACCAAGATCTGGTGGGATCTGCGCCCCTCACATCGTTTCCCAACTTTGGAAACGCGGATCATGGATGTTCAACCCCGTCTGGAACACGCTTTGTCCTTGGCCGCACTGGTTCAGGCATTGACCCGGATGCTGTGCCGTCTGAAAGACCGCAACCTGCGCTGGCGGCAATATGATCGTTTCCTGATCGGGGAAAACCGCTGGCGCGCGCAGCGCTACGGAGTGGGTGAAGGGCTGATCGATTTCGGCGACCGTTCGGTCAAGCCCATGTCTGAACTGATCGGCGACCTCATGGGGTTGTTGGCAGAAGACACCGAAGCACTTGGCACGATGACCGAGCTTGCACGGCTCAGGCAGATTGCTGAAAACGGCACTTCCGCCACGCGCCAACGCCGTATTCATGCCGAGGCATCAGCGCGCGGTGATGATCCGGGGCAAGCCGTCGTGCGCCACCTGATCGAGGAGTTTCACGCCGATCTCTGAACGTTTCCGGCTTGTGACCCGTTTCAACCGACTCATTGTTGCGCCTGCAAAATTTCTGTAAGAATTCAGAAATAAACAACCGTTCAATTCATTGCCGACGGGAGGGAGCGTCATGGATTTCGCACTCAGCGAGGAGCAAACAGCCATATTCGACATGGCGCACGCGTTCGGGCAGGAAAACATCGCCCCCTTTGCGCGCCAGTGGGAAGCGGACGGAACCATTCCCAAAACCCTGTGGCCCCAGATAGGCGAGCTTGGTTTCGGCGCGCTGTACGTATCCGAGGAAAGCGGAGGGTCAAATCTGACCCGCCTGGATGCCACGCTGGTTTTCGAGGCGCTGTCGATGGCCTGCCCGTCGGTCGCCGCCTTCCTGTCGATCCACAACATGTGCGCCAAGATGTTGGACAATTTCGCGGATGACGACCTAAAGGCGCGCATCATGCCGGATGTTCTGAGCCTGAATACGGTTCTGAGCTATTGCCTGACCGAACCCGGTTCCGGCTCTGACGCGGCGGCCTTGAAAACCCGCGCCGAACGCACCAACGAAGGATATACGTTGAACGGTACCAAGGCGTTCATTTCGGGCGGTGGCTATTCGGATGCCTATGTTTGCATGGTACGCACCGGTCAGGACGGGCCCAAGGGGATCTCGACCGTATATGTCGAGGACGGCACGCCGGGGCTCAGCTTTGGGGCGCTGGAGCAGAAAATGGGCTGGAAAAGCCAACCCACTGCGCAGGTTCAGTTCGACGACTGCAAAATTCCCGCAGGCAACCTCGTGGGCACCGAAGGCGACGGCTTCAAATACGCGATGATGGGCCTCGATGGCGGGCGGCTCAATATCGCGGCCTGTTCTCTTGGGGCTGCTCAGGCCGGGCTGGATATGACCCTGCAATACATGTCCGAGCGCAAGGCGTTCGGCCAATCCATCGATCAGTTCCAGGCCCTTCAGTTCCGTCTGGCGGATATGGAGATCGAATTACAGGCGGCACGCACCTTCCTGCGTCAGGCGGCATGGAAACTGGACAACGGCGCGCCCGATGCCACGAAATTCTGTGCGATGGCGAAGAAATTCGTAACCGAAACCGGGTCGAAGGTGGTGGATCAGTGCCTGCAACTGCATGGCGGGTACGGATATCTTGCGGATTACGGCATCGAAAAGCTTGTGCGCGATCTTCGCGTGCATCAGATTTTGGAAGGCACGAACGAGATTATGCGCGTGATCGTCGCGCGCCAACTGCTCGCCAATCGCTGAGGCCCCGATGTCAGACATTGAAATCCGCACCACAGGCCGTGCCGGTCGCATCACCCTGACCCGTCCCCATGCGCTGAACGCATTGAGCTATGACATGTGCATGGCCATCGACACGGCGATGCGCAACTGGCGGGAAGACGATGCCGTTGACCTGATAGTTCTGGACGCCGAGGGGGAAAAAGCCTTTTGTGCAGGGGGTGACATTGCCGAACTTTATGAAACGGGCACAAAAGGCAATTATGCGTATGGCCAGAAGTTCTGGCGGGACGAATACCGTCTGAATGCCCTGATCTTCGAATATCCCAAACCAGTCATCAGTTTTCTTCAGGGGTTTACAATGGGCGGGGGTGTCGGCATCGGCTGCCATGGCAGCCACCGTGTCGTCGGAGAAAGCTCCAGGATTGCCATGCCCGAATGCTCGATTGGCTTGATTCCGGATGTCGGCGGGTCATTGATGCTGGCCCTTGCACCGGGGCGACTGGGTGAATTCCTTGGGACCACGGGCTTCAGGATGGGGCCTGCGGACGCGATCTTTGCGGGGTTTGCCGACCATTTCATCCCCCAGTCGCAATGGTCTGACCTGATCGAAATTCTGGAAGCGTCTGGAAATGCCGAACTGGTGGCCGAGCATTCCGAAACGCCACCCAATGGTGAATTGGCAGTGGCGCTGACGGATATCGACAATCATTATTCCGGTGAAACTCTGGGCGACATCCTGATCAGCCTGCGCAATGACGGTCAGGAATTTGCAGACAAAACTCTGGAAAAAATAACGAAAAACGCACCGCTTTCCGTGGCCTGCACGATCGAGATGCTGCACCGTCTGCGTGGCCCCTCGCTTACCATACGGCGCGCGTTGGAGATGGAATACCGCTTTACCCACCGGGCGATGGAGCATGGTGACTTTCTGGAAGGTATCCGCGCGCAGATCATAGACAAAGACCGCAACCCGAACTGGCAGTTTTCCGATATGGACGTCCCCCTGGTGGCCGTCTCGAAAATGTTGCAGCCATTGGGTGCGGACACCCTGACATTCGAGGAGGACTGAGAGATGCAGATCGGGTTCATAGGGCTGGGAAACATGGGGGCGCCCATGGCGGCCAATCTGGCAAAGGCCGGCCATCAGGTTCTCGGATTCGACACGGCCGGCGTTGCCGTTGACGGGGTGACTCAAGCCGAAACCGCGACCGAAGCCGTCGCCTCTGCCGATGCAGTCATAACCATGCTGCCGAATGGCGCCATCCTGCGGGCCGTTGCAGATCAGATCATTCCCGCCATGGCAAAGGGTGCCGTGCTGATCGATTGCTCGACAGTTGACGTGGACAGCGCGCGCGCAGTCGCGGAACAGGCCAGCGGCGCCGGTCTGCTGTTCGTGGACGCTCCGGTTTCGGGGGGTGTCGGCGGCGCGGCAGGTGGCACCCTGACATTCATGGCCGGCGGGTCAGACGACGCATTTGCAAAGGCTGCTCCTCTGTTCGACATCATGGGGCAGAAAGCGGTTCACTGCGGCGAAGCCGGAGCCGGCCAGGCCGCCAAGATCTGCAACAACATGATCCTCGGCGTGACCATGATCGCCACGTGCGAAGCCTTTGCCTTGGCCGACAAACTGGGTCTGGACCGCCAAAAGATGTTCGATGTGGTCAGCACCTCATCCGGGTACAGCTGGACGATGAACGCCTATTGCCCTGCCCCGGGCGTTGGCCCGCAAAGCCCAGCCGATAACGACTATACTCCTGGATTTGCAGCCGAGTTGATGCTGAAGGACCTGCGCCTCAGCCAACAGGCTGCATCCAGTGCGGATGCGGATACACCGATGGGACAGGCCGCGACTGCACTTTACGAGCAATTCGTCGAAAACGAGGACGGTCTGGGTCGCGATTTCAGCGCCATGCTGCCTCGGTTTGAAAAGCGTGGGCGAAGTTGATCCAAGTCATATTCCACTCACGGAATATTTGATATCCGAAGGGTGCAACCTTTTGGAAAGGATTCTTACGTGATGACCAAAAACATGGGTGGGCTCGACAAAACGCTTCGGATTGCAATAGGCGCCGCGCTTATTCTGGGCGCCCTGTTGGGATACGGAACCTGGATGTGGATCGGCATCGTGCCGTTGGTCACCGGTCTGCTGAATTCATGCCCGATATACTCGGTGTTGGGCATCAGCACCTGCCCAACCAAGAAAAATTGACTGGGGAGGCGGTGGAGTGAAGGCAGCCTGAAGCCGCCTACTCCGCCGCCACCCGATCCGGGTTGAGCATGGTTTTCAGATACCTACCGGTATGGCTGCGTTCGACTTGAGCGATCTCTTCGGGTGCTCCGACGGCTACGATCTCACCACCGCCGTCGCCGCCTTCAGGCCCGATGTCGATGATATGGTCGGCGGTTTTCACCACGTCCAGATTGTGTTCGATCACCACGACGGTATTCCCCTGATCGACCAATTCATGCAGCACTTCCAACAGCTTGCGTACATCTTCGAAATGCAGACCCGTGGTCGGTTCGTCCAGAATATAGAGCGTCCGCCCGGTTGATCGTTTCGACAGTTCCTTGGACAGTTTGACACGCTGCGCCTCACCACCCGACAGCGTGGTCGCCTGTTGACCCACCTTGATATAGCCAAGACCAACGCGGGCAAGCGCATCCATCTTGTCTCGGATCGAGGGCACGGCCTTGAAGAACTCCTGCGCGTCTTCCACCGTCATATCAAGCACATCCGCAATGGACTTGCCCTTGAACTTGATCTCGAGCGTCTCGCGATTGTACCGCGCGCCCTTGCAGGTTTCGCAGGTGACATAGACGTCGGGAAGGAAGTGCATCTCGATCTTGATGACGCCGTCCCCCTGACAGGCCTCACAGCGGCCGCCCTTCACGTTGAAGCTGAAACGGCCCGGCTTGTATCCCCGCGCTTTCGCCTCGGGCAGCCCGGCGAACCAGTCTCGGATCGGAGTGAAGGCCCCGGTATAGGTTGCCGGATTCGACCGCGGAGTCCGCCCGATCGGGCGTTGATCGATATCGATGACCTTGTCCAGATGCTCCAAACCCTTGATTGTCTCACACGGCGCAGGCGTCTGCCGCGCGCCATTCAGGCGCATCGAGGCGGTCTTGAACAACGTCTCAATCGTCAGGGTCGACTTACCGCCGCCAGATACACCCGTGACACAAACAAACTTGCCCAAAGGAAATTCGGCCGTCACGTTCTTGAGGTTGTTGCCCGAAGCCTTTACCACCGTTACCTTTTTCTTGTTCCCCTTGCGCCGCTCGGCGGGCACCGGAATCTCGCGAACGCCCGACAGGTACTGCCCCGTGATCGAGGCCGCATCCGCTGCGATCTGCTCGGGCGTGCCGTGGCTGACCACCTGCCCGCCATGAACGCCGGCGCCGGGGCCAATGTCGAACACATAATCGGCTTCGCGGATGGCTTCCTCGTCATGTTCGACAACAATCACGGTGTTGCCCTGATCCCGCAGATTCTTGAGCGTACCAAGCAACCGGTCATTGTCACGCTGGTGCAAGCCGATCGAGGGCTCGTCCAATACATAAAGAACCCCGGTCAGGCCCGATCCAATCTGGCTTGCCAGACGAATACGCTGACTTTCGCCGCCTGACAGGGTTCCACTTGAACGAGACAGCGTAAGGTATTCCAAACCAACATTATTCAGGAAACCCAGCCGCTCGCGGATTTCCTTCAGAATGGCCCGGGCAATCTCGTTCTTCTGAGCGCTCAGATGGTTCGGAGCATCCTCGATCCAGGCAAGCGCTTCGCGGATGGACATTTGCACCACCTGACCGACATGCAGCCCCGCGATCTTCACGGCCAAGGCTTCGGCGCGCAGACGATACCCTTCGCAGGTGCCGCACGGGCGGTTGTTTTGGTACCGTTCGAATTCCTCACGTATCCACGCGCTATCCGTTTCGCGATAACGCCGTTCCATATTCGGAATCACGCCTTCGAAGCTGCGTGTCACCTGGTACACCCGTCCGCCCTCGTCATAGCGGAACTGGATTTCCTCATCGCCCGAACCCCGCAGGAACACCTGCTGCACTTTGCTGGGCAGGTCTTTCCACGGCGTGTTCTTGTCAAACTCATAATGACGCGCGATGGCCTCGATGGTCTGAAGGAAATACGGCGACTTGCCTTTCCTCCATGGCGCCAAGGCACCGTCATACAGTTTCAGCGTCTGATCCGGCACCACGAGACGCTCGTCAAAGAACAGCTCGACCCCCAAGCCGTCACAATCCGGGCAAGCTCCGAATGGCGCATTGAACGAAAACAGGCGCGGTTCGATCTCCGGGATTGTGAAACCGCTGACCGGGCAGGCAAAATTCTCGCTGAAGGTAATCCGTTCCGGCTCTCCTTCTCGTGGGGCGGTTTCCAGAATCGCGATTCCGTCCGCCAGATCCAGAGCGGTGCGCAGGCTATCGGCCAAACGCGTTTCCATGCCTTCACGAACAACCAGGCGGTCGACCACAACGTCAATATCGTGACGGAACTTCTTGTCCAATGTCGGGGGCTGATCCAGCTCATGGAACTCACCATCCACCTTCACGCGCTGGAACCCCTGCTTGCGCAGTTCCAGAAATTCCTTCCGGTACTCACCTTTGCGGTCGCGCACGATCGGAGCCAGCAGATAACCCCGCGTACCCTCCTCCATCGCCATGATGCGGTCGACCATGTCCTGCACCTGTTGCGCCTCGATCGGCTGGCCGGTGGCCGGGCTGTACGGCGTACCTGCGCGCGCGAACAACAGACGCAGATAGTCATAGATCTCGGTTACGGTTCCCACAGTCGAACGCGGGTTCTTCGAGGTCGTTTTCTGTTCAATGGAGATCGCCGGAGACAGTCCGCTGATATGGTCAACATCGGGCTTTTCCATCATGTCGAGAAACTGCCGCGCATAGGCGGACAGGCTTTCGACATAACGGCGCTGACCTTCGGCATAAATCGTGTCGAA
This sequence comes from Ruegeria sp. HKCCA0235A, assembly GCF_013033235.1. Lineage (NCBI taxonomy): Bacteria > Pseudomonadati > Pseudomonadota > Alphaproteobacteria > Rhodobacterales > Roseobacteraceae > Ruegeria > Ruegeria sp. HKCCA0235A. Next base: position 221,748 of record NZ_WQDQ01000001.1, on the reverse strand, counting down.
CGCCAGCGACGACTTGCCCGAACCGGACAGCCCGGTGATCACCACCAACTGATCCCGAGGGATGTCGACATCGATGCCTTTGAGGTTGTGCTCGCGCGCGCCGCGCACCTCTATTTTCTTCAGCTCAGCCATTTCCGGCCCCCAACAAACAAGTGGTTTAGAGATAGGCGAGCTTGCCCGAGTCTCCAACAGAAAAGTTAGAACATTTAGTGAACGTACAGGTTTTCGCCGACCAAATCAAACGATGGGCATGGAATCGAACAGCTCAATGCCTGGCTATCTGGCGAACTTATGATTTTGAGAAGAAAATGGCGCGGTTGACGGGGCTCGAACCCGCGACCCCCGGCGTGACAGGCCGGTACTCTAACCAACTGAGCTACAACCGCCCGCTGCATGTTCATTGCTGAACGTTTGGGTGTATTATGGCCACGGTCGGGCAGCGTCAAGCGGCGTTTTGCAGTTTTTTGTCAGAATCCAGTTTTTTGTTTGCCTGCTGTTTTTTGCCCGCGCGAATTGTTCAATTTCGCTTGCAGCGCACCCCCGGGAAAGATATGACCGCGTGTCATGGGTGATTAGCTCAGTGGTAGAGCGCTTCGTTCACATCGAAGATGTCAGGAGTTCAAATCTCTTATCACCCACCATCCCTTTTTCGGATTTTCGCTTGGAACCAGCGGGCTTGCCATGTCGCGCGTTCGGCGGCTATCTTGCCCTATTTGGCCCGATTAAAGGCCACACACAAAGGCTGAGGTCACCATGACGGGGTTAAAGCGCGACATCGGCCTGCTGGGACTGACCTTCATTTCAGTCGGAGGAATCATTGGTTCGGGCTGGTTATTCGGCCCCCTTCTGGCCGTTCAGCATGCAGGGCCCGCGGCCACGATCTCGTGGATAATCGGCGCGGTTGCCATGTTCATTTTGGCCATCACCTTCGCAGAGATTTCCGCCATGCTGCCCATTCCCGGAGGGATCGCGCGCGTGCCTCAGTTTTCGCATGGCAATATCGTTTCGATGGCCATGGGATGGACCGCCTGGATCGGCTACAACACCACGGCGCCCATCGAAGTCGAGGCCATGCTGAAATACCTGGCGCCGTATGCGCCTTGGTTGCATACGGCCGAGACAGGTGATTTGACCGGGGCGGGTATTTTCGTTGCGCTGGTTTTCATGCTGCTGTTCGTCGCGGTGAATGCGCTTGGGGTCAAGTTCTTCACGCGCGTCAATGCTGCGCTGACCTGGGCCAAGATCGCCATACCAGTTGTCCTGTCCATTCTGCTTGTCGCAAGCCGGTTCAACTTCGAGAACTTCACCCAACCGGATGGTTTTGCGCCCTACGGCGCGCAGGGTATCATGGCCGCCGTTTCCACCGGGGGCGTTATTTTTTCATTCATCGGCTTTCGCCATGTGGTTGATATGGCTGGCGAAGTTCGAAATCCAAAATTTGCAATTCCGGCCGCATTGGTGTTGTCGATTGTTCTTTGCGCCGTCATCTACCTTGGCTTGCAAGTGGCCTTTATCGGTGCGCTGGACCCATCCATGCTGTCCAAAGGATGGGCACAGTTGAGCTTTGGGGGCGAAGGACCACTGGACGCCATCATCATGTCTGTTGGGCTGGTCTGGTTTCTGAGCCTGCTGAATGTCGGATCCGTGATAGGCCCCTTTGGAAACGGGCTGGTCGCAACCGGATCGAACGCCCGTATCGCCCTCGCCCTTTCAAAAAACGGTTTCCTGCCCAAACAGTTGCAGGTTTTGTCGTCATTCGGGGTTCCACTGTGGGCGCTGGGGCTGAACTTTCTGATCGGAACGGTTTTCCTACTGACAGTACCCTTTACCACCGTCATTGCCCTGAACGGTGCGGCCATCGTCTTGTCATTCGCCGTCGGGCCCATAGCCGTGGTATGCCTGAGAAACCTTATGCCAGATCATCCCAGATCGATCCGAATACCGGCCGTACGCCTTGTCGCACTGTCCGCTTTCGCCATCGCCACGCTGATCGTGTATTGGAGCGGATGGGACACGGTCTGGCGGCTTGGCATCGCGCTGATTGTCGGGAAAATTCTGTTGCTGATCCGGTTCCGGGGACGTTTGGATGAAATGGACGTTACCGAGGCCCTGTGGCTTGTGCCTTATTCCTCAGGCCTTGGGCTGATCTCATTCCTTGGGCAATTCGGAGCCGGTTCGTTGAAGCAGATCCCGTTTGGGTGGGACCTTCTGCTTTGCATCCTGTTTTCGTCGATCATTTTCGTTCTTGCCGTCCGCTCGGCGCTACCATCGAAAAAATTCAATAAATACATAGCCGAAGAAGAAATACTTGATCCAAAACAACCGGTCATTGGATTGTAAAAAAGGCAGGGCATTCGCCCCGCCTTTTTCATTCGCTCAATCTACTTAGTGTGCCGTGGCCGATGGCCCCGTCGCCTCTGACGAGGCTGCTGCGGCAGCGGCGGCCTCCTCGGCGGCTTCGTCCCATTCAACCGGTTCCGGTGTACGAACCAGAGAATGCTCAAGAACCTCCGAGACGTGCTTGACCGGGATGATCTTCAAGCCTTCCTTCACATTGTCCGGAATATCCGCCAGGTCCTTTTCGTTTTCTTCCGGGATCAGGACCGTCTTGATACCACCGCGCAACGCAGCCAGCAGTTTCTCTTTCAAGCCGCCAATTGGCATTGCGTTCCCGCGCAACGAGACCTCGCCCGTCATGGCGATGTCCTTACGAACAGGAATACCTGTCAGAACCGAGACAATCGAAGTCACCATCGCCAGACCAGCCGACGGACCATCCTTGGGCGTTGCGCCATCCGGCACGTGCACATGGATGTCGATCTTGTCGAACTGAGGCGGCTTCACTCCGATCTTGGGAGAAATCGACCGCACATATGACGACGCCGCATCGATGGATTCTTTCATCACATCGCCCAGCTTGCCTGTCGTCTTCATCCGACCTTTGCCGGGAAGCTTCAGCGCCTCGATATGCAGCAGATCGCCCCCGACCGAGGTCCAGGCCAAACCGGTCACGACACCGACCTGATCGTCCTGCTCGGCCAGACCGTAACGGAACTTTGGCACGCCCAGGAATTCATCCAGGTTTTCTGGCGTGACCGTAACGGTTTCCGCCTCTTTCTTGATGATCTTGGTCAGCGCTTTCCGTGCCACCTTGGCGATTTCGCGCTCGAGGTTCCGCACACCGGCCTCGCGGGTGTAGGTGCGGATTATCTTTTGCAGCGCGTCATCGGTCAGCTCAAATTCCTTGGTTTTCAGACCATGGTTTTTGACCTGCTTGGCGATCAGGTGCTGTTTGGCGATCTCGCGCTTTTCATCCTCGGTATAGCCGGCCAGTGGGATGATCTCCATCCGGTCCAGCAACGGCCCGGGCATGTTATAGCTGTTGGACGTGGTCAGGAACATCACGTTGGACAGGTCATATTCGACCTCAAGATAGTGATCCATGAACGTGTTGTTCTGTTCCGGGTCCAACACCTCGAGCATCGCCGAGGCCGGGTCACCACGGAAGTCCTGCCCCATCTTGTCGATTTCATCAAGCAGGATGAGCGGGTTCGTGGTTTTCGCCTTTTTCAGCGCCTGAATGATCTTGCCGGGCATCGAACCGATATAGGTCCGGCGGTGGCCGCGGATCTCGGATTCGTCGCGCACCCCACCCAAGCTAATGCGAATGAACTCGCGCCCCGTGGCCTTGGCGACGGATTTACCCAAGCTGGTCTTGCCCACGCCCGGAGGGCCGACAAGGCACAGGATCGGGCCTTTCAGCTTTTTCGAACGCTGCTGAACGGCGAGATATTCTACGATCCGCTCTTTGACCTTTTCAAGGCCATAGTGATCGGCGTCCAGTATATCCTGCGCACGACCCAGATCCTTTTTGACGCGGGATTTGGTGCCCCACGGCAAAGACAGAATCCAGTCCAGATAATTGCGCACCACGGTTGCTTCGGCTGACATGGGCGACATGTTCTTGAGCTTCTTCAGCTCGCCTTCCGCCTTCTCGCGCGCTTCCTTCGACAGCTTGGTCTCGGCGATCTTGGCTTCCAGTTCGGCGATCTCGTTCGCGCCGTCCTCGCCATCGCCAAGCTCTTTCTGAATGGCCTTCATCTGCTCATTCAGATAATACTCGCGCTGGGTCTTCTCCATCTGGGATTTGACGCGGGTCTTGATCTTTTTCTCGACTTGCAGAACCGACATTTCGCCCTGCATCAGGCCATAGACTTTTTCAAGCCGCTCGCTGACGCTGAGCGTTTCCAGCAGGTCCTGCTTTTGTTCGACCTCGATGCCCAGATGGCCCGACACAAGGTCGGCCAGCTTTGCCGGCTCGGTGGTTTCACCCACGGCCGTCAGCGCTTCTTCGGGGATGTTCTTGCGCACCTTGGCATAGCGCTCGAACTCGTCCGCGACGGTGCGCAACAGGGCTTCGGTCGTGGTGACGTCACCCGGGATTTCGGTCAGATATTCCGCCCGCGCCTCGAAAAACTCTTCGTTTTCAAGAAACTCGGTGATCTGCACGCGCGCCTGCCCTTCGACAAGCACCTTGACGGTGCCGTCGGGCAGTTTCAGCAGCTGCAACACATTGGCCAGAACACCGGACTGGTAAATACCGTTCTCATCCGGGTCGTCGACGCTGGGGTCGATCTGACTGGACAGCAGAATTTGTTTGTCATCCTGCATCACCTCTTCCAGCGCGCGGACCGATTTGTCTCGGCCCACGAAAAGCGGCACTATCATATGCGGGAACACCACGATATCGCGCAGCGGCAGGACGGGGTATGAGGAATTCAGAGGCTCTTGCATGCTCTATCCTTATCGTTGGCAAGATGGCGCTTGTCCCTCATCGAGGCAACATCCGGCCATCTCCTGTCTTGGACGATAAAGGTGGGGCCTCATCGCCCTTTTTCAACCTTACCGCCATGTATCGTGTCGCAGCATGAACCGAGGTTTTCGGGACTGCAAGATGTCCCGGGAACATATCCACCGAAATTAGTGTAGCATGCATATGCAATGCGCAATTTCGGGGTCAGAACACCTGCTGCACTGCCCGGGACAGAAAAAAACCGTGGCCATCCAGGTTGCGACATTCCAGACCTTTCGTGGAGGAGGTGCAGGTAAATCCTCCGAACCGACCGGTTACACCGTATTCCGCACGGTCAAATCCGTCCCGGCTCCGGTTCAGTGGCTGGCACAGCAATTCCACGGGACCGGTGTCGAACATCTGAAAATCATGCCCCCAGTCAGATTGACAGTTCGCGGGGCGCGGCAACGCCGGAGGGCCGTATCTTTCTATGATCGTACACCGAATGTCCGAGGTCTCGGCGCTTTCCCCCACCGAACACTGAATGTTTTCGGATGGGGTCTCAAAGGTCCAGACGTCAGCAACGGCAGGGGATGCGCAAAAAATGACTGCGCCGAGGAAAAAGCGGAACATCAAAAATTCTCCGGGTCACAAACAAAACAACTTTGAACAAAGTGGTTTCAGAATACCGGAAAACCCCGCAATTGTCACCTGAACGGACAGGTTACAGGGGTTCGATGTCGCCCTGTGCGCGTTGCGCGTGGAACGCGGCCTGCCACGCCTCGAATGAGCCTTCAGCGATCGCGTCCCGCATGCCCTGCATGATTTCCTGAAAGTAATGCAGGTTGTGCCAGGTCAGCAACATGCCCGAGATCATCTCGTTGGCGCGGAACACATGGTGCAGATAGGCACGTGAATAGTTCGAACAGGCCGGGCAAATACAGTTTTCATCCAGCGGGCGCGGATCGTCCGCATGGCGCGCGTTCTTGATGTTCACCACGCCATGGCGCGTGAACACCTGACCGGTACGGCCCGAGCGCGAGGGCAGAACGCAATCCATCATATCGATCCCGCGCGCCACTGCTCCAACTATGTCATCCGGCTTGCCAACGCCCATCAGGTAACGCGGCTTGTCCATGGGCAGGAAATCAGGCGCGTAATCGAGACAGTCGAACATGGCCTCCTGCCCCTCGCCCACTGCCAGACCGCCAACGGCGTAACCTTCGAAACCTATCTTCTTCAACGCCTCGGCGCTTTCTTCCCGCAGGTCCCGCTCGAGACCGCCCTGCATGATTCCGAACAGAGCATGCCCCGGACGATCCCCGAATGCGTTACGGGACCTCTCGGCCCAACGCATCGACAAACGCATGGACTCGGCGATCCGGTCGCGATTTGCAGGCAATGCAGGGCATTCGTCAAAGCACATCACAATGTCGGAACCCAGAAGGCGCTGAATTTCCATTGATCTTTCTGGCGTCAGCTCGTGTTTCGATCCGTCAATATGGGATTTGAAGGTCACACCCTTTTCGGTAAGCTTGCGCAAACCGGCCAGCGACATGACCTGAAACCCCCCCGAGTCCGTCAGGATCGGTCGGTCCCAGTTCATGAACTTGTGCAACCCGCCCAGGCGATCAATCCGCTCGGCCGTGGGGCGCAGCATCAGGTGATAGGTGTTGCCCAGCAGGATGTCGGCCCCGGTGGCCCGGACGCTTTCCGGCATCATCGCCTTGACCGTCGCGGCGGTACCAACCGGCATGAAGGCAGGTGTCCGCACCTCGCCACGCGGAGTGCTTATGACACCGGTGCGCGCCTTGCCGTCTGTGGCCTTGAGCTTGAAAGAGAATTGCTGGGTCATGTCATCGCCTCGGATCGCCGAACCGGGCAGGATTTGCCCGATCCGATCGGTCTTTGCAACCCGTCAGGGCAAGGATGCAACGCGGTCAGTAAACAGACGCACGACACCCGCCCCATCCACATCACGACAAACATGAACTGCGGGACGATCCCGGTCAGGTTGCGTCGCACCTATCCGGTCGCCTTCCGTCACAACACGCAGCCCGGTTTCGACCATGTCGAACATGGCCCCGTGCGAACAGGCGATCACGGCGGTTGAATCATGCAGGCCGCACCCTTCCAATCCGCCGATTTCTTTATAGAATTTCAGGTAAAATCGAGAGATATCACGCAGAAAAGATCCCATGCCGGGCGATTTTTGAGCCAGCGCGTCGAAGTCCGCAGTCTCGTAAAGTGTTTTCAGGGTAACGTCCAAACCAACCAGCACGGTCTCGGGCGGTGCGGAAAAGACCGCATCTGCGGCAACCGCATCGTGATAGATGTTGGCTTCTGCATGGTCGGTAACGTTGCCCTTGCAGTAGACGGCACCGCCCATGATCACCAAACGGCCGAGATTACCGGCAAATTCCGGGTCCAATCGCATGGCGTTGGCAATGTTGGTCAGCGGTCCGACCGCACATACCACCAACTCGTTTTTGTGCATCCGGGCCATCTCGGCCAGAAACTCTGCGGCGGGAAGATCATGGTTCCGTCCGATCTCGGGAATCTCGGTCAGATCGCCAAACCCTTCGGGACCATGGACATGGTCCGATGGGACGTGCATGTCAGCCCCCAGAGGGAAAGGCGCGCCTTCCGCCACCGGAAGGTCCAGGCCCAGCTTGTCCAGCAGGAAACGGGCATTGCGGCTGGACTGATGAACGTGCGTATTGCCGAAAACCGTGGTCAGGCCGATCAGGTCAAATTCAGGCGCGGCGGCGGCATAGGCAATCGCCATGGCATCGTCGATGCCGGGGTCTGTATCGATTATCAATTTCATCCCCGCCCGATACCGCAAACAAGCCGGGATGCAAAGCAGTCACAGCAGTTCGGCTCAATGCTGAATTCCCGTAGTGAGGCGTTTGCATCCGCCAGCTTTCCCTCCATACCAGAGTTGAAATCGAGCGACTCGATCCCCATATGTATACCATGGTACACAATAAAAAGAGGACAGAATGACCGAAGATCAGATCATCGGACTGCTTTCATCAAACATCATTTACCTGCTGGCCGCCGTGCTGGTGGTTATCATTATTTTCAAGGGCATCAAGATCGTTCCGCAATCCGAAAAATACGTGGTTGAACGGTTTGGAAGACTGCATTCGGTGCTTGGCCCCGGCATCAATTTCATTGTTCCGTTACTGGACGTTGCCCGCCACAAAATCTCGATCCTTGAACGCCAGTTGCCGAACGCGACACAGGACGCTATCACCAAGGACAACGTGCTGGTGCAAATCGACACCTCTGTCTTCTACCGCATTCTCGAACCGGAAAAGACGGTCTATCGTATCCGCGACGTTGACGGAGCGATTGCCACCACGGTTGCCGGTATCGTTCGTGCCGAGATCGGCAAGATGGATCTGGACGAAGTGCAGTCGAACCGTGCACAGTTGATCACACGCATTCAGGAAAGCGTTGAAACCGCAGTGGATGATTGGGGCATCGAAGTAACCCGGGCCGAGATTCTGGATGTGAATCTGGATCAGGCCACCCGCGATGCCATGCTGCAACAGCTGAACGCGGAACGTGCCCGCCGTGCGCAGGTGACCGAAGCCGAAGGCCAAAAACGCGCCGTCGAACTGCACGCCGATGCCGAGCTGTACGCAGCGGAGCAAACCGCCAAGGCGCGACGCATTCAGGCCGAGGCCGAGGCCTACGCTACAGGCGTCGTCGCCAAGGCCATTCAGGACAATGGCATCGAGGCTGCGCAGTATCAGGTTGCGCTGAAACAGGTTGAAGCCCTTAATGCACTGGGCAACGGTTCCGGCAAGCAGACCATAGTTGTGCCTGCCAATGCGCTCGAAGCCTTTGGTGACGCGTTCAAGATGCTCAAAGGAGGTAGATGATGGCTGATCCCTTTTGGCTGACCTGGTGGATCTGGCTGGCCGCCGCGCTGGCTCTGGGGATCCTGGAAATCGTTCTGCCCGGATTCATCTTTCTGGGCTTTGCAATCGGGGCCGCGATCACCGGTCTCATCCTTGTCATCCCCGGCCTGACACTGTCATTGCATGTGATCGCGCTGATCTTCGCAGTTCTTTCGTTGATCGCATGGCTTGTCCTGCGCCGGCTTTTTGCCTTGCCGCACGGTCAGGTCAAAACCTTCACGCATGACATCAATGACTAAGACACAGTGACGCTCACCCGAGCGTCACGCCCCTACTGGACGCTGTTGCAGGTATTCCCTATATAATCACTCAGGCAACTGACCCGAGGCAAAGATGACCCACCCGAGCGAACAGTTTGAAGGCACCCCGCTGATTGCGCCGTCAACGATTGAACACCCGCTGTACGAGGCAGTCGTCGAAGCGTGCCGCACGGTTTACGATCCGGAAATTCCAGTCAACATCTATGACCTGGGCCTGATCTATACGATCGACATTTCTCCGGACAACGCAGTGAAAGTCATCATGACCCTGACGGCACCCGGATGCCCGGTCGCGGGCGACATGCCTGGCTGGATTGTCGAGGCGATTGAACCTGTTGCAGGCGTCAAGGAAGTCGATGTCGAACTGACCTGGGAACCGCCCTGGGGCATGGAAATGATGTCAGATGAGGCACGCCTGGAATTGGGCTTTATGTAGCCATCAGGCACTTGCCCCCAGCCGACTGTCACGAAAGCTTGGCATTTTCGTCACCTTGTCGTGCAGCCCCTGTCACACTCCTGACGGATAATATCTGAAGGTGGCATTCGCGTATGCGGTGCCGTCGGCTGGGTATGCCATGACCGCCCCCCGCTTCCCAGCTCAAGAATATGGGCCGTTCTTGCCCGAGAACGGTCCTTTTTTGTTCCGACCACGGCGATCAATTCAGATTGCAGGTTTCCTTGATCTCTGCCGCTCTGGCGTCCAGTTGCTTGACGTAGTCACCTGACAGCATTTGCAGTCTTTTTTGCTCGGTTCCCGTGACCAGCCCCAACAGAGCCCCGGCAGGTGTTATGGCAGCAATGCTTTCCAGTTGTTTGTCTTCCGCATGTTTCTTTTCCGATGCAATTGCGCGCAGATCCCCTTCCGCCGTTGCACAATTCACCGGGTGCCGTTCCGATCCCGTGGCCGCCCAAGTTTCGTCGGACATCGCACACACGCTTACGGAAAAAAGTGCGGCCGCAAGTAAAGCTACCTTAACTTTCGACTCTAAATAATTCATATTTTTACCACTTCATGTCATGCCATCTATTCGGGCAGGGTTCCAAAACTTCATAAGACCGATGCTAACCCCGCCTCACGTATCAAAGCAAGTTTGCGGAGCGGCGACGCAGAAACACTAAGCTTTCCAGCGAATTCAATTTCTTTACACGACATTGCCTTGAGCAAAAGAGCCTTGGCCCCTAGATTGGGTGTAACGCGCGACAACGGAGACTTACATGTTCGGCATCCCCGGCAAACAGGCTGTGACCATGACGCCCAAAGCCGCAGAGCAGATTACCCGCCTGATGGACTCGGGCGGTCACGCTGGTTTGCGCATCGGCGTCAAAAAAGGCGGCTGTGCAGGCATGGAATACACCATGGAATATGTCGATCAGGCAGATCCTCATGACGAAGTGGTCGAACAGGACGGCGCGCGCATCATGATTGCGCCAACGGCCCAGATGTTTCTGTTTGGAACCGAAATCGATTACGAAGTGTCGTTGTTGGAATCCGGATTCAAATTCAAGAACCCGAACGTCGTCGACGCCTGCGGCTGCGGTGAGTCGATCAAATTTGACGAAAACATCGCCCAACAAGGCTAAGCCCGCCTCATCACTTTTCATTTGAACGTCGCATGCGGACCCATCTTCGATGTTTCCGTCCGGGATCAGCATGCGAGCAGAATTGTAAGATGATGCCGACAATGCTATCCGCATGCTAAAATCATCGGATGATCAGGGAGATACCGAAATGCGGCAGAAGCTGGCGGCTGGAAACTGGAAAATGAATGGGACCGGCGCTGAGTTGACCGAGTTGAAGGCGCTGTCTCAGATCCACCCGGCGGCATCGGTGGATATCCTGATTTGCCCACCGGCAACATTGCTCAGCCGCGCATCAATTGCCGTTCAGGGCACCGCCATCTCTGTCGGTGGTCAGGACTGTCATGCCGCAAAATCAGGCGCACACACCGGAGATATCAGTGCGGATATGCTGGTGGATGCCGGTGCAACATCGGTCATCCTGGGCCATTCCGAACGCCGCGTGGACCACGGTGAACATGATGAAGATGTGCGGGCCAAGGCGCGCGCAGCGATGGATGCAGGTCTGAAGGCGATCATTTGCGTCGGCGAAAGCCTTGAGCAGCGCGAAGCGGCCAATACGCTCGACATCATCGGCGGCCAGATGTCCGGGTCGATCCCGGATCAGTCGACCGGCGAGAACCTGATCGTCGCGTATGAACCGATCTGGGCAATTGGCACCGGCAAAGTTCCCACCCTGGAAGAAATCGGGGAAGTTCACGACTTCATGCGCGCCCGGCTGGAGCGCCGCTTTGGCGAAGGCGTGGGCCGTTCTGTCCGCCTGCTTTATGGCGGTTCGGTGAAACCCAGCAACGCGGCGGATATATTTTCAGTTTCCAACGTCGATGGCGCACTTGTGGGCGGGGCCAGCCTGAAAGCGTCTGATTTCTCGGATATTATTCAAGCGCTGGAAGGCGCCTAGTTCCAGACTTCGTCCCACAGTTTCTTCGGCTCAAGGATCGGTTATTCAATAGATCGTCGCTTCAACGCGTTGCGGTCAGGGTTGTTCACTACAACAGGCCCGTCCCCTTTTATCGTACAAAAATCCTGCCTTGCGCACGAAACTCCGTAGTTGACGAAGACACGCGGGATTCCGATCTGAGCGATGGGAAGCGAACAAAATTAAACTGGGTAATGGCGCGATATGTTTTCTGACGCCCCGCCTTGGGCAGGGCATCCAGCTCTTCCAGCACGGTCGGGTTGCCGCCCTGTACAGGATGATTGCGACCTTGTGAGACAACTCCGCCATCCCGCGCCAGAACCGATCCGATGCGACATCCGCCGTTATCAAATCCGGCCTTTGCCTTTTTAGAAGCCACACAAAATGCGTTTGTCAGAGCCGGTAAAAATTCCGAGCTCCGCTTCTTGTGTGTGCTGTAAGCTGCCGAAGTACTTTGGCTTGGCAAGTCAAGCGCATCAGGCCAGCTTCATCACCACAAGGCCTGTCACGATCAGAACCGCAGCTGCGATCCGCGCAGGTGTCAGGGCTTCGCCAAGAAACAGAATACCGACACTGAACGCCCCCACCGCACCGATCCCAGTCCAGATCGTGTATGCGGTCCCCAACGGCAAGTCCCGCATTGCAAGCGCCAGCAGACCAAATGAACCCAACATCGAAACGCCCATCACGGCCGTCGGCCACAATCGGGTAAAACCGGCCGACTGCTTCATGGCAACCGCCCAGACAATTTCCAAAAGGCCAGCAAACAGAAGAAAGATCCAGGGCATAAGACAACCTCATATCCGTACGGGTCGTCCCGAATGATGTCCCAGAAAGCAGAGGTCGTCCTCTATGCCTCAGATAAGAACCCATCGCGCGGTTTCAAGACACGAAAAAGCCGGGCAGTTGACACCACCCGGCTTTGCTCAGTTTTCCGGCAGTCTAGTTGGTTATTATTTCCGGCCCCATGAAGGTGTTGGGCAGGAAGGTCGATATCCACGGAATATACGTCACCATGATCAGGAAGACGAACAGCACCGCCAGGAAGGGCAGCGCCGCCTTCACAACGCTCATCATCGGCATACCCGCAACACCCGAAGTCACGAACAGGTTCAGACCGACCGGAGGCGTGATCATCCCGATCTCCATGTTGACCACCATGATGATACCCAGATGGATCGGGTCGATGCCCAGCTCGATAGCGATCGGGAACACCAGGGGCGCCACGATGACCAGCAGGCCAGACGGTTCCATGAACTGACCGCCGATCAGCAGGATCACGTTTACTACGATCAGGAAAGCCACCGGGCCAAGGCCCGCCGACAGCATCGCTTCGGCGATATGCTGCGGCACCTGTTCGTCGGTCAGAACATGCTTGAGGATCAGCGCGTTGGCGATCACGAACAGCAGAGTGACAGTCAACTTGCCAGCCTCGAACAGCGTATGCTTGGTGTCCGGGTGAAAGAAAGCCGTGATCAGCGCATAGGGTTTTTTCAGCAGCGGCAGGTTCTGGGTGCCTTCTTCCGTGCTCAGCGGGCCCATGTCCTTGTACACAAAGCTGGCAATGAAGAACGCGTAGACTGCGGCGACTGCGGCGGCCTCGGTCGGGGTGAAGATGCCACCATAGATACCACCCAGAATGATGACGATCAGGAAAAGACCCCAACCGGCCTCACGGGCCGAGGTAAAGATCTCTCCCCAGCCTTTCCATTCGCCCTTGGGCAGGTTCTTGACCTTGGCCATGACATAGATGGTGATCATCAGCATCAAACCGGCCATCAGACCGGGAATAACACCTGCAAGGAACATGCGCCCAACCGAGACTTCAACAGCGGCGGCATATACGACCATGACGATGGACGGAGGGATCAGAATACCCAGTGTCCCCGCGTTGCAGATCACACCGGCGGCAAATTCCTTTGAGTAGCCCACTTGACGCATCCCCGCGATGACGATCGAGCCGATGGCGACCACGGTCGCCGGGGACGACCCGGACAGGGCTGCGAACAGCATACAGGCAAAGACGCCCGCAATCGCCAGACCGCCGGGCAAATGCCCGACACAGGCGATCGAGAACCGGATGATCCGTCGTGCGACACCACCTGTTGTCATGAAGGACGACGCCAGAATGAAGAACGGGATCGCAAGCAGGGTAAAATGCCCTTCAAAAGCCTCGAACAGCGTGCCCGCGACAGAAGCGAGTGAACTGTCTGAGTAGATCAGCAGAAACAGGGTCGAGCTGAGGCCAAGCGCAACCGCAATCGGCACACCGATCAGCAGCAGGCCGACGACCATCGAGAAAAGAAGTACGACGTCCATCAGTTGTGCTCTCCTTGCTGAGCGCGGACTTCTTCGATCTCGTCCTCGACTTCGTGGCTGGCGACAAGGCGGTCCGTTTCACCACGCCAGATCTGAACGGCAACCTGGGCGAACCGGATCACCAGCAGCAGCATCGATACCGGCAGCACAAGATAGGGCACCACCTTGGGAAGCTTCTCGTATCCTTCGCCATAGTTGATCAGGTCTTCCAGAAACCGCAGCGGAGCGACCATCGGGATATCGTCAACCTCATAGAAGCTCTGGCTGCGGGCGTCGAAGTTGAGCCCGGTCGGGAACCAGCGTCCGGATGTCGGCGGCAGATCCGCGAAGACCGCCCAATAGTCATAGGCGCCTTTCAGCAACAGCAGCGAAAACACCAGACAGCACCCCACAGCGATGAGCGCCAGAATGCGACGCGGCGCCGGGGCCAGCATGTTTAGGATCGCGTCAACACCCAGATGAGAGTGTTTCTTGACCGCGTAAGAGGCACCAAGCAGCACCAGCCAGCCAAAAGTGAACACCGTCAGTTCAAGCGCCCACAGGATATTGGAATTGAAAACAAACCGCGCGATCACGTTGGCAAATGTCACGACCGTCATCAGGCCCAACAGACACGCGATCAGGGTTTCTTCGATATGGTCGACCAGCCCGCCTTGGCCGGAATTCGCACCAGACATCTTTCTGTCCCCGCATTTTTTGTGATGAGAGAGTGTTGGGCGGGCTTGTTCAGCCCGCCCGGCCAGCGCGTCGAATACTCCCCAGTCCCCGGACGCGCTGCCTTTAGCCAGATTCAGAAGCCGGCGTTGATGGCCTGAGCCGCGTCGATCTTGTCCTGACCCACGTCACCTGCGAACTGGTCCCAAACAGGCTTCATCGCATCAACCCAGGCCTGACGCTGTTCCGGGGTCAATTCGCGGATGACACCGCCTGCTTCAACGATCGAAGCTTTGGCTGCTTCGTTCACGGCAAAGGCCTCTTTGTTCCGTGTTTCCGTGACTTCAGCCAGAATGGTCTGGAACTGGTCACGTACGTCCGGATCCAGGCTGTCCAGCCAGTCGACAGAGGTTACGACCAGATAGTCGATGATGCCGTGGTTGGTCTCGGTGATGCCGTCCTGCACCTCGAAGAACTTCTTGCCATAGATGTTCGACCAGGTGTTTTCCTGACCATCCACAACCCCCTGTTGCAGCGCGCCGTAAACTTCCGAGAACGCCATTTTTTGCGGGCTGCCACCAATGGCCTCCATCTGTGCCACCAGAACGTCCGAAGACTGCACGCGGAACTTCAGACCGTTTGCATCCGACGGATCGACCAGCGGCTTGTTGGCCGACATTTGCTTCATGCCGTTGTGCCAGAAGGCCAGACCCTGAAGGCCACGGCGCTGCATGCTGTCCTTCATCGCCTGACCATCGGCCGAAGCCTGGAATGCATCTACAGCGTCAATGTTCTTGAACATGAACGGCAGGTCAAACAGGCGGAACTGCTTGGTGAACTTCTCGAACTTTGACAGCGACGGTGCGGCCAGCTGAACGTCGCCCTGCAACATCGCCTCCAGCACCTTGTCGTCGTTGTACAGGGTCGAGTTCGGATAGACCTCCATGCACATCACGCCGTTCATCTCATCATTGACGCGCTGTTCCAGCAGCGATGCGGCGATGCCCTTGGGGTGTTTGTCAGTGTTGGTCACATGCGCGAACTTGACGACGATTTCACCATCGTCACAGGCTGCCATGCCTGCGGTGGCTGTGACTGTCAGCGCCAGAGCGGTTGCGGCCGTTGTCAGGAATTTCATCTGTCTTTTCCTCCCAGACTTCCTTGAAACTGTCCTTCGACACCAATTCGGTGTCAGATGAAGCGAAGTGAAACGAATCGGCACGATCCACTCAACGATTTGTTTTTTGCCCCTCAATTTTCTATTAATATTATTTATTTCAAAATGTTATGAAGCATTTTGCAATGTATACTCGATCCATTCGAAACCCCGAGTGCGAGATTCCGCACAGCAATCTTCCAGTTTGTGCGGAAATCCGCACACCCTGCGAATCAAAACACCCGAATCAACTGGCGCGAAACCGCAGCCCGCGACAGCGGGCTGCCCGGCCCAACAGCTTTAGACGCATGTTAATGCGGAAAAAGGTGGCGGGAGCCCGACCGTTACCGCCGGTAATCCTCGGCCCGAATCTGGTACCGCGCCAGCTTGTCGTAAAATGTCTTGCGCGGCAGTTTCAATGCCTTCGCCGCATCTGATGCCTTACCGTTGTGACGACCCAGCGCCGCGATGAGCAGCGACCGCTCCACCCGCGCCATCTGTTCGCTGAGGCCAAGGTCTGTTGCCTGCGCGACTTCCTCCGGCATTCCCAGCACGAAGCGCATCGCGGCTGACATCAGGGATCGCGCATTCCCCGGCCAGTCGCTTGCCATAAGCGACGCCAGATGCTCGGACGAGATTTCCGGCGCCACGATCCCCGCCTGTTCTGCGGCCTGTGCAACGTAATGGCGGAAGATCACCGGAATGTCGTCGGGGCGTTCTGCCAGCGATGGAATACGCACCCGCATGACATCCAGCCTGTAAAACAGGTCTGCATTGAACCAGCCTTCGGAACTCAGCGCCGAAAGATCAGCGGTCGTTCCCGCAATGATACGCCCGCCTGGTCCATGCTCGATGATCTCCAACGCCGCAAATTGCGTGGCATGGGGCATGGCCGAGACTTCATCCAGAAACAATGACCCACCTGCCGCATCTTCACAGCTCTTGGCCAAGTCGTCGGGGCTGAGGCTGGAGGCCGTGCGTTTGACAAATGGTCCCAGCCCTGCTGGCGACATCAGATGCACGACCTCGGCGACCTTCGAGATGCCGCTGCCTGGCGGTCCCGTCACAAGAACTTCGGCACCTGTTGGCGCAACGGTCCGAACCCGTTCGCGCAGGGCCTCGGCCTGCGGAGACAGACCGAAAAGCAAACGCGCGGCGGGGTCTCCTCGTTCCAACTCGGATTTCGCCGCTCTTTGCTCCAACACCTGCGAACGGGCTGCAAAGGCGCGTTCAAGAACCTCCAGAAGATCGGACGCGGCGCACGGCTTTTCCAGAAAATCGAACGCACCCTTTCCCATGGCGTCGACGGCCATGGGAATATCGCCCTCACCCGTCAGAAGAACCACGGGAAGATCCGGATCGACCTCTCGGGCATACGACAAAAGGTGGAACCCGTCCCGCCCCGGCATGCGGATATCCGAGATGATGACACCGGGAAACTCGCGGCTGATGTGATCCTTGGCCGCCACAAAGGATCCAGCGGTCGTTGGCTGATAGTCCGCCAATTCTAGAGTTTGAGACAGGGCCTCGCGTACGGCGGCATCATCATCGACCAACAAAACCCTGCGCATCATGCGGCCTCTTCCTTGTCGCAGGGTTCCAGTTCGACGGTAAACATGGCCCCATCCGCCGTGTTCGCGCCCCGTATATCCCCACCAAAGCTTTGAACCAGCCCGTAGGAAATGGAAAGCCCCAGCCCCAAACCTTCTGACGATCCAACGCTTTTCGTGGAATAGAAGGGCTCGAACATCCGGTCGGGGTCTTCAATGCCCGGGCCAGTATCCTGCAAGGAAACGCTCAATCGTGCGCCTTTTCGCAGCGTTATCGTAATAATCCGTTTTGGTCGCCCCAGCATTGCATCCGCCGCATTGTTGATCAGATTCACGAACACCTGCACCAAACGTACTTCACCCCCCCAAACATACACAGCGCCATTCGGGGGGGTCCAGTTCAGGGTTACGTCGTCGTCTCGCAGGCGGGCCTCGGTCAGTTCAACAGCGGTGTTGAGAACCTGAATCAGGTCAACCCGCCCCATCGGTTCGCTTTCGTTGCGGGCAAAGGCGCGAAGGTTCTTGATGATCCGCGCCATCCGCGCCGCCATTTCCGAGATCCGGCCCAGGTTCTCGGCAGCCATTTCAGGTTTTCCCCGCGTCATGAACGCTGAACCGTTATCCGCAAATTGTCGTATGGCCATAAGCGGCTGGTTCAGTTCGTGGCTGATGCCCGCCGACATTTGCCCCAAAGCGCTGAGCTTTCCCGCCTGCACCAGGTCTGCCTGGGCCCGCCGCAGCGCCGCCTCGGCTTCTTCCCGTTCCGCCACTTCCTTGCGCAAACTGGCATTTGCCACTGTCAGGTCATGGGTACGTTTGGCCACACGGCTTTCCAGAACGGCATTCGCTTCTGCCAATGCCCGCCGCCGCTCCATGGCTAGAAAGAGCATGGCCCCAAAGGCCAAACAGATCGCTGCGACGGCCGCCGCCTGAAGCCTGGCAAGCTGAAGGGCCGGCGCCACGTCCACCAGAACCTCGGCAGTCATGTCGATCACCGGCAAATCAAGGGTCAGATGCAGCGCATCGCGCGGTAGGTAACGCCCCCAGTTCAAGTGCCACAACTCGTGCCTGCCGACCTGTTTCGAAGAAAAATCGACAGCCGCACCATCTGGCGGCGTCAATCCCGCCTCACCGTCCGCCCGGCGCCAGAACAACAGGTCGGATCTGTTGGAAATGAAAACGACACCATCTGAATCGACAAAGAAAACCGCCTCGGTACTGCCACGCCACGTTTGTTCAACGTCCTGAACATCAGCAACAACCATCAGCGCGCCTTCGATCTGGCCAGACGGGCCAAAAGCGGGGGCGGCGTAGGAATAGATCCGGTCATCGCCCGAAGGTACAACCTCATGCGCACTGCCCAAGGCGCCCTGCATCGCACGGCGGAAAGCCGGATGATGGGCCATGTTGCGCTGGGACACAGGCTGCGCCGATACCAGCACCTGCCCGTTCGTATCCAGGTACATCATGTTTACGGCGGCAGTCTTGTCTGCAACGTCCAGAAGCATTTCCCGAGCCTGGCGTCTGTCGGCCTGTGTTTCCAGTTCATGCAAAACGGGATGTGTCGCCATCAGCACGGCAAGTTCCTGGTACACCTGCATCTGCGTGCTCAGCCGGTCAGCCGCCAGCTCAAGATCGGCCTCTGCCTTCTCGCTCAACTGAGACAGGGCCTGTCGATAGCCATAAGACCAGACAAACCCCGACAATAGCCCGACGGCGAGCAAAAAACCGGAAATGAACCAAACCCTGTGCATAGACAGGGTCTTGCATTCAACGCGCCGCATGGCAAGTGTGCGGCGCATGAAGTCCTTTTCGCAATCGCCGACAGACCCGGGTTTCGTCCAAAACCCCTACCCGTTCTACGACAAGACGCGAGGCTCGGGCGATCTGTTCCATTGGCAGGACTACGGTATGGTCGCCGCGGTTTCATACCGCGCGGTTCGCGCCCTGTTTCGGGACCGCCGATTTGGCCGCGAGGTACCGCCCGAACTGGCAGAGCAAGGTCCCGCCCATCTGGCGCCCTGGCTGGCCATCGAGGCCCATTCACTGCTTGAGACAGAACCGCCAAGGCACACACGCCTTCGATCATTGGTGATGCGCGCCTTCACGTCACGGGCGATTTCTGCGCTGCAACCTTCCATCGAAGATCTGTGCCACGGCCTGATCAAGGAATTCCCTCGGAACACGTTCGACCTGTTGGAAGCCTATTGCACTCAGGTTCCGGTGGTCACGATCTGCCGGCTTCTGGGCGTCCCCGAAGCCATGGCGCCCGATCTGCTACGGTGGTCTCACGATATGGTTGCCATGTATCAGGCCAATCGCACGCAGGACACCGAAGACACGGCCGCCAAATCATCTCGGGAGTTCACCGAATTCCTGAAGGAATACATAGAGCTGCGGCGCAATGATCCACGGGACGACCTGATAACCCGGTTGATAAGCGCCGAGGAAGAAGGCCAGAAACTGTCACTGGACGAGCTGGTTGCCACCTGCATCCTGCTGCTCAACGCAGGCCATGAGGCTACCGTGCATTCACTGGGGAACGGGGTGAAGACCCTGTTGCAGACCCGTACCGCCCCCGACGCCCTGGCACCGGATGGACTCGACGCAACCATCGAAGAGATCCTGCGCTTTGACCCGCCTCTGCACATGTTCACACGTTACGCGTATCAGGACGTGGACCTGTTCGGCCATTCATTCAAACGTGGCGATCAAGTGGCACTGTTGCTTGGCGCGGCCAACCGCGACCCCGCTGTGTGGGCTGAACCGAACACGTTTCAGCCGAGCCGTCCGATTGAAGTCAACACAAGCTTTGGGGGCGGAATTCATTTCTGCGTCGGCGCACCTCTGGCGCGTCTGGAAATGCGCATTGCTTTGCCGATCCTATTCGAAAGCTGTCCAAACCTGCAACTGGCTGCGCCGCCGCATTATTCGGACAGCTATCACTTTCACGGGCTGAATCAGCTGCTGGTCAGACCTTAGCCATCACCTTTCGCATATCTACACGACGCTTCCGGCGATTTTGCTTCCGGCCGGATGAAAACACCCATCAGTTCATCTGGCTCAAAGCCCCCTGAAAGACACTGGCGGAGGAGCCACGGTCGAGTGTTCTAGGCCCCCTCTGCCAACGCATTCAGCGGCAACATCGTCGTGGACTTGAT
This sequence comes from Ruegeria sp. HKCCA0235A, assembly GCF_013033235.1. Classification (NCBI taxonomy): domain Bacteria; kingdom Pseudomonadati; phylum Pseudomonadota; class Alphaproteobacteria; order Rhodobacterales; family Roseobacteraceae; genus Ruegeria; species Ruegeria sp. HKCCA0235A. The sequence goes on along the minus strand of NZ_WQDQ01000001.1, from coordinate 201,424 downwards.
CTCTTCCATGGACAGCAACGCCGTGACATTGTGCACGCGCACCTCCGAGATGAGCGACTGATAGAACTGATCATAGGCACGTGCGTTCTTGACCCGGACTTTCAGGATATAGTCGATATCACCCGCCAACCGGTGCGCCTCTTGCACTTCGGGGTGATCCTTCAATGCTTTCAGGAATTTACGTTGCCAGTCCGCCTCATGTTCCGAGGTGCGGATCAAAACAAAAAAGGTGGCTTCGAACCCAAGTGCCTCGGCATCCAGCAGCACCGTTTGCTGGCCGATGATTCCCGCCCCCTTGAGCTTGCGAATGCGATTCCAGACAGGCGTCTTTGAACTACCGACCCGAGCCGCAATTTCGTCCAATGATTGTCCTGCGTCCCGTTGCAGCTCGGCCAGAATTTTTCGATCCGTGTCATCTATCCGCACCGACATTCCAATTTTCCTTCTGTTTCGACACCCCTGTTCCGGTTTTCCCGAAAATCGGAACACTTGTCCTTATTTCAGCGGCGATATGGCGCTTTGGTGGGAATATTTCCTATATTAAGGGTCAAGTCAAACAATGTCCGAGACGATCCGATGCAGGATTTTCACACAACCAAGCCCAAAGGTCATGTCGACTTTGTCGGCGCCGGACCCGGTGACCCCGAATTGCTGACGCTCAAGGCGTTGGCCGCATTCGAGCGCGCGGATGTGGTGCTGCATGATCGCCTGATCAGCAAGCCTGTGCTGGACATTGCCGCCCAGAGCGCCGCTTTGGTCGATGTCGGCAAGGCCGGGTTCGGCCCCTCGTGGAAGCAAAGCGATATCGACGCGCTTCTGGTTGAACACGCCCTGAATGGCAACCGTGTGGTGCGTCTCAAATCGGGGGATCCCACAATCTTTGGCCGCCTGGACGAAGAAATCGAGGCCGTCGATGCGGCCGGTATTTCCTGGCAGATCATTCCCGGCATCACGGCGGCCTCTGCCTCAGTGGCTGGCATCGGTCAAAGCTTGACCCGCCGCGGACGCAACTCATCGGTGCGTTTTTTGACCGGGCACGACATGCAAGGATTCGCGGATCACGATTGGAACGCTCTGGCTCAGGCCGGTTCCGTGGCGGCAATCTACATGGGCAAGAAATCCGCTCGGTTCATTCAGGGCCGTCTGATCATGCACGGCGCCGATCGCACCAACCCCATTACCCTGGTCGAGAATGCATCGCGTCCCGACCAACGGATTTTGGCCACCACCTTGGACCAATTGCCCACCGATCTGGCCGCCGCCGAAATGGATGGACCGGCCCTGACCTTATATGGCCTTGCCCCGCGCGAAGCGGCGCAGGCTGTAACCGAATTCAACAAGGAGCTTGCCCGATGGCCCGCGCTTTTACCCCCAAAATCGTCACTGCAAATGACTTGCTCGAAGGTGACGTGATTTATCTGACGGAAGATGACCGCTGGTCTCGTGACCTGAGCGAAGCAGAACTGATCACCGACGAGGCGCATGCGCAGGTTCGCCTGCTGGATGCCGCGCGTCAGGCAAACAAAATCGTGGGCGCTTATCTGGCCGATGCCGTCGCTGGCGAAAACGGCCCCGAGCCCACCCATTTCCGGGAAGACTTCCGCCGCACTGGTCCGTCCAACTATGCCCACGGCAAACAGGAAACTTCCCCGCAGCCCCGGGCCTGACCTCTGGCCCTTCTCTCTCCCCTTCAAGGCCCCAGGTTCGGGGCTGCAACCAAGGACAGCTAGACATGTATCGCTACTCCGAGTTTGACAAAGATTTTCTGGCAGAGCGTAACGCGCAGTTCCGCGCTCAGGTCGAGCGCCGCATCGACGGTTCGCTGACCGAAGACGAATTCAAGCCTTTGCGCCTGATGAACGGCCTGTATCTGCAATTGCACGCATACATGCTGCGAGTCGCCATTCCCTACGGCACGCTGAACAGCGCGCAAATGCGTCAACTGGCCCTGCTGGCTGAAAAGTGGGACAAAGGTTATGGTCATTTCACCACCCGTCAGAACATCCAGTACAACTGGCCGAAACTGAAAGATGTGCCAGACATGCTGGACGCGCTGGCCGAGGTCGGCATGCACGCCATCCAGACCTCGGGCAACACCATCCGCAACGTGACCGCCGACCATTTCGCCGGTGCCGCCGCGGATGAGGTCGCCGACCCGCGCCCCTATGCCGAACTGCTGCGCCAGTGGTCGACCGACCACCCGGAGTTCCAGTTCATGCCGCGCAAGTTCAAGATCGCGATCACCGGTTCGGAAAACGACCGCGCCGTGATCAAAGCGCATGACATCGGCCTGCAACTGGTCGAACGTGACGGCGTTCTGGGCGCGCGCGTCATCGTCGGTGGCGGCCTGGGCCGGACGCCCATGATCGGCAAGGAACTGTCCGAATTCGTCGCATTCGATGATCTGCTGGCCTATCTGGAAGCCACCGTCTCGGTCTGGAACCAGATCGGTCGCCGCGACAACAAGTACAAGGCGCGCATCAAGATCACCGTGCATGAACACGGCATCGACGCCATCCGCGCCAAGGTGAACGCGCGTTTCTTGCAGGTTCGCCCACAGTTCAAGGGCGCCGACATGGCGCTTCTGGATGAGATCAAAGGCCACTTTGCGCCTCCGGCTTTCCGTCAAGGTTCGGTTGCGTCGTTTGAAAGCGCCTATACCAACGATCCGGTTTTCCGGTCGTGGGTCGATACCAACATCGCGCCGCACAAGCAGGCGGACCACGCGATCGTCACGATCTCGATCAAGAAGCACGGGGCAACGCCGGGTGATGCGACCGCCGAGCAGATGCGCGTGATGGCCGATCTGGCCGAAGAATTCGCCTATGATGAGCTGCGTATCAGCCACGAGCAGAACGTGATCCTGCCGCATGTCCACAAATCGGACCTGCCCGCGATTCACGCCAAGCTGAAACAGCACGAACTGGCCACCGCCAATATCGGCCTGATCAGCGATATCATCGCCTGCCCCGGCATGGATTACTGCGCGCTGGCGACGGCCCGCTCGATCCCGGTTGCTCAGGAAATCGCGACCCGCTTTGAAGAGTTGAAGCTGGAGCATGACATCGGGCACCTGAAGATCAAGATCTCGGGCTGCATCAACGCCTGCGGCCACCACCATGTGGGCCATATCGGCATCCTGGGCCTGGATCGTGCAGGCGTCGAAAACTACCAGATCACACTGGGTGGCGACGCCACTGAGACGGCAGCGATCGGCGACCGCACCGGTCCGGGTTTTGCCTATGACGAGATCGTGCCGGCCGTGGAACGCATCGTCGACACCTACCTGGATCTGCGCGAGAGTGCTGAAGAAACTTTTCTGATGACCTATCGCCGCGTCGGCATGGAGCCGTTCAAGGCCGCTCTCTACCCCGAGGCTCGGGCGAATGCCGCTTGATCTGATCCAAACGGAACTGGGCAAAGACCGCAGCGACCTGACCGAAAAGGTCAACGCATTGAATGCCCGGTTCCGTCACCACAGCGCCCATGACGTGATGCATGGCGCCCTTGAAGAGATCGATGCGCTTGCTCTGGTCTCAAGCTTTGGCGCGGAATCGGTGGTGCTGCTGCACATGGCTGCGGTGATCGACAAGATGACGCCGGTGTTGTTCGTGGATACCCAATTGCTGTTCACCGAAACGCTGGAATACCAGCAGGAAGTCAGCGAGCGTCTGGGTCTCAGGAACATCCGGATCATCCGGGCGGATGACGAAGAACTGCAACGCGAAGACCCCTATGGCGCGCTGCGCCTGCGGGATACGGATGCGTGCTGCAACCTGCGCAAGACCTTTCCGTTGCAGCACGCCCTGACAGGGTATTGCGGTTGGATTACCGGCCGAAAACGGTTTCAGTCCGGCACGCGCGCCGCGCTCGAGTTTTTCGAGGTCGAAGACGGCACGGGCCGGATCAAGGTCAATCCGCTGGCCCATTGGGCGCCGGACGATGTGCGCGCCTATATGGAAGAAAACAACCTGCCCCGGCATCCGCTGGTGGCCAAAGGATACCCTTCGATCGGCTGTGCGCCCTGCACTTCACCGGTGAAGGAAGGCGAAGACCCCCGCGCCGGGCGCTGGCGCGATCAGAACAAGGAAGAATGCGGCATTCATTTTGTCGATGGCAAGATGGTGCGCATCGGAGAGAAAACATGAACGTAATCGTAACGGATGAGGGCTTTTCGCCCGATGACTGGACCGACGGCTTTGTCACTCTGGATGATGCCGCAAATGACGTGGTTGCGCTGGACGTCAGCTCGGACACGGACCCGGATGAGCTTTTTGACCGCTTGGGCAGTGCCAAGCTGGTCCGGGTGGATTTTCCATCCTTTGCCGACGGTCGCGGCTTTACCATCGCCCGCACCCTGCGCCTTAAGGGCTATACGGGACGCTTGCGCGCCAAGGGTCATGTTCTGGCAGACCAATATGCCATGGCACGTCGCTGCGGCTTTGACGAAGTTGAGATTGACGGAGACCTGGCAGATCGCCAGCCCGAAGATCAGTGGCTTTCCCGGGCCAACTGGAAAGAGAACAACTATCAGGCGCGTTTGCGCGGTTAAAAGCCGCCCATCGCCAGCTTGAAACGCAAAGGGGGCAATCTGTCCCCTTTTCCTGACTTGGATCAAAGATTAAACGGAGATGTCGGTTTAGCAGACCGGCAGGTAAACGATGACAGAGATGAAGCCCGTGAGCGAAGCAACTGCCGTGAAGGCCCCGGTCCTGCCGGACGCGCAAACTGTAACCGAGGTCAAGCATTGGACCGACAGCCTGTTCTCTTTCAAGGTGACGCGCCCCGCCACGCTGCGTTTCCGCTCGGGCGAGTTCGTGATGATTGGTCTGCTGGGCGACAATGGCAAGCCATTGCTGCGCGCCTATTCAATCGCTTCGCCTTCGTGGGACGATGAGCTGGAGTTCTATTCGATCAAGGTTCAGAACGGCCCGTTGACGTCGAAGCTTCAGCATATCAAGCCCGGCGATCAGATCATCCTGCGCCCCAAGCCGGTTGGCACGTTGGTGCATGACGCACTGCTGCCGGGCAAGCGTTTGTGGTTCTTTGCCACCGGCACCGGCTTTGCCCCGTTTGCTTCGTTGTTGCGTGAACCGCAAACATATGAAGATTATAACGAGGTGATCATCACCCATACCTGCCGCGAAGTGGCCGAACTGGAATATGGCCGCCAATTGATCGACAGCATCCGTCAGGATGAAATGCTTGCCGAACTTATAGGCGAAGGCTTTGCTGACAAGATCCGCTACTACCCGACAACCACGCGCGAAGAGAGCCCCAAGATGGGCCGGATCACCGACCTGCTGAAGGATGGCACCGTGTTCAGCGATCTGGGCATCGAAGGCGGGATCAAGCCCGAAACCGATCGCGCCATGGTCTGCGGTTCGCTGGCTTTCAACCTGGACATCAAGGAAATCCTTGAAGGTTTTGGTCTGCGTGAGGGCGCGAATTCCGAACCCAAAGAGTTCGTGATCGAAAAGGCCTTTGTCGGCTAAAGGCACCATGCGTTCGGAGCTTTGCAGCCCCGAACGCAAAAATCAGCGGACAAAACACTGTTTTTTCGCAACTGCCGGTGTTTATGCCGCTTGAAGTGTGGCCCGGCCCGGTTTAAATTCCGGGCTCGAAATTCTGCAATTATCAAAGGAATGAACCCATAGCTCGCAGACCTCACAACGCGCCGCCACAACGAGACACCGGCCCGCGCGTCAATGATAAGATCCGTGCCCCCGAAATTCGCCTGATTGGCGCCGAAGGTGAAAATGTCGGGGTGGTTCATCCCGCCAAAGCCATGCAGATGGCCGCCGATGCCGGTCTTGATCTGGTCGAAATTTCGCCCAATGCGAACCCACCGGTCTGCAAGATCATGGACTTCGGCAAATTCAAATACGAAACGCAGAAACGCGAAGCCGAAGCCCGCAAGAAGCAAAAGATCATCGAGGTGAAAGAGGTCAAGTTCCGACCCAACACTGACACGCATGACTATGACGTCAAGATGCGCAACGTCTTCAAGTTTCTGGAAAACGGCGACAAGGTCAAAGTTACCCTGCGTTTTCGCGGTCGCGAAATGGCACACCAGAACCTGGGCCGCGAATTGCTGGAGCGCGTTGCCGAGGACGTCAAGGACTTGGGCAAGATTGAAAACATGCCCAAGATGGAAGGCCGTCAGATGATCATGATGATCGGCCCGCTGCCGCAGAAATAATCCGGTCCAAAGATCGAAACGGTCCAAGCCCCTTCTCTCTTGAAGGGGCTTTTTTGCTCAGGGCGCTTGCCTGCTGCGCAACCAACGGGCCGCATCCCGGAAATCGAACACCAGCGAGGTGATATCGACGATCAGAAGCACCCGGAGAAAGCCGGCAAAGGCTGGGCTCAGGGGGTCTTCAGAAAACAGCAGAAGCGTCGCGATGATGACCAACGGCACCCAGCACAGAATGTGCGGCAAGGCCATCGCACCGCTCATCGCGCGTGCACCCAACATGATAGGCACGTTCAGCGCCATGCCTGAAATTGCAAGCAATGCAATCAGGTGCCCCTGTGGCTGATCCAGAAATGCCAACGGAAGCAGGTTTACCGGCACCAAAACAACGGCTACCCAGACCTGCACCCACACAGGGAGCGTTCGGAAACTGCGCCAGATATCCAGCACCATGGACGTCGCCTTTTCCAATTCCATAGCCCACGACACATAACAAACGTGTCGCAGGCAAACAGGGTGCTCACGGTATTGTCAGAGAACGGCTGAAAAAGAGCGTTCCAGTTTGCTGACAAGTTCGCCTATCTGCTCGTCATTTATGATGAATGGCGGCGCAAGAAGTATATGGTCTCCGTTCCGGCCATCCCGGGTGCCCGCCATGGGATAACAGATCAACCCTTCGGCCAGCGCCGCCTTCTTTATCTTTCCGGCAATGCCCAACGATGGATCAAAGGGGGTCTTCGTCTCGCGATCCGCCACCAATTCCACACCCCGGAACAGGCCACGGCCACGCAAATCGCCCACGTTCGGGTGCTGTCCAAACGCGGCTTCCAGTGCGGAATGCAGTTTGCTGCCCATGCGTCCGGCGCGCACCGGCAAATCACCCTCTGTCAGTTCACGGACCACCGCAAGAGCCGCAGCCGTGGCGACAGGATGGCCGACATAGGTATGCCCATGTTGGAAAAACCCTGACCCATCGCGAATTGCGCCGAAAATTTTATCGGTGCACAGCATCGCCCCGATCGGTTGATAGCCTGCGCCCAACCCTTTGGCGATGCACAGAATATCCGGTGCAACTCCGTCGTGATCGCAGGCGAACAGATGACCGGTGCGCCCCATGCCACACATCACCTCATCCAGAATCAGCAGCACGCCATATTGGTCGCAGATTTCCCGGATGCGTTTGAAATACCCCTCAACCGCCGGAACCGCGCCAAGCGTAGCACCGACAACCGGCTCGGCCATGAAAGCCATAACCGTTTCGGGACCAAGGCGCAGAATTTCCGCCTCCAGCTCGTTGGCGACGCGCTGACCATAGTCAAAGCTGCTCTCACCCTCGGGCTTTTCGGCATATTCATAGCAGGCCGAGATATGGGTCATTTCGATCAGCATCGGTGCGAATTGGGCCCGTCTCCAGGCGTTTCCCCCGGCAGACAAGGCCCCCAGAGTGTTGCCATGATAGCTTTGCTTGCGCGCGATCACGTGGCGGCGCTCGGGCTGCCCGATTTCCAGAAAATACTGGCGCGCCAATTTGATGGCCGCTTCGGTCGCCTCGGACCCGCCCGATACGAAATACACCCGGTCCAAATCCCCCGGCGCGTGCTGGATCAGCAGATCGGCCAATGCCTCGGCCGGTTCCGAGGTCATGAACCCGGTATGGGCAAATGCGATCTGTTCCACCTGCTGTTGCACGGCCCGGATCACTGCCGGGTTGGAATGCCCCAGACAGGACACGGCCGCATCGCCGCAATCCAGATATCGCTTGCCGTCGGCATCGATCAGGTAAGCGCCGTCGCCACCCGCTGCGACGGGAAGTTCAGATTTGGTGTGGCGTGGGAAAACATGACTCATGTTCCGGTCCTTCCAAGTGTTTCAACCAAAGCCGCGACCGAGGCCGCGTTGTCCGTCCAGAGCGTGCCATCCGGTGCCGTCAGGCTGTTTTCGAATCCAACACGCAAGTCACCGCCGCGCCGCGCTGTTTCGGCAAGACAATCATGTTCCTGCGTCCCAAAGGCGCACACCATCCAATTGGCCGGGCTGGACGGAAACGCATCCAGATCCGCTGGCACGGATTGCTGGTTCTGACTGTAGCGTCCCAACACAAGCAATCGGTCTGTCTGGTCCGGCTGGACGATACCTTTTGACTGCCAGTCTTCCAGCAGCTTCACATCTTCCAAGTCGTAGAGAATATGCTGAACCCGCGTGCCCTGAGCCGCACATAGCGCATAGACCCGAGGCGCAAGATCAAGGGCCCGGGCGATTTCCCGGACTGAAATCGAGGCCCATTCAGGCCGGACCCGTTGCAGACATTCAAACTGCGACGATACGTCGAACACGCCTGCTGCCTCGGTGGTGATCTGAACATCCATGCCCGGCACCACCCTTTTCAGTTCCGCGATTGTTTCGCGATACAATCCGGCATCCAACGTGTGGTGTCCGTCGGCATCCCGTACATGCAGGTGTATGCCATTCGCCCCAGCCTCGTGGCAGCCCCGCGCCGTTGCGACGATCTGATCCGTCGTGACTGGCAAGGCCGGGTGATCCGCGCGGCCCCGCCGGGCCCCGTTCGGAGCAACCAGAATATATGGTTCTCCGATGGTTTTCACTGTGCTCTCGGTCATTGCGCCCTCGTGTTCGTCTGTCCTCAGCTAATGAGCTCAAGTTTCGTTTTCAATTTACCAATTAGAAAACATATGTTTTGCTTGCCACATGACCCGCGCTCTAACTGCCATCGTTACGCAAATGCGCCGCGAGATCGATGAAATGCCTGCGCAAATGCAGGTCGCTGTAAAGTACATCATCGATCATCCCGCCGATTTCGCGTTGAATTCGATCCGCACCACCACCGATCGCATCGGCATCAGCTCGAACGTTCTGATCCGGCTGGCGCAACGCATGGGGTATGACAGCTTTGACGCTTTTCGGCGCCCATTTCGAAACGCTCTGACAACCGATGGTGAGGACAGGTTTGGGCAGGATTGGCTGGAACACCTAAAGGAACAAGGAGAGTTTGGTGCGGCGCAGGCACGATTTGCGCAGAACGAAATAAATGTCGTGGCCAGATCGCTGCGCCTCATGGCCCCCCAATTGACGGAACAGGCCGTCGCGCACATCAGGTCGGCGCGCCGCTGCTATGTGACGGCCACACGATCCAGCCACGCGCTGGCCTATTATTTTCACTACGCTGCACGCATGGCCCATCCCGGGCTTCAGCTGGTGCCCCGCCACATGGGTTCGGCCATCGACGATCTGGTCGAAGCCACCGCCGAGGATTGTCTGTTTGCCATCACGGTTCACCCCTATTCCGCCGACACGATTCAGGCGATGCGGTATGCTCGTGACCGGTCGATGCGCATCGTCCTGTTGTCGGATAGCGAGGTCATCGCGCCGGGGGTTGAACCGGATGTCGTCCTGCCTGTCAGCACGCGAACCTTGCACCCGTTTTCCAGTTTTTCGGGGGCAATGGCTGTTCTTGAATGCCTGCTGGGCCATTTGTTTGACGCGGGCGGAGAGACCGCCAGAGAAAGAGTGGATGCCTATCAGAAAGCGCGGGAAGATACCGGTGCGTATTGGCGACCCGGCGTATTGCCAAAGCTCAGAAAACCATAAACCGGTTCCGCCAAAATCCTCTGGGGTCAACCTCAGAATTCAGCCCCGCTCAGGATCAGCGGCGGATCATTCTTTTCGTTTGGCGCGCGGCTGCGGTCTGGTCGGGATTTCTTTCAACAATCCTCCGACCCCCATTCCGGCAATATCCGATCCGGTTGTTTCGATCCCGCAGGCAACCCGTGACAGAACCCAATCCGCCCCGTTCAGCGCCGGAGATCGTGCGCACCCGGGCAACCCGATCACCGGTCGATCCTGCATCGCACCCAGAAACAGCAGGTTTCCCGGATCAACCGGCATCCCGAACCGATCCACCCGCCCGCCGGCAAGCCGAACAGCAGACGGGGCAACATCGTCCGGATCCGAGGTCGCGGATCCGGTCAGGATCATGAGCAGATCACCGGTCGCTCTGGTAACCGCCTTGGCCAGCGCATCCACGCGATGCGGCACGATCTGCACATCACACAAATCCAGACCCAGGGCTTCGGTCCGTCCGCGAATGGCGGCGATCCCCTTGTCGTTGGGCGGGCCGCCGGGGATATCCGTGACGATCAAACCTGCCGTCTTGTGAACGGGTCTTACCAGGCGCACGGCCCCTTGCGCCAAATTGGCGGCCCGCCGAACATCAGCCTCTGGCACGGCATATGAGATGACCTTGATGGTGGCGACCATGCCCTTCGGGCCCATCTGCTGGTATTGCGGAACCGTCGCAACCGTGATCATCGGGTTGACCTGATTGAACATTTCCAGCGCATCCACATCCAGAACCGCCACGCCCGGCCCGTCCGCCAACAGGTTGACCCGGCCGGTGAACGCGTCGGTCACGCGCAGATTGGCCGACGCCGCATCTGGCGCAAGAGCTGCGGCCAAACGACGTGCGGCCTCGTCTTCGTGGCAATCGCCAGGTTCAAGGCGCGCAACGATCACTTCGCGGATGCCCGCCTGCGTCAACTGCGCCACTTGCTCTGCTTGCAGTGACAGCCCCTTGCGCAGCTTTTGACCGTCAGCCGTCACCGAATGGGCCAGAATGGCGCCTTTTGCTTCAGAGAGGGGTACCGGACCAAACCTCATGCCTTGCCTCGCAGAACGGCCGTCATCTGCGCCAGAATTGCAACGGCAATCTCGGATGGGCCGGCAGCCCCGATATCCAACCCGATTGGCCCATGAATCCTCGAGATTTGCTGTTGGCTGAAACCGGCTGCTTTCATACGCTCGACGCGTTTGGCGTGGGTACGTGTCGATCCCAATGCACCAATGTAAAACACGCCCGCATCCAGTGCAGCTTGCAATGCCGGATCATCCAGCTTTGGATCATGTGTCAGCAGGACAATTGCGGTGCGCGCATCCAACCCGAGTTTTGCAGCGGCCTCATCCGGCCAATCCGTAAGGATCGTTTCCCCCGGAAAACGGGCGCTGGATGCAAACGCGTCGCGCGGGTCTATTATGGCCGGATCATACCCGGCAATTCGCGCCATCGGCACCAATGCCTGTGCGATATGCACCGCACCAACAACGATCAATCGCAGCGGCGGGTTGTGAACGGCCACAAAGGTTCGGCCATCTTCTTCAAAACCTGATCGATCCATGCGCAGCCGTTCGGCATAGGCGTTACGGCGCAAAGCTCTGTGCCCGGTATCGGTATTGACTTCATAAGCGATGGGTTCGCGTCTTGCGCGGGCTGTAACCAGTTCCGCCAGCATCGGTTCGGGCAGAACCTTTCCAACGGGTTCGACGAGGACGCGAATGGTTCCACCACAGGCCAGCCCGACCGCAAAGGCATCTTCGTCGCTCACCCCGAATTCCAGCAAGCGGGCTTCGCCTTCGTCAATTGCCTCAAGCGCCTCGACGATCACCGCGCCTTCGACACAGCCGCCCGACACAGAGCCTTCGATCCGGCCATCGCCGCCGATCACCAGCTGGGAACCCACCCGGCGTGGCGCGCTGCCCCAGGTTTCGACAACCGTGGCAAGCGCGGCACCGCTGCCATCGCGGTGCCACTTCAGTGCCGTTTCCGGGCTGTTGTCGAATCGTTCCATCAGAACCTCCAGACGTCGTCTGTTTCCCAACATAAGCAGGATTGGCGTGATGAAAAGCGCGACGCCCCTGTCAAAACGTCTATATTGGACCCAGCGAGCAGAAGCTAAGGCCTGAACTGCATCCAAGAAATCACAGCATTGATTGTTAGTGCCACGGGTTTTAGCCTGCGCGGGCAGCCGGCCAAGCGACCGAGCCGCGTATCAAACATATTTTTTCGGAGACAAGCAGTTGAAACATTTTCTTGCACTGGGCGCAGCGGTTGGCCTTTTGACTTCGACCGCAGCGTGGGCTGACACATTCGAACGTTATGGAGAGGTCGAGGGCTGGAAAGTCTTCATCGACAACGAAAAGAAATCCTGCCTGATCGAGGCCGTGGACGATGCGGAAAACGTCGTTCAGATGGGCCTGACCGAAGATCGCGGCGTGGGGTATGTGGGGGTATTCACCAAAGCCGATACCGACATCAAACGTGGCGAAACACAAGAAGTGGCCATCCTGATGGGGGACAACATCTATCTGGGTGAAGCCACAGGTATGAAAGGCAACATCACCAAGGGTTATTCCGGCGGCTATGTTTTGTCAGACAACCCTCAATTCGCGGATGATCTGGCCAAGAAAAAGGTCATGATCGTGTTCCCCGAGACATCCTATGCATTTACCGTCGATCTGACCGGCACCTACAAGGCCATGGAAATGGCCCGGAAGTGCAACGAAGAACAGTTGTCGTAACGGTCTAATCGGAAAGCGCGGCCATCAGCCGTGCTTTCTGCCCCTGGTCGTCAGGTTGTGAAATCACGGCGGCCAGATCCTCGAGCGAGGCAATCGAGTGCCCTGCCCTGAAACTGTCGACATGGGGCAGCATGGCCGCCACCCCCTGGGCCTTGGGGGCAAACCCGTCCCAGCGCAGCAGAGGGTTCAGCCAGATCAGGCGTTTGGAGGACAGGTGCAGCCGCTCGATCTCTTTCTCAAGGCTCTCAGGGTCACCCCGTTCCAAACCGTCGGTGATCAAAAGAACAACCGCACCTTGCCCCATAACACGTCTTGACCAGTCTCTGTTGAACTGATGCAGACAGTCGCCGATGCGCGTGCCCCCCTCCCAGTCCTGTGCCTCGGCCCCGGCAGCGGCGAGCGCTGCGTCAACATCCCGATGATGCAAGTGGCGGGATATGTTGGTCAGGCGCGTGCCGAACGTGAAGGCATGAACCTTGGCCCAACCTGCCCCCTTGGCGTTCGAGACCGTGTGCAGGAAATGCAGAATGACTCGGCTGTATTGGCTCATCGAACCCGAAATATCGCAAAGCGCAACAAGATTTGGCCACCGAGGTTTAGGCTGTAGTCGGGCGATATCACGCAATTCGCCCCCTTGCCGCATGGCAGCGCGCAAGGTGCGGGCACGGTCGATACGGTGCCCCAGATGACTGGCCTGTCCGCGGCGCGACTCAATGGGTTTGACCGGCAGGGTCATCCGCGCCAATACGCGTTTGGCTTGCGCGATTTCTGCGGTGCTCATCTGTTCGAAGTCCAGGTTGCGAAGACGCTCTTCGGACGATGCCGTTTGCATGGCGTCAATCTCGATTTCGGTTTCGCCTTCGTCTTGCGCAGCCGGCTGGGGCGCGTCACGTTCGACACCATCCAGCAGGGCCTCGGCTGCGCGCTTTTCCCCGGCATCCGCCTTGCGCTCCTCTTGTACGCCCCGAATGGCAGGAAGCATCATGGCCATCATGTGTTCCATGTATCGCGGGTCGCGCCAGTACATTCGGAAGACCTGCGCAAACACCGTGCGATGTTCGGGGCGGTTCACGAAACAGGCGTGCAGCGTCCAGTAGAAATCCCGTTTCTGGGTAAAACCCGCGGCTTGTACCGCACGAATTGCATCGATCACCCGCCCTGGACCAATCGGCAGCCCCGCCTTCCGCAGCGCGCGGGCAAAATGGGTGATGTTCTGCGCCAGCTTCGGGTTGTCGGGAATCTCCAGCGGGATTTGCTCGGCCATAGCGCGTCAGGCCGGCTCAAGGGTCGCTTTGGCCTCATCCAGAATGCGCTTGGCCTCAGACCCTTGCAGCTTCTGGATGTCGTCCTGATATTTCAGGATCGCCCCCAGCGTGTCACCGATCACCTCGGGACTAAGGTTCATCACGTCCAGCGCCAGCAGACATTTGGCCCAGTCAATGGTTTCGGCCACGCCGGGTTTCTTGAACAGATCCTCGGTGCGCAGACGCTGAACGAAAGCCACGACTTCGCGGCTGAGCGCATCGGCGGCCTCGGGCGCGCGCGAGTGCAGAATTTCGATCTCGCGTTCAAAATCGGGATAATCGACCCAGTGATACAGGCAGCGACGCTTGAGGGCATCGTGCACTTCGCGGGTCCGGTTCGACGTGACAATCACAATGGGTGGTTCGGGTGCTGAAACAGTTCCCAATTCAGGGATCGTGACCTGAAAATCACTGAGAGCTTCCAGCAGAAAGGCTTCGAACGGTTCATCGGTCCGGTCCAGTTCGTCGATCAGAAGAACTGGCGCTCCGTTTTCGTCGGGGCGCATTGCTTGCAGCAAGGGGCGTTCGATCAGGTATTCATCCGAAAACAGTTCCGCCTGCAACGCGCCCCGGTCGGCCCCGCCCGAAGCTTCGGCCGTTCGGATCGCAACCATCTGCGCCGGAAAGTTCCATTCGTAAACGGCCGAGGACGCGTCCAGACCTTCGTAGCACTGCAACCGGATCAAACGGCGGTTCAGACCGGATGCCAGCGCCTTGGCGATTTCCGTTTTGCCAACTCCGGCCTCGCCTTCCAGAAACAACGGGCGTCCAAGCTTCAGCGACAGGAACACAACCGTGGCAAGGGCCCGCCCGCAGACATAGCCCTGACGTCCCAGCATCTGCTGCACGGCATCGATGGAATTTGGCTGCGTCATGGAAATCCTCTCTACTTCGCCGACAAACAGGTCACGCAAGCGCCTTTGCGTCAAGGCCCTAGCCCCTGTCAGAGCTACGACGTTCCGGTTGGTTGACAAGTTTTTTTGGCAACTCGTTCCGGGCTGGTTGGTCTTTCGGGGCAGCTATGCTAGCGGAAGGCCATGACTGATACCCTCACGATCCGCCGCCCCGACGATTGGCATCTGCATCTGCGCGATGGCGCCATGTTGCAGGCCGTTCTGCCCGAAACTGCACGTCATTTCGCCCGTGCAATCATAATGCCGAACCTCGTGCCGCCGGTTGTGCGCGGGGATCAGGCCGCCACTTATCGCGACAGAATCCTGGCCGCCCTGCCCGACGGCATGGTGTTCGAGCCACTGATGACCCTGTACCTGACCGAGGATACAGATGCGCAGGACGTCGCCACCGCCCATGCCAGCGGGCTGATAAAAGCGGTCAAGCTGTACCCCGCAGGGGCCACGACCAATTCGGCCTCGGGCGTGCGTGACTTTGACAAAGTGCGCCCGGTTCTGGAGAAAATGGCCGAGATCGGCCTGCCCATGTGTGTCCATGGTGAAGTGACCGACGCCGAGATCGACATCTTTGACCGCGAGGCCGTGTTCATCGACCGCGTTCTGGACCCAATCCGAAAATCGACGCCGGGTCTGCGCGTGGTGATGGAACATATCACCACGTCCAATGGCGTGGACTATGTCAAAGCCAACGAAACGGATCTGGGTGCGACGATCACCGCGCACCACCTGATCATCAACCGCAACCATATTCTGGTGGGCGGGATCAAACCGCATTACTATTGCCTGCCGGTCGCCAAGCGCGAGGAACATCGCCAGGCTTTGCTGGCTGCCGCCACCTCGGGCGACCCGAGGTTCTTCCTGGGCACGGACAGCGCTCCGCACACGGATGCAAACAAAGAAATGGCCTGCGGCTGTGCGGGGTGTTTCACCGCGACGAATACCATGTCTCTGGTGGCCGAGATGTTCGACCGCGAAGGTGCACTGGACAAGCTCGAGGCGTTCGTCTCGCTCAACGGGCCGGGCTTTTACCGCCTGCCTGTGAACGAAGAAACGATTACCCTGACCAAAGGCGAGCCGGTTGCATACCCGTCAAAGATCGACACGGGCGATGGACCTGTCACGGTGTTCGACCCCGGTTTTCCGCTGCACTGGCGCGTGGCTTAACCCGCCATACGTTCGGCCAGATCACGGGCGCGACCGCCGGTGCGCAGCATCGACCAGATCGCGTCCGCCTCATCCGTTCCGATCAGCTTCGACGCTTTGGCGCGCACACGATCCTCGCGGTCAGACCGCGACATTGGGGTCAGCAGGTCATGCGTCGCCTCGCGGCGGATACCGTCGCGACGCAGCAAGGCCAGATGCGCCTGCGTTTCCGACAGGTTTTCATCCGCTTCGACCGTGATGCGATCTTGCAGAGACGTAATGCGCGGGTCCGCGCAGACCTTGTCGGTGTAGCTGCCCGGCAAAGCCGTATCATACCCCAGCGCCTGCATTGCGATGACCGTCCGGTAAGAGAACTTGGCCCCCAGCCCGGTTGTGGGCGAAAGCTGATTGCACACACTCATCCAACGGGGATGGGTTTTGATTTTGATCTCGGCCACTTCGGGTTCCGCGATGTCTAGCGCGCGCGCCGCCTCCAACGCCGCGTGCAGGCCGTGACAACAGGCGTGGAACTTGTGGCTTACCGTTTCGAACAACCATTCATCGCCCAAACCATCCAGCGCGCTTTGATCCGCTGCACCCTGATGGGTCGCGCCAAATCCATACGTGCCTTCCAGCGCGTCGGCGTTGGGTTGAAATCCACGCTGAGCAAGCACAGCCGCCTCGACCCCTGCCGAAGCGGCAAGCCCGGCATTGTAAGGCTTGCCCATTGTTCCGAACTGGGCCTTCAGCCCGGCCGCGCGCGTTGCCGTCAAACCCAATACGGACCGCATCTGAACCTTGTCGAATCCAAGCAACCGCCCCACGGCGACAGCGGCCCCGAATGCACCGGATGTCGCTGTCTGGTGAAACCCGGCCTGATAATGCCCCCTGCCCAGCCACAGGCCGACACGGATTGACGTCTCCATACCAACCAGCGCGGCTTCGAGCAGATCGACCAGAATGCGGTCATCCCACTCGGCCACGGCAAGGGCCGCAGGCAGGATGGCGACTGACGGATGCCCGATATGCGCGAAATGCGTGTCATCGTAATCCAGAGCGTGGGATATGGTTCCATTCACCAAAGCTGCGCCGCGCAATGGGGCCGCGCCCCCTCCGAACAGATGGGCCTGAGCGTTCCCGCCCTCGGCCAGAACCATATCGCGTACTATGCAGGATACCGGCTCGGACGCCCCTGCACGACCAACCGCCATCCAATCCAGAACGGACAGCGACGTGACAATCCGCGCTTGAGCCGTCGTTGAAACCGAGCCCGCCGCGAAGGTGGCCAATGCTGCTGAGAAATCCGTCATGAGCGCAGTCTAGCGTGCGCCCTTGCCGCGTAAAGACCTAGCCGTAGAGTTCTTTCGCACGCGCCTCGAAGGCGCGGACGATCCGCTGCATGGCTTCGTTGAACACAACGCCGATGATCCCCTGAAGGATGGCGTTCTTGAATTCGAAATCCACATGGAACGAGATGTTGCACCCCCCGTCGGGCGCGTCCTCGAACTGCCAGTCGGATTTCATGTATTTGAAAGGCCCGTCCAGATACTCGGTATCGATCTTCTTCTGATCTGGAAACAGGGTCACCCGGCTGCCGAACCGTTCGCGAAACACCTTGAACGAAATGACCAGATCGGCCTCCATCACCTCGGCCGCACCGACCGCATAGGTCTTGCGGATCCGGGCCGCGGCGCACCAGGGCAGAAACTTTGGGTAGCTGCCCACATCCGCAACAAGATCATACATCTGCTGGGCTGTGTATGGCAGGTGGCGGGTTTCCGAATGGATTGGCATGATGTCCGGTATTTGCAGGTGACAATGGCGCGTCATGTCGTATGTTGCGCGCCAAAGATCAAGGGGGCTGCGATGACTAACCGCGCTTATGTGATAGATGAGATGATCTCGGCCAAGGCCATCGCGGCGCGGATCGAAGAGTTATGCCGCGAAATCACGGATGAGTTCGGCGATACCGACAAGCTTGTCGTCGTAGGATTGCTGCGCGGCAGTTTCGTCTTCATCGCCGATCTGGTGCGGGAACTGGACCTGCCGATCGAAGTGGATTTCCTTGAGGCGTCCTCGTATGGCGATTCGATGGAGAGCAGCCGGGAAGTACGCATTCTCAAGGACTTGCGCGGCGCCATCGAAGGCCGCGACGTGCTGGTGGTCGAAGATATCGTCGACACCGGACACACGCTGAACCACGTCACCAACCTGCTCCGCAGCCGCAAGCCGAAACGGCTCAAGTCGATTGCCCTGCTCGACAAACCCAGCCGTCGCGAAGTTGATTTCCGGTCAGACTGGATAGGCTTTGAAATTCCGGATGAATTCGTCGTGGGTTACGGGATCGATTACGCTCAGCGCAACCGCAACCTGCCGTTTATCGGCAAAGTCCGGTTTACCGAGGACTAGCCGCACTTTACCCGGGCAATTTGAGTGGCTACCCAGCGCCTCAAATTCAAAAACCCGAATAATAATAGACAAACTTATTTGCGCGCCCTTACTCTTCCTATCAGCTCGGGAGGATTATGGATGAAGCGTGTAGTTGCGACAGCCGGCGTCGTTATAGCGATCGTAGCACTTGCAAGTTCGGGTGCTGCAAAAGACAACAAGGGCAAAGGGCAAGGTGCCAATAAAAACAAGGTAGAGAAATCCATCAAGTCAAACGGCAAAGCCGTACCGCCCGGTCAAATCAAAAGATACACGCGCGGGCAGAAGCTGCCGGGTGATCTGAGTTTTGACTATATCGACGATCTCGACAACTGGAAGCTCAAGCCTTTGGGGCCCGGCCAGCGCTATATCCGGGTGGATGATGAAATACTCTCGATATCTGATGATACAAAGACAGTTATAGAAGCCTTTGGAATCGTTGGTGATCTGGTCAAATAAGTGGATGGCGTCTAGTAGGTGTTGCTAAGTGCGACATCAATCGCGCTCAGGAAAACCCCGGTTCCAATCGGAATAAGCGCATCCGGGAAATCGTAATCCGGGTTGTGCAGTTGCGGATGGTCCTGCCCCGCCCCCAACCAGAACATGGCCGCCTGCGCGCCTTTGCCAAATTGGCCGAAGTCTTCGGAAAAACGCTGTGGCTGATCGACCAGCCTGCACGCGACGCCCCGATCGGCACAGGCTTTGGCCAAAACCGAAACGGTTTCACGGTCATTGACGCAGGCTTCGAACACCTCGTCATAGCTGATTTCGAACGCCAGACCTTCGGCCTCCGCCGTGTTTTTGACCAGAGTTTCGGCCTCTGCCATCAGGCTTTCCATCCGCGCGTCCGAAACCGTGCGCAGGGTTACCCACAGTTCGGCTTGCCCCGGTGCGACACCGACTGTGCGCTCGCCCAGTGTGGCGTGGGTGACCGTGGTCAAAGCGTAGGTGTCATCCAAGTCGCCACCCGCCCCCAAGTTGGCCAATGCCGGAATCAACGTGGACAAAGCACCTGCCGGTGACACGCCGTCCTGAGGGGCGGCTGCGTGTGAGGTTTTGCCTGTCAGAACGATTTGCATCCCGCGCGAAGCACAATTCGCGGGACCTTCACACAGTTCCACCGCCCCCAGTTCCAGCCCCGGAAAATTATGCAGAGACAGCACGATGTCAGGGGAAACCTCAGCGAACTGAGGATCGGCCCGATAAGCAATCGCGCCATGTCCGGTTTCCTCGGCGGGTTGGAAAATCAGAACCACGCGGCCAGATTTCGGTCGCTGTTCCTTCAGCGCCTCCGCCACCCCGAGAACCATCACCATGTGGCCATCATGGCCGCACAGATGCCCCTTGCCTGCAATCCGAGATGTATATTCCAGATCCGAGAGTTCCTGAATTGGCAGCCCATCCAGTTCGCATCGAATTCCAACTGTGGGGCCGGGAACACCGCTTTCGTAAACGGCCGCAACACCGTGCCCGCCGATGCCGCACAAAACCCTGTCCGCACCCGCTTGGCGCAAAAGATCCGCAACCCGCGCCGCGGTATTCTCCTCCTGCCCCGAAAGCTCTGGCTGTTGGTGAAACTCGTGGCGCAGGCGGATGAGCTGCGCGATCCGCTCCGGCGTCACGCTTGCTGTAGCTTTGCTTGCCGGGCCGCGCGAAGCCGGGCGAAATCGTCGCCCGCGTGGTATGAAGACCGGGTCAGAGGCGTCGCGGATACCATCAGGAACCCCTTGCCATAAGCCGCCTTTTCGTAAGATGCGAACTCTTCCGGGGTTACGAACCGATCCACTCCGTGATGTTTCGGTGTCGGTTGCAGGTACTGGCCGATGGTCAGGAAATCGATATCCGCCGCGCGCATGTCGTCCATGACCTGACGCACTTGCTGTTCGTTTTCGCCCAACCCGACCATGATGCCCGATTTGGTGAAGATCGACGGATCAAGTTCTTTCACCCGCTGTAGCAGGCGCAGGGAATGAAAGTACCGCGCACCAGGGCGCACTTCGGGGTAGAGACCCGGTACCGTTTCCAGATTGTGGTTGAACACATCCGGTTTCGCTTCGACCACAATCTCAAGGACCGTGCTGTCGCATTTCAGGAAGTCCGGCGTCAGAATCTCGATCGTGGTTTTCGGAGAACGATGACGTACCGCGCGAATTGTCTGCGCAAAGTGCTCGGCCCCGCCGTCTTGCAGGTCGTCACGGTCCACCGAGGTGATCACCACGTGGTTCAGGCCAAGTTTTTCGACCGCATGGGCCACGCGACCGGGTTCAAACGCGTCAAGATCGTCGGGGCGACCGGTTGCGATGTTGCAGAAGGTGCAGCCGCGCGTACAAATCTCGCCCATGATCATCATGGTGGCATGACCTTGGCTCCAGCATTCTCCTACGTTGGGGCACCCCGCTTCTTCGCAGACCGTCACCAGATTGTTGTCGCGCATGATCCGCCGCGTATCCGCATAGCCCTTGCCACCGGGTGCCTTGACCCTGATCCAGTTCGGCTTTTTGGGCTGTGCATTGTCCGGACGATGGGCTTTTTCCGGATGGCGCTCTTCGGGGATCTTCAGATCTCGCACGGTCGTTTTCCTGGCTTTGGGTCAACTCTTCTTGCTCATAACATAGTCAGAAGCGCGGTGTTAGACCAGCGGCGCATAGCCGCTATGCATTGCATCCTCGCAAGCGCAGAAAGACATCATGCGCGTATTCGTATTTGCGATTTAATTTCAATATCTAGCAAGACGTTGGCCTTATTCGCAATCGCAGCGTTTACGCGATTGAATGCGGTTTAGAACTGTTTTAATTCACACCTAAATCACATGTGAATCACAGGAGTTTGACTATGAAAACCGGCGCAAAACTGCCCGACGTGACCTTTCACACCCGTGTCCGTGACGATTCCATCGAAGGACCAAACCCATTCCGTTGGGAAGACAAGACGACAGCTGACTATTTCGCCGGTAAGCGCGTAATCCTGTTCTCATTGCCGGGTGCGTTCACCCCGACCTGTTCGACTTATCAGCTGCCTGGGTTTGAGAACGGCTATGCCGATTTCAAAGCCATGGGGATCGACGAAATATACTGCATGTCCGTCAACGACAGTTTCGTGATGAACAAATGGGCCCAGGATCAGGACCTGAAGAACGTGAAAGTCATCCCCGACGGATCGGGAGAGTTCACCCGGAAAATGGGCATGTTGGTCGACAAGGACAATCTGGGTTTCGGAATGCGCTCGTGGCGCTATGCGGCCATCGTCAATGATGGCGTTGTCGAGGCGTGGTTCGAAGAGCCCGGCCTGATGGATAATTGCCCAGAAGATCCCTATGGCGTGTCCTCGCCGGAAAACCTGATGAAACACCTGAAGGCGTCAGCAAAACCTGAAATGGCCTAAGCCTCAAATCCAAAGAAAAGGCCCGTATACACCGGGCCTTTTTTCTGATCAGCCGATCATCCGATCTCGTTCCGCCTGTTCCTGATAATGCCGTTTCAGCCGTTGCAGGGCGATCCTCAGGACGATTTTGCCGGACCGCGCTGACCAACCCATTCGCTTTTCCGCCAGCTCCAACCCTTCCAGATAGCAACAGCATCGCAACGCAACATCACTCAGACCCGGTCCCAGGTCGGACAAGGCCCGTGCAACGCGGTCCTTCGCATCAGAAGCCCCCTTTCCTCCATGGCTTTCACTGTCAAAGCTGCTTCGACCACCTGTCGTCAGAAAACGATCCCAGTTCTGCGAAACCTGAGGGCCGATCTGTGCCAGCTCAAAATCTTCGCGCAAGCGCTCGCCGGCGCTGACGAGTGAGTCATCCAGAAACGGTTTTCCGTCACGATCCCGTCTGCGCGACAATGCTATCAGCGGGCTTTCCGCAGCACTGTACCGAATGCGTTTGACCCGCTCGGCGGACCCGCCCGAAGGCTTGCCCTGAAAGCTACTCTGAGCTTCGGCAAAACCAAAGTCAGTCCCGGCACGTGCCTTGTTTTCTGCCTTGGCGATCAAATGGCTTAGCGCCGTTCGTCCCGCTGCGGATATCCGATATCGCGAAATGCGTCCGGGATTGTCGCAGGTGATCCAGTCTTTCAAAGCCAGGGCCTGCGCGATCCTGCATTCTACGACAGCGGTTCTTGTAGCCCCGGCATTGCCGGTGTCGCGTACGACGACCGCCTTGTCCATTTCCTCGGCCACGGCAAGGACCGAACCCGTCTCGCTCAGGCGGCGCAACACACGCAGTGCCTCATTTTCAAATTCTTCTTCAGCCGCGTTTTCTGACCCGCTTGCCAGGCCGTCTGCGCACTCCGAAGCTGAAAAATGTGTCTCTGCGAGCGATTGCAAGGCCGCATCCACCAGTGGATCGTCGCGGCGCAATTCGATGCGTCGAATTTGCCTGAGGATAGTTGACGCATGGCACCCGGCTGATCGCGCGATATCGCGGATCGAGCGACCGGTCTCCGTATGAGCAAGGTATCTTTGCGCCCCTTCTGGAACCCATGCCGGAATGGTGAAAGCCATGTTGTTTTCCATAATTATTTGCCCTCGTCGACAAAACAAACTGCCACTTTTCGCCCTCGGAATGTGGGTTAACCAAATCTAACTAGAGGTCCATTCGTTACTCGTTCGTTAACCACACAAGGCAAGAACCAGATTTGATTCAAAAAGATAAACAGTCGTGAAACCATCGTTCGGGGAGACTCTGACCAAGGCAACACCCGCTTAAGTTGTGCAAAAACAGAATCCATCAATTTCCGAAAAAAGGACACATAACATGCAGGACCTGATGACAATGATCGCAACCCTCCGCCGCCCACGCATGTTGGCGCGTGCTGCCAGATTCGGGGCGCGGGATTACAATCGGGACAGGCATCTGCAACGCATTCTGGGATACGGCTCGCTGCCCGGTTCAGGTCAGGCGCTGCTGCGTTTGCTCGAGATGGAGAAAGATGTAAATGAACTGCGAAAAGAAGATGATGCCGCCTACTCATTGGTGCGGCATCTGGATCTGCTTATTGCGCTGTTGGGTGAGGCGCAGCTGTATCAGGCCAGCCGCGCCTCGGTTCTTCAATAATCAGGCGAAAGCATCCGGCATGGAGGCCTTTTTCTCGGCGATATAGGCTTCCAGCGCCGCCGCGGTATCCGGGTCCATCTGTGGTTGCTGATAATTGGCCAGCAAATGTTCTACTCGCGCCGTGGCCAAAGCCCTCGTGTCACGCGCACCCTCTTCCTGCCAGGTTTCATATGGCTTGTAGTCCAGCACTTCGGATTTCCAGAAGGATTCCTTGAAGTTGGCCTGCGTATGGGCACAGCCGAGATAGTGACCACCCGGCCCTACTTCGCGGATTGCGTCCATGGCCTGCGCGTTTTCATCATAGGCCACGCCCTTGGCCAGTGAATGCAGCACTCCCAACTGATCCGCATCCATGACGAACTTCTCGAAATCGGCGACCAGACCGCCTTCCAGCCAGCCGCAGGAATGCAGCATGAAGTTCACGCCCGATAGCAGACCCATGTTCAGCGAATTCGCTGTTTCGTAGGCCGCCTGCGCATCCGGCAGTTTCGAGCCGCAGAACGACCCTGCCGAGCGGTATGGCAGGTTCAGACGACGCGCCAGCTGGCCTGCACCATACGTGATATGCGCGGCTTCTGGCGTGCCGAAGGTGGGTGCGCCCGAGTTCATATCGATCGACGTCACGAACGCGCCAAAAATCGCGGGGGCACCCGGGCGGATGATCTGGCTGTAGGCAACACCGGCCATGACCTCGGCCAGAACCTGCGTCAAAGTACCGGCCACCGAGACTGGCGCCATCGCTCCACCCACGATGAAGGGCGAGATGATGCAGGCCTGATTGTTGCGCGCATAAACTTCCAACGACCCCATCATCACATCGTCGAATGTCATCGGCGAGTTGATGTTGGTCAGCGAGGTCATCACGGTGTTTTCCTGCACGAACTCCTTGCCGAACAGGATTTCGCACATTTCAACTGAATCCTGTGCGCGGCTGGGATCGGTCACCGAGCCCATGAATGGTTTGTCCGAAAGGGTCATATGCGCCTTCAGCATGTCCAGATGGCGTTTGTTCACCGGAATGTCGGTCGGCTCGCACACCGTACCGCCCGAGTGGTGCAACCACTTGGACATGTAGGCAAGTTTCACGAACTTGTTGAAATCGTCCATGGTTGCATAGCGGCGCCCACCCTGTGCATCACGCACGAACGGAGGACCGTAAACCGGGGCCAGAACCATGTTGCGGCCACCGATCACAACCGATTTTTCGGGGTTGCGGGCGTGTTGGGTAAACTGGCTGGGGGCTGTCTTGATCAGCTCACGCGCCAGACCACGCGGAATGCGCACACGCTCGCCGTCGATATCTGCGCCCGCGTCACGCCACCGTTCCAAAGCTGCTGGATTGTCGACAAAGTTGACGCCGATTTCTTCCAACACGGTTTCAGCGTTGTTTTCGATAATCTCAAGCGCCTCTTCGTTGAGTATCTCGAAATTCGGAATGTTGCGTTCGATGTATTTCGCAGTCTCGATACGAACTGCGGTACGCTCGGCACGGCGGGCAGCGCCACCGCCACCTCTCGCCCTGCGCCGGGTGTTTGCCTCTGCCATGAGAAAATCCCGTCTGATTGGTTAGATTGAGCGTTTTGATACAGGTTTGCCGGAACTCAAGCATAGGGATTGCGGCGCTCTGGGGGGAAAAGCGACATTGCCGCCCCAGGCCGGTCAGTCAGGATCGGCCGCCAACGCTTTCTCCATGGTAAGGCCGCTGCGCGCCTGATCCGTCACTTTCCAGCCCATGTGCCGATACATCGCAATAGTGTCTTTCATCATTTTATGAGTTCGCAACTTCAACTTGGACAGATTCCGCGCCTGTGCTTCTTCTTGGGCAAACTGCATCAATTGCCGCGCAACCCCCTGCCCTTGGGCTTCGGGCGCAACCGCAAGGTTGTACACCATGATTGCGTCGTCAACTTGGTCAAAAACGATGACCCCGACTATACCGCCGGATATCGCAACCACGACGCGATGGGTCTTGATGTCATCCGCGATTCCGGCAGTAACGTCCGGCAGATCTTCGATCCGGCTTATTGCGTCTGCATAAGCATTTTCCAGGCACCGCGTTACCTTATCCGCATCCGCCACATCAGCCGTTCTGAATTTGATCTTCGACATGGCACCTGATCTTTCCGCCGGTTTGACTCAGCTTTTGTACCAAATGACGCCATACCGCTTGCACATGCAAGGCTTGCAACTTATGAGCCGGTTATGACCCAGACATCCCACGACCGCCTTCTGATCATCGACTTCGGCAGCCAGGTTACGCAGCTTATCGCCCGCCGCCTGCGCGAGCTGAATGTCTATTGTGAAATTCACCCTTACCAGAATGTCACGATGGATTTCGTGCGGGAAATGGCGCCGCGCGCCGTGATTTTCTCGGGCGGTCCGGACAGCGTGACGCGCGAGGGCTCGCCCCGCGCCCCGCAAGAGATTTTTGATTACGGCGTTCCGATTCTGGGCATCTGCTATGGCCAGCAGGTGATGATGCATCAGCTTGGCGGCAAGGTCGAAAGCGGCCATGGCACAGCCGAGTTTGGTCGGGCCTTTGTTACACCGAAAGACAAACTGGATATCCTGGAAGGCTGGTTCGCGGACGGCGATGAACAAGTCTGGATGAGCCATGGCGACCATGTCAGTGAAATCGCACCGGGGTTCGAGGTATTCGGAACCTCGCCCAACGCACCTTATGCGATCACGGCCGATCCATCGCGGCACTTCTACGCCGTGCAGTTTCACCCCGAGGTACACCATACGCCAAAAGGCGCGAAACTGTATGAAAACTTCGTTAAGCTGGCCGGGTTCAAGGGCGACTGGACCATGGGTGCCTATCGCGAAGAGATGATCCGCAAGATCCGCGAACAAGTTGGAGACAAAAAGGTCATTTGCGGATTGTCCGGTGGCGTCGACAGCTCGGTTGCCGCGATCCTTATTCACGAAGCAATCGGGGATCAGCTGACTTGCGTCTTTGTCGACCATGGGCTGCTGCGCAAGAATGAAGCCGAAGAAGTCGTTGGCATGTTCCGGGACAACTACAACATTCAGTTGATCCACGCCGACGAATCCGAGTTGTTCCTTGGCGAACTGGAAGGTCAGAGCGACCCCGAGACCAAACGCAAAATCATCGGAAAACTGTTCATCGATGTGTTCCAGAAACACGCCGATACCATCGACGGCGCCGAATTCCTGGCTCAGGGCACTCTCTATCCCGATGTGATCGAATCGGTGTCGTTCTCGGGCGGGCCTTCCGTAACGATCAAGTCCCACCACAACGTGGGTGGCCTGCCGGAAAAGATGGGCTTGAAACTGGTCGAACCGCTGCGTGAATTGTTCAAGGATGAGGTCCGCGCCTTGGGTCGCGAGCTTGGTCTGCCGCAGAGCTTCATCGGGCGCCACCCCTTCCCCGGACCGGGTCTGGCCATTCGCTGCCCAGGCGAGATCACCCGCGAAAAGCTGGAGATTCTGCGCGAGGCCGACGCGATCTACATCGATCAGATCCGCAAACACGGGCTTTATGATGACATCTGGCAGGCTTTCGTCGCCATCCTTCCCGTCCGCACCGTCGGCGTGATGGGCGACGGGCGCACCTATGACTATGCCTGTGCGTTGCGGGCCGTCACCTCGGTCGATGGGATGACGGCGGATTACTATCCGTTCAGCCATGAGTTCCTTGGCGAAACGGCAACCCGGATCATCAACGAGGTCAAAGGCATCAACCGGTGCACATATGACGTCACCTCGAAACCCCCCGGAACCATCGAGTGGGAATGATCCGGTAAAACGCAACCTCGGTCGACGCCAAAACGACCCGATCCCGGGAAATCTGCCCTAGTCGTGCCTGAAAAAGCCGGGCACGGCCTTGAACCTGACGCTTCATAAGCGTTTCAATGATTCAACGAATTCAATCTTATTGATCGCGTAGCGAAAGCCCCGATACCGAGGCCGTGACCGCGCGGCCAGGCCGGGGTGCGGTACGTGAATCAGACACAAAAAAACACATTCAAAGCCGCCTTGTGGATGACCGGAGCCATCGCGTCCTTCTCCTCGATGGCGGTTGCCGGTCGCGAATTGAGCCTCGTGCACGACACCTTCGAGATCATGATGTATCGAAGCCTCGTCGGGTTTCTTGTTGTCGCCCTCGTACTCACGGCCACAGGCGGTTGGATTCAGGTTTCCACGCAACGCCTGGGGTTGCACGCCCTGCGAAACACCCTGCATTTCACAGGGCAGAATCTTTGGTTCTATGCGGTCGCTGTTGCGCCTTTGGCGCAGGTGTTCGCGCTGGAATTCACACAGCCGCTTTGGGTGATCCTGCTGTCGCCGCTGCTGCTGAACGAACGTCTGACGCCCCTCAAAATAACGGCAGCACTTATCGGTTTTGCTGGCGTTCTGATTGTCACGCGCCCAGGCAGTGCGCCTTTAAGCCCTGGCCTTGCTACCGCAGCCGCGTCTGCGATTTTCTTCGCATTTACAACGATTACAACAAAAAACCTCACTCGTTTTGCCAGCATCGGGTGCATCGTTTTCTGGCTTACTTCCATGCAGGCGGTGCTTGGGGCCATCGCAGCCGGTTTTGATGGGCAGATTGCCTTGCCCACGGCGCAAACCGCTCCGTTTTTGGTTCTGGTCGGTCTGGCGGGGCTGCTGGCACATTTCTGCATTACCAACGCGCTGGCGATCGCACCGGCGACAGTTGTGATCCCATTTGATTTTGCGAGGCTTCCCACCATCGCTGTGGTCGGAATGATCCTATACCACGAACCCATTGACCATTGGGTTCTGATCGGTGCGGCGATCATCTTTTCAGGAATATTCCTGAATATCTGGTCTGAAAGCCGTAACAGTTTAGCAACAGTTGAAAACAGTAGTCGCAATACGTAACGCACCGTCACCAGTTGACCTTAAAGTAACCAAAAAGAGAGTATCGCTCATCATACACGGGATAGGCGTTCGTAACACTCAGCCAAACGCCATTGAAACCCGCCTGAGATTGTTAGGGAGGACAGAATGAAAAAAACACTACTCGCGACCTGCGCTTTGTGCGTTGGAGCGACGGCAGGATACGCAGGCGGCCTTGATCGAAGCGGTCAGGGCATCAACCTGATCTTCGAAGAAGGGTCAGCAGTCCAGTTTCGGTTGGGATACACCAACCCCAGCGTAACGGGCACCATGCCTGCTTTGGCTGGACCAAACATCGGGCAGCCGGTCGATTCCGGAGAAGTTGCGAACGACTTTTTCACACCGCATCTGGGTTATAAAACGTCACTGACCGAAAAGCTCGATTTCGCGATCATGTATGACCAGCCCTTTGGGGCCGACATTGAATACGCAAACACCTACCCTCTTTCGATCAACCCTATTCCGGGTGGTCGTACCGATGTTTTGAGGGCTACAGCAGACACGGACGCCATTACGGCATTGCTGCGTTACAAATTCGATGGCGGGTTCAGCGCAATCGGCGGTATTCGAGCACAGCGTGTGAAGGCTTCTGTCACCGTCCCGCTTGCAGCAGGGTACCAGGTTGACACCAATGCCGACACTGCATTCGGCTACGTTATCGGGGTTGCATGGGAGAAACCGGAAATCGCAGCACGTGTGTCACTGACATACAACTCCAAGATCAGCCACGATCTATCGCAAACAGAATCTCTGAACCCACCACCGTTCCCTCCGATTCCACCCGGGACCGTGGCCACCTTCAACACAAACAGCGAAATTGAGACGCCCCAGTCGATCAACCTGGACTTCCAGACGGGCGTCGCGCCTAAAACGCTGTTGTTTGGTTCTGTTCGTTGGGTCGACTGGCCACAGCTGGTGTACAACCCGCCAAACTACCCGCCGACCAGCAACCTTGTTGACTACGACGATGCGACCTTCACCTATTCGTTGGGCTTGGGGTATCAATTCTCGGAAGAGTTCAGCGGTGCTGTAACACTAGGCTATGAGTCTTCTCAGGGTACTCCTGTATCCAACCTCGGCCCGACTGACGGGTTCTGGAGCATTGGTCTGGGCGGAACATATTCGTTGGAGAATGCCAAAATTTCCGGTGGCGTACGCTACACTGACATCGGTGATGCAACGGCAGATGGCGCCTTTGGGCAAACAGCCACCTTCAGCGGCAACAGCGCCTGGAGTGTTGGGTTTCAGATCACTTACGCTCTGAACTAAATCCAAGGCGTTTTCATCTTAGGCTCCGCTGTTTCAGCGGGGCCTTTTTTATGCGCAGGTTTCGGGTCGTATATCTGTCGAATGAATGAAATTGTGCGGCCATGAACACGCAAAAACACCTTTCTCGGCGCGCCTGGGTCGAGCTTCTTCTTCTGGCCGTCATCTGGGGCGCATCCTTTGTAGCCATCCGGATCGCTCTGGACTCCATTCCCGTTATGACATCGGTTCTGCACCGCACGTTCTGGGCGATGCTGGTGCTGTGGCTGGTGGCTTGGGGCAAGGGGCTTTCGCTGCCCCGCTCTGTGCGCATCTGGGGTGCATTTCTGATCATGGGATTGCTGAACAATGTCATCCCGTTCAGCTTGATGGCATGGGGTCAGCTTTACATCGATTCTGGTCTTACGGCCATTCTGAACGCGACCACAGCCATCTTTGGCGTTCTGGTTGCGGCGCTGTTTTTCAAAGATGAGCGTTTGACACAAGCCCGGGTTATCGGAGTCGTTTTGGGTTTTCTCGGTGTCTCGATCACGATCGGACTAAAGACCTTCACGTCTTTCAGCCTGCAAAACACAGCGCAGCTTGCCGTGTTGGCCGGAACGCTGTCGTATGCTTTTGCGGCGGCTTGGGCGCGGCATCATCTGTCTGACCTTCATCCCGTAGTCGCGGCAGCAGGAATGCTGACCGGTTCGACTGTGCTGATCCTGCCGCTGGCGCTCATGACGGACGGGGTGCCAACACTTGCCCTACCCGCGACTACCTGGGTTGCGATTGGCTATTACGCCATTGTGGCAACAGCGGGCGCATATCTTTTGTACTATCGAGTCCTGGCAATGGCGGGCAGCGGCAACCTGATGCTGGTGACGCTTGTTATCCCTCCTGTCGCCATCGTGCTTGGCGCAATTCTGCGGAACGAAGCGCTGCCGCCGAATGCCTATTTCGGCTTTGTCATCCTTGCCATGGGTCTTCTGGTATTGAACCGAGCTGGCCGCCGTGATTGACGCCGTGCGCTGCCCGATTTAGCAAAGGCAAAAAAGGGACAGCACAAGATGATCTACAATTCAGCCAAAGACTGGCGCACGGCAAGCCGCAAGAAGGTGCTGTTCTTTGGCATGTCCGGTCTGGGCAAGACATATGTCTCGAACATACTTCGGGACTCGGGGAACTGGTTTCACTACTCGATCGACTATCGCATCGGCACCCGGTACATGGGCGAATACATCACCGACAATGCGAAGGCCGAGGCGATGAAAGTCCCGTTCTTGCGTGACCTGCTTCTGTCGGATTCCATTTACATCGGCTCTAATATCTCGTTCGCGAATCTGACTCCGGTCGCAGCCTATCTGGGCAAACCGGGCAACCCTGCCCTTGGCGGATTGGAGATGCCGGAATACCGCCGCAGGCAGGAACAGTTTCGGCTGGCCGAAATACACGCGCTGCTGGATACCGAGTATTTCATCGACCGGGCCGAGCGTTTGTACAAATACCCCCATTTCATCTGCGACACCGGTGGATCGATCTGCGAATGGGTAGACCCCGAAGATCCGAACGATCGGGTACTGTCCCAACTTTCGCAACACACCCTGATGATCTGGCTGAAGGGGGATGAGGAACACACGGCAGAGCTTGTACGCCGTTTTGACAAAGCCCCAAAGCCGATGTCCTATCAGGCCGAATTCCTGACCAAGGCGTGGACAGATTATCTGGACCTGCAAGGCTGTTCAGAAGCAGATGTGGATCCCGATGATTTCGTCCGTTGGACCTATGCACAGGCCTTGGCACACCGCCAGCCGCGTTACGAAGCCATGGCGAATAACTGGGGCGTGACGATTGCCGCCAACGACATCGGAAAAATTCGCGATGCCGCCGATTTCGATGAGTTGATCGAACACACACTTGAGACCACGCGCAACAACGCCTAACTATCAGTTTTCACTGATCTCTTAGAAGCCTGACACATGCCCATCAAAATCCCATCGGAACTGCCTGCTTTTGACGTCTTGACCAAAGAGGGCGTCATGGTCATGGACGAAGATCAGGCAATGCGTCAGGACATCCGCCCGCTGCGCATCGGTTTGCTGAACCTGATGCCCAAGAAAATCCAGACCGAAAACCAGTTCGCACGTCTGATCGGGGCGACCCCGTTGCAGATCGATCTGTCTTTGATCCGCATGACCGAACACCGGACCAAGAACACTGCCGCCGAGCATATGTCCGAGTTCTATCGCCCGTTTCAGGAGATCAAGGATCAGAAATTCGACGGCCTGATCATCACCGGTGCCCCGATCGAACATCTGGAATTTCATGATGTCACCTATTGGGACGAAATCAGCGAGATCTTCGACTGGACCCAAACCAACGTACATTCCACCTTTGGTGTGTGCTGGGGCGGGATGGCGATGATCAACCATTTTCACGATGTCAAAAAGCACATGCTGGACGCAAAAGCCTTTGGGTGTTTCCGGCATCGCAACCTGGACCCGGCGTCTCCGTTCCTGCGCGGTTTCTCGGATGACTGCGTCGTTCCGGTCAGCCGATGGACGGAAATGAAACAGGATGAAATCGATCGCGCACCCGGGCTGAGGACCCTGTTGGGCAGCGACGATGTCGGCCCCTGTCTGGTCGAAGATCCCGGCCATCGCGCGCTGTATATCTTCAATCACTTCGAATACGACAGTGACACGCTGAAACAGGAATATGATCGGGACGTCAGCAACGGCACGCCTATCAACGTGCCGATAAACTACTACCCAGATGATGATCCATCCAAAACACCGCAGAACCGGTGGCGCAGTCATGCACATCTGCTGTACGGCAACTGGATCAACGAAATCTATCAGACCACGCCGTTCGACATAACGAAAATTGGCCACTAAAGTCCTGATATCCCTTGGCTTGGCCGTTCTGGGCCTTGTCATACTGACAACCTGGCGCAGCGCCCGGAACGAAGCGCTGGCCGAGGCGGCTTTCCCCCCCGAGGGTCGGATTCTGGATGTGGGCGGCATCGCCGTGCACGCCGTGGTCATGGGGGACGGTCCTGATGTCGTTCTGATCCACGGTTCCAGCGGGAACACGCGCGACATGACCTTCGCGCTGGCCCCCATTCTGGCTAGGTCATACCGCGTGATCGTTTTTGACCGACCGGGCCTGGGCTATTCCGAAAGCTTCAATCCGGATGGCGAAACCATCATTGAGCAGGCGGATATCCTGCAACGGGCGGCGGCTCAGCTTGGTGCGGAAAAACCCATCGTGGCCGGGCAGAGCTATGGCGGATCGGTCTCGCTGGCCTGGGCCGTGACCCGACCCGAGAATATCTCGGCTCTGGTTCTGATCGCCCCGGCCGCTATCCCATGGGAAACGCCCTTGGATGGGTTCAACCGGCTTGCGTCAACCACGGCGGGCAATCTGCTGGCCTTGCCCTTGATCAGCTCTTTCGTGCCCGAATGGTACGTCACACAGGCGTTGGACAAAGTTTTTGCACCGCAAACGGCGCCCGAAGGTTATGCGGAACATTTCGGGCCCGGGCTGACGATCCGGCGTGGCTCGATGCATGCAAACGCCAAGCAGCGCGCCAACCTGCTGGACGAAATTACCCGACTGCAACCCAGATATAGCGAAATCTCCGTTCCGACGGAAATCATCCACGGAACGGCCGACGACACCGTTGGTCTTGAATGGCATTCTGAACGCCTGATCGAACAGATCCCCGGGGCCGAGTTGATCGAGCTACCGGGTGTCGGCCATATGCCACAGGTGGTCGCAGCGCCCGAGGTTGCCGCCGCGATAGATCGCGCGGCGCAGCGCGCGGGTTTGCGTTAACCCACGCTCTAATCCATAGTCAGATATGGATTTTATCGCGAGGTGACATATGGCCCGGTCAGGAAAAGGTTCTATCGAGAAGTATTTTCAGAAAGACGCGCCCAAATCTGTACGGGAAGAGATTCAAAACGCGAAAAAGGGCGAAATTCTGAACCCGACCTACCCGTATTCCGAAAAAATGAAGACCAAGGATTATGATGAGCAGATGGACCTGCTTCAGATTGAATTGGTCAAAATGCAATCCTGGGTCAAGGAAACCGACCAGCGGGTTGCCATCATATTCGAAGGTCGCGATGCCGCCGGCAAAGGTGGCACCATCAAACGGTTTCGCGAAAACCTGAACCCGCGCGGCGCGCGCAACGTTGCGCTGGCCAAACCATCAGACGCCGAACGCAGCCAATGGTATTTTCAGCGCTACATCCCGCATCTTCCCGCCGCAGGAGAGATCGTGTTCTTTGATCGCAGCTGGTACAATCGAGGTGTCGTCGAGAATGTCTTTGGCTTCTGCACTCAGGAACAGCGTGAGAGGTTCTTCCGTCAGGTCCTGCCGCTTGAAACGGGCCTGGTGAATGACGGCATCCATTTATTCAAGTTCTGGCTCAATGTCGGGCGCGCAGAACAACTGAACCGTTTTCTGGCGCGCGAAAACGACCCTTTGAAGCATTGGAAGCTCAGCGCGATCGACGTCGCAGGGCTGAACAAATGGGATGAATACACGCAGTCGATCTCGGAAACCCTGACCCGGTCGCATTCTGATGCCTGCCCGTGGACGATTGTGCGTTCTGACGACAAGAAACGCGCGCGGCTTGCGGCCATCCGAACGGTTCTGCATGCCTTGGACTATGATGAGAACGACAAGAACAGTATCGGCGAGATTGATACCCGTATCTGCGGTGGCCCGGATATGTGGGAGGCATAAATTGTCTCTCTGCCCTGCCCCGTCGATGGCTTCACGATCATGTATTGGACGACAATGCGTCGGTGGTCTATGTCCTTGTCTTCCAACACGCAATCAATGCAACTGAGGCCGGGATGACGAAACGCGGTTATCACCACGGAAACCTGAAGCAAGCCCTGATCGAGGCTGCCTTGTCCCTGATCGAAGACAAGGGCCCGACCGGTTTCACGCTGTCCGAGGCGGCCAAAACGGCCGGTGTCACGCCTGCCGCCGTCTATCGTCATTTTCAAGGGCGCGAGGACCTGATTGCCGAAGCCGCACGGCAGGGGTTTGAGATGTTCGCAGACCTGATGCAATACGCCTATGACGAGGGACAGCCTTCAGCCCTTGCCGCTTTTGAAGCAACGGGGCGTGCATATCTGGCCTTTGCGCGCAAAAATCCCGGGCATTACATCGCCATGTTCGAAAGCGGAATTTCCCTGAACCGGACACCCGAACTGTCCCTGGCAGCCAACCGGGCGAAGGCCGTTCTTGAAAAAGCGGCAGCGGACTTGTCCCAACATATTCCGCCTGACAAGCGCCCGCCCGCGTCGATGTTCAGCGCCCATATCTGGGCGATGAGCCACGGAGTCGTCGAGCTGTATGCCCGAAATACCGGCGCAACTTCGCCTTTTCCTCCCGAAGATTTGCTGGAAAGCGGTATCGGCATCTACCTGCGCGGTTTGGGCCTGATCCCCCAGGACGAGTGACGCGGTCAAAACGAACGACTGCCCTGAGGCATACTCAAGCCCGATGTCACATTGATCAGATCCATCTCACCCATGCCCTTGATATCAACGCACCCAAGCTCCGAGACCTGAAACTCGTCAATCAGGGCATATTTCATCTCTTCCGGGGCCACGATGTTCATGGGGTTGGCAAAGACCTGCAACCGGGACGCGATGTTTACGGCAGGGCCAAACACGTCATAGACATATTTCTGAATGCCCACGACCGATCCGACCGCCGCACCCATCCCCAATCCGATCCGCGCCTGCCACTTATGCGGATGGCTTTCGTTGCGGCGTTCGAGATAGCGCAGGAACCTTACCGCACAATGCGCCACGGCGGTTGCATGATCCGGTGTTGGATCTGGCATACCTGACACGGCCAGATAAGCATCTCCGATCGTTTTGATCCGCTCACACCCGAATTGTTCCACGATCCGGTCAAAGGCCGTGAAGATGTCGTTCAGTTCACTCAAGGTGACCGTCGGGTCGGTCTTGGCCGCAAAATCCGTGAACCCGACAAAATCCAGCATAACTACCGAAACCTGCTGATACAGCTGCGGTGTGACAACGCCGAACGTCTTGAACTCTTCATACACGGCTCGGGGCATCAGGTTCAGCAACAGCCGTTCCACTCTTTCCTTTTCGCGCTCAAGCTCTCGGGTGTTGCGCTCGACCATGGTGGAATAGCTGTCGATCATGCTTTCCAATTCTCGAATGCGGGTGATGTTCTGACATTCCACAATCAGCACCTGCTCGGACAAGCCATTTGCCAATGAGACCGTGACAGCAAAGATCAAGGTCCTGCGTTTCGGCTTTATCTGCAATTCGACCGAGTACCGAAGGCCGGACTGCTTTACATCCTCCAGTTCTTTGGGGTCGAGATCCGACAGAACGTCGCTTAGGGTACTCCCCTTTTCAGGAGTGCCGAACCATTCCGTGAAAGGCCCGTTGTGAAATACGAATTGCAGGTCGGATGCGCGCACCACGGCGACACCGACTCCGATCGCACGCAGCAATTGCTCGTTTATCGCCAGAATGCTCATGCCGCGTTCCGAGTGACTATGATCGAACGTTTGCCTTCGATTGCGGTCAGCGCAGTTTTGATGTCGCCATCGGACATGCCATGCTGACTCAGCGCGTCGCCGAACAGCTCGGCCATGACGTCGAATTCGTTGTGCGAAATGTTCAGATGGCGATGAACTGCTTCGATCCTGTCATCACTGAAGGATGCGGGTCCGCCAATCAAAGACGAGACGAACTTGGTTTGATGGTCGATCAAACGCGGCATATCAATGTCTTCGAAATGATGGCCGATCTCATCCGAATCCAGCGCCATTTCATAGAAGGTCATCACGACCCGGCTGATCGTTTTAAAACCGCCATATTTTTCATAAAGTGTCTGTGCCACACGAATACCCGCGCGTTACCAATCAATAACCCCACAACTTTATATCAAATCGATATTTTTGTTAACGCTTATGATTTTCTGGCCCGGAAGGATCCAAAACCGTCTTTCCGCACAGGAAAACCTGCCAGAGCATCGCTGAGGCCGAAGAGGACCCTTCATACGTTCTTTGAGAATGGGAAACGAAGGAAAGTTACACCAAGCAGGATTATCTATTGACTGATCTTAAAGCGCTCTGATGGGCTGGGCCGGATCAGCTTTGAACGCAAGCAGCCCGCCCTTCTGGAGGAAATTTTCCTCTGGTCCCCCCAGAAGTAGCCGTTCAAAGAGAATTTCGTTTCAATACGGCGTGTCCTCATGTTCACATGCAGGAAAATGGCACAACAATCGAAAGGACCAAAAGTGCAGGAACATGGATATGCGTCCGGGCGACTGAATCTTCCTTTTGTCGGAATATCGACCTTCGCAAAATCTCCATATGTCGAGAACTGGGACGGAATCGAGGCCGATGTTTGCGTGCTCGGCGCGCCGTTCGACTTTGGAACCCAATGGCGCCCCGGCGCGCGTTTTGGTCCTCGGGCCGTGCGAGAAGCATCGACCCTTTTCAGTTTTGGCCATGCCGGCGCCTATGATCATGAGGATGACGCGCCCTATCTTGACAGCTCGGTTCGGATCGTCGACCTAGGCGATGCGGATATTGTCCACACCAAGACCGAGACGAGCCACAAGAACATAGCCTTTGGTGTGCAGAAAATTCTCGAGGCCGGGGCACTTCCGCTGGTGATTGGCGGTGATCACTCGATCAACATCCCCTGCATTTCCGCATTTGAAAGCGACTGCACTGAAAACGGCCCGATCCATGTTGTTCAAATCGATGCGCATTTGGACTTTGTAGATGAACGTCATGGCGTCACCAACGGACACGGAAATCCCATGCGCCGCGCGATCGAGAAAGACTATGTTTCAGGGATGACCCAGCTGGGCATTCGAAACGTATCGTCCACCGCCAAGGAAGGGTATGACGACGCGCGTGCGCGCGGATCGGATATCCTGTCGGTACGGCAGGTTCGCAGATTGGGAACACAGGCTGTTCTTGACCGCATACCCGAGGGAAAACGGTACTACGTGACTATTGATATCGATGCGTTCTGTCCCTCGATCGCACCAGGAACGGGAACTCCCAGCCACGGAGGGTTTCTGTACTATGACG
The DNA here is from genome assembly GCF_013033235.1 of Ruegeria sp. HKCCA0235A. Taxonomy (NCBI): domain Bacteria; kingdom Pseudomonadati; phylum Pseudomonadota; class Alphaproteobacteria; order Rhodobacterales; family Roseobacteraceae; genus Ruegeria; species Ruegeria sp. HKCCA0235A. The sequence goes on along the minus strand of NZ_WQDQ01000001.1, from coordinate 163,766 downwards.
TTCTGGAGATTCTTCAGGGGCTGGCGAAAAGAGGTGACGTGGTCGGCATCGATCTTGTCGAGGTGGCTCCTGCCTACGATCCCACCGAAAGCACTCAGATTCTGGCAGCGCAGCTTCTGCTGAATTTTCTGGGTTTCATATTTCACGAACGAGCTCGGCGCACGTGATAAGCGGGTGGAGCCAAAGCTCCACCCCAAAGCATCAGGCGCCGATAATGTTGTGTCCCGGCCCGTAGGGGAAGCCTGTGATGTTTTCGGCTCCGTCTTCGCCCACCACCAAAATATCGTGTTCCCTGTAACCGCCTGCACCGGGCTGGCCTTCGGGGATCCACAGCATCGGCTCGATCGAGACCACCATGCCGGGTTCCAGCACTGTGTCGATGTCTTCGCGGAGTTCCAGACCGGCTTCGCGACCATAGTAGTGGCTCAGAACACCAAACGAGTGCCCATAGCCGAAGGAACGATATTGAAGCAGGCCTTCGTCGGCAAAGAACCGGTTGATCTCGGCGGTGATACCGGAACATGTGGCACCGGGTTTGATCAGGCTCAATCCAAGTTCATGCGCGGCCACATTGGCCTTCCACAGGCGCAGGCTGTCGGCATCCGGCTCGCCCAGAAACAGGGTCCGTTCCAGGGCGGTGTAATAGCCCGAGATCATCGGAAAGGTGTTCAGCGACAGGATATCACCTTTTTGCAACGCGCGTTTGGTGACCGGGTTATGCGCGCCGTCGGTGTTCAAACCCGACTGAAACCAAACCCATGTGTCGCGGTATTCGGCATCCGGATAGGCCCGCGCGATTTCCACTTCCATCGCGTCTCGACCAGCCATCGCGATTTCGATTTCGGTTGCGCCTTCGCGGATTGCGGCATGGATCGCAGCACCACCCACATCGGCCGTGCGCGCTCCACCCTTGATCAATTCGATCTCTTCAGCGGATTTGATCATCCGCGCGGCCATGGTGTCGGCCGCGATGTCAACCAACTCTGGCTTGTCCAGCGTGTTCAGCGCCGTGTCGCGCGCTGCAAGCGTCATGTGGTCGCCTTCGATGCCGATCCGCTTTGCATTCCCGATCAGACTTGCAACTGCCCGCCAGTAGTTGTCGCGTTTCCAGTCCGTATAGATCACATTGTCTTCAACCGACCGGCGCCAGGGTTGCCCGGCATCAATATTGGCAGAAACGGTGGTGCATTTGTCCTGGGTCACAACGCAGCCATAGGGGCGCCCGAACGCACAGTACAGAAAGCCTGAATAATAGGCGATGTTCTGCATCGATGTCAGCAGCACTACCGGTATATCCCGCTGGGCCATGATCGCGCGCAGCTTGCCAAGACGGCGGTCATATTCGGCTTTGCTGAACGGCAACGGGGCCTTGTCGCCATTATGGCAGGTGAAGAACTGAGGGCGGTTAGAAATGTCAGTCATCCTTGGTCTCTCATCTATGCCGGGCATGCATTTTCCCGGCCACATGTCCCGGCGTTCAGGACAGGCGGTCTCGGGGTCCGAGAGCCGATCACCTCCGTAGTCGCCGCGACGCCATCGCGGCAGAGATGAACAGGTGAATCGTTAGATCAGACGATTTGCTGCGTCAAGCGGGCGAAAGGCCCCGCAGACGCTCCGACCGACGCCGCAACAGTTCAACCGTCGTCAGCAGGGCAATGGATAGGACCACAAGGATTGTCGCGACCGCCAGAATGGTTGGACTGATCTGTTCCCGCAGGCCGGTGAACATCTGCCACGGCAATGTCTTTTGCGAGGCTGAGCCCACAAACAAGACCACGACCACTTCGTCGAACGATGTGATGAAGGCAAACAGGCCGCCCGAGATAACCCCCGGCAATATCAACGGCATCTGTATCTTGAAGAAGGTCCTAACGGGCCCTGCGCCCATATTGGCCGCCGCCCGTGTCAGAGATCGATCAAAGCCCACCAGGGTCGCCGTCACGGTGATGATCACAAAGGGAATACCTAGCACTGCGTGGGCCAGGATAACTTTCAGATAGCCTACGAAGTTCTTGTTCATGCCAAGTGTACCTTCGAGGAAACGTCCGATATCACTGTAGAAAAAGAACATACCCGTCGCCGAGATGATCAGCGGAACAATCATCGGCGAAATCAGAATTCCCATGATCGCACGGCGTCCTGGAACGTGAGACTGGCTGAGCCCGATCGCGGCCAGCGTTCCTAACGTTACCGAGATAACCGTCGCAATCGGCGCGATGATCAGCGAATTCTTGAAGCTGCGTTGCCATTCGTTGTTGGTGAAGAAATCTCGGTAATGCTTCAGCGAATAGCCTTCCGGATCAAGCCGCAGCATCTCGGGCGTGAAGGTAAAGAAGTCCTGCGCGTTGAAAGACAACGGCAACACCACCAGAATCGGCGTGATCAGAAAGACGAAGATCGCACCACAGATCACGCGAAACAGGTAGTGATAGAAAACCTGTTGTGCCGTGAGATACGGCAGCAGCTTGCGCCTATACCGCCCCTCGTACAACCAATAGATAAACCAGGCGAAAAACCAGCCGCCGAGCAGCCCCAATACACCGCCCATCAACCCGGCCACAAAAAAACCCACGACACCGAATCCGAAGATATTGATCAAGCGTGCGAGGTTTTCGTTCTTCACGATATTTATGTAGACCCAGGCCAGCCCCGCGATCAGGACGGCTCCACCCAGTATGCCCAGAAGGACCGAACCATTTCCGGCCCCGACGAAAATGCCGGCAAATGCCCCGGCTAGTGCGACACTGGGCAAAACCATGGACATGGGTTTGCGGGATATCGGTGTCAGTGCTGCCATCTTGATTATCCCAACTTCACGTTATCGATGCCCACGATCTTGTCGTAGACCCAGTAGAGCAACAGCACGACCGCCAGAAGGATCGTACCCAAGGCCGCAGCCAGCCCCCAGTTCAGTGAGGACGAGATGTGATAGGCAATCCGGTTCGAGATGAAGACGCCCTTGGTGCCGCCCACGATCTCGGGCGTGATGTAGTACCCAATCGCCAGAATGAACACGAGGATCGAACCGGCACCGATTCCGGGCACGGATTGCGGGAAGTAGATGCGCCAGAACGTCGTCCAGTTCGTTGCACCCATGGATTTGGCCGCACGCGTGTACGACGGCGGAATGGTCTGCATCACCGAATACATTGGCAAGATCATGAACGGCAAAAGGATGTGTGTCATCGCGATGATGGTGCCGATCTGGTTGTTGATTATGATCAGCCGGGCATCATCAGCGACCAGACCCAGCCAAACGAGGGTATCGTTAATAACCCCCTGTTGCTGCAACATGACCTTCCAGGCGGACGTTCGCACCAGAAGAGACGTCCAGAAGGGCAAAAGGACCAGTATCATCAACAGGTTCGACACCCGCATCGGAAGTGTCGCCAACAGATAACTGACAGGGTAAGCAAGCAGGATACAAGCGCCCGTTATCACGAGCGACATGAACAGAGTACGTCCGAAAAGCTTGATCAGGATCCGCTTGTCTTCGGGTTGGGCCTGCGCGCCTTCCGGGGTTCTGCGCATATCGACGGCATTCAGGAAGTAGCCATTGGTAATCGCCGGTGAGTGGGTCTTGATCACGCGCCAGGTTTGCGGATCTCCCCATCCTTCGTGAATCTCGATCAACTTTTCCTTGAAAGGCCCATCCGTTTCAGGATCCAGTTTTTTGATCTGACGCCCGGATTTGCGGAACAGCGAAGACATACCTGTTTCTTCATAGTTCAGACGCGAACCAAGGCGAGTGTGTTCTTTGTTTTCGACCGCAACGACCATATCGCGGACGAAAGCATCGTAAACCGCTTCATCCGGAAGCTCGCCGCTTTGAGCATCCCAACCCTTCAGAGCTTCCACAGTAAGTGGAAGGGTTTCCGACACCATGCTGTTTTCCACCGAACGAAACAGCATCGACGCAATCGGCACGATGAAGGAAAACATGACGAACAGCAGAAGCGGAGCGACGAGCATCAACGCCCGCAATTTCTGCCGCCGCAGTGAGCGTGCCAGCGATTGCTTGAGCGGCGTTCCGTCCGCTGCCAGCATCGGCCCTGCATTTTGGCTTGCGTCAGTCATCTGTGCCCCTTGGCTCTGCTTGAGTCTGAGGGCGGCGCGCCGCCCTCGACTTTTTCATGAAAACGCGCGCTTATTGCGCCAACCAAGCTTGGAACTTGGCTTCGATGTCGTCGCGGTAATCCGCCCAGAACTCGTAGTTGTAAAGGAACGTGTTCTTGGCGTTTTCCGGATCGGTTGGCATATGGGGCGCCATATCGATACCCAATTCGGCATGCTTACCCACCAGCGGAGCCGACGATGCACGGGCCGGACCGTACGAGATGTACTTGGCCTGATCCGCCAGACGCTGGGTATCGGTCGCGAACATGATATAGTCCAGCGCGCGCTGCTGACGCTCTTCGCTCAGACCAGCAGGGATGATCCAACCGTCCAGGTCAAAGATTTGCGCGTCCCACAACATGGCAACGGGCTGCTTCTGCTCTTCGATCACGCTGAACAGACGACCGTTATAGGTCGAACCCATGACGATCTCGCCATCAGCCAGAAGTTGCGGTGTATCCGCACCAGCGGACCACCAGACTACGCTGTCTTTGATCGTGTCGAGCTTGGCAAGCGCCTGATCCTGTCCTTCCGGAGTGGCCAGAACGTCATAGACATCGTCCTTTGCGACGCCATCGCACAACAGGGCCCATTCCATGTTGTTGATCGCACGCTTTTCAAGCGAACGCTTGCCCGGATAGGCTTCCAGGTCAAATACGGCGCAGACATCGCTGGGCGGAGTGTCTCCGACCAGATCGGTGCGGTACCCGAAGGTGGTTGAATACACGATCTGCGGGATAAAACAGTCGCTGACCAAAAGGTCGCCGAAATCTTCGGAGGCAGGTGTGCCATCCGGCGCCGGCGCAAGCTGGGTGTCAAAGTCGATTTCCAGCGCAAGACCTTCGTCACACAGACGAATTGCGTCTGCGGCCACAACATCAACCACATCCCAGGTGATGTTGCCGGCTTCGTTCATCGCGCGCAGTTTCGCAACTGCTTCGGCCGAGCTGTCATCATTCAGGATGGTGACACCTGTCTTTTCCGAATAGGGCTCGTGATACGCCTTAAGCTGCGATTTGGAATAAGCGCCGCCCCAGGAAACGATCGTCATTTCCTCTGCGAATGCACCCCCAGCAACTGCCCCAAGTGCCGCTGCTGTCAACAATGTTTTGGTTGTCTTCATGAATTGCTCCCAGTTCTTCCCGTTTATGTGTGTGGTCGGCTGATGCACGGGTTTTCACCAGCCGGTCCCTCAGTGAGGTCGCGCTTGTTCCGCGCGACTTGGCCTATGCGTCGAGCGCACGACAATCCTGAGCCAGCCAGCCGATCTCGATCTCCTGCCCCGGGGACAGGCGGATTGCGTCTGGCGCGTTCCGGGTCTTGACGATGAACTCATCATTTCCGGCAACGGACATGCGGAAACGGAACACGTCACCCATGTAAATGAATTCCTTGACGGTTGCCTTCAGCGTATGTGCATCGGCGTGCAGGCGATCCTTGTTGAATTCTACCCGCTCGGGCCGGATCGATACTTTTGTCCGTTCGCCGGGTTCGCGAACATTGATCGGAACAGCGTCAATTTCCGAGCCATCATCCAGCTGGACGAGGCATGTATCGCCATCGATCGTCTTGATGACGCCTTCCATTGTGTTGTTTTCCCCGATGAACTGCGCAACGAAACTGTTTTCGGGTTCTTCATAGAGCTGATCGGGCGGCGCAAGCTGCTGAATGCGGCCATCGTCGAACACGGCAACACGATCCGACATGGTCAATGCTTCGGTCTGGTCATGCGTTACATAGACCGTGGTAATCCCCAGCTCATGCGCGAGACGCGTGATTTCGAACTGCATATGCTCACGCAGTTGTTTGTCCAGTGCGCCCAGGGGTTCATCCATCAACACCAGTTCGGGTTCAAAAACCAAAGCGCGCGCCAAGGCTATTCGCTGTTGTTGACCGCCAGACAACTGAGCCGGACGTCGCCCACCAAACGCACCCATCTGAACCATGTCCAGGGCCCGCTGAACCTTTTCATCCCGTTCAGACTTGCCCAATTTGCGGACTTCCAAGGGGAATGAAAGGTTTTCGGCCACCGTCATATGCGGAAACAGGGCGTAGTTCTGGAAGACCATGCCAATCCCACGCTTGTGTGGAGGGATATTGTTGATGGGCTTCCCGTCAAGAAGGATTTCGCCATGTGTAGCGGTTTCGAATCCGGCAAGCATCATAAGGCAGGTTGTCTTTCCAGACCCGGACGGCCCGAGCATGGTCAGGAATTCGCCTTTGGGCATTGCAAGGTTGAGATCTTTGACAACGAGATTCTCGCCATCATAAGATTTTTGTACGCGTTGGAATTCAACAAACGCGGCATCAGTATTTGTGTCGGTCACAAGACCCCCTGTTGCGTCAAATGATTATCCGAGAGTTGCGGATTTCATTGATCTGTAGTCAGCAGTTAAGACCATGCAGTAGGCACTTGGCAACATTAGATGACGCTTTTGCGAATATTCATATCATATTTGCTGTTTCAATCAGCAAGATTGAGGCGACCCATATGCCATGCAAGACTTTGATTGCTTGAAAGAACAGGCTTACCAATCCGTTTGCGAATCTCAGGGATTGCTTCAATGGTCCGAAGGTTGGTGCAGCTAATGAATACCGCTTCTACCGACGGATCAGATCCCAATTCTGTCGCAGCTTCGATCACGGACTGCACCGAAATCCGAGCAACCTTTGCCTCTTCGGCCTGCCCGAATGTCCCGAAAACATCCATGGTTATTCCGTTTTCCGAAAACGCGGCACGCAGCGGTGCGTTGACCTCTTCGACATAAGGCGACAGCAGCGCAAACCTGGACACGCCAAGATCCGCGGCGCAGGCCGTGGCTGCGCGCAAAGGGTTCGTAACCTCTTTTGTATTGCACGACTGTTTGACAAGTTCCTCCACACGTTCTGATCCAATGACGGAACTTGCGGACGTGCAGCCATAACCCACCACCCGGAAAGGACGCGCGCTGGGCAGCAATCCCGCCGCCGCCGGCAGGGCCTCTTCCATCTCGGCCAGGGTTTCCGGTGTCACTTCAATGCCGCTGGGTATCCGTGTTACATACAACGGGTTTTTCCGGTCCGAGAAAATCGTGCTGAATTCCGGCTCAATCGTCTCGTCGACCTGAAGAACAATCAATCCAAGCGGCGGGGCTTGCGGGTCGTCCTTGTCAAGCGTGTAAGGCACGTAGGTCATAGCTGGATCATCTCCGGCCCGATACGCGGGCTGATAAAGCGCGGAACATCGTCTGTTACGACGATGTTTTCTTCGTGAACCAAGATCTTGCCACCAACGGCAATGCCCGGCTCCAAGGTCAGCACCATGCCTGGCTCAAGAACTGTCTGGTCCGTCGGGATGAGCGACGGCCATTCGGTCAGCGACATTCCCAACCCGTGCCCCAACCGACCGGCATCTGTGCTTTCGGATGCCTTGGTCAGCACGGTGTTCATGGCATGAAACAGCTCTGCTGCGGTGGCGCCGGGGCGGGCGATTTCGAAAGCAGCGTCAGACGCCTCAATCAGCCTAGCGTAAGCAGATTTCACGTCCGGATTTGCTGGGCCGACCGACCAGTTGCGGTCGAAGTCACTGAAATAGCCATCCCAGACCAAGCCGGTATCAAGCATCAGTACATCGCCATCCTCCAAGGGGGACGAAGACGCCGGCGATATTACGTCAGAGTAACCGCCCTGCTCTGCCCCACCTGCGAGATACGGCACCCAGTCGGCACCCTCTTCCAGACAGAGTATCTGGAAACCGCGAAATACTTCATCCAAAGGCACGCCTGCCCGAGCAATCTCGGGAACTCGGGCGAAGGCCCGACCGGCTATGGCGCATGCGGTTTCGATCTTGGCGATTTCCGCCTCGGATTTGACTATGCGAAGTTGGCGCAAAACACCGTGATCTCCGGTGATGTGGCGCGAACCGAGCCTGTTTCGCAGGCGTTCAATATCCGACATGGGCATACGCGCGTGCGTCTCGTGACCATCGGGCATTCCAATACGGCCTGTGAGGGGTGTCAATTCCGTCAGGGCATCCGTCAAAAGCGAGACGCCGTCATCCTGAAGGTCGGGTGAGCTCCACGTTCGGATGTCGTCGATCCAGGTTTGCCCCATCAACGAGGCGCCGATCGAGGGGATAACCGCAACCGGTTTACCGGCCACAGGCAGGATCAGGAACCACGGGCGGGTCGGGCTTTCCCAGAATCTGGTTAGGTATCCGGTAAAGTAACGCACGTCGGTTTCCGTGGTCAGCAGCAGCGCCGACAGGCCAGCGGCATTCATCATCACCTGTGCGCGTTCGGTGCGCGCTGCGAACTCTGCTGGCTCGAACCCTCTCATCCGGCGACCTCAGAGGTGGGGCGCCGCATGCAGGCTGAACCGTTGAAACGACACCGCTTGAATGGCCCGGTGCTATGGCCCGTTCGGTGCGGATTGATATCGGCTTTATTGATATCGGCTTTCATGCAGCCCCCCGAATTTTCGTTCGTTGACGTGAGCGGATCGGTAGGGTTCTGTCAACCAAAGTCTTTTGTTGACCGGAGGCGCCAATGACCCACTCTGATCCAGCCTTCAGCCGGGCGGAATATGATCGCCGTCTTGCCAAGACCCGAAAGGCGATGGCCGCAAAGGGAATTGACTGCCTTTTTGTCGAAGACCCCTCGAACATCGGATGGCTCACCGGGTACGAGGGCTGGTCTTTTTACGTTCACCAGGGTGCCTTGATCTTTCTTGACGCGGACCCGATCTGGTGGGGGCGCCGGCAGGATGCAAACGGTGCGCTGCGCACGGTGTGGATGGGGGACGATCGGGTTTTCGGATACGCGGATCACTTCGTGCAGTCGACCACACGGCATCCAATGCAGGATCTGGCCAAACTTATTGCGGACTGCGGACACGGCCAAAGCCGAATTGGGGTGGAACTGGACAATTATTACTACTCGGCCAAAGCCCATATTACTCTGACAACGGAACTGCCCGGGGCAACCCTGATCGATGCAACGGCCTTGGTCAACTGGCAACGGGTCGTGAAATCCGACGAAGAAATCGCCCTGATGCGCAAGGCGGCCCGGATTTCAGAGTTTGTAACTGACGGCGTGCTTGAGCGCGTTGAACCTGGCCTGCGCAAGAACGAGCTAGTCGCACAGATTTACCATGACGCAATCACGGGCGTCGGTGATGACTGGGGGGATTACGCAGCCATCGTCCCACTTTTGCCGTCCGGCTCAGACGCCGCCGCGCCGCATCTGACCTGGAATGGAGATGTGTTCAAATCGGGCGAATGCACCTTCTTCGAGCTCTCTGGCTGCTATCGCCGATATCATGCTCCGTTCTGCCGGTCGGTATTTCTGGGTCAACCGCCTGATTATCTCAAAAGGGCCGAGGCGGCCTTGGTTGAAGGGTTGGAAGCGGGTCTGGAGGCTGCGCGCCCCGGCAATCGCGCGAAGGATATCGCCAAAGCGCTGGCGGCGCCTCTCGAACGTGCGGGGATCGAACGCGGTGCCCGCTGCGGCTATCCTGTCGGCCTCAGCTATCCTCCGGACTGGGGCGAACGCACGATCTCGCTGCGGGACGAAGACAATACGATCCTCGAAGCTGGCATGACATTTCACTTCATGCCCGGGCTCTGGATGGATGATTGGGGGCTTGCGATCACCGAAACCATCCTGATCAAGGAAAACGGTCCCGCAGAGTGTCTGTGCAAACGACCACGCAAAGTATTCGTCAAGCCCTGAGTGGTGCACGAACGATCCTAGGCCCGCGCCTGATCAAACACGTATCTGTTCAAGCAACCAGTCCCGAAACAATGCGGCCGCCGGATTGCTGGCGTCAGCGGAAAGATAATACCCTTCGTTGCAGTCGACAGTGCTGTCATGTGCGCTTTCGACAAGACCGGTTATCATCGCATGTTTCGCCAGGAACTCGCTGATCAGGGCAACCCCGCTGCCATGAACCGCCAATTGAAGCGCCATGCCGAACGTATCGACGAAAACGGCAGGCTGCCGCTGTACGCCCTGCTTGTCGAACCACGTCTTCCATCCGCTTGAAGTGCCGACTGCCTCTATCAATGGAAGGTCAAACGGATCCCCTGCAAGCGTCGGCGCCTTAAGAGCGACAAGCCTGTCCGGCCACAAACGTTCGGCCCCCCTGCCCACTTGTTTTTCCGATCCGAACCTGACCTGAACGTCAGCTTGCGACGCGTGAAAATCGTCAGGCCAGATTGCGCTGAGCAGCCGCACGCTGATCTCTGGATTGCGGGGGGTGAAGTCCGCGAGGTTTGGGGCGATGACCCATTGCGCGACGCTGACAGATGTGGCCACTGTCAGGACATCTCCTGGTGCGCTTGCGTCGGCCCTTCCGGCGGCGGCGGCAAGCGCCTCAAGCGCACTGCCGACTTCGGGCAGCAGTTTCCGCCCTGCATCCGTCAGGGCCAGACTGCGCGGATGCCTTATGAAAAGCGGTGTCCCCAGACGCATCTCAAGGGATTTCACCTGCTGACTGACAGCCGATTGGGTCAGGCCGATTTCCTCGGCCGCCGCGGTAAAACTCAGGGTCCGGGCCGCCGCCTCGAAGGATCGGAACCAGGTCAGGGGGGGAAGTGATTTTGCCATTGATCAAGTTATCCATTAATCTTTTTAATGCGAAAGCACATAATTCAATCATTTGTCAAAAACCACACCCGTTTCTACTTTCTCCCAGCGCGACAGGAGAGGTGTGATGAAGCCGGAAATACGCAAGATTGTTACCTACGACGAGGAAGTTCTTGTCGAGGGATTTCGCCCTGCGGAAATCCCATGGCGCATGTTCGCCGTGGCCGCAGTGATCACCAATCCCTGGGCGGGTCGATATGTCGAAGACCTCAAACCGGAAATCCACGCATATGGCCCCTTACTGGGAAAGATGATGACGGACCGCATGATCGCGTTGGCAGGCAGTGGCGACGCAATCGAAGCCTATGGCAAGGCAGCCGTCGTCGGGCTGAATGGCGAGGTCGAGCACGCCTCAGGCATTATTCACACCCTTCGGTTCGGCAACCACTACCGGCAGGCTGTCAGCGCGAAATCCTATCTGGCTTTCACGAACACGCGCGGCCCCGCAAATGCGCCGATCATGGTGCCATTGATGGACAAAAACGATGCCGGGCGGCGGTCTCACTACCTGACCGTTCAATTCTCGATCCCGGACGCACCGCGCGACGACGAAATTGTGGTGGTACTGGGGGCGGCAACATCGGGCAGACCGCATCACCGTATCGGCGACCGGTATCAGGATCTCAAGGATTTGGGTCATGACGTGGACAACCCGGCCGCGGTCTGAAATCGGCGGGCTGGCCGCCATCCAGGCAGGCACAGGTCCGGACATCCTGTTGCTGCACGGGGTTGGCCTGCGGGCCGAAGCCTGGGGCGCGCAGTTGGACGGGTTGGCCTCTGAAGCGCGCCTGACGGCACCGGACATGCCCGGTCACGGCGAAAGCCCGCTGAGATTTTTCGGTACGGAACTGTCGGATTACAGTGATGCAGCACAGAACGTGCTGGGCAATCTGAACGGTCCGGTCCTAGTTGTCGGCCACTCGATGGGCGCGATGATCGCGTTGGACCTTGCCACCAAGGCGCCCGACCGGATTTGCGGCGTCGTGGCAATGAATGCCGTTTTTGAACGCAGCGCAAAGGCCGCGCTGGCGGTTCAGAAACGTGCGGCGGGACTGGATGGGGAAACACCGGTTGACCCAACCAGCACGCTGCGCCGGTGGTTTGGTGACATCGGTTCGCCTGAACGTGATGCCTGCTGCGAATGGCTGACGGCCATGGATCCGGCTGCTTACAAGCTGGCCTATACGGTTTTTGCCCAAGGCCAAAATCCGCGGCGCGACGCGCTGGAGAAACTCGCCTGCCCCGCGCTGTTCATAACCGGCAGTCAGGAGCCGAACTCCACCCCAGACATGTCGCTTAAAATGGCTGAAATCACCCCGAACGGCCGCGCGCTGATCATCGATGGGGCGGCCCATATGATGCCGATGACACATGCAAGTCAGGTCAACGCCGCCATTTCCAGCTTTCAAAGCGAGGTGCAATCATGACCGAAATTGACCCCCGCGATCTCCGGCGGGCATTCGGCAAATTCATGACCGGCGTGACCGTCGTTACCACGCGCAGCGCCTCTGGTACGGCCCTGGGCTTCACGGCAAATTCCTTCACTTCGGTTTCGCTCGACCCGCCGCTGTTGATCGTTTGCCCCGGCAAGAACTTGTCTTCATACGGCGAATTCTCGACCTGCACCCATTTCACGGTGAGTGTTCTGGCCGAGGGGCAAGAGGATGTGTCCAACAGTTTCGCCGGCTTCAAAGGTGACCGGTTCGCCAAAACCGACCATGACCTCGACGCGCGAGAGATCCCTTTGATCAACGGCGCGGTCGCGACATTTTCCTGCCGGACCCATCGGGTGATCGAGGCAGGAGACCATTGCGTTCTGATCGGACAGGTCGAAACCTATTCCCACAACGACCGCCCGGCTCTGGGCTACGCGAACGGGCGGTACTTCAGCCTTGGGCTGGAACGGGGCGCGCTTGAACCGACGGGGCGCAGGATCGTCTGTGGCGCAATCATCGAACACGAAGGCCGCGTGCTGCTTGAGAAAACGGATGCCGGTTTCAGGCCGCCGCAGGTCACATTGTCCGACCGTCGACAGTTGCGCGACAGCCTTTGGCAGGATCTGCATGATCGTGGCATCGACGCACGTCTCGGCGTGGTCTACTCGGTCTATGACGATGCCACAGCGCATCATGTCTACATATTGGGAAATGCGCCGGAACTTCCCAAACATGGCAAGCTTGAGGCCGTCGCGATTGAAGACCTGGCAACCCTTAGCTACTCGACGGCGCCAATCACCACCATGATTTCTCGTTTCGCGCTGGAAAGCCGAACCCGCGACTTCTCACTGTATCTGGGCAGTGCGCAGCAAGGCGACGTGCACAGCTTTTCTGAAAGGACCTGATGGATGGAGTTTTCCCTTTTCGCACACATGGAACGGCTGAGCCCCGATCAACCCCATGAGAAGCTGTATGAAGAATTCATCGCGCTGTGTAAAATGGCCGATGAGGCGGGAATGCGCGCCGTCTGGACCGGCGAGCACCACGGGATGGACTTTACGATCGCGCCCAACCCTTTGATGTCTTTGGTCGATATCGCACATCACACCAAGAATGTGCGGCTTGGCACGGGTACAGTTGTTGCACCATTCTGGCATCCGATCAAACTGGCGGGCGAAACGGCTGCGGCGGACCTGATGACAGGCGGACGTATCGAGCTGGGCATCGCCCGCGGCGCCTATTCGTATGAATATGAACGGATGATGCCGGGAATGGATGCATGGGATGCTGGCCAGCGCATGCGGGAAATCGCGCCGCTTTTGCCCCGGCTGTGGGAGGGTGACTGTGCCCATGATGGAGAGTATTTCAATTTTCCTGCTACCACCTCGGCCCCCAAACCGGTGCAACCCGGCGGGCCGCCTATCTGGATCGCAGCGCGGGATCCGAACAGTCATGAATTCGGTGTGCAGAACGGCTTTAACATTCAGGTCACACCGCTCTGGCAGGGCATGCATGAGATTGAAACGCTAATGGGCCGCTTTGAAGATGCATGCGCAAACCATGAGGGGCCGCGCCCCAAGATCATGCTGCTGCATCACACTTACGTTGGCAGCGACGATGATGATCTGGGTCAGGCCGCTCAGGATTTGTCGCGCTTCTACAACTACTTCGGGGCCTGGTTTCAAAACAAGCGGCCAGTCCGGCAGGGCTTGATCCAGACGTTGACGGATGAAGAGATTGCGGCCAACAAGATGATGGCACCGGAAAACCTGGCGCGCGATCTGACAGTCGGAACCCCGGATGGGGTCACGGAACGTCTGAAACGTTATGAAGATCTGGGCTATGATGAGTATTCGTTCTGGATAGACAGCGGTATGAGTTTCGAACGCAAACGCGCATCGCTGGCCCGTTTCATCGACGACGTCATGCCAAAGTTTCAGTAAGGATCGATGATGCATCAGAAACCACATTTCCAGCTTTATATCGACGGCGCGTGGACCGAAGGGGCACACGGGCAAGTGATGCATTCGCAAAACCCGGCGACGGGCCAAGATTGGTCCAGTTTCGCCTGTGCCGCACCCGAAGACGTGAACCGCGCCGTGTCCGCGGCGCGTCGGTCACTTGATGATCCCGCGTGGCGCGATATGACGCAAACCGCACGCGGCAAACTGTTGTTCAAACTTGCGGAACTGATCGAGGAAAACGCCAGTCATCTGGGCCAGCTTGAGACCACAGACAGCGGCAAGCTGCTTGCCGAAACCGCAAGCCAGACAGCCTATGTCGGTGACTATTATCGATATTATGCAGGGCTCGCGGACAAGATCGAAGGAGCGGTTCTTCCGATCGACAAACCGGACATGCACGTCTTCACCAAGCGCGAACCGATTGGCGTGGTGGTCGCTATCGTCCCCTGGAACGCACAGATGTTCCTGACCGCAACCAAGCTTGGCCCCGCGATGGCGGCAGGATGTTCGGTCGTGCTGAAGGCCTCTGAAATTGCGCCCGCTCCGATGCTGGAATTCGCACGGCTGATCGATGAAGCTGGCTTTCCGCCAGGTGTCGTCTCTGTCATTACGGGGGATGCCGAAAACTGCGCCATCCCGCTTACCCGGCACCCGGACGTGGACCGGATCGCATTCACCGGCGGCCCGGAAACAGCGCGCCATGTCGTGCGCAATTCGGCTGAAAACTTTGCGGTGACCACATTGGAACTGGGCGGGAAATCCCCGATCATCGTTTTTGATGATGCCAATCTGGATGGCGCCGCCAATGGCTTGATTGCGGGAAATTTCGGCGCCTCGGGTCAAAGCTGCGTGGCCGGCTCGCGCGGATTGATACATCGCCCGGTACTGGAAGCGCTTGTTGACAAGATCGAAGAGAAGATGAAGGGCATCGCAATCGGAGATCCATTGGAAACGGCCACCCATATTGGCCCGCTCTGCACCACTGATCAGGTGGAAAGAATTCAGGCGACTTTGGCGAAGGCCACAGAACAAGGCGCACGCATCCGCTTCGGGGGAAAACCTCTGGACCGGCCGGGCAACTTCATGGCCCCTACGCTGGTGGAATGCACGAGCCCAGAGACCGAGACGCTGAAGGTCGAAATGTTCGGCCCCGTGATGTCTCTGCTGCCATTCGATACGGAAGAGGAAGCGATCACATTGGCCAACGACTCGCAGTTCGGGCTTGGGTCCGGCGTTTTCACTGAAAATGTCGCCCGCGCCCATCGGGTTTCATCCCGCCTGAAATCGGGAATTTGTTGGATCAACACATACCGCGCAGTGTCCCCGATTGCTCCGTTTGGTGGCTACAATCAATCCGGCTATGGCAGGGAAGCCGGGATCGAGGCAATTCACGATTACACAAGGACCAAAACCGTCTGGCTGAATACGTCGGAACAGCCAATGTCGAACCCATTCGTCATGCGGTGACAAGATCCTGCTGCATTGTTTTGTCAAAGCTGTCGGACTTTAGCGTTTAGAGTCACCTACAAAGCCTTCTTGCAACTGTTCCAACCAAATAGCTGCGTCTTCAAATCTCGTGCACGCAATAAAGTCCGAGTTTTGAGCCAGCATCTTTTCACCAATCTCGTCCTCAGAGTTTTGCGGGCGAACGAGGGAATTTCTGCAAAGAGATGATAATATCTGGTGCCCATCAGATGTAGTGACGAAGGCGGTGGGTCTGGTGTCGAAAACCTGCTCCGGTAATCCCAACTGCGCGCATCGCAGGTCCCAGACGCCCACCTGCCACTTTGGCTTGCCGGAGGCATGGCCACTGAGGTCGAAGCACTGTGCCTGGCCCAAGCGGGACCGAACACCTCAAAGCCGGCGCAAGAGCAACGGGCATATCGCGGATCTAAACTCCGCCGCCGGTCAACGCCGCGATAGCATCCTTGACCCGCGCCGCGTGATCGCGGTCGGCCGCCGCCGAGTGTGGATCAGCAAAATGCCCGCTGTCATTGTCGAAATACAGCCCCGAGGCATCGGCAAATTCGTCCGACAGCGCGGCCCGTCGCAGGATATCAGCGCCGATCGCCAAGTCATTGCCGGCCATTCCAAAACCCTCTCGGACCATCTTTGAGGCCAGAAGAGAGCCAGGGTTGACTGCGACGAAGACTGGGCCCGTTGGGTGTGCGCGCGCCATTTCCCGTGACCAGATCGTGAGCGCCAGCTTGCTTTGCGCATAGGCCTCCATGTCACTCAATTGCCGCTTACCGTGCATCGCATCCACATCCACCGGCGCCTGCGCGGCCGATGAAAGGTTCACCACGCGCCCTTCGGCTGGGATGATCGGCAACAACCGTCGGGTCAGCACATGGGGCGTCAGAGCGTTTACCACGAACCGAACATCCATCCCGTCGGCCCGGCGCGGGCGCGGAGTCTTGTAGACACCGGCATTGTTGATCAGAACGTCCAGCCGGTCGTGCCGGGCACGCACGGCGTCAGCAAGCGCGGCGGCTTCGTCCAGATCGGAAAGATCGGCGCGGAAGGTCTCGGGGTTGCCGCCAACCGTCTGCGCGGCGGCCTTCAGCTTGTCAGAGCTGCGTCCGTGCAGCAGCACGCGGTGGCCTTCGGCCGCCAGTGTCTTGGCGGTCAACAGGCCGATGCCGTCGGTCGCGCCGGTGATCAGTATAGTCTTGGGCATTGAGGCCTCCTTGGGGATGAAATCAGTCGTGAAACTCGGGCAGGACCTCGTCGGCCAGCCGGTGCAGGGTGGGTTCGATCCCGGCCACGTTAAAGCGCAGGTTCAGTGCCACGTGGTTGATGCCCAAATCGCGGATCTCGTGCAGGTAGCGGCGCAGGTAATCGGTGCCGGCACTGAACCCAAGATGGATCGGGCGCGGCGGAGCGTCGGCTTGGTCCACCAGATCAACATAGAGCGACTGCATCACCGGTTTGTCGGGCAAGCCGGCCTGTGCCACGCGCGCTCGATAGTCGGCCACAACGCGGGACTGCGCCGCCGTACCACGCGGATAGGTCATCCAGCCGTCACCGTGGCGCGCCACCCACTCTGGCGTCTGCTGGCTGCCACCGGTGATAAGCAGCGGCAGGCGCCCGGCGGCAGGCTTAGGCAACATGTCGATACCGCCAGAGAGGTCGCCCTGCGGGTTATCCAGTCGCGGGTAATCCTGCGCCATGGCGCGGATATAGACCAGGCTGTCACGGAAGCGCGCCCCGCGATCAGAGAAATCCTTGTTCAGCGCCGGGTATTCCTCGGGACGATCCCCCGAGGCCACACCCAGAAGCAGCCGCCCGCCCGACAGCTGGTCGGCCGAGGCTGCCGCCTTGGCCACATGGGCCGGGTGCCGTAATGGCAGCACGATCGAAGCCACGCCAAGCGCGATGTCGCGCGTCGCAACACCCAGCGCGCCGAGATAGACGAAAGGATCGAACACCTGTCCCGCATCGCCGAACGAGGGCACGTTGAAGGGCACGTCTCGCAGCCAAAGCGCGGCAAAGCCCAGTTCGTCGGCCAGCGCGGCGCGCTCCAGATGGCGCGTCATAGTAGGTACCGGATCGTTGCGGTTTGCCTCGAGCGGGACCACAAGCCCAATGCTCAGCCTACCAGGGCGGAACACCGCGTTGAACGCGCGGTTGAGCGGCGCGAAGTTTGGCGTGTTGGATTTGTCCAGCATTTTCTGCCTTTCTCAGAACCGCACCAGCGCCCGGCTTTCCAGGCTTTTGCGGATGGTTTGCCGATCGGGATCTTCGGCAAGATCAATCGCGCTGTGGCCCACCGTTGGACGGCCGCGATTGTCGTAGATGTTGAACCAGACGATCTCGTCCGGCGTCATGCGCGACAGATACACCCAATCATGACGCGGATTGGCCGCCAGACCGAGGATACGACCGCGCCGGTCGGGATAGATCAGGTCGATGTTGATCCAGTCCGCGTCGTCCACGGTTGCAGGGCGTACGAAACCCAGCGGGGCGGTGTTGATCGGGTTTTCCACCGGCCGCCACAGGTTAACGAAGGCGTAATGCCCCGCCGCCCAATCGCGCGCCCGCTCGGGCCCGAGGATGTCCACCAGCCGCTGGTGCGCACCTTGCGGGCTCAGGTCGCTGTGCACGTTGCGCGCGGGGCGGCGGTTGGCTGCCGGGTCGTCAATGCGCAATGTGTGGTCGAAGAACAGCACCTCGCGCGCGCCGATCCGGTCGCACAGCAGCTCGGCCAGTTCGCGGTCGTAGACCTCCTGCCAGCCGGGGGATTCGAAACTGGTCACCCGCGTCGGTGCCACACCAAATTCGAACCCGTCAGAGACAAAGCTGGCCCCTGCCCGCCCGGCACGCAGATCGGTCAGCGCCACCTCGGTCGCGGCCAGTTCGGGCGAGACCAGATTGCCAGCGATGCTGTCCGCGTCCAGCACGAATGCCTGCGGCGCGGGCTTGTGAACATGATAATTGACGGTTCCGGTCCGGGTCATGAAAGCCTCCTTGGGGGTGCCGGCCCGGCATACCGGGCCAGTGCTGCATTCAGGCGAGGTCGTCCTGCCCCGCGATCAGGTAGTGATGGCTGACCGAGCCCTTGGTGCGGGAGGCCAGGTGCGGTGCATAGGCCGGGTCCGCCATGAAGGCGCGGGCCGCCTCTTCCGAAGGCCACTCGATGATGATCCTCAGCCCGGCGGGCTGATCCTCGCCTTCCATCTGCGCGTGGGTCGCGGTACGCGCAAGATACTTGCCGCCATGTGCCGCCACGCGTTCGTTGGCGGTGGGCAGGTAGCCGGGGATCCAGTCCTCGGCGGTGGGGGTGACGTCCAGAACGGAATAATAGGTCATCGTGTATCTCCTTCGGGGTCAGAACCAAGCGACGGTGTCTTGCATCGTGCGGCGGGTCTTGGGGAATTCAGGATCTTTCGCGCGATGACCAAAGGCGAACATCACCGCCGGTTTCCATTTCGCGGTATCGACGCCGAAATGTTCGGCCAGCGTCTGCGTCGTCCGCTCCATGTCGAAGCCCTCGATCGGGCAGCTGTCGATCCCCATCAGCGCACCGGTGGTCATCATGTTGGCCAGCACGATATAGGCCTGCTTGCCCGACCAGTCTGTGATCTCGCGGTCAGAGGTGATCTTGTGATCCTCGGCCTGGAACTTGCCGTATGCGCCGTTGAAGATCTCGATCACTTCCTCGGGCAGCTGCTTCACTTGCCGGTAGTGGTCTTGCAGATAATCCGATCCGGCGCGCATCAGTTCACCCGTCGCCGCCAGAATGATGCCGAAATGGCTGGCGGTGCCAAGCTGGCCGGTCGACCCGTTCATCATCCCGTTGGCACCCCATGAAAACTCGCGGAACAGCTCGCGCTTGTCGGGCGACTGGATCATCAGGATGCGGAAGGGCTCGTTCCCGAACGAAGTGGGCGAAAGGCGTGCAGCCTCGAGGATCGTCTCGAAGTCAGCGTCGCTCACCTTGCGTTCAGGGTCGAAGATCTTGGTGGCATGGCGAGAATTGAAGGCCTCAATGATCTGCGCGTTGATATCGGTCTTCACCTCGGTGATCGCGTTCATTTTATGTCTCCGTTGGGGTGTGTGTCGGTGTGCACCTGACTTATCACTTGCAAGAACAAGAAAAAGGTGGTGAAAAATAAGTTCAGTTTTCGTATTTTGGATATAATCTATATGGATACCGACAGCCTGCGCCTGTTCGTCATGGCGGCCGAACGGCTCAATATCAGCGCCGCCGGGCGCGAGCTTGGCCTTGCACCGGCGGTCTCGAGTGCCAGGCTGGCCAAGCTTGAGAACGAACTTGGCGTCGAGCTTTTGCACCGCACCACGCGCAAGGTGTCGTTGTCATTGGAAGGGTCGGAGTTTCTGCCTTATGCGCGCGAAATTCTCGCCCAGACGGATGCAGCGCGCGCTGCCCTCGGAGGCACGGATACCGGCCCCACAGGCACCTTGCGTTTCGCAGCCCCCAGCAGTTTTGCCCAGTTGCACATCATGCCGCTGTTGCCCGAGTTTCATCAACGCTATCCCGACCTGACGCTGGACCTGCGACTGTCGGACAAGCCCTTCGACGCCATCGAGGGCAGTTTCGACCTAGCCCTGCGCAACGCGCCTCTGGCCGATAGCAGCCTCAAGGGGCGCAAACTTTCAGATGACATCCGCCTGCTCTGCGCTGCGCCGGAATATCTCGAGCGGCACGGAGTGCCTTCGAAACCTGAGGATCTGACGGCGCATCGTTTCATCGCGTGGGCCAATCTCGACCGGCGCGAACTGGTTGATCCTGCTGGTCAGAAGGCGATCCTGAACCCGCGCGCGATGATCAGCCGAACCATCGTCGATGACGGCACCGCGCAACGCGAAGCTACGCTTGCCGGAGCGGGGCTTTCGATCAACTCACTCTGGAGCGTGGCCCATGAACTGCGCTCCGGGCGGCTCAGGCAGGTTTTGCCTGACTGGCGGCTGAATGATCATGCTGGGCTGTGGCTGATCTATCCGCGCTCGAACGTGCTGACGCCCAAGACACGAATCTTCATGGATTTTCTCGTCGAAAAACTCGGCGGCAGGTCAGGCACCGGCTGGGTCGAAGCGCAGCAGGACAGCTTGTAATCGTGCATCGCGTTCGCGGACAGGTTCAGTTCAAGTTTCGCAATGGTGATGGTGGCGGAGAGACAGGGATTCGAACCCTGGAGACGGTTTCCCGCCTACACACTTTCCAGGCGTGCGCCTTCGACCACTCGGCCACCTCTCCGTGCCGGCGATATTTGGACGAATGCCGTCGGATTTGCAAGGCCCCAATTCGAAGAATTCAGGGGAATAGCGCAATTTAATCAATGCACCCACCGACGGGTGATCACAGGTCAACACGTGCTGCGATCTGGCCCCTCAGATCTCATCACCGGCATCCGGGTCCATATCCGCCTCGGTCAAATCCGCCGGAGCTTCTGCAACTTTGCGTGGCTCATTCTGCACAGAAACGGAAGGCTCCTGGTTGCTCGGGTCAGATGCCCGCAGGGTTTCGGGATTTCGCAGCCAGACATCACGTTGTGCGAACGGAATCTCGATCCCTGCTTCCGAGAATCTACGGTTGATTTCATGGTTCATGTCAGATTTCACCGACAAAACCCAATTCACATCCCGCAGGATCGCCCGTATTTCAAAGTCTAAGGAATCTGCTCCAAACCCCTGGAACACGACGCTTGGCGCCGGGTTGGCCAAAACCATCGGATGGCTGTTGGCAATTTCGCCCAGAATGGTTTCTACCAGACGCGTATCAGTTCCGTATGCAACACCCACCGGAACGATCACTCGCCCGATCGTATTGCCGCGGGTATAGTTCGTTACGACACCGCTGATCAGGTCAGAGTTTGGAACGATGACATCCGTCCTGTCGAACGTCTCGACCCGGGTCGAACGAACGGAAATGTCCTTAACATATCCCATCATGCCGTTAACATCGATCCAATCCCCCTTGGAAATCGGACGCTCGACCAAAAGGATGATGCCAGAAACGAAGTTCGACACGATTGTCTGCAAACCAAAGCCGATGCCAACAGACAGCGCGCCAGCGACGATCGCCAGCGATGACAGATCAAAACCGGCCACCATGATTGCCACCAACGCAGCAAGGAATATGCCAACGTATCCCGAACCAGCGACAATCGCGTTTTGGCCACCCGGATCTATGTTGGTTTTCGGCAGAAGCGAATTGCGCAGCCCGCTTTGCAACAGACGCGTCAGCGTATAACCGATTGCAAACACGGCAACAAAGGTCAGAAAGTTGCTGGGCGAAATTGTGACGCCACCGATATCAAAACCAAGCAGCAGGCGCGACCATGCTTCCAGCAGGTCTGTTTCCCGCGCACCCCAATAGATCGCCAGAATGGGAAGCGCCAAGATGGCCAATGCAAACCCGACCAGCACGGAAAAAAGCGAATCCCCTGCGGCTTCGCCCTGCCCGGTGACCCAACCGTAAATCTGACTGATGAACCGTTGCAGGATGACCAAGGCCCCGATCAGCACCAATGTCTTGACGGCAGGAAACACGATTGCTTCGGCCGCATTGGTGTATCCGAAAATAGCCAGCAAGGGAGACATGATCCCCAAAAGGAACAAAGCCCGGCGCAGGAACTCGACCAGTTGGCTGAAACCCGCGGAACGGGTCGAGGCAGCTTGATCCGGAGGCCCGTCGGTTGTTCGAATCTGACGTACTCGCAACAACAACAAAGCCGTCGCGACAATGACCGGGAAACTGACTACGGCGCGAGTGGCGTCGGAAATGTTTTCGATCCGTTCGAACAAAAACGCCAATTCGTGCAAAACCAGCATCAGGGCGAGCAGATCGATATACACGCGCAGTTCAGTGATGCGCGCAGCGGACAGACGTTTGAACCCTTGCGACGCGCCGATCACGTATACCTGGCGACCAATCCAGTCATAGAAAAACACGATCGCTGCCCAATACGGAACATTCTGAAGCAAAAGGCTGCCCCGCAGACCCGGAACGCCGGTGAGACTGATCGCCGTGACCACGGCCACCACACCGATCCATGGCAACAGAATTCGCAATAGTGAGATTACGAACGACCAAACCCCCGTCCCGGCCCCGCCGAGTAACCTCAGGTAGTCGCCTCCGAGTTCAGACCACCGTTTGCCAAAGATCAGCAGCACGGCTGAAATGACCAGAAGTATGAAGATTGCGAGCCCACGAGCGCGAATTTGCTCGCGCACGACATCTGAACGCAAATTTGTGATCGTTTCGTTTACCAGGCCTTGAACGGCCTCTTTGACATCCACCCATGCCGGACCCCAATACGCCGGGTTGATCGGCGACGGGCCCTGTTCAAAGAACTCTTTTTTCTGGCGTGCACGAAGAATCTGATCAATTTCGCTGATCAGCCCGTTCGCACGGCTATACGCTTCTTCGGAAATGATGCGCGGAACACGCAGGCTGTTGAGCTGTTCCTCAAGATGCACCCGAAGATTTGCTATGTCTTCAGGTTCAGTCGTGTCCCCTTCGGGTTTGGGCCCCAACGCTTTTATCTGGCTTTCCAGCGTCGTTATTCGGTCGGTATTTGCACCACGAGCTCGATTGAAGTCTTCCCTGTAACCATTTATTTCAGAACGTAAATTCTCCAGCGCAGCGTCAGATGCCCGGTTCGCCTCGATGACAGCTTCGGCCCGGCTCGCGGTTTTGACCCAGCCTTGGTAATACTCACTTTGACGATCCGTCAGCTGCGCAACAGCGCTATTCGAAAACCCGACAAAGCACAGGAATAGCAGGGTCAGAAACAGGCGGACCTGTCCAAGCATCACACGTCCTCGAAAACGCCGGGAATGCTGCGCGGTGCCTCGGTCATCCAATCCGGAACCGGAAGCTCTTTTTCACGCAGGAACTCGGGGTTGAACAGCTTTGATTGATAGCGTGTGCCATAATCGCACAGGATGGTCACAATGGTATGGCCGGGCCCCATTTCCTTGGCCAGGCGCACCGCCCCTGCCATGTTGATCGCGGTCGAGCCGCCCATGACCAGGCCTTCGTCACGCAGAAGATCAAAGATGTAGGGCAGCGCTTCGTTATCGGTGATCTGATAAGAAAAATCCGGCGTGAACCCCTCAAGGTTTTTGGTGATACGCACCTGCCCGATACCTTCGGCGATTGACCCACCTTCCATCGCGATCTCGCCTGTTGTGTAATACGAATACAGGCCAGCCCCCATAGGATCTGCAAGACCGATCTTGACGCCCTTGGGTTGCAAAACATCGGCAACGCCTGCCAATGTCCCACCCGACCCGACCGCGCTGACGAACCCGTCAACTTCGCCGTCTGTCTGGTCCCAGATCTCGGGGCCTGTGGTTTCCACATGTGCCTGACGATTCGCCACATTGTCGAACTGGTTGGCCCAGATTGCGCCATTGGGTTCTGTCTGCGCCAATTCCTCGGCCAGACGGCGGGAATAGTGCACGAAATTGTTGGGGTTGCGATACGGGGCCGCGGGTACCTGAACCAACTGTGCGCCCGCCAGACGCAGCATATCCTTCTTTTCTTCCGATTGGGTCTCGGGGATAACGATAACCGTTTTGAACCCCATCGACGCACCGACCAAAGCCAGACCAATACCGGTGTTGCCGGCGGTGCCTTCCACGATGGTGCCGCCCGGTTTCAGATCCCCGCGTGCGATGGCATCTTTGATGATAAAAAGAGCAGCACGATCCTTTACCGACTGTCCCGGGTTCATGAACTCGGCTTTGCCAAGAATCTCGCATCCGGTCTCTTCGCTGATGCGGCGCAGCCGGATCAACGGTGTTTTTCCTACTGCGTCAGCAAGATCTCGTGCAATGCGCATGGTCGCCTCTTGTCATTTGGTATCTTCGAAGATTTACAGGCGCACTGCCGGGACCACAAGCGCGATAGTCACGCGCGCAAACGATCCCGATGGCGGGCCAGCCAGTAAGCCAGAGACACCAGCTGCAAATCCTTGAAAAGATGACGGTCTGTCATATCGATGAATTCGTCGAACGGCAGAATCCGACTGCGAATATCTTCGCCTTCTGTGTCCAGGCCACCGGTGATGGTTGTCTGGGTCAAGTTGCCAAGCCCGACATAGAGATACATGAAACCCGTCGACGACCCGCTGGAGGAATACGCCCCGCCCGCATATTCCAGCCTGTCAAATCGAACTCCGGCTTCTTCCATGGCTTCGCGATGTGCCGTCTGTTCCGGCGTTTCGCCGGGGTCGATCATCCCGGCAACCGCTTCCCAAAGCCAGGGCTCTGGATCGTCGATCAAAAACACCGGCGGTCTGAACTGCTCGACCAGAAGCACGGTGTCGCGGATCGGGTCATATGGCAGAACGGACACCGCGCTGCCCTGCATCAAACCGCCCCGGTGCAGCACGGGACCCATGCTGCCGTCATGCTGCCGGTGTTGAAGATCTATTTCCTCCATCCCAAAATAGTCGACGTAAACGCGTTCGTGCCGGTGGACGATCACGTCTTCGGCTATGTTCCGCGGATCGCCGGTTCGTCGTTGCTTGGCCATGATCTTTGCCCAGGCGCGGGTTTGAATGGCGCGGACGCTGCGCGCCATGGTTTTGGGATCGACTTTACCGAAATAGGCCATTTCTTCTTCGGCAGCGAGCGCCGTAACCTCGCCCAATTTGTCTGCCCAGCCCTGCAACGACCACAACTCACCGGGTTTCCACGCGCCCGGGGTCGGAAAAAAGACCTGCGCCTGTGCTTCGCCCCCATCCTCCAGAATGACCTTCAACGATTTCAGGTCATAGTCGAAGGATCCTTCGTAATAAGCCAGTCTGGCCAGATCATCGGAGGACAGGCCCTGCACCAGCAGACCTTCGGCAGCGGCACCCTTGACGGGCAGGATCATCGGGAAATCTTGCCCCTGGACCGCGTGAACCGCGTGATCGCACAGCTTGGCAGCGTGAAACGTTATTTCGCTCAGCGGACGGCCCAGGACACGCTGCAACAACGGCAGATACCGCAACGTTCCATAGAAGAACAAATCAGACAAATTCAATCTCTCTTGTGACGAAACGGTTCAGCGCCATTTGCGGCTGGCCTGTTCCGTGGCCAGACCGGCGACAACGGCGCCAAGTGCGAGTGCAACCAGAATTTCGGGATAGATCAGCTGCTTGCCATAATCGATACCGATCGAAAAAATGGCCATCACAGCTTCGAACGGGCCGCCATATCGATTGCGCATCGCAAGGTCGAACATACGGTAGCACCCCTGCACAAACAGCGCCCAGAAAACCAGCGAAGCAACGCCGGTCAGGCCGTTATTAATACCCGCTGTCCAACCACGCCCAGCGCGCTTGCCCATGATTTTCCAACCACAGATCGCACCAAGAGCCATATTCACATAGGTGAAGTAGCCATAGTCCTTACCCTCTTCGCCGTTTTCGATAACCATGCTTGAAACAAGAAAGGCCAGCACGACGAGACAAACAGCGGCGACGAGACGCGAGGCAGTGGGCATGTGACGGTCCGTGAGTTAACTTGGTTTTGCTATTGTGATCTGTGTCACATCGCAATTGCCCGTGTCAAAGGCCGCACCGCACGCAGTCAAATAAT
Source organism: Ruegeria sp. HKCCA0235A (assembly GCF_013033235.1). NCBI lineage: Bacteria > Pseudomonadati > Pseudomonadota > Alphaproteobacteria > Rhodobacterales > Roseobacteraceae > Ruegeria > Ruegeria sp. HKCCA0235A. Next base: position 137,561 of record NZ_WQDQ01000001.1, on the reverse strand, counting down.
AATTCCACATGCGGCGGAAACGCTCATCAAACCCCATGTCCGAGATCTGATCCCATTTGTCGTTGAACGTTTCATACCAACGGCGCAGAGTCAGATCATAGCTTTTCCCGAATTCCTTCGAATGCACGACTTTCAACCCGGCCTGATCGATCTGCTGACGCAGGATGGTCGGCGACGGTAGCATCCCGCCGGGAAAGATATATTTCTGAATGAAATCAACGCCATTCTTGTAAAAATCCCAGCGATGATCACCCACCGTGATGATTTGCAAGGTTGCCTGGGCACCGGGCTTCAACCGCTCACGAACGGTTTCGAAATAGACCGGCCAGTATTTCTGACCCACGGCCTCGAACATTTCGATGGATGCGATGCCGTCATAGACCCCGCGTTCATCCCGATAGTCTTGAAGCTTGAATTCAACCCGATCTGATAAACCTGCTTTTTCAATACGTTCCTTGGCGTACTTGAATTGCTCCTCACTGATGGTCAGGCCGGTGACACGCAAACCTCGTTCCTTTGCGGCATATTCCGCGAAGCCGCCCCAGCCACATCCGATCTCCAGTACATGGTCACCCGGTTTGGCACCCATCTCATCCACAAGACTTGCGTATTTGGCTATCTGGGCCTTCTCGAGGCTTTCCTGCCCAGACTCAAAAATCGCGCTGGAATAGGTCATCGTGTCATCCAGCCAAGAACTGTAAAATTCGTTACCCAGATCGTAGTGATACGAGATGTTCTTTTTGGCTTGGGCCCTGTTGTTTCTGTGCAGCCAGAACCGCAGCCGTTCGTAAGCCTGAACCAGAAACTGGCCCGTAAACCCGTCATAAACGGTCTCGGTTCCAAGATGCACAAGATCCATGAAAGACCGCAGATCGGGTGTACTCCAATGGCCGTCCAGATACGCATCGGAGAAACCCAGTTCACCTTCGCGGATCAGGCGCGCAAAGACATCGTCGTCGTGAATATCGACCTGTGCCACCGGCCCGGCCTTTGCGCCTTCTGCGCGAAACGTGCGACCGTCGGGTAGTCTGATATCAAGACGCCCGGATTCCATCCGGTTCAACATTTTAAAGACTTGGGCGAAATATCTGGGCAGGTCTTTTTGCCCTTCGGTCGTCGTCAGGATCATCCGCTCTCCCCTCTGCGGTACGCGTACAAAGCTAGGCGGCGAAATTGTTTCTGGCAAGTTTTCAGTTCCTTAGTGGGATTTTCGGCTTTCATATGCGCGCAACGCGCGAGTCCGCCCTTCGGGCAATTCGACTATCGGTTTGGGGTAATCCGCATCCGGACGCAGCCCCCATGAACGCGGGACGGCATCAAAATACGACATGGCGGTTTTGGTGGGTTCGGAATAACTTTCGGCAATCCAGCGATGCGTATAATTCCCGTCAGGATCGAATTTCTCAGCTTGCGTCTGGGGATTGAAAATCCTGAAAAACGGGGATGCATCGGGCCCAGATCCAGCAACCCACTGCCAGCCCATGGCATTGCAGGCCGGGTCCCAGTCGATCAGGCAATCCTCAAACCAATTCATCCCTATTTTCCAGTGGGTCATAAGATGCTTGGTCAGATAGCTTGCGACAATCATCCGAGCCCGGTTATGCATTCGACCCGTCACATACATTTGCCGCAGCCCAGCATCGACGACAGGTATTCCAGTTCTGGCCTGCTGCCACGCGGTGACTTCGGGATGGTCCGGATCGGTATTCCAGGGAAAACTGTTCCATTCCGGCTTCCAGTTGGAAGCCACCAGTTGGGGCGTGTGATACATCAGGTGATAGGCAAACTCGCGCCAGACGAGTTGACGTAGATAGGCATCGGCACCGGGTGTTCCAGTCAATGCGGCCCTTTGGACCATATGCCAGACTGTACGCGGCCCGATTTCACCCAAAGACAGGTATTCCGACAGGTTGGAAGTTCCGTCTTGATCCAACCTGTCCCGGTTGTTGGAATAGTGAGAAATTCGCCCAAGAAACGCCTCGAGATGATCCAAGGCGGCCTGTTCGCCGGGATTTACATGAGGGCGAACGACGGCCGCGCCCCTGTTCATGGCATCCCCCATCTGCCAATCGCTCAATTTGTCAGAAGCGGGCCACGACATCGGGGCCTGCAAATCGGCAACCCGCGCGTCGGGAAATTGTACATCCCGCCCCTGAACCGCACGCCACATGGGCGTGTAGACCCGAAACGGATTTCCTGTTTTTGTAGCGACAGTCCAGGGCTCAAAAAGAAGATGCCCCGCAAATGACTTTGCCGTCACTCCTACTTTTGTAAGCACAGACTTGATCGTCTTGTCGCGTTCGATTGAGGCCGGATCGTAAGCGCGAGACCAGAAGACTGAGGTTGCGCCGGTCTCGGCCATGACCTGCTGCACCTGTTCAAGTGCGTCGCCGCGTCGGAAAATCAGTCGGCTGCCCATATTGGCCAGTGACGCTGTGAAAGCTTCCAGCCCCAAGCCCAACCGCCACTTCGGCGCAGCCCCCATCTGTTCGACGAGGTTGTCATGAATAAACAAAGGTATGACCGGACGGCCACTTTCGGCCGCTGCAGTCAACGCGGGGTGGTCCGACAGACGCAAGTCCCGTCGAAACCACAAAATGATCGGAGCCTGCTGTTGCTTCACAATACGCCCTTGAGGTTTTTTGATTTCTACGCACCCTCAAGAGTAGTGGATCACAAAACGCGCTCAAGAGCCTCTAAAAGCTGATCAATTTCCTGCTGCGTGGTGTAGTGAGTGAAGCTGACCCTCAAAACACCCTGCGCCGGGTCGACGCCCATCGCCTGCAAGGGGCGCACCGCATAGAAGTCTCCGCCACCAGCCATGACACCATATTGCGCCAGTTCCGCCGCAACCGGTTCAGCCGGACGGTTCAACGAAAGCGCGACGGTGGGCGCGCGCCGACTGGCGTCGGAAGGACCGAACAGGCGCACAGCGTTTCGATCCTTTACCGCATCCAGAACCGGTTGCAGCAATGACTCTTCGTGTGATCGCATCAGATCGTGGACAAATACGCCCTGCTCCGCCGCGCCCGCCTCAGGCCCGCCATGGTGGGCGCAAAGCAGCTCAACATAATCCGCCATACCTGCACTGGCCGCAATCTGCGCGTGATCGGGTCCAGCCGGGGTGAACCGCTTGTACAGGACGTCACCGTTGAAATAATGCGCCTGGTTGGGCAACAGCGCACCCAATGTGCGGCGGATGACCATGCACCCCTGGTGCGGGCCATAGGTCTTGTAAGCAGAAAACAAATAGATATCCGGCCCCAGATCGCCAACATTCGGAAATCCGTGCGGGGCGTAGGATACGCCATCAACGCAGACAAACGCACCCGCCGCATGCGCAATAGCAGTGATCTCGGTGACCGGATTGATCTCGCCAACGACATTTGAGCAATGCGGGAAACAGACCAGACGCACTTTTTCGTCCAGCATGTTTTCAAGATCCTGAGGGTTCAGCGACCCGGTTTCGGGGTCGATCTGCCATTCCCTCACCTCTATCCCGGCCTCGACCAGACGACGCCATGGGCCAGAGTTGGCTTCGTGATCCTGATTGGTCACGACGATCGCCTCGCCGGGCTTCATCCATTGCCGGAACGCTTGCGCCAGGACATAGGTGTTCTGGGTGGTTGAAGGGCCAAAACTCAACTCATCCGTGTCGACTCCCAGAATTGCAGCCATACGCGCACGCGCCTCGTCCATTTCGGCGCCCGCAAGGCGGCTGGCCTCATATGGGGCGTAAGGCTGAACCTTGCGCTGCGTGTAGAACCGCGTCAGCCGGTCGATTACTGGTTTGCAGGTGTAAGACCCACCTGCATTTTCGAAGAACGCCTGCCCTTGCAGGCTGGGTTCTGAAAAGGCCGGGAACTGCGCCCGAACGAAATCGATATCCAGAGATTTCATGCCTCATTGCTCCTTAGTTGTGCAGTCAGATCAATGAGATGCCCGCGCATGTTTCCGGACATCTCAGAAATCATGGCAGGTCTTCCAGCCCAGCCTGTGCTTGGGCCTTTGGCCGACGAAACACGGGGCAGCCCTTCGTCTTGGAAGGACAGCGATACTTAGACAGGGCCGTTCACAACCGTCAAGCGAAAGCAAAACAAAAAAGCCCCGGCTCGATGCCGGGGCTTTGAAAGCTTGCGGAATTGTCAGGCGACTCCTTTGGCTTCAACCCTGAACCTTGGTATAGGTCCCCTCGCCCGCGAGAATTCCGCGGAAGCCGCCGGGCTCATCTAGCCCAAAGACGATCAGGGGCAGATTGTTGTCGCGTGCCAGCGCGATGGCCGAAGCATCCATGACCCGCAACCGTTTGGCCAGCACGTCATCATAGGTCACGGTATCATAGCGTACGGCGTCAGCGTGTTCCGCTGGGTCTTTGTCATATACGCCATCCACTCCGTTCTTGCCCATGAAGATCGCCTCGCACGCCATTTCGTTGGCGCGCAGGGTGGCTGCGGTGTCTGTCGTGAAATACGGGTTGCCAGTACCGGCGGCGAAGATACAGACCCTCTTCTTCTCGAGGTGTCGAACAGCCCGGCGGCGGATATAGGGTTCGCACACCTCGTCCATGCGAATGGCCGATATCACGCGGGTGAACACTCCGATCTCTTCCAGTGCGGATTGCATCCCCAGCGCGTTCATCACCGTGGCCAACATGCCCATATAATCCGCCGTTGTCCGTTCCATGCCCTGGGCTGAACCGCTCAGGCCGCGAAAAATGTTTCCACCGCCGATGACCATGCAAATCTCAACGCCCAGATCGTGAACCGATTTCACTTCCTGCGCGATGCGTTGCACGGTTGGCGGGTGCAAACCGAATCCCTGATCCCCCATCAAAGCTTCGCCTGAGATTTTCAACATGACCCGATTGTACTTTGTTTTCGGGGTCTCGGCTGTTTCAGAAGAAGGGGAAAGGCTCATGTTGCGCTCCGGGCTGGCACGGGGTTAATTTCCGGCGCAAAATGAAGCAAAAGCTCCGCAGGTTCAATGCGGTTGGTGAGGATAGAGGCAACCGCGCATGACCCGGCGATCAACAGACCTGCTTTTTCGGCAACTGCCGCCTGTTCCGGACGACAAGCCGGTTCTGATCGCGGGGCCTACGGCGTCCGGGAAATCAGCACTGGCGCTGGAGATCGCCGAACGCCATGGCGGGGTTATCGTCAATGCGGATGCGAGCCAGGTTTATGACTGCTGGCGCGTCATCTCGGCCCGGCCGTCCGCCCAGGAAGAAGCCCGCGCGCCGCATTTGTTGTACGGGCACGTCGCCTATGATCAGGATTATTCTACCGGCCATTGGCTGCGAGAGGTCCTGCCTCTGTTAACGGGGCACCAGCGCCCGATCATTGTCGGTGGGACCGGATTGTATTTCTCGGCCCTGACCGAAGGCATGGCCCAAATTCCTGCGACGCCACCCGAAGTTCGGGCCGAGGCCGATCAGATGCCCATGGTAGACCTTCTGGAGGGGGTCGATGCAGACACGCTTGCAAAGCTGGACATACACAACCGTGCCCGCGTGCAACGCGCATGGGAGGTGCAGCGCGCCACAGGTCGCAGCCTGTTGTCGTGGCAAGCCGAAACGCCCCCACCGGCACTTCCGCTGAACGAGACCCTGCCGATCGTTTTTGACGTTGATAAAGCATGGCTGCTGAACAGGATAGAACGCCGCTTTGACCAGATGCTGGAACAGGGCGCGATCGAGGAAGTGCGTACCATGCAGGACCGGTTCGATCCCACCCTTCCGTCCTGCAAGGCCATAGGCGTGCCGGAACTCAGGGCATATCTGGACGGCGCGATGACTTTGGATCAGGCGCGAGAGCGCGCAACCATAGCGACGCGGCAATTCGCCAAGCGTCAGCGCACCTGGTTTCGCGCCCGAATGAAGGCCTGGAATCACGTCGATCCCACTAGGTGATACCCGGCACGTCTGACATTGCACAAGCAAGATGCCCCGCCAGCTCTCGAAGCTTACGAGAACTTAATGATTTACTGCGGTTTCCCTTAACAAACCAGGAAAACAATGGGTAAGTCGGCATCGTTTTGGGCTGCTGGAAGAAATGCGTCTTCACGACTTCAACGGATCGCGAATGTCGTTTTTGTACTACTTATGACGATTTCGAACATTGACCTTATCAGAAATCTGGTGCCGAATAACGACATGGGGATGAACAGAGTCCAAGAAACAAAATCCTTCACTCTGGCGACCGTAAGAAACCGGGTCGCGTAGAGCCATAATCAATCAACAAAATCAGTGTCACAGGGAGACATCCATGACGAATACCGTATCCACCGAAGACAAGGTGCACTGGGCGGCAGCGATGCACGCTCAGGAATACCGCGACGGCAAGCTAAGCCGAAGGGAATTCATGACGCGCGCAACCAGTCTTGGGGTTACTGCCGCAGCTGCCTATGGCATGATCGGATTGCCGACACCTGCTTTGGCCGAAACAGCAAAGCAGGAAGGCGGCACGCTGCGTGTCCAGCAGGAAGTCCGCGCCCTCAAAGATCCCAGAACTTATGACTGGTCGCAGATCGCAAACGTGACGCGCGGCACGCTGGAATATCTGGTCGAGTACAACTCGGACGGCTCGTTCCGCGGCATGCTGCTGGAAAGCTGGGAAGTCAACGACGACGCGACCGTTTACACTCTGAATGTCCGTCCGGGCGTCAAGTGGAACAATGGCGACGATTTCACGGCTGACGATGTTGCCCGCAACATCGCGCGCTGGTGTGACAAGAGCTCGGAAACCAACTCGATGGCGGGCCGCTTTGCAACCCTGATTGACGCGGATACCGGTCAGGCCGGTGAGGGTGTCATCGAAGTCGTCGACGCAACCACGGTCAAACTGAACCTGCCAAAGCCGGATATCACCCTTATTCCGGGCATGGCCGACTATCCCGGCGCGATTGTTCATAGCTCGTTCAGCGAGACTGACCTGCTGAACAATGTGGGAACCGGCCCATATCTGATGGACGAACTTGAGGTTGGCGTTAAAGCCGTTCTGGTTCGCAACCCGGATCACACCTGGTGGGGCGAAGAAGTGTATGGCCGCCCTGCCCTGGACCGTATCGAGTACATCGACTACGGAACCGACCCTTCTGCCTGGTTGGCGGCGCTGGAATCCGACGAAGTCGACATGCTGTATGAGTCGGTGGGTGAATTCATCGACGTGATGGACGGGCTTGGCTATGTGAAGTCAGAAGTGGTGACCGCCGCGACCATCGTTATTCGTCCCAACCAGCTGGCCGAGATCGACGGGCAGAAGCCTTATGCGGACAAACGTGTCCGGCAGGCCCTTCAGATGGCCGTAGACAATTCAGTTTGTCTGGAACTGGGCTATGGCGGTCGCGGAGCGCCGGCGGAAAACCATCACGTGGCGCCGCTGCATCCGGAATATGCCGAGCTTCCGCCGCAAAAGGTTGATCCCGCAGCAGCCAAGGCGTTGATGGACGAAGCCGGTTTCGGAGATTTCGAGCACGAGATCATCTCGATCGACGATGACTGGCGTCGCAACACCACAGATGCTGTTGCCGCGCAGCTGCGCGATGCCGGGATCAAAGTCAAGCGGACCGTTCTGCCGGGCAATACCTTCTGGAACGACTGGGCCAAGTACCCGTTCAGCTCGACCAACTGGAACCCGCGTCCGTTGGGTGTTCAGATTTGGGCGCTTGCTTATCGTACGGGCGAAGCCTGGAACGAGTTCGGCTATGCGAGCCCCGAGTTTGACGCCATTCTGGAAGAGGCGCTGGCCATTGCCGACGCGGACAAGCGTCGCGAAGTCATGGCGCGTGGCGAAGCACTGCTTCAGGAAGATGGGGTTACTATTCAGCCCTATTGGCGCTCGCTCTATCGCCACATGAAAGAGGGTCTTGTTGGAACCGACATGCATGTGACCTTCGAACACCATCACTACAAGTGGGGCTGGGCTGCCTAAGCACTGCAATCCACACACGAGGGGCGCCTGACACGGGCGCCCCTTTCCAGCCGCAGACTTGCCGACGCGGGGTCGGACGTCCGAGGCCAGAAAATGGTCCAATGATCTGCGGAATACCTGAACAACAGGGGCCACCATGGGACTATTTATCCTACGACGGTTCGGAGTGATGCTGCTTACGGCATTATGTCTGACATTCGTCGTCTTTTTCCTGACCAACCTATACCCGAACCTTGAAAAGCTGGCGAAAACGCAGGGCAACCAGCGTATGTCGGATGAGCAGGTCGAAGCCTGGTTGGAAAACCGCGGCTACTTGCAGCCGACACTCGTTAAATACGGCCAATGGTTGGGCGTGATGCCCGGGTTCCAGAATACACTGGAAGATGGCCAGTTCGTGGGAACCTGCACAAGACCCGGTTCGACGGCAGAGGACACGGCAAGATATTGTGGTGTTCTTCAGGGCGATTGGGGATACTCAACCGTTTTCAAGGAAGAAGTCGGAACCATCGTTGGCAAGCGCTTGGGCAATACAGGTTACCTGATGTTCTGGGTTTTGGTCCTGATGGTGCCATCTGCACTGATCGTTGGTGTACTGGCCGGGATGCGAGAGGGATCAGCCCTGGATCGATCATTGTCGACCTTCTCAATCATCACGACAGCGACACCGGAATATGTATCTGGCGTTATCTTCATCGCGATTTTCACCTCGTCCACCGTGGGGCTGAAATGGTTCAAGGGAACCGCGACGCAAGCGATGGAGAACCCGACATTCGAGAACTTCTTCCTGCCGGTTCTCACCATTGCGCTGTACGGTATGGGCTATATCGCCCGGATGACCCGCGCTTCGATGACCGAAGTGATGACGGCGCAATACATTCGGACCGCACGGCTGAAGGGTGTCTCGTTCCCGAACATCGTCATGAAACACGCCTTGCGCAACGCGTTGATCGCGCCGTTCACGGTTATCATGCTGCAGTTCCCATGGCTGCTGAACGGCGTGGTGATTGTTGAAACCCTGTTCAACTACAAGGGTTTCGGCTGGGCGCTAGTTCAGGCCGCTGGCAACAACGACATCCAGCTTCTGCTGGCGATCTCGGTCGTGTCGGTCTTCGTGGTTCTGATAACGCAGCTGATCTCGGATATCGGCTACGTTTACCTCAACCCGCGCATTCGCATTTCATAAGGAGGGTGAGATTATGGAACCACTAACCTGGACCGGCTCTATCGCCTTCCTGAACCCGCTGCTGATGATTGCACTGGCAGTACTTTTGCTGTCGATCCTGGTCTGGATCATCGCCAGTATTTTTTTGCCTGAACAGCAGATTGTCGTGAATCCGGATGGATCCGTCAGTTCTGGCGGCGGTGTCCGTGGATTGATCCAGCTTGTGCTGCATTACAGTTTCCTTGCCAGCGTGGGATTGGCCGTGGCTTATCTGGTGCTGGGCATTCTGATGGGCACTGGCGCAGGGATCATCGGCGCCATTTCCCAGCAATTCCTGCCTGTATGGGTCGCGCTGATCATCATGTTCGCCATGTCCATCGCCTTCAAACGACGGTTGGGGTTGTACGGCAAACTGTATGACAGTCCCATCGGAATGATCGGCTTTGGCCTTGTGATGTTCTGGGTTTTTACCGGCATCTTCGGCGCGCTTGATCTGATCGTAACCCATGACCCGCTGACACAGATATCTGGCATGAAGAACAAAGTGCCGGGAACGCCTCTGCCTAATCTGGAGGACGGCGAGTATGCTTGGTATCTTCTGGGCGGTGACAATCTGGCGCGAGACGTATTCAGCCGGATGGTCAAGGGGGCCTGGGTTGTGGTGCAGATTGCACCGCTGGCAACGATGTTCGCCTTTATGGTCGGCATTACGCTGGGGCTTCCCGCCGGTTACTATGGGGGCCGTTTTGATACGTTCCTGTCCTTCCTCGCCAACCTGATCCTCGCCTTCCCGGTGATCCTGCTGTTCTACCTGCTGGTGACGCCGGAAATCGTGGCAACCGGGGTGCCGAACTACATGGCGGCCGTGTTGTTCGTGTTCCCGATCCTGTTCATCGGCGTATTGCTGAATTCGCGCTATTACACGCGCCCGAATTTCCGCACGCCATTGCTTATCGGTGTTCTGGGTGTTGCGATCTGGCTGTATCTGTCGCTGATTTCGACCGGTGGCTACATCATCAATACCGACGCCTATCGGATCTGGGGACTACCAACATATCTGGATCTGTTCGATATCCCTGGCGGCATTCTTGTGGTTTTCGTTTCAGTGGTCTTTGTGAACTCGCCCACGGTGTTCCGCATCGTGCGTGGTTTGGCGCTGGACATCAAAACCCGAGACTATGTGGCTGCGGCCCAGACCCGTGGCGAGGGTCCCTGGTACATCATGCTGTGGGAAATCCTGCCCAACGCCCGTGGCCCCCTGATCGTCGATTTCTGTCTGCGCATCGGGTACACCACCATTCTTCTGGGGACTTTGGGCTTCTTCGGACTGGGCCTTCCGCCGGAAAGCCCGGACTGGGGATCCACGATCAACGAGGGGCGCAAGCTGCTGTCGATCTACCTGCACCCTGCCCTTCCTCCTGCGTTTGCCCTGCTGTCGCTGGTTCTTGGTCTGAACCTGCTGGCTGACGGTCTTCGCGAGGAAAGCCTGAAGGACTGATGTGATCGAGGCCGGGGGGCCAGCCCCCCGGACCCCCCGGGATATTTTTGGCCAGATGAAGGGGATCCCCGCATTTGGTGAGGAGTAAGCAAAATGAGCAAAATGGCGGATTATGACGGCCCGATCCTGGAGATCGACAAGCTGTCCATCTCATTCTTTACCCGCCTGCGGGAAATCCCCGCCGTGATGGATTTCTCGGTCAGCGTAGAGCCCGGCGAAGCCGTGGGGCTGGTTGGTGAATCCGGTTGTGGCAAATCGACCGTGGCACTGGGCGTGATGCAGGATCTTGGCAAGAACGGTCGCATCGTCGGAGGCACGATAAAGTTCAAGGGCCGCGATCTGGCAGAGATGTCGGCCGAAGAGTTGCGCGACATTCGCGGCAATGAAATCGCGATGATCTATCAGGAACCGATGGCATCGCTGAATCCGGCGATGAAGATCGGCAAACAATTGATGGAAGTGCCGATGATCCACGAGGGGGTGAGTCAGGAAGAGGCTTATTCCCGCGCGCTGGAAGTGGTGACGGATGTTCGCCTGCCAGACCCCGAGCGGATGTTGAATTCATTTCCGCACCAACTGTCGGGTGGTCAGCAGCAGCGGATCGTGATTGCGATGGCGCTGATGTCGAAACCGGCGCTGTTGATCCTGGATGAGCCGACAACAGCTTTGGACGTGACGGTCGAGGCCGCTGTGGTCGAACTGGTCAAGGATCTGGGCAAGAAATACGGCACTTCGATGTTGTTTATCTCGCACAATCTCGGGCTGGTTCTGGAAACCTGCGACCGTCTTTGCGTCATGTATTCGGGTGAAGCGGTCGAGCGTGGCTCGATCAAGGATGTGTTCGACGAGATGCAGCACCCTTATACACAGGCGCTGTTCCGTTCGATCCCGCTGCCGGGGGCTGACAAGAACACGCGTCCGCTGGTGGCTATTCCGGGGAACTTCCCATTGCCCCACGAGCGGCCTCCGGGTTGCAACTTTGGACCGCGGTGCGACTATTTCGAAGAGGGGCGCTGTGACGCGAAGGAAATCCTGATGGAGGCCGTTCCGGGAAATGACCGGCACCACACCCGCTGCCTTAAATTCCAGGAAATCGACTGGAACGCCCCACTTGCGCTGGCCGATCAGAAAGAAAAGGGTGAAATCGGCCGAACGGTTCTGAAAATGGACAACCTCAAGAAATATTACGAGGTTGCGGCAAATGCCTTGTTTGGCGGCGGTGAGAAGAAGGTGGTGAAGGCCAACGAAACGCTCAGCTTCGAGGCGCACGAATCCGAGACACTGGCCATCGTGGGGGAATCCGGCTGCGGCAAGTCCACCTTCGCCAAGGTCCTTATGGGATTGGAGACGGCCACAGACGGGCAGATCCTGCTGGACAACCGCAACATCGAACAGGTGCCCATCGAAGAACGCGATGCCAAGACGATCGGCGAAGTTCAGATGGTTTTCCAGAACCCGTTCGACACGCTGAATCCGTCGATGACCGTTGGCCGTCAGATCATCCGGGCGCTTGAAATCTTCGGTGTCGGAAACTCTGAAGCCGAGCGAAAGAAGCGGATGCTGGAACTGCTTGATCTGGTGAAGCTGCCGCGCGCCTTTGCAGACAGGATGCCGCGACAGCTGTCCGGTGGTCAGAAACAGCGCGTGGGTATCGCGCGCGCCTTTGCCGGCGATGCACGTATCGTTGTGGCGGACGAACCCGTTTCGGCGCTGGATGTGTCGGTTCAGGCTGCCGTGACGGATCTGTTGATGGAGATACAGCGACAGCACAAGACCACGCTGCTGTTCATCAGCCACGATCTGTCCATCGTGCGTTACCTCAGTGACCGGGTCATGGTGATGTATCTGGGCCATGTCGTAGAGTTGGGCACCACGGATCAGGTCTTTGCCCCGCCCTATCACCCCTACACCGAGGCGCTGCTGAGCGCGGTTCCGATTGCGGATACCTCGATCGAAAAGCAGCATATCGTTCTGGAAGGCGATATTCCCTCGGCCATGAACCCGCCACCAGGCTGTCCGTTCCAGACGCGTTGCCGATGGAAATCCGAGGTGCCTGACGGTCGGTGCGAATCCCATGTGCCGCCGGTGCAGACGCTGGCGGATGGGCACCAGATCAAATGCCACCTGGCCGAAGATATTCTGGCCCGGATGGAGCCGGTGATCAAAGTCGCGGCGGAGTAAACCCGTTTCTGAACCTTGAAAAAGGGCCGGTCAGGGACCGGCCCTTTCTTTTGGCGCCGTGGTTTCTTGGGGAGACAGGCGGCGCTTGGGAGTGGCGTGAGTGGCGATCCCGGGAATTCGTCAGCCGGTCATGACGTTGTTGCCAAAATGCATGAATTCCTGGTTCATTCCGGCAATGTCACCAGCTTCAAGCTGAAGGCTGGCACTGTCAAGCATCTTGTAGCTCTGCTGCCCCTTCACCCAGTCGTCGGCGGATTGCAGAGTGGTCAGCGTGTAGGATGTGACCTCATTCAGGTAATGTGTGGGGATGATCACCTTGGGCTTGAGCTTGGATACGATGTCGTTGCCCTGATCGAAGCTGAGGATATGTTCCGAGCCATCAACCGGCAGCGTCAGAACATCCACCCGTCCGATCGCGTCCCAGAACTCCTGCGGCGGGTTGTGGCGGTTGTCGCCCCAGATCAGCGCTCGAATGCCGCCGGTCTCGACCAGATAGACGACCATATCCATGTGGCCCACGTTGTTCGGCGGGCAGGCTTCCACGCCGAACTCGGCCAGCGCATTGGTCCAATCATACCATCCCGGCGCGACACAGGCGTGCTTGTCGGCAAAACCGGTGATCTTGATGTCTGCAAACTCGAAATTTCCCACCATGCGATCCAGCACCATGGTCGAACTTGGGCGTTCAATCGCATCGTGATCAAAATGGGCATGGGTCGACAGGGTGATATCCACCGGGATTTGCGGGAATTCGTTGCGGAACCAAAGCCCCCATGCGCCCGACGGATCATCGCGCCAGGGATCAAACAGCGCTGTTGCGCCATTGGGCGAGGTGATCTTGATCGCACAATGACCATAATAGTCGATGCCAACCGTCCCGGTGCTGGCCTGACCCGTTGCGCCTTGCAGATCGATCACATGGTTGTTGTTGCCCGGCTGTAGCCACGCCTGAGACTGCGCCTGAGCCGATCTTGCGCCCAGTACGGAAGCAGTCGCGCCGACACCGACAGCCCCCGCCGCCATAAAGAAAGACCGGCGAGACAGCCCCGGCGCCAGATGATCCTTGTCCCCGTTCAGGATGGTTGGTTTCAGATCTTTGCGATCCATTTTTGTGTACCTCTCTGTTGGACATGTGCAGGTTTTCCGCACGTCCCAACCAAAGGTAACAAGCCAAGGCATCTTGGCTCAGACCGAAAAAATGGGGGCGGAATATGGGGGAAAACCCCATATTCCGTGTTCACGAAATCGAGAGCAAATGACTGCGCAGGTTCTGGCTGCGCCCTTCAAGGCCCAGCTTGCGGCGGATGTTGTTGCGGTGAAAATCGATTGTCGATGTTTCTCGGGACAGGGCCTTGGCGATGTCCTTGGTTGTTTTTCCAAACATGACCATCTGCGCAATCTCGATCTCGGTCGGGGTCATTGCTGCAAACGCATCCGTCAGTTTGTCCGACAATGAAGCCGTGATCTCGTTCAGGTTCTTCTCGGCCAACTCAAGATAGACATACTGCGCTTCGTCCCCGGAAAGCTGCGTTCGAACCTTTTCCAAATAGGGCAGAACTCGGCCGCGCACCTGTTCGACAATTTCGTGATCGCGGCCTTTGCGTTCGTCATCCAGACTGGACAGCAGGACGCGCAGCGCCGTGTTGGTTTCCTGCAGTTCACGGGTGCGATCCGCGACACGGGTTTCAAGCTGCGCCAGTGTTTCGTTGAGCTTCTCTTCCAGCGCGCGGCGCAGGTAAACCTCTTGCAACAAAGCCAAATCCGACTCGACCATGCGTGCGAACTGCGCCAACCCTTCGCGGAACAACAAGGCACGCCGGTTCTGCTTTCGATCCAGAACACAAATCGTTCCGAACACCGATCCATCGGGCCATTTCAGCGGCAGGCCGATGTAAAATGTCATCCCATGTTCCAGATCGTCATTGTCGGCCCAATCCGGATCGCAGGCTGCATCCTCAACCACCAGCTCTCCGTCCCGCTGCAGGACGCCCTGACAATAAAGTTTGGGATTCAACTGGAAACTCAAACCAACCGGATACGGGTTTTCGGGATGATCCGAAGTGATCAGCACCGCGTGATCCGGTGCGTCGGTTTTCATGATCAGGCTTGCGGGCACATCCGCCAATTCCGCGACCAGATCAACCAGTTGCTGCCAGTTGGCCAGCGTTTCTTGCGGAATCTCAGGGTGGTCAGCAGGCATGAGGAGACCTCACCAGTTACTGGACGATACCCTTTCAGATTAGTTGGACTGGTTGCGTCGGATCAAGAACCGGACGTTCTGCGCCGCGGCATCGGGATTAACCGCCCCAGATGACCTTCACGTAGTTCTGGGTTTCCTTGTATGGCGGTATGCCGCCATGTTTTTCCACCGCTTTTGGGCCGGCATTGTAGGCGGCCAAAGCCAGCGGCCAGGATTTGAACTTGCGATACTGCCAGGACAGGTATCTGGCCCCACCTTCGAGATTCTGCTTGGGGTCATGCGGGTTGACCCCCAGAAGCTCGGCGGTCTGAGGCATCAATTGCGCCAATCCCAGAGCACCCTTGTGAGACTTCGCGTGCGGGTTCCATCCGCTTTCCTGCTGAACAAGGCGCAGGAACAAGTCTTCGGGAATGTTGTGAAGGCGGGCAGCCTGTTTCGCCAGATCCAGATACTGGCCGCGATACTTGCCAGTATATCGCTTGCCGGTATGCGCACGGGATGTCTTGGGTTTCAACCTCGCGGAGTCGCGATACTGCGTCGCCGCACGGGAATCCAGAATCTTGGACTGCTTGAGGAAGATATCCTTGCGGCTTTTGGTAGATAGAGTTTGCGCCTGCACAGGCAAAACGGCCAGCACAAGGCAGACAACAGAAAACCCAGCAACCCAAGAACGCATCAATGCCTATCCTGCTCGATAAGAAACCAGTCGGATTATAGGTATTCCCACAAAAAATGAAAGCTCGGTAAAGGCCAAAGTAAGACTCTTGCCCAACACTGTTGTATCTACTGTTTTCATCCATGATGCAGGCCGTATAGGGTCTCACGAAACAAGTCGCGCCAGATTCGGCGCACATACGCGAAAACAGAACGAGGAATTACATGGCGGGTTCAGTCAACAAGGTCATTCTGGTAGGTAATCTTGGCCGCGACCCCGAGGTCCGGTCGTTCCAGAACGGCGGAAAGGTTTGCAATCTGCGCATTGCCACGTCAGAGAACTGGAAAGACCGCAACACGGGCGAACGCCGCGAACGCACGGAATGGCACTCGGTCGCCATCTTCTCGGAACCGCTGGCCCGTATTGCTGAGCAATATCTGCGCAAAGGCAGCAAGGTTTATATCGAAGGCCAGCTGGAAACCCGCAAATGGCAGGATCAGTCGGGGCAAGACCGTTATTCAACCGAGGTTGTTCTGCGCCCCTACCGCGGTGAATTGACCTTGCTCGACAGCCGCGGTGAAGGCGGCGGCAGCGGCGGTGGTTACGGCGGCGGCCAGGCCGGTGGCAGCGGGTACGGAGATCCTTACGGCGGTCCGTCCAGTTCCCCGGCACCGGCATCGGGTGGAATCGACGACGACGAGATTCCGTTCTAGAAAATTCGGAGACACGACATGACATGGTCCTTTTCTCTCGGCCGGTTGCTCGGGTCCGAACTGAGGGTCCATGTCACGTTTTTCCTGCTTCTGGCCTGGGTAGGCTTTGCCGCCTATTCCGCCGGTGGCCTGCCGGCCGCCATAGACAACCTGTTGTTTGTTCTGGCCTTGTTTGCCTGTGTGGTCGCGCACGAATTCGGTCATGCCCTCATGGCGCGACGCTTTGGAATCAAGACCCCAGACATAACATTGTTGCCGATCGGTGGGTTGGCCCGGCTTGAAAGGATGCCGGAAAAACCGATGCAAGAAGTGCTTGTAGCACTTGCAGGTCCGGCGGTGAACATCGTGATCTGGGTCATACTGGTCGCCTTCGGAGCAGGAGTGCCGATCGAGACGCTTTCCCAGATCGATTCACCGGGTATCGGGTTTCTGAACAGGCTGGCCTACATCAACCTGCTGCTGGCCGTATTCAACATGATTCCGGCCTTCCCCATGGACGGAGGGCGCGTATTCCGCGCGCTTCTGTGCCTGCGCATGGACCGCGTCAAAGCAACACGCGTGGCTGCGGTCGGAGGTCAGATCGTTGCGGTGGGTCTGGGTTTTTTGGGGCTGAGTTCAGGCAACCCGTTTCTGGTTCTCATCGCTGTGTTCGTGTTCATCGCCGCCAACGCCGAAAGCCAGGACGTCGCCCTGCGATCCGCAGCGCGCCGGGTTTTGGCCCGGGACGCGATGATCACCGAGTTTCACGCGCTTTCCCCCGACGATACGCTGAGCACGGCGGCGCAAGCCGTGATCCACACCACTCAACACGAATTCCCTGTATTGGACTCAAGCCAGGCCCTGCTGGGATTCGTCACGCGTGAACGGCTGTTTGCTGCGCTGGCAAGTGACCAATCCAGATCAGCACCCGCCACGTCGATCATGGACGCGGCGGTCCCCTCGGTTTCGCTTACCACCGGGCTCGAGACCGTTCTGGAGCACTTGCACAACGGCGCTCCGGCCATCGCTGTGGTCACTCGGGGTGGTCGCATGATGGGTTACATCACGCGCGAAAACATCGGTGAACTGATGGTCATTCAGGGGCGCTAGGCCTTCAGGTCAAGCCGTGGCAAGCGCATCCGACAGGACCGAAAGAACCGCATCTTTCGGTACATCTGAGGTCACGAACGCCTCTCCGATCCCACGCGCCAGAATAAACCGAAGCTGGCCATCCACGACTTTCTTGTCCTGTCCCATAAGATCCACCAGCGCCTCGGCGCCTGGCAATTCGCCCGGAATATCGGCCAGATCCGTCTTCATCCCCATGGCACGCAAATGCGCGCGCACCCGGCTTGGATCCTCTTGCGA
The DNA here is from genome assembly GCF_013033235.1 of Ruegeria sp. HKCCA0235A. Lineage (NCBI taxonomy): Bacteria > Pseudomonadati > Pseudomonadota > Alphaproteobacteria > Rhodobacterales > Roseobacteraceae > Ruegeria > Ruegeria sp. HKCCA0235A. The sequence continues at coordinate 119,877 of NZ_WQDQ01000001.1, read as the reverse complement.
GCACAAACCCAGGCGCGATGACAACTCAAACGCCAGCGCGCAGCCAATTGCCACACCTTCGCCATGCAGAAGGCGGTCGGAATATCCCGTCGCGGCCTCCAGGGCGTGGCAGAACGTGTGACCCAGATTGAGAAGAGCCCTGTCACCTTGTTCGGTTTCATCCCGCGCGACGATGTCGGCCTTCATTTGCACCGAGCGCGTCACCGCGTGTACCCGGGCCGCCATGTCACCCGAGGAAACGCTTGGCCCGTGCGCCTCAAGCCAATCAAAGAATTTCGCATCGCCAAGCAATCCGTATTTCACGACCTCGCCATAGCCCGACAAGAAGTCTCTTTGGGTCATGGTCCCCAGAACAGAGGTATCCGCAAGAACCAGAGACGGTTGATGAAACGCGCCGATCAGGTTTTTGCCCAGTGGTGCGTTGATCCCGGTCTTTCCACCGACCGAGCTGTCCACTTGCGCCAGCAATGACGTTGGAATCTGCACAAAGCGAACACCGCGCCGCAAAACCGCCGCTGCAAAGCCAGCCAGGTCTCCGATGACGCCGCCCCCCAAGGCCACGACGACATCCCGGCGTTCGACTTTTTCCGCGAGCAGCCACTCGACGGCGCGCTCGAAATGCGGCCAGCTTTTGGTTGCCTCTCCGGCGGGCAGCGCCAGCGCGGTCATCTCGATCCCCGCGGCATTCAGCCCGGCGCGCAATGCCTCAAGATGCAGACCGGCCACGTTTTCATCCGTCAGAACCGCGACTTTTGGCCGGGCCAGAAGTGGTGATATCCAGCCCCCCGCCCGCGTCAGAAGATCCGGACCGATTTCAACATCATAGGATCGGTCACCCAGGTCCACATGTACTGTTTGGTGCATTTATTTGAGTTCCAAAACATCAGGGCGCGCCAACAGAGCGTCGACAACGCGGCCTACCATATTTTCGATCGAGGTCTCACCATCCGAATCCACTGTCAGATCGGCCTGAGCATAAACCGGCACGCGGGCCTCGTAGAGGGATTTCAGCGTCGCATAGGGATCGGCGGTGCGCAGCAGAGGACGGGTGTCCTTGTGGCGCACACGGTTCCACAGAACATTCAGATCCGCGCGCAGCCAGACGGCAGCGCCCTTTTCGGCGATGATGCGACGGTTTTCCGGCTGGAGAAACGCCCCCCCACCCGTTGAAAGAATGCCTTTTTGTTCATCCAGCAAGCGCCCGATGACCTGCGATTCCTTGGTGCGAAAGAAAGGTTCGCCGTCACGCTCAAAGATTTCAGGAATGGTCATGTTGGCGGCTGATTCGATCTCGGCATCGCTGTCCAGAAACGGAACACCCAGACGTGCGGCCAACGCGCGACCCACCGCAGTTTTGCCAGCCCCCATCATCCCCACCAGAACCACGGTTTTGTGCAGATCAAAACCACCCTGTGTGTCTGTTGAATGTGTGTTATGCTTAATTTCGCTCATTTAAACGTGAATGACGTGATCTTGGGAAAAATGCCAGTTATAACTTGGCCAAAATCAAAAATTGAGGCAGCGTGGGGCCATGGGCCGACTGATCAAATTCCTGATATATGTTCTTTGCCTGGTATTCATTGGGCTGGTCGCCTACGCCTATGTTGGCCCATTCTTTGGCGCGGATTTTTCTGCGCCTCAAAGTGAAATCCGCGAACCGGTCGTATTGGATGTCAACTAAACAGGCGCTGTTGGCGGTCTTTCTGGCGGGATCGGCACATGCGCAGACCCCGTTATCCGCGATCGAGTGGCTTGCGGATCCGCCGGAAAACCTGCCCGGAACCGTATTGTTGGAACCGCCGGTGGCACAGAACGGCGGATTGCCCGAAATTGAGGTCACGCCGCTTGAAGCGTTGTCGCAACCTTTGGGCCTGGTCGCATCATCCGTCACTGGGTTGCCCGTGGATTTGTGGCAAGGCAGCGATGCGAACCGGCTGGCGGAGCTGATCGCGAAGACGCCCGTGCGCGACAACCCGGCCATGCAACGCCTGTTGTTTACATTGCTTCTGTCGGAAACCCGGGCACCGGCGGGCCCTGATGCGCAAGAGATTATGCTGCTGGCGCGGCTGGACCGTCTGATGCAACTGGGCGCGGCTGATCCCGTGCAATCACTGGTTCAACTGGCCGGGCCGACCGATACACAGGATCGATTTCAGCGCTGGTTTGACGCAACACTGCTGACCGGTGATGAGGATCGCAGCTGCACCGCCCTTATCGCCGAACCGCATCTGTCAAAGGACTACGCCGCGCAAGTGTTCTGCAAAGCCCGACGCGGAGATTGGGCATCGGCAGCGTTGACGCTTGAGGCAGCGCATGCCCTGGACATCCTGCCGCCGGAAGAGCTGGCGGTTCTGGATCGTTTTCTAAGCCCTGAACTCTATGAAGGCGCGGCTTATCTGCCCCAACCTGAAAACCCGGATCCATTGAGTTTCCGACTGTTCGAAGCGATCGGAGAGCGGCTTCCTTCCGCCTCGTTGCCACGCGCTTTCGCCAACGCGGATCTTCGGGATGTGGCCGGATGGAAAGCGCAGATCGAAGCCGCCGAACGGCTTACACGCATTGGCGCTTTGACGCCCAATCAATTGCTTGGACTTTATACCGAAAGGTCCCCGGCAGCGTCCGGCGCAGTTTGGGACCGGGTCGCGGCCATCCAACGATTTGAAAGCGCATTGGATACGCGAAACGCTGAAGCCATCGGAAAAACGCTGCCACTAGTCTGGCAGCAGATGCGCAGCGTCGGGCTTGAAGTGCCCTTCGCCGAATTGTTCGCCGAGCGTCTGTCGAAGGTTTCGCTGTCGGTGCCGGCGACTGAAAACCTGCGCTGGCGCATTCTGATGCTGTCTGGCCTGTACGAACAGGCTGCGCAATCAGCACCGGACAACTCGATCGATACCCTGTTTCTTGCGGCGCTGGCGCAGGGTGATCCGGGGCGGGCGGTTTCTCCTTCTCCGTTGGCGGACGCGGTTTCTCAGGGGTTTGCATGGGCGGCACCCGTACCCAACGACATTGACGCCTTACTGGACAACGGTCAGCTTGGTGAAGCCATACTGGAAGCCATGCAGCTGTTTGCGCATGGTGCACGGGGCAATCTGGTGGATCTGACCGCAGCAATTGCAACCTTCCGACGCGTGGGCCTGGAAGACACCGCGCGGCGTGCCGCGCTGAGCCTGTTGATCCTGCAAGAGCGTTGAAGATGGCAATTCCGGCGACAAATGAGCTATGGATTTCGACCTTTCTACAGGCCCAAGCAGCGGAACTTGGCGCGGCGACAAATACCTTGCTGGCCTATGGGCGCGATCTGAAAGACTTTGCGTCCTGGTTGCAGCGCATGGGATCCGGATTCGATCAGGCAGATCGTGATCAGATCGAGGCCTATCTGATCGACTGCCAGGCACAGGGCTTGTCACGTTCCACCCGCGCGCGGCGATTGTCGGCGATAAAACAGCTGTACCGCTTTGCGTTCGAGGAAGGCTGGAGCGAGACGAACCCCGCCATCCAGATCAAAGGTCCGGGGCGACAGAAGCGACTGCCCAAAACGCTGGACGTGCCCGAAGTCGACCGTCTTCTGGCAGCCGCCCGACAAACCGGGCGCAGCAAGCCTGATCGCATACGCAATACCTGTTTGATGGAAGTTCTCTACGCCACCGGGATGCGTGTGACCGAACTTGTGTCCCTGCCCGTTTCCTCGGCCCGTGGCGATCCGCGTATGTTGCTGGTGATGGGCAAAGGCGGCAAGGAACGCATGGTGCCCCTGTCCCCGCCGGCGCGGGATGCTTTGGCTGCCTGGTTGACCGTGCGGGACGAAGCCGAAGACCAGACCGTCGAGAAAGGCGGTCAAAGGTCCCGTTTTCTGTTTCCGTCGCGCGGCAAATCCGGCCACCTGACGCGGCACAGGTTTTTTCTGCTGGTCAAGGAACTGGCCGTTCAAGGTGGCGTTTCACCCGAGAAAGTAACCCCGCATACCCTGCGCCATGCCTTTGCCACGCATCTGCTGGCCAACGGCGCTGATCTGCGTTCGATCCAGACCTTGTTGGGTCACGCCGACGTTGCAACGACCGAGATTTATACTCATGTTCTGGATGAACGGCTGTCGGAACTGGTGTTGCAACACCACCCGCTGAGCAAAGACCCTGACGAAGACCGGGGCTAAGCCCTTGATCCAGCAGCGCGGCATCCCCATAACGGATGCGTCACCCTAACCCACCAAGGACCAATGGAACTCTCATCTTCTCTGATCGACAGCGCATTCTGGTTTACGTCAGGCGCGATCCTCTTGTTGCTCGTTTTGTCCGGCTTTTTCTCGGGTTCGGAAACGGCGCTTACAGCCTCTTCTCGCGGAAAACTGCGGGCGCAGGCCGACAAGGGATCACGGGGCGCAAAAAAGGCGCTGGAAATCACCGATGACAATGAACGCCTGATCGGCTCGGTTCTTCTGGGCAACAACCTTGTCAACATCCTGGCGGCCTCGCTGGCGACGGCCTTGTTCACCCGTTTGTTCGGCGAAAGCGGCGTGGCGTTGGCGACCCTGGTCATGACTTTGCTGGTGCTGATCTTTGCCGAAGTGCTGCCCAAGACCTACGCCATCACCAATTCCGAAAAGGCCGCGGCGGCTGTCGCGCCGATCATTAGCGTCGTCGTGACGGTGTTTTCACCCATTGTGGCCGCGGTGCGGCTGCTAGTGCGCGGTGTGTTGCGCCTGTTCGGCGTGCAGATCGATCCCGACAGCAACATTCTGGCTGTACGCGAAGAGATTGCCGGCGCCTTGCAACTTGGTCATTCCGAAGGCGTGGTCGAAAAGGAAGACCGCGACCGCATCTTGGGTGCGCTGGATTTGGGCGACCGAACGGTGGAAGAGATCATGCTGCACCGATCGAATATCGAGATGATCGACGCCAATGCCGCCCCAGAGGAAATTCTGAAACAATGTCTGCAAAGCCCCCACACCCGTCTGCCTGTGTTCCGGGACGAGCCGGAAAACATCGTGGGCGTTGTCCACGCCAAGGACCTCTTTCGCGCCATGTATGCGCAGGCAGGCAGCAGCGACGGCGGGACCGACCGTTTGGCAAGCTTTGACATCGGAAAGGTGGCAAACGACCCTTACTTTGTGCCCGAAACCACGACGCTGGACGACCAGATGCGGGAATTCCTGCGGATGCACAGCCATTTTGCATTGGTTGTGGATGAATATGGGTCACTGCGAGGCCTGATCACGCTTGAAGATATTCTTGAAGAAATCGTGGGCGAGATTGCCGATGAGTTCGACATAGACGAAGAGGTTCCGGTAACACGCATCGAAGATGGCCAGTATCTGGTTGAAGGTTCCATGACAATCCGGGATGCCAACAGGGCACTGGACTGGTCTCTGCCGGATGACGAGGCGAACACGCTGGCCGGTCTGGTGATTCACGAGGCCCAGATGATCCCTGACGTCGGTCAGGTGTTTTCGTTCCACGGTTTCCGATTCGAGGTCACGGCGCGTGAAGGCAACCGCATCACCGGACTGAAAGTGCGCCCCCTGTAGCCCTTGCGATTTTTCTGAAATGTTCCGCGCGCTGCCCAAGCGCCTGTCGTCAACCGAACGACCCAATTGCGCTGAACCGGGCGCGGATATTCCGATCATCGCAAAGTCCGGCCCAAGCACGGAGCTGGGCGAGATGGGCCAGTTTGATCACCCCGACTTTGTTTCAGCTGTGCAGTAAAGTGGAAAAGCAGCCTTCAAGGCCGAAAAACCACCGGGCGATGTCGTGCTGAACAAGGCGCAGGCCGTCTGTTTGTTTGCCCTCGGTTACAAGTATCGACGCACTTTGGCTGCGCGAGAAGGCTGTGCAATTCCAAAGCCGGCGCAATAGATGACATGCGACACTTGTTGTCGCTAACAGACGAGTAATATCCCCATCGGCTCGACAGTTTTTTCCATAATCATAGGGAGGAACACTGTGAAAACCACCTGTCAGGTTGCCGTCATCGGGGGCGGCGTCGTCGGTTGTTCGGTGCTCTATCACCTGACCAAGCTGGGCTGGTCCGACGTGATGCTGCTGGAGCGGTCCGAACTGACCAGCGGATCGACCTGGCACGCGGCGGGTGGGTTTCATACGCTCAACGGCGACACCAACATGGCCGCACTGCAGGGCTATACCATCCGGCTGTATAAAGAGCTGGAAGAGATCACTGGCATGTCTTGCGGGCTGCACCATGTGGGCGGCATTACGCTGGCCGACAACCAGGACCGGTTCGACATGCTGCTGGCCGAACGCGCCAAGCATCGCTTTATGGGGCTGGAGACAGAGATCGTCGGCCCCGACGAGATCAAGAAGATCGCCCCCATCACCAACACCGACGGCATCATCGGCGCGCTCTACGATCCTCTCGACGGGCACCTCGACCCCTCGGGCACGACCCACGCCTATGCCAAGGCCGCGCGCATGGGCGGAGCCACGATCGAGACCCACTGCATGGTGCGCGAGACCAACCAGCGCCCCGACGGCACATGGGACGTTGTGACCGACAAGGGCACCATCCACGCTGAGCATATCGTCAACGCCGGCGGCCTCTGGGCGCGCGAGGTGGGCGCGATGGCGGGCATCTACTTCCCGCTACACCCGATGGAACACCAATACCTGGTCACCGACAACATCCCCGAAATCGAGGCGATCATCGACGTAGGCGGCGAGCATCCGCACGTCATGGACCCGGCCGGCGAGAGCTATCTGCGGCAGGAAGGGCGCGGCCTGTGCATCGGCTTCTACGAACAACCCTGCAAGCCTTGGGCGGTGGACGGCACGCCGTGGGAGTTCGGCCACGAGCTGCTGCCCGATGATTTCGACAAGATCACCGACAGTATCGATTTCGCCTATCGCCGCTTCCCGGTTCTGGCCGAGGCCGGTGTAAAATCGGTGATCCATGGCCCCTTCACCTTTGCCCCCGACGGCAACCCGCTGGTCGGGCCGGTGCCGGGCGTGCGCAACTACTGGTCGGCCTGCGGCGTGATGGCCGGGTTCAGCCAGGGCGGCGGCGTCGGCCTGACGCTGGCGCAATGGATGATCGAGGGCGAGCCCGAGCGCGACGTCTTTGCCATGGACGTGGCCCGGTTTGGCGACTGGATCACCCCCGGATACACCCGCCCCAAGGTGATCGAGAACTATCAGAAGCGTTTCTCTGTCGCCTACCCCAACGAGGAACTGCCCGCCGCGCGGCCCAACCGCACCACGCCGATGTATGACATATTCAGCGATCTGGGCGCCGTCTGGGGCCAGCAATACGGGCTCGAGGTCGCCAACTATTTCGCGCAAGCGGGCGAGCCGAGCTATGAAACCCCGTCCTTCCGCCGCTCGGACGCGTTTGCGGCAACGGGCCGCGAGGCGCGTGCCGTGCGCGGGGGCGTGGGTATCAACGAGGTGCACAATTTCGGCAAATACCTTGTGACAGGTCCGCGCGCCCGCGACTGGCTGGATCGGATCTTGGCCGGGCGCATCCCCGCCCCGGGCCGCCTGTCGCTGACCCCGATGCTGTCGCCCAAGGGCAAGCTGATCGGCGATTTCACCGTGTCCTGCCTGGGCGAGGAGGAATTCCAACTCACCGCCTCATATGGTGCGCAGAACTTCCACATGCACTGGTTTCAGCAACATCAGGAAGACGGCGCAACCGTTGAAAACATCTCTGACCGCCGCACCGGCTTCCAGATCGCCGGCCCCAAGGCCCGCGAGGTTCTGGCCACCTGCACCCGCGCCGATGTCAGCGACATGCGCTTCATGGACGTGCGCCGCATGGTCGTGGGCATGACCGACTGCATCGTGCAGCGGGTCAGCTATACCGGCGACCTGGGGTTCGAGATCTATTGCGATCCGATGGCGCAGCGCCAGCTTTGGTGGACCCTATGGCAGGCCGGCCAACCGCACGGCATGGTGCCCTTCGGCATGCGCGCGATGATGAGCCTGCGGCTCGACAAGTTCTTCGGCTCGTGGATGCGCGAGTTCTCTCCCGACTACACAGCCGCTGAAACCGGGCTCGACCGCTTCATTGCCTTCAACAAGCCCGCTGATTTCATCGGCCGCGCCGCCGCCGAGACGGAACGTGCCGACGGCTCCGCGCGCAGGTTGGTGGCCTTCGAGGTCGACGCAGACGACGCCGACGTGAACGCCTATGAACCGATCTGGCTGGATGGCACTGTCGTGGGCTTTTGCACCTCGGGCGGTTATTCGCATTGTGCCCGCAAGTCCGTCGCCATCGGCTTTCTGCCAACCGAACGCGCAGCAGACGGGCTTGGAGTCAAGATCGAAATACTGGGTCAGATGCGCAAGGCAAAGGTCATCTCGACACCCTTGTTTGACGCAGATGGCGCCCGAATGAGGGGATGACTCGCGCTCGGGCCGACGGCATTGTACCGAAATGACTGAAATACCCATTATCCTTCTGGCAGCGGGTCAATCCAGCCGCATGGGCGGCATCGACAAATTGATGCAGCCGATCAACGGTATTCCGTTGGTCGCACGCTCGGCACGCACAGCCTCCGCCGTGGGTCCTGTGATTGTCGCCCTGCCCCCTGAACCAAATCCCAGATATGGCGCACTTGATGGCATGGATGTTCAGATCGTTCCGGTCCGGGATGCGGCAGAAGGCATGAACGCCAGTTTGCGCGCCGCAATCCAAAAACTGCCGCCGGATGCTCCCGCCGCGATGGTTTTGCTGGCCGATCTGCCCGATCTGACTCAGGCTGACTTGGCAACAATCCTGAAAGCGCGACTAACCCATCCCGACTACCTGATCTGGCGTGGTACAACCGAGGATGGAAAGCCCGGTCATCCGGTGGTGTTTGACAGATCCCTTTTTGGTCAACTGTCACAGTTGCAGGGGGACGACGGTGCACAAGAGATCGTGCGGGAGCATAAAGACTTTGTTCATCTGCATCCGCTCCCCGGCCGAAACGCACTTTTGGATCTGGATACCCTGGATGACTGGAAGGCCTGGCGCAAAAAACATGCCCCCTGAACAAACACGGCCCGGTCTTATCGACCGGGCCGGTGCCCAAAACAGGACTACCACTTTGCTCAATCTCCAAAGTGTGGCCAGTGTGCTTTCAGAAACACTCCGACTCCCAAACAGCCAAACCTAAACAAGACCCCCTCGTTAACACGCCGCTATCACTTTTGGTGATCGAGTTAGCCGCCAGCGCCCCCTAGCGCTTTTGGCTCCCCTCACTTGGGCACCTTCATCCTCACTTATCCGATCGCTCGAAACAACGTAAAATTGGAAGGAATGGTTAATTTGGGTCTTCTGCGAATGGCTTTTACGCAACATCGCGCGAGACTAGGATCAACTTAAAGGAGACTCTTCAAATTCGGAAGGGGTAGCGATTCGTGATTAAGCGCAAACTTATTCACCGATATCCGCACTCAAAAAGATTTTTAGTGTGTCAAGCCATGCCTCACACAAACCCACCCACAACCATTGGAAGAGCAGCTTTTTTCTCCATCATTCGGAAGGATGATTGTCAACAAAACAAAACAAATTCAATATTTTTGAAAGTTTGACGCCATTTTTAGCAACAATCCTCCGATTCGCTCTGGTGCGGATCGGTGAAATTCCGCGAATCCCCATCGACGTCGACCGCAACCCAACACCGGCTTTGTGGCAAAATTAAGATTTATTAATTGATCAGTCAGGAAACGCCAATTCTGAGCATGCAACTGTTGTCTCAACGCGCAGCCGCAACTGCGTGACGATAATCAGGAGACACAAATGAGCATCCGCAAATCCTCGCTTCTACTTCCCCGCACTTCCAACTGGGTCGGTGTCAGTACGCTCGGCGCGGCCCTACTGGCAACGACGGCTATCCCGTCCATGGCGGACGAGGCATTGGCCGATCTGGTTGAGACCGTTTCACCCTCGGTCGTAACCATCATCGCTGAACAAGATACAGCGCCGACCCCAACCCAGGGGCAAAACTTTGACTTCGAAGGACACCCTTTTGGTGAATTCTTCAAACGCTTCGGCGGCCCCGAAGGGTTCAACATGCCGCAACGCGGCCCGTCCCAGGGCCTGGGTTCGGGATTTGTTCTGGACGAAGCCGGATACATTGTCACCAATCACCATGTCGTCGACAATGCCTCGACCGTGACCGTAAGGCTCAGCGATGACCGTACCTTCGAAGCCGAAGTGGTCGGAACGGACCCGTTGACGGATATCGCGGTTCTGAAAATCGACGCAGGAACTGACCTGCAAGCCGTGGAGCTTGGCGACAGTGACGAGATCCGCGTAGGTGAAGATGTGGTCGCCATCGGCAACCCCTTCGGCCTGAGCTCGACCGTGACCACAGGCATCGTTTCGGCAAAAGGCCGCAACATCTCGGAAGGCCCTTATGCCGAGTTCATCCAGACAGATGCAGCGATAAACAAAGGCAACTCGGGCGGTCCCCTGTTCAACATGGATGGCGAAGTGGTCGGTGTGAACTCGGCCATCTATTCACCCAGCGGTGGTTCTGTGGGGCTTGGATTTGCCGTCACGTCGAACATCGTTGAACACATCGCGGCCGATCTGCGGGATGACGGACAGGTGAGCCGCGGCTGGCTGGGCGTGTCGATCCAGAACGTAAGCCCACAACTTGCGGCAGCGTTGGGAATCGAGGCTTCCTCGGGTGCGCTGGTGTCTGACGTGGTTGCCGGCAGCCCGGCAGACGGCGCCCTGAAGCAGGGAGACGTTATCCTGAGCTTTAACGACGATGCCGTGGAGTCCAGCGGTGACCTTCCCATCCTTGTGGGCACGACCAAGGTCGGCACCGACAGCACTCTGACCGTTTTGCGTGACGGCAAGATGGAAACTGTGACCTTGACGGTTGGCCAGCATCAGGCCGCATCGGCCGAGGCCGACAAACCGGTCGAGGCGGAAGTTGCGGGAACAACACTGGGTGTGACCGTGGCCCCCCTGACCGAAGCGGTTCGGGCAGAAAATGGTGTTGCTGAAACCGTCGAGGGCGTTGTCGTCACCGACCTGAAGCCCGACAGCCCTGCGGCAAAGGCCGGCCTGCAACGCGGCGATGTGATCGTCAAGCTCGGCAATCAGGACACTGTCACTCCGGATGCTTTGAAGGCTGCGCTGGACAGTGAAAAAACCGATCCTGCCCTGGTGCTGATCAACCGTGGCGGCAGCCAGATTTTTGTCGCGGTCGAACTGGCCTGACCTTGAACATGCGTGCGCCGCTTGATGGGGATTTTCGGCGCACGCCTCACCCGGCGGATCAGAGTTGTCCACTATCCGCCGGGCTTGCCGGGTGCCGGCCCAGCACCCGGCAAGAACTTCTTCTAACCATATGCTTTAGTTAAAATTTGTGTTTAAATATCAAAAGAAAGGATCCCGACCATGAGCCGCCGTCTGTTGATCGTCGAAGATGATGCTGACACCAGGGACTTCATCGCCAAAGGTTTTGGCGAAGAGGGGTATGTGGTCGAAACCGCTGCTGACGGTCGTGAGGGGTTGTACCATGCCACGGACGGTGGGTTTGACGCCATTATTCTTGACAGGATGCTACCCGGTCTGGACGGGCTGTCGCTGATCAAGTCGATGCGGGCCGCCGGTTTGAAAACCCCGGTTTTGATGCTGACGGCGATGAGCGCCGTGGACGAAAGGGTAAAAGGGCTGCGCTCGGGCGCTGACGACTACCTGGTCAAGCCTTTTTCGTTTCAGGAGTTGCACGCCAGAATCGAAGCCCTTTTGCGTCGCCCTCAGGAATCCGAAGAGACGCCGACATTGACTTGCAAAGACCTTCAGATGGACTTGTTGACTCGCAAAGTCACACGCGACGGGCACGAGATCACCCTGACACCGCGTGAGTTTCAGATTCTCGAATTTTTCCTGCGCCGCAAAAACCGTGTGGTGTCGCGCACCATGTTGCTTGAAGGGGTTTGGGATTATCATTTTGACCCGAACACCAACGTCGTGGACGTGCATATTTCGAAGCTGCGACGCCAGTTGGACGAAGGCGGTGACGCGCCGTTGATTGAAACTGTCCGCGGAGCGGGTTACATGATGTCCGATGGATAACCTTCGGCTTTCCCTGAACAATTCCCGCACAAGGCTGGTTGCAACCAGCATGTTTCTGAGCACGATTCTGACGGCGTCTGTACTCGCCATCGTCTATGTGACCGCCAATCGAAGCATCGAGGCCGAAACCCGCTCGGTCGTGTCAGCCGAGTTGACAGGGCTTGCGGATGAATACGAAAGGCGTGGGCTGATAGGTTTGATCACTGCAATTGAGCGCCGTTTGCCAAGTGCCGCCGAGCGGGACGCGCTGTATCTTTTGACAGACAGGTTGGGGGTCAAACTTGTCGGCAATCTCAAGTCTTGGCCGGTGAACATTGCCGCTGGAAGCGGTTGGGTGGACTTGGAATTGCGCCGGGCCGACAATGATCAGCTTGTGCCGGTTTCAGCTGCATCCATCCGCCTTCCGGGCGGCGAGCGCCTGCTGGTTGGACGGGATGCAGCGTCGCGCCAGCAATTCGACAGGGTTTTGTTTCGCTCGGTTGCGTTGGCGCTTGGGATTGCTTTGGTTCTGAGCGTCATCACCGGCTGGTTGTTCACGCGTTTGGTGTTTTCGCGCCTTTCGGATATCGCCAGTACGGCCGAGAATATCGTTTCAGGCGATCTGTCAAAACGGATGCCGCTGCGCGGAACCGGGGACGAATTCGATCAGGTTTCAGGCACATTGAACAACATGCTTGACCGGATCGAGGAGTTGATAAGCAACCTTCGGACCACATCTAATTCGATTGCTCATGATCTCCGCTCACCTTTGTCTCGCCTGCGCCAAAGGGTCGAGGCCCTCTCTGAACCCGACAAAAGCGACTTGGATCGCGAGATCGACATTGCGCGGGCGACGGGTGAAATCGATCACGTCCTGCGGGTTCTGGGGCAGCTCACCGAAATTTCTCGGGCCGAGGCCGGCCTGGGGCGCGAGCAATTCGAAACCATCGATTTGCAGCAACTTGTTGGTGATGTTGTCGAGCTTTATGACCCGGTAGCCGCCGATCAAGGCGTGCAGCTTGAAGTCAAGGGTTCCGCCCCTGCCATTCAGGGGCACCGGCCCCTTCTGTCGCAAGCTCTTTCCAATCTGTTGGAAAACGCAATGCGTTACGCGCCGGAACATACTGCAATCACGATCTCGATCGGTACTCGCGACGGTTTCACCCAACTGAGCGTCAGGGATCGTGGCCCCGGCGTGCCTCCTGAAGAACTGGATCGCCTTCAGCTTCCTTTCGTGACACTTGACCCCGCGCGGACGGAACGGAATGCGGGATTGGGCCTGGCTCTGGTGGCCGCAATCTCACATATGCACGGCGGAAAATTCGCCGCCCGGAACTGCGACCCCGGGCTGGAAACCACGATCAATCTGGCACAACTGCGTTAATCCGGAACGCCGTATATCGCCATGGTCTTGTTCTTGTATCGCGTGTCGGCGGTGACATCTGCACCGAACCAATCCGGTGGCACGTATCCTTTGGCCTGCTCCTCCGAGGTGAACTCTACCTCGACCAGGCGCAGCGGCGCCAGATCGCCTGAAAAGACGTCCAGCTCGAACAGCAAGCCATCCGGCAAATGGCCGGTGTAGCGCTCTTTTTCAACCCTGCGCCCTTCGGTTTCCGGCCAGAAGGTTTCGAACTGATCCGCGGTGATCTCTGCCTCTCGTTCTACCCGGACCAGGCCACCGACCCCTTTCAAGGTCAGGAAATACGCATCGTTCTTTTGCCTCAGCCGAAGCTCGGTGGAATCGTCGGGGGCCGTCAGATAACCCTGTCTTACAACGGCCTTTTTCGCTTCGCTCAGGTCCGGCAGGCTTGAAACCAGAAACTTGCGCTCGATTTCCTTGCTCATTGGTTCGAAATCACTCCGTTTTCCAGCTCTTCAAACAGCGCCCTGTAAGACGCACAGGCCGCACTGCGCCCGGCATAGGTACAGACCGGGGCACGATACTGACCCATCTTTTCAATATCCGCAGCGAAAGGAACCACCGTCTGCAAAAAGCGTTTCGGATACAGCTTGCGCATCTCCTTCATGGTTTCCTGATGCAAAACCTTCCGGTGTTGCACCATCGAAAAAAAGGCGCGCAGCTTTTTCTTGCGCAGCTTGTGTTGTTCAAAAAAGCTTACCAACTGATCGAAACTCCGCTCGGACAGGGTTGTCGGCATGACCGGCACGACGATTTCATCGGCAGCTTTGAAGACATTCTCGGACAAAGTTGAAAAGTTGGGCGGGCAATCCAGAATGATCACGTCATAGTCGCTGCCCGCGGCCATCAAAGCTTTTTTCAGCCGCGAGCGTTTGTTTCGCATCCGCGACAGGAACACGTCGAAGTCGCGAAAGGTCAGGTTCGCCGGCAGCACGTCCAGCCCTTCGAAATCACTGGCCCGGATTGCCTTGATAAACCGCCCCACATCATCGAAAAACCGCGCATCCTTCAGTTTTTTTGATGGCTTCACCCGAAAGTAGAACCCTGAAGCGCCCTGGGGGTCGAGATCACACAACAACACCTGTTGCCCCGCCTGCGCATAGGAATAAGCCAGGTTCACCGAAGTAGCGGTTTTGCCAACACCGCCCTTGTTGCTGTAACAGGCAATGATCTTCATTCCTCACTCCTCTTTTCGGTGAAACAAGTTCTGAAACAGGTGCCGGGTATCTGGACCGTCAAACTTCTGAAAGCTGGCAATCACGCGGCTCCGCTCGGCCTTTTGGCGCTGATCCAGAACCGCAATCAATCCCCCAACGGCCAAGCCCATCCGCGCATCCACATGGCCCCGCGTGTCGCTGTGCTGCGCGACAAAGGCCAACAAGGACTTTTGCTGAACAGAGCAGTCGTTGAACACGCCCAGATTGTCCTGTAGCTTTTTCAATGGCTTGATGATGTTCTTGAAGCTCTTTTCATCGAACAGAGGCCCAAATATCTCCATCAGATAGCGCAGTTTCTTGCAATCGATACGAAGGTCATGCACGATTTCGTCCGGAGTTTCGTCAGTGACACCGCGTGCGATTTTGCAGAGCTTGCGATACCGTTTCCAGATCAATGTGCACGCGTATTCATGTGCTGCCCGTTTCGCGTTTGATCCGGGCGTCAGGTGATCCGTTCCGTTGAACATCGCCGTCAGATCGGACATACGGGCGTTGTATTCGTCACTGCGCAACCGGCGGGACAAGCGTGACAGTTCCTTGGCGCGCTCCTTCTCGAAAAGGTCGAACATCTCTTGCAGGCCCGCGTGAAGACTGGGCGGCACAAGACTGAAGTATTTATCTTTTTCCAGAAGGTAGACATCCAGATCACGCATACGCCCGGTGGCGGCCATGAGATCGGAAAAGACACGCTTCAATTGCACTGTCTGCGCGTCTGAAAATACGCCTTTGAACAGGCTGATCACGGATCGGACCTTTCGCAATGACACCCGGTAATCATGCAGAAACTCTGTGTCGATATCGGCTATCACCCCATATTCGTTTTGCCGGGCAACTTGCAGATATGTTTGAATGATATCTGCCGCGACCTGAATAGATGGCTCAGCTTTTCCCAACTTGATCTCTGGCTTGGCGCGATAGGCGGCCATGCCCGGAAAAAGTCCGGCACAAAGCGCTTCGACACCCGGCCCGCCCCCGGACAAGGCGGATATCGCGGTGTTCACTTTTTGAAATTCTTTCTCATACCCCCGCAGCCGCTGAAGCTGAACGATTGCTGCCTGACCCGTCTGCGAAGACAGGCACCAAACCGTTCCCCTGACCAGTGTTTTCTCCAGCTCATCCAGTACGACGAGGGGTTTCGTCTGAATCTCTCCGGTTCCGATCTGCATCAGCGCACGCAGTTTGGGGAAACCCTTCAAAGCCCTTGTCACCGGACCCCGCGGCAGGTCTTGAACAAACCGCCCCTGCCCCTTGCCGCGTTGAGACAGCGGCGCACGGCCATTCTGGAAAAGCCACAGTGTTTCTGCGACCTCAACCAGAACACGACCTGAATTCCGCAACGATTGATCGTGGCAATCCAAAAGCACGAAAGATCTCGATTCCGTTGGTGGGTCGATCCTGATCGTGAACCCGGGAATGAGCTTTTCAACATGCGCTTTGTCAATGGATCGGGACAGAATGCACTGAACACCTGAAGGTTCGGTCATGATCCACCAATCCGGGGCGTTTTCAGGTGTTCAATGACATTTGTCTCAACGATCTTCTGCACGCTGGTTCCTTCTTCGACGGTTCTGATCCTTCATCACGTTCAGCGTATTCGGCTTTTACCTTGGTCAGCAGTTTGTCTGGCCCTGGACCCACCCGCTTTTGGTATCTGTTGGCTTTTGAAACCCGGACCGCCGAGGCAGCATGACTTCATGAGAGCGGAAACACCAGAAGACAGCAAGACATTATGTTTCGCCAACGCGCAAACATGGGTGACAGACCCCAGAGGTGCAATTAAGACAGGCTCATGAGCGATCCAGTTTCTTCGATCCGCAACCTTGGCCCGGCTTTCGAGCAGGCCTGCGCGCGCGCCGGCATCCGCTCGGCTGATGAACTGCGACAGCTGGGACCGGATGAAGCCTATGCCCGGCTTTTGCGGGCTGGTACCAAAGCACATTTCATCGGCTACTATGTTTTGGTGATGGGGCTTCAGGGACGCCCCTGGAATGATTGCAAGGGTGAAGAGAAAAAGAAGTTGCGACAACGTTTCGACGCGATCAAGGCCGGCAACAGCGCCGCGCCGGAAAACCGGATGGTTGCCGATCTGGATGCCATCGGGGTCCGCGTTGCACCCAAAGATCTAAAGCAGGTCTGAACAAAAAAAGGCCGCTCCTGGCGGAGCGGCCCGATCTTTCGGCAAAAAACCGGCTTAACCGACCAGTTCGATGCCCGAGAAGAAATATGCGATCTCAACAGCCGCGGTTTCCGGTGCATCCGAACCATGGACCGAGTTTTCGCCAACCGATTCAGCAAATTCCGCGCGGATGGTGCCCGGTGCTGCGTCCGCCGGGTTGGTTGCACCCATGACTTCACGGTTCTTCGCAATGGCACCTTCGCCTTCCAGAACCTGAACAACGACTGGAGCCGACGACATGAATTCGCACAGTTCGTCATAGAACGGACGCTCGGCGTGTACTTCGTAGAACTTGCCGGCTTGTTCCTTGGTCATGTGGATGCGCTTCTGCGCAACGATACGCAGCCCGGCTTCTTCGAACTTGGCGTTGATCTTGCCAGTCAGGTTGCGGCGCGTTGCGTCGGGTTTGATGATCGAGAATGTACGTTCCAGTGCCATGTCGGCCTCTCCTTACAATGTGGCGCGGGACCGCGCCGAAATCCATCGCGCGCCGCGTACCACGGTCTTTCGCTCATGAAAAGTGTTATGATGGTTTGCCTGCCGCTTTGGCGCTCAGAATGTATCCGGCAAAGGGTCTACCCGGTCCAGACGCCGAACGTAAAGCACTGCAAGCAAACCTGCAAAGCTGCTGGCCCACATCATGCCCAGAACCAGAAACGGCCCGTTTTCAGGGCTGACAAACGCACCCGTCATCGAGGTCAGGATCGCGCCAAGCCCGACCACCATCGCCCCAGACAACCCTGCCGCGCTGCCTGCCAGTTTGGGTCGCACGGACATGACCCCTGCCGAAGCGTTTGCATTGGTCAGCCCATTGCCGAACCCAACGCAGATGGCCGAACCGAAGAATACCCAGACTGACCCCAGCCCGGCGATGAACAGAAGCAATCCGCAGAATGGCCCGGTCGAAGCCACAACGCGGCCGATCAGGATCATTGTGGTCAGACGTGTCCGTGCCGCGATCCGACCAGTAACGAAGTTACCGACCATGAACCCGCCTGTTATGATACCAATCCCAAGTCCCAACATGGCAGGGCTCAGATCAAACCATGCGGCAGCAACCAATGGCGCGCCGGTGATGAAGCTGTAGAACCCACCAATCGAAAACGATGCGCATAAGGCATAGCCCCAGAATCGGCGGGCGCGGAACAGATCCGGATACTCGCGCAATTGGGCTGTAAAGGTTGAAGAGCGGTTTGTATTGGTCTCGCCCATGTCGAACCAAAGCAAAACCAGCAGCCCTGCCCCCAGCACAGTGTAAAGAACAAACCCCGAGCGCCAGCCAAAGAGCATGTCGAGTGTCCCACCCAGCATAGGGCCAAGCATTGGGGCCAAAGCCATGGCCATCGCCACATACCCCAGTTTGCTTGCAGCCTCGTTCGGCGGATACCGATCTCTGATCGATGCGCTGGAAAGAACCGACCCAGCCACCACCGCGGCCTGCAAAAGGCGAAAGCCCAGAAAGGTCCAAATGGCCTCGGCCAGAGAGCATCCGATTGAGGCGATGACGAAGATGGTGATGCACATCAAAAGTATCGGTCTGCGCCCGTAACGATCGGAAAGCGGACCCATGATCAGCTGCAACACGGCTGAGACCGCCAGATACCCGGCAACCGACAGGTTAACCAAGCCATAATCCACACCGAAATCCATACTCATGTGGGCCAAAGATGGCAGGAACATGTTCAGTGACAAAACCGACAGTGCCGTGGCAAAAATCAGAGTGACCAAGTGCGGAGGTGTCCGGGCCGCGCGCATGTGAAAACCGTTCTGAATAGCAAACGACACAGCGCTATCACATTGCTGAAAGATTGAACATGCCGAGCCGCTGGCGGAGGCAACACAGCTCTGCTAAGAGCGCCCCATGTTACGGATCGAAGACATCACTTATGCCGTTGAAGGTCGCCCGTTGTTTGACGGCGCAACCGCGACAATTCCCGATGGTCACAAGGTTGGCCTTGTCGGTCGGAACGGAACCGGAAAGACCACGCTGTTCCGCCTGATCCGGGGCGAGTTGGCTTTGGAATCGGGAAATATCTCGGTCCCGAAACGCGCTCGGATCGGTGGCGTGGCGCAAGAGGTGCCCTCCTCTGACGTCTCGCTGATCAATACGGTTCTGGCCGCAGATACCGAACGCAGTGCGTTGATGGCCGAGGCCGAAAGCGCCGAAGACCCGACACGTATCGCTGAAATTCAGACACGTCTGGCCGATATCGACGCCTGGTCCGCCGAGGCCCGCGCAGCTTCGATCCTCAAGGGGTTGGGCTTTGACGACGAAGACCAGCAGCGCCCCTGTTCGGATTTCTCGGGCGGTTGGCGGATGCGCGTTGCACTGGCGGCGGTGCTGTTTTCTCAGCCCGATCTGCTGCTGCTGGACGAACCGACCAACTATCTGGACCTCGAAGGCGCGCTGTGGCTGGAAAGCTATCTGGCCAAATATCCGCACACTGTGATTATCATCAGCCACGACCGAGGCCTTCTGAACCGCGCCGTGGGGTCGATCCTGCATCTGGAAGACCGCAAGCTGACCTATTACGCGGTGCCATACGACAAGTTCGCGGAACGCCGTGCGGAACGGCTGGCACAGGCGGAATCGGAAAACGCCAAGGCCAAGGCCCGCATCGCACATCTGCAAAGCTTTGTGGATCGGTTCCGCTACAAGGCCTCGAAGGCCGTTCAGGCCCAGTCGCGCCTGAAGATGATCGAACGCATCCAACTGGTCTCGACCCCGCAAGAGGCCGCCCTGCGCGCCTTCAGCTTTCCGGAACCCGAGGAACTGTCTCCACCGATCATCCAGATCGAAGGCGGCGTCACCGGCTATGGCGAAACCGAAGTGCTGCGCCGCCTGAACCTGCGTATCGATCAGGATGACCGTATCGCGCTGTTGGGCAAGAACGGACAGGGCAAGTCGACCTTGTCCAAGCTACTGTCGGACCGGCTGCCCCTCATGGCGGGCAAGATGACCCGAAGCAACAAGCTGCGCATCGGGTATTTCGCACAGCATCAGGTGGATGAGCTTTACGTGGACGAAACGCCGCTGGACCACCTGCGCCGTCTGCGCCCTGACGAAGCGCCGGGCAAGTGGCGATCGCGACTGGCCGGGTTCGGGTTGAATGCGGATCAGGCGGAAACCGAGGTCGGGCGCCTGTCGGGCGGACAGAAAGCGCGGCTTTCACTGCTGCTCGCCACGATCGACGCGCCCCATATGCTGATCCTTGACGAGCCGACCAACCACCTTGACATCGAAAGCCGCGAGGCGCTGGTCGAGGCGCTGACGGCTTATTCCGGCGCGGTGGTTCTGGTCAGTCACGACATGCACTTGCTGAGCCTTGTCGCGGATCGACTTTGGCTGGTTTCGGACGGTACGGTCAAACC
The DNA here is from genome assembly GCF_013033235.1 of Ruegeria sp. HKCCA0235A. NCBI lineage: Bacteria > Pseudomonadati > Pseudomonadota > Alphaproteobacteria > Rhodobacterales > Roseobacteraceae > Ruegeria > Ruegeria sp. HKCCA0235A. The sequence goes on along the minus strand of NZ_WQDQ01000001.1, from coordinate 99,677 downwards.
TTTCGACGGCGACCTTGAAGCCTATCGGTCCCTGCTGCTGGCGCGCGACAGACCCGTCAGGGAAAAGCCCCGGGCGGTCAAATCGAAACGCCCCCCGCGCGAGACGATACTGGCCTTGCGTGCGGATCTGCGCAAATGCGAGGACCGGATCGAGAAGCTGACGGAAATGCATGACAAGCTTTCGACCAAACTGGCCGATCCGGAGCTGTACGAGGACGACAAGATCAACGATCTGGAAACCTGGAACCGCAAGTTCACCGAAGTCACCGAGGCCATGCAAAAAGCCGAGGCTTTATGGGTCGCCGCCGCCGAACGGCTTGAACAGGCAGAAACAGCATGAAAACACCCGTCAAAGACACCGACGCTATGATTGCCGGTATGCATCCCGATTTGCAGCCCGGTGAATTTGCCTTTGTCGTATGGCCAGAAGACAAGCCCTGGCCACAGGGCACGCGGTCCAGCTGCACCGAGGCCGAAGGGCTGTCTCTTGTCGTCCCGATCGCTGCGGCACCGCAAGATGCCGTCGCGATGCGGTGCATCACGTTGCAGGTTCATTCCTCGCTGGAAGGTGTTGGTTTGACCGCGGCCGTTTCCAGCGCGCTGGCTCGGGCCGGCATTCCCGCGAACATGGTCGCGGGGTATCACCACGATCACGTCTATGTCCCATCAGGTTGTTCGCAAGATGCCCTGCGTATCCTGCAAGACCTGCAACGGAGCAGCAGATAACAATGGACAGTGCATTTCTGATTACCGCGTTCACAACGCTTTTCGTGGTCCTTGATCCGCCCGCGCAAACGCCGATCTTCGTGGCGCTGACACAGGGTATGGACTGGCACACGCGCCGGTCCATTGCCATTCGGGCCTGCCTGACAGCAGGCTTCATCCTGGCCCTGTTTGCCGCCTTTGGCGAAGCCCTTCTGGGGTTTGTTGGCATCTCGATGGAAGCGTTCCGCGTTGCAGGAGGTGTCCTGCTGTTCCTGACCGCGCTGGATATGCTGTTTGAACGCCGCACCAAGCGACGCGAAAGCAGCGCCGAGGAAGAGGAACACCCGGACCCGTCCGTCTTTCCCCTGGGCATTCCGCTGATTGCAGGCCCCGGATCGATTGCAACGATGATTCTGCTTGCGGGCCAGCAGCCGGGCATTCAGGGCCTTGCCATTGTCATCGGCGTGATGCTGGTTGTGCTGGCGATGGTCTTCGTGATGTATCTGACCTCTGGCGCGGTCGCGCGGATTTTGGGCAAAACCGGGCTGAACGTGTTGACCCGGCTGCTGGGGATGCTGCTTGCGGCCTTGTCGGTGCAGTTCATTCTCGATGGCCTCAAGGCCTTTGGTTTTGCGTCTTAAACCCCCATATATGTGACGTGCAACTTGAGTGGGGTGAACCCTGTGGACAGCGTCGATATCGGACAATTGGTCTATCTGGTCGTGCTTGGGCTGGCCGTCGCGTTCTGGTTCGTTTCGCAAAACCGCCAGACCCTGAACAAGACGTTGCAGCAGGTGATGGCCTGGGTGTTCATTTTTGTTGGCGTCATCGCCGTCATCGGCCTGTGGGAAGACATCCGGTCTTCGGTTGGCCCTGCCCCGCAGATGACCGTCACCGGCAACGCGATCGAGGTGCCTCGTGCCTATGATGGTCACTATTACCTGCCGGTTTTGGTGAATGGTGAGCCGATCAACTTTCTTGTCGACACCGGCGCCAGCCAGATCGTTCTCAGTGCCCGGGACGCAGAACGTGTGGGCATCGATCCCGATCAACTGAACTATTTCGGCCGCGCCCTGACCGCCAACGGCGAGGTACGCACAGCGCCGGTGCGGCTTGACACCCTGACCGCAGGCCCCATTACCGACCAGAACGTATCGGCCTGGGTCAATGAGGGCGAGCTGGATAAATCGCTTTTGGGAATGGAATACCTGCATCGTTTCTCGAGCGTCCAATTTGCAAATGGCAAGTTGATCCTGTCTCGTTGACGGCCCTGACCACTTGAGAACAAAAATAGAACATGCTAATGTTCCGGCATGTCCACTCAGCTTCTTGGCCACAAACCTGCGCGTCAGGCACCGGGGGTAAACCTCCATCCGCAGATCACCCTGCAACTGGGCCGCGTGCACGAGGCATGCGGCCCCGCCCGGCGCAGCTTTGCCATGTGGCTGGCCAGTCAGACACAGGGGCCGGTCTTGTGGATTTCCCCCGCGTGGGAACCCGGCCAGCTGAACCCCGATGGGATGATGGCCTTTGCCGATCCGGCCCGGTTCATCTTTGTTCAGCCCACCCGTGCCGAGGATCTGCTGTGGTGTCTGGAGGAGGCGCTGCGCAGCGGGGCCATTCCGCTGATCGTCGGCGACCTGCCCGGCGCGCCGGGGCTGACACCGATACGCCGGATGCATCTGGCCGCCGAACAAGGGGGGGCGATGGGGCGGGCTCCGCTTGGTTTGCTGCTGACACCCGGAGACGGTGGCGCGCAAGGGGTTGAAACGCGCTGGCACATGGCGGCCACCCATCGGGATGAGGCTCGGATCTGGACCCTGACCCGCCGCCGCGCCCGCGCCCTGCCCCAGGTCACATGGCAGGCCACCATGACCGCCGCCCGTGCCGGGTTGCATCTGGAACGGATCGAAACCGAAGACACACCGGCATAAAGCCACGCGGATCACGCAAGATGTGACTGGTCAAAACCCGGGCCGCGCCCTAGCGTCACCACATGAGCCATCCGATCCATGACAGCCGCTATTCCTGGCTTCGCCTTCTGATCACGCTCGCCATTGCAACAGTGGCGAATGTGGGCATGTGGGCGGTAATCGTGGTCATGCCCGCAGTTGAAGCCGAATTCGGGGCCGGTCGTGCCGAAGCCTCGATGCCGTACACTCTGGCGATGATCGGTTTTGCCCTGGGCAATATGTGGTTGGGACAGGTGGTGGACCGGCTGGGCGTCACCAGCGCCCTGATCGGAGCAGCCGTCTTGAGCGCGATGAGCTATGTGCTGGCAACGCTGGCACCCAGCATAATGTTGTTATCCGCGGCGCATCTTTTGCTTGGGCTGGGCACGTCGATTGGGTTTGGCCCGCTGATCGCCGATATCTCACATTGGTTCATGAAACGGCGCGGCATTGCCGTCGCATTGGTCGCCAGTGGGAATTACCTGTCCGGCGCCATCTGGCCCACCATGCTGTCCGGAATTCTGGCGCGGGATGGGTGGCAACAGGTCTATCTGACGCTCGCCGTGCTGACGCTTGTCGTCGTCATTCCCCTGTCGCTGCTGCTACGCCGCAGGGTTCCGGTCGAGGCACACAGCACCGCCGCAGCATCCGCCCAAATCAATGCACGAAGTGTCGGTGTGTCACCGCGCGCGCTGCAATATATTCTGGGCCTGGCCGGGATCGGTTGTTGCGTCGCCATGTCGATGCCACAGGTTCATATCGTCTCCTATTGCGTCGGGCTGGGATATGGGCCCGCGGTCGGGGCCGAGATGCTGTCACTGATGTTATTGGGTGGTGTTGTCAGCCGGATCATCTCGGGTCTGCTGGCTGACCGGCTGGGCGGAGTCATGACGCTTTTGATCGGTTCGCTCCTGCAATGCATCGCCCTGTTCCTGTTCCTGCCCTACGATGGAATGGTGTCGCTTTATGCCATCAGCCTGCTCTTTGGTCTGGCACAGGGCGGCATCGTGCCCAGCTATGCGTTGATTGTCCGCGAATACATGCCGCCGCAAGAAGCTGGTGCGCGGGTCGGGTTCGTCATGATGATGACCATTCTTGGCATGGCACTCGGTGGCTGGATGTCAGGATGGATCTACGACCTCACCGGAAGCTACCAACTGGCGTTCGTGAATGGCATCTTTTGGAATGGTCTGAACATTGCGATCATTCTGATGCTGCTCAGAAGATCCCGCCCCACACGGGAAAGCGTCATGGCATGATCCTTCTGACCCGTCGCAACCTGCTTGCCGGGCTGGCAACCCTGCCCCTGACCCAGGCGGCACAAGCCGCATTGCGGCCATACATCCTGTCGGATGAAGGCACCCGGGTCGGGTTCACGTTTGATCTTGCGGGGGTGACACAGTCAGGGACGATGCCGATCCGGACCGCCAATGTTCAGATTGACACAGGTCGGCTACAGAACAGCCAGGTCACGGTGACACTGGACGTCAGTAAAGCCCAAACGCGGCTTCCCTTTGCCCGTATGCCCATGCTCAGCCCCAGCGTTTTGGACGCGAAGCAGCACCCAACGATCCGGTTTGTGTCAACGGACATACAGCTGGGCGCGGAAGGACGAATATCAGATGGCGCTCGGATCACGGGTGATCTGACGGTCTGCGGCGTGACCCGCCCGATCACGTTGGAGGCCAATCTGTACCGGCAGGCAGGAAGCGCAGTGAACGATCTGAGCCGTCTGACCATTGGCCTGAAGGGCGCTTTGAACCGGCACGACTTCGGAGCTTCGGGCTATCCTGACCTGGTTGACGACACTGTCGGCCTGGACATCCGCGCCGAGATCATACGCGCGACCTGATCGCCGAACGGCAAAAAACGACTCGTTAAAGTCGAATTGATGCGCGCATTGTGCGGCGACCCTGCCAATCTGAGACCACCATGCGCACGATCATTTCATTTGCCGCCCTGTTTCTTTCGGTCATTCTGCTTCAGCTTTCGACAGGAGGCGTCGGACCTCTCGATGCCATTTCCGGCATCACGCTGGATTTCACGACCGAACAGATCGGTCTTTTGGGGTCTTCGCACTTTCTGGGGTTTTTCATCGGCTGCTGGTGGGCACCACGTCTGATGGGCAATGTTGGTCATTCGCGCGCATTTGCAGTTTGCACCGCGTTGGGCGCGATGGGCCTCATCGGACATACGCTGACCGAAAACCCATATATCTGGGCCGCCCTTCGTGTGGCCTCGGGCACCTGCGTCGCAGGCGCATACACGGTGATCGAGGCCTGGCTGAACGCGAAGGTCACCAATGAAACCCGAGGGCGTGCAATGGGAACGTACCGGATCGCGGATATGGGTGCGTCCCTGTGCGCCCAGTTGATTATCGCCGTTCTGCCCCCGGCCTCTTACGTTTCGTACAACCTGCTGGCGATCCTGTGCTGTGCGTCACTGCTGCCGCTGACGCTGACCAAAGCAAGCCAACCCAAAACACCTGACGCGCCCCGCCTGAAACCCAAGCTGGCTTGGCGCAGCTCACCCTTGGCCGTGGCAGGCGTGATCGTGGCCGCGCTCAGTTCGGCCTCGTTCCGAATGGTGGGTCCGGTTTACGGGCAAGAGGTCGGACTTGGCGTCGATCAGATCGCATTCTTCCTAGCCTCTTTCGTACTGGGTGGTGCGCTTGCTCAATACCCCGTCGGCTGGCTGGCTGATAAATATGACCGGCGCTGGGTCCTTATCTGGCTGTCGGCTGCCGCGGTACTCAGCTGCGGCGTCACCATGGCAGCCAGCGGCACCGGAACGATCGGGGTTATGTCGGCGGCCGTGTTCTTTGGCCTGACAACCTTTCCGATCTTCTCGGTCTCATCCGCCCACGCAAACGACTTTGCCACGACCGAGGAACGGGTGGAACTCTCGGCTGCCCTGATGTTCTGGTTTGCCTTGGGGGCAATTGCATCGCCCTACATAACCTCGACCCTGATCCAGAAATTTGGCCCGGGTGCCCTCTTTGCCTTCGTGGCGTTCGGGCATGTCTTCCTGATCGTGTTTGGTCTGGCGCGGATGCGGTCACGCCCCACCCCCGAGGAACGCACGAATTATGTTTACGCCCCGCGCACCTCATTCACGATTGGTCGCCTTCTGAAACGGTCGCGGGAAGAGTGAAAAACTGGGCGCCCCCGCTGTTCTTTGGATGTCTTTTTTGATCACCCCGGCCTTTTCGGTTGGTTCGGTATGGAACAAGGACGGGGCACTGCGACTCGGATTTAAGGCGTTGGAGTCCCTCTGCTTGCCCCAAAAGCTTTGGGCATGTCCCCGGAACGCGATCCAGATCGTTGCGGCAGCACGATTTTCGTTGCCTTCGGGGTCTAAATCGACAAGCAGGTCAATGCCGGGCTTTTGCTGGGCGATCACATCATGTAGACGGGCGCGCAGACAGTTACGCGGAAACGGATCATGGCTCGGATTCTCATCACCTCGGCGATCCCCTACATCAACGGGATCAAACACCTCGGCAATCTGATCGGCTCGCAATTACCGGCTGATTTGTACGCGCGTTACCAGCGTGGCCGGGGGAACGAGGTCATGTTCCTGTGCGCCACGGATGAACACGGCACACCCGCCGAGCTGGCCGCCGCCAAGGCCGGCAAGCCGGTGGCGGAGTATTGCGCCGACATGTATGCGATTCAGGCTGATATCGCCAACCGGTTTGGCCTCAGCTTCGATCACTTCGGCCGTTCGTCCAGCGAGCAGAACAAGCGCCTGACCCAGCATTTTGCGGGCAAGCTGGATGACGCGGGCCTGATCCGCGAAGTCAGCGAGAAACAGGTGTATTCCAACGCCGATGGTCGCTTTCTGCCTGACCGCTATATCGAAGGCACCTGCCCCAATTGCGGCTATGATCGCGCGCGCGGCGACCAGTGCGAAAACTGCACCAAGCAGTTGGATCCGACGGACCTGATCGAGCCGCGCTCGGCCATTTCCGGATCGACCGACCTGGAAGTGCGCGAGACCAAGCACCTGTATCTGCGTCAATCCGCGATGAAGGACAATCTGGATGCGTGGATCGACAGCAAGACGGACTGGCCGGTCCTGACCACTTCGATTGCCAAGAAGTGGCTGCATGACGGCGACGGCTTGCAGGACCGTGGCATTACCCGCGATCTGGACTGGGGTGTACCGGTCAAGAAAGGCGATCAGGATTGGCCTGGGATGGAAGGCAAGGTCTTTTACGTCTGGTTCGACGCCCCCATCGAATACATCGCCTGCACCAAGGAATGGGCCGATGCCAACGGCAGGACCGAAGCGGATTGGGAACGCTGGTGGCGCACCGACAAGGGCGCGGACGACGTGCGCTATGTCCAGTTCATGGGCAAGGACAACGTGCCGTTCCATACGCTGTCCTTCCCGGCCACCATCCTGGGCACCAACGCGCACAATGAAGAGACCGGATCACCAGAACGCTGGAAGCTGGTGGATTACATCAAGTCGTTCAACTACCTGAACTATGACGGCGGCCAGTTTTCGACCAGCCAGGGCCGTGGCGTTTTCATGGATCAGGCGCTGGATATTCTGCCTGCCGATTATTGGCGCTGGTGGCTGCTGAGCCATGCGCCCGAAAGCAGCGACAGCGAATTCACCTGGGAGAACTTCCAGCAATCGGTGAACAAGGACCTTGCAGACGTTCTGGGCAACTTTGTCAGTCGGATCACCAAATTCTGCCGCTCGAAATTTGGTGAGGCCGTGCCCGAAGGTGGACAGTTCGGCCCCCGCGAGCAGGCCTTGATCGAAGAGCTCACCAAACGCGTCCGCGCCTATGAAGGCCATATGGAGGCGATGGAGGTTCGCAAATCCGCGCAGGAGCTGCGGGCAATCTGGGTCGCAGGAAATGAATATCTACAGGCCGCAGCTCCGTGGTCCACATTTAAAGAAGACCCCGAGCAGGCCGCCGCACAGGTACGTCTTGGCCTGAACCTGATCCGGCTTTACGCCGTTCTCAGCGCACCGTTCATCCCCGAAACCTCGGCCCGCATGCTGAGCGCGATGAACACGCTGGATACCAGCTGGCCCGAAGATGTTGCCACCGCGTTGAACGCCTTGCCGTCCGGCCACGACTTTACCGTGCCAGACGTTCTGTTCGCCAAAGTAACGGATGAACAGCGCGAAGAATGGCAGGACAGGTTTGCCGGAGCCCGCGACTGATCGGTCCGGCACAAATAACCCGGGGGGGCCCATTTCGGGCTTCTCTTGCTCAGGCCCCGCGGCCACGTCAGTGCCTAAGCCAGCATAAGTGCTTGAACTTTTGACATCCGTCCCGACCGGCGCGGGACTCATCACGCTTGAGATATCGGCGCAAAAAAGTCATCCTGAGACCAGGTTCCTCCGACTCACGTCGCCGTGGCGACTGGGTCGGCATCTTTTGTTTCTGCATCGAACGAGGCTTTCGCCATGTCCCCAGCATTCCTTTCACCCAACAAGATCAGCAGGCATTTGGCCGCCGCATTCATGCTGATGTCCTTGGGTTTGGCGCATCCGGCGACCGCGCAGGAAGAAGGGGCACCACCAAAGGTTTCCATAGCGGCGGCCTATACCGAGGAAATCACCGACGAAGCCACGTTCATCGGACGTGCCGAGGCAATCAACAAGGTCGATATCGTGGCGCGGGTGAACGGGTTTCTCAACAGCCGCGAGGTCGAGGATGGGGCGACTGTCAAAGAAGGCGATCTGCTGTTCACCATCGAACCCGACCTGTACGAGGCGACGCTTGAGGCCCGAAAGGCCGATCTGAACCGGGCCGAAGCAAATCTTGAACTGGCAAAGGTCGATCTGGCGCGTAAAGAAGAGCTCTACAAACGCGACGCGACGCCAGAGTCAGAACGCGACATTGCCCGCGCCAACGAACTGGTCGCCGAGGCAGAGGTGAAGGCGGCCAATGCTGCGATCCAGCAGGCCGAGCTTGACCTGAGCTACACGCAGATACATGCGCCATTCGACGGCCGTATCGGCAGGATCACGACCAGCGTCGGAGATGTGGTCGGACCAAACAACCCTCCTCTGGTCAATATCGTCAGCGAGACGCCCATATATGTGAATTTCTCGTTGAACGAAAAGCTCTTCACCTCAGTCTTACAGACTTATGGTGAAAACTCGGCATCGCTGGCGGAAAGCCCGCAAAGCCCGAACGTGCACGTCATCCTGCCCAATGGCACCGAGATGGATGAAGTCGGCAGACTTGTATTCGTTGACAACCGTATCGACCCATTGACCGGCGCAATTACCGTTCGCGCCCAGTTCGACAACGCGGACCGGCTGATTCTGGACGGCGCCTTTGTGAATGTGCAGATCGAAGCGCTGGAACCGACCTTGCAGGTTCTGGTGCCTCAAGCCGCCTTGCAGCGCGATCAGCGGGGCGAGTTTGTCCTGGTCGTCAACGACAAGCAGATGGTTGAACAGCGTTACATCACCACCGGTGACACGGTTGGAACCGCGATTATTGTGCTGGACGGGCTGCGCGAAGGCGAAAGCGTAATTGTCGAGGGCCTGCAACGGGTTCGCCCCGGCGTCGCTGTTGACGCAGTCGTCGCCTCTGAGCAACCGGGAGAGTAACAGATGTTCTCAGCCCTGTTCATCAGCCGGCCCAAGCTGGCGCTCGTCATTTCGCTGGTGCTGACCATCATGGGCGGTATCGGATACCTGGTGCTGCCGGTCGCGCAGTTCCCCGATATCACGCCGCCTGTGGTCAACGTCTCGACCACCTATACAGGCGCAAACGCCGAGACCGTTGAAAACACTGTTGCCGCGCCGATTGAGGCGCAGGTCAACGGTGTGGACGACATGATTTACATGACGTCCAGATCATCGGACAACGGGTCCTATTCGCTGGATGTGACCTTTGAGGTCGGCACCGATCCCGACATCGCATCGGTCAACGTTCAAAACCGGGTGGCGCAGGCCATGTCATCGCTGCCAGCCGAAGTGACTTCGTCCGGTGTGGTGACACAGAAATCTTCGACCAACATGCTGATGCTGGTCACTCTGACCTCACCCAATGGGACCTATGACAGTGTGTTCCTGTCGAACTATGCCTCGATCAATCTGCGCGATGCGCTGGCGCGGGTGCAGGGCGTCGGCAAAGCCGATGTTCTGACCAACCTTGAATACGCCATGCGGATCTGGATGGATCCGGACAAGATGGCGGCACTGTCCATCACACCGGGGGATGTCATCAATGCGATCCGGGAACAGAATATCGAAGTGTCCGCCGGTTCGATCGGTGCGCCACCCGTTCCCGAGGGGCAGACGTTTCAATACACGATCAAATCCAAAGGCCGCCTGACATCCGCAGAGGAATTCGGTGACATCGTGATCCGAACAGGTGACGCCGGTGCCATCGTCCGCGTCAAAGACATCGCCCGGGTAGAGCTTGGCGCAGAATATTATGCGGCTTCGGGCTATTTTCAGGCGGTTCCAGCCACGGTCATCGGCATCTATCAGGCCCCCGGTGCAAACGCTTTGGCGGTTTCAGAACGTGTGCAGGCGGAATTGGCGCGGCTGTCCCGCGCCTTTCCGACGGATGTCGAATATGATGTCCCCTTCAACACGACCGACTTTGTCGAGGCATCTTTGAACGACGTGGTCTCGACCCTGATCCTGACCTTCATTCTGGTTATTTCGGTTGTGTTCGTGTTCCTGGGAAGTTGGCGCGCAACGATCATTCCAGCCGTGGCAATCCCGGTATCCCTGATCGGTACTTTTGCCTTCCTGCTAGCGTTCGGGATGTCGCTGAACACCATCTCGCTGTTCGCCTTGGTGCTGGCCATCGGTATCGTGGTGGATGACGCCATCGTCGTCGTCGAGAACGTGGAGCGCATCATTGCGGATGAAGGGTTGCCCCCTGCTGAAGCGACCCGAAAAGCCATGGGCCAGATCACGGGTCCGGTCATCGCGACCACACTGGTTCTTTTGGCGGTGTTCGTGCCGGTCACGTTCATGCCCGGCATCTCGGGGCGGCTGTATTCCCAATTTGCCATAACGATCTCGACCGCTGTCGTAATCTCTTCCATCAACGCTCTGACCCTTTCGCCTGCCCTGTGCGGCTTGGTTCTTCGCCCCCGGTCCGGCCCTCCCAAAGGGGTGCTTGCGATGTTCGAAAACTTCATCGGCACCGTGCGCAACGGCTATGTGGCCATTGTACGAAAGCTGTTGGTTTTTCCGGCCATTGCGCTGGCCATCGTGGTTGGGCTTGGCATGGGAACCGGGACAATCATGTCCAACACCTCGGCCGGATTCATTCCGCTTGAAGACAACGGGTATCTGTTCGTTGATGTACAGTTGCCTGATGCCGCAACATTGGAACGGACCGAGGCGGTGACCGCACGTCTGGATGAACAGATAAGTGAAATCCCGGGCGTCGCGAGCACGGTTCTGGTCAACGGTTTTTCGATGCTGAACGGCACGATCACCAACGGCGCTGCGATTTTCGTCAACCTCGAAAACTGGAGCGAACGGCAGGAAGACGATCTGAGCGCGGACGCCATTCTGGCCAAAGTGCTGGCGATCGCGAACGGTGAATCAGCGGCTTCGGTCCTTGCTTTCAACCCACCGCCCATCCAGGGCCTTGGTATGTCCGCCGGTGTCGAGATGGAAGTTCAGCAAACCGGCGGTGGCACACCGCAGGATCTGGCCTCGGCCGTGGGTTCGTTCGTGTATTCGGCCAATCAGAGACCCGAGATCGGGCAGGCCTATACAACCTTCCGCGCCAACGTCCCGCAGCTGTTCGTTGATCTGGACCGCGAAAAAGCCAAAACGCTGAATGTCTCGGTCGCCGAGATTTTTCAGACCATGCAGGCGCAGCTGGGGTCTTACTATGTCAATGACTTCAACCTGTTCGGCCGTGTCTATCGCGTGATGATTCAGGCCGATGGGACCTATCGGGACAATGTCGAAGATATCGCGAACCTCTATGTCCGTTCTCAAAACGGAGACATGGTGCCGCTGGGGACACTGATCGACGTTGAAAACGTGCTGGGTCCGGTCCTTCTGAAGCGCCACAACCTGTTCCGGTCGGCCACGGTGACGGCGGTCCCTGCACCCGGCTTGTCCAGCGGCGATGCAATCAGCGTGATGACCGAAGAATCCGCAACCGCCCTGCCCCCGGGCTATGCGTTCGAATGGACGGGGACAGCGCAGCAGCAGCTGGCTTCGGGCAGTCTGGTGATCATCATCCTCGGGCTTGCCATCCTGTTCGGTTACTTGTTCCTGGTGGGTCAGTACGAAAGTTGGACCTTACCTGTTTCAATCCTGCTTTCCGTTGTCGTGGCCTTGTTTGGGGCCGTGGCGGCGGTGGCCATCGTGGGCAGTGACATCAACCTCTATACACAGATCGGTATGATCATGCTTGTCGGGCTGGCCTCGAAGAACGGTATTCTGATCGTCGAGTTCGCCATGGAGCAACGCGCCAAGGGGCTTTCCATCAAAGAGGCCGCCGCAGAGGCTGCGTATCAGCGTTTTCGCGCTGTGATGATGACTGCGCTGTCCTTCCTACTTGGCGTTGTCCCCCTGCTGGCCGCGAACGGAGCCGGTGCCGCCAGCCAGAAGGCGATTGGTGTCGCGGTATTTGGCGGGATGCTGGCGGCAACGCTGGTTGGTGTGATCGTGGTGCCCGTGCTCTATGCCCTGATGCAAGGCATGCGGGAATGGTTGAAGGGCAGCAAGAGCGACCCCGGCCCTACGGAAAAAGCCGCCTGAACACAGAAAGCCCCATCTGAACTGATGGAGCTTTCTTACAAATCCGCTGACAACATCAAGGCGTTTTCAGGCTATCCCTTATGCTCGGACCGTTCGGACATCCATTGATCGATCCGCGCAATCTGCTCGGCACTCAGCCGCAAGCCCAGCTTGTTGCGGCGCCAAACCACATCTTCGGCTGAACAGGCATATTCCTTGTCCATCAGCCACGCGACCTCTTTCGCTGTCAGGGTTGCGCCAAAATCCTCTCCCAGATCGGATACCTGTTTTGCATCACCCAAAACATCCCTTGCTTCGGTCCCGTAAGCTCTGATCAGGCGGGCAGCCCAGCTTTGGGTCAAAAAGGGATAGGCCGCCAAAAGATCGCTTTTCAGGGTTTCGACGGCATCCACCGGAAAATCCCCCCCCGGCAGTGCGACACCAGCGGTCCAGGGGCCGGGCAGGTTCGGAAAAAACTCACCGACCTTCTCAAGCGCGCTTTCTGCAAGCCTGCGATAGGTCGTGATCTTGCCGCCGAACACATTCAAAACAGGTGCCCCGCCCTGCGCATCGACTTTCAACGTGTAATCCCGTGTCGCAGCAGTGGCACTGCTTGCGCCGTCATCATAAAGAGGCCGCACGCCGGAATAGGTCCATACGACATCGTCACGCGTTATGCTGTTTTTGAAGTACTTTGATGCGAAGGCGCACAGGTAGTCCTTCTCGGCCTCGGTGCAGACCGGTTTGGTCGACGGGTCCGGATGATCCTGATCCGTTGTCCCAATCAAGGTAAAATCCTGCTCGTATGGTATGGCGAAAATGATGCGGCCATCTTCGCCCTGGAAGAAGTAGCATTTTTCGTGATCGTAAAGCCTGGGCGTCACGATATGACTGCCCCGAACAAGCCGCACGCCCTCGCGAGAGTTCACGCGGATCTTGGATTGAATGATGTCGCCCACCCAGGGCCCACCCGCATTGATCAGCATTTTGGCCCGGACCACACGAGTCTCACCACTGTTCCGATCCCGAACGGACACTTCCCAAAGATCACTGACCCGCTCGGCCGAGGTCACTTCGGTTCGGACCATGATCTGCGCGCCGCGCGACTCGGCGTCACGCGCATTCAGGACCACCAATCGCGAGTCTTCGATCCAGCAGTCGGAATATTCATAAGCGGTTTCGAACTTGTCCTGCAACGGGCCCCCCTCGGGTGCTGACCGCAGGTTCAATGACGTCGTGCCCGGCAGGATTTTGCGCCCGCCCAGATTGTCATACATGAACAGGCCCAACCGGATCAGCCAGGCCGGACGTCGCCCGCGCATCCACGGCATGACCGTGCTGAGCAACCGCGAGGTCGGCGTTTCGGAATCAAACCGCATATCCTTGTGGTAGGGCAGCACAAAACGCATGGGCCAGCTGATATGCGGCATCGCGCGCAGCAGGGTTTCACGCTCGATCAGGGCCTCACGCACCAGGCGAATTTCAAAATACTCAAGATACCGCAATCCGCCGTGAAACAACTTGGTCGAGGCAGAGGATGTGGCAGAAGCGAGATCGTTCATCTCGGCCAGCGTCACCGAAAGACCTCGCCCGGCGGCGTCCCGCGCTATTCCACAGCCATTGATCCCGCCGCCGATGATGAAAAGGTCTGTGATCTGGTTGTCCGTTGACTGCATATCCATTGATTCCCTGCCTGACACGGTTGCGGGCATTAGCCAGAATGACTTTCGCTTCGTCAATGTTTATGTTCGTTTTTTTTCTTTTTGCAACACTGGTATGATTTTCAAGCAAGTTGGCTTGCCAAAATCGACAAAAAGAACAAAAACGAAAATCAATCCTCTACACCGGAACTGCCCATGTCCTTGTCCTTTCGCCAATCCGACATTCTGGAAATCGTCAGCACCGAAGGGCGCGTTACCGTCGAGGGGCTGGCTGAACGCTTTGGCGTCACCGTTCAGACGATCCGGCGCGACCTGACCGAGCTTGCAGATGCGGGCAAGCTGGACCGGGTTCACGGGGGCGCTGTTCTCCGCTCGGGTGTTTCTAATATCGGATACGAGGACCGCCGCGCGCTGAACGCGGACGCCAAGACCCGCATCGCTCAGACCTGCGCGGCTGATATCCCGGATGGCGCATCAATTTTCATGAACATCGGAACCTCGACCGAGGCCGTGGCAAGGCAGTTGCTGAACCACAAGAACCTGCTGGTGGTGACCAACAACATGAACGTTGCAAACATTCTTGTCGAAAACCCGGACTGCGAAATCATCATGGCCGGCGGCGTTTTGCGTCGGACAGACGGGGGGCTGATCGGCAACCTGACCGTATCGGCCATCCGGCAGTTCAAATTCGACATCGCCGTCATAGGATGTTCGACCCTGGACACGGATGGCGATCTTTTGGATTTCGACTTTCAGGAGGTTCAGGTCAGCCAGGCCATCATCGAGAAGGCGCGCCGCACTTTTCTGGTTGCCGATCATTCGAAGTTTCAACGCTCGGCCCCGGCGCGGATAGGATCAATTGCCGAGCTTGACACGGTCTATAGCGACCTGCCCCTGCCCGGCAAGCTGCCAGAGCACTGTCGCGAGTGGCAGACAGATGTCATCATCTGCGACTAGAGGCGGGCAAATAACAACGTCCGCGCGAGTTGCGCGGCTTGCCAGATCGAACTTGGCCTGACACTATCCTTAATACAAGAATTTGTGCACGGGAGGGGAGGACCGGGCCATGATTGCGCTTTTATTTTCGTTGTTTATCGCCACGATGGGGCTGAACTATTTCAAGTTGACCAAGGCTGGCAACGCTTTGTTTTTCGTCACGTTGGCCATGTGTATCTACTGGCTGAAATTCCACGCCACCACACCGCTGACTATTCAACTCTGAGGGGCTTGTCATGACACCTGAACTGTCCCGCACCCTCAACGCGATCGGTATGCTTGCCGTCTGCCTTGTACTGGCCCTGGCGTTTTTCTATCAGCTCGTCCTCTATGAACTGCCCTGCCCGCTTTGCCTGCTGCAACGTGTTGGGTTCGTTGCCGTCGGTGTGGGGCTTGGTTTGAACCTGCTCTACGGTCCACGGCCGCAACACTATGCCATCGTGCTGATTGCGGCCTTGTATGGCGGCACTGTATCGATCCGCCAAATTCTTCTGCATATCGTACCCGGCACCGGGCACTACGGCTCTCCTGTTTTGGGCCTGCACTACTATACCTGGGCCGGGATCGCCTTTTTCCTTGTGTTGCTGGGCACGTCGATCATGCTGTTGTTTGATCGCCAATACGCCGACCCGTCTCGTCAGGAACCAAGGTTCGGCGGAAATGCTCTGGCCAAGATCGCGTTTTTCGTCATGCTGGCTTTGGCGGTGCTGAACGCGGGTTCAACCTTGCTGGAATGCGGGCCGGGTATCTGCGCCGACCCGCCGACAAGCTACAAGTTGATTGACGAATTGGACGCCGGCAACTGAAGATACCGTAACCTTCCCCAAAAGGAGGCGCGAGCATGGGATTACTGGGACAACCGCTTGGCTATTATGACTATCTGACTTTCGTGGCATTGATCCTGCTTCTGGCGGCGGTGATGGCACTGTTTCTCTTTCTCATGGGTCTTCCGGGTCGGATTGCCATCAAGCGCAACCATCCCCATGCCGAGGCCGTAAAGATCATGGGCTGGATGGGATTTCTGGCCGTGGTGCCCTGGGTCCATGCCTTCATGTGGGCGTTCCATGATGGCGTTACGGTCGACGTTCGCCGTGGCCCTGACGAGGAAAAAGACGCCATTCGTGATGAAATCAAACGTCTGGGTGGTGATGTCCGACCTGAATATCAAGGCCGTCTGGACACAGACGATCCGCAGCAAAGCTAAGGCCAGAGGAAGTCACAAAACATGTTTGTCGCCCTTGGCATCACGCTATTTTACATCATTTTCGTCTGGCTTATTTTCTTCAAGCTGGAACTGCTGAAATTCAACATCGCCTGGGGCATCGTATCCTTTTGGGTTGGCGCGCACCTGTTGCTGATTTTTCTGGTCGCATTGCGGTTCTTTCAACCCTTCTCGGCCGACAGCCACGTGGTGCGTTCGACCATACAGATCATTCCCAAACTGACACAGCCGACGATCCTGACCGAAGTTCTTGTGGAACCGAACACACCGGTCACCAAGGGTGATCCGCTCTACCGCTTTGACGACACCGTATTTTCACTGGCGGTAGACAATGCGCAGGCGCAATTGGTCGCAGCTGAACAGAATTCCAAGATTCTGGAACAGGATGTGATCGCGTCGACCGAAGCTGTTGAACGCGCAAACGCGCAGCTGGCCTATGCGCAGACTCAGCAAGCCCGGTACGAAACCCTTGTGCCCGCCGGCGGAGCGCGGCAAGACGAACTGGACCGCTGGAACGAGCAGGTGACCGAAGACCTTGCTGCTGTCAAACAGGCCGAAGCAAATCTGGAAAAGGCGCAACTGGCCGTGGAGTCCCAGATAGACGGCGTGAACACGGGTATTCTCCAGGCAAGGGCGCAGTTGGCCGAGGCTGAGTATTTTCTTGAAAACACAACAATCTACGCGCCTGAAAACGGCATGATCGTATCGCAACAAGCCCGCCCCGGTCTGGTCGTCGGCGATGTTCGACTGGGCGCGATTGCCAGTTTCGTGACCGAGGACAGCCCCTATATCCTTGCGACCTTTCGACAGCAGAACCTGAAATTCGTGGAACCGGGGCAAGAGGTCGAAGTGGCGCTGGATCTTTACCCGGGCGAAATCCTGACAGGCAAGGTCGAGGCGATCTGGTGGGCCACGCGCCAAGGGCAACTGATCCCTTCAGGCCGCCTGCCCGGCTTTGAACTGCCGAAACTGCCCGGTCGAATTGCCGTGCAGATCACCGTCGATATCCCGGAAGGGCACACTTTCCCGGCTGGCGGCCACGCCGCCGTAGCGATCTACACCGGCATGGGCAAAAGCTTTGAGTTCCTGAGACGCATCAACATCCGTCTCTATTCCTTCGCCAACTTCATTCGACCGCTGGATATCTGAGGATGCGCGCCATGACACTCCGCCGGTTGATGGGAACTGCACTTTGCGCCGCCACCTTCGCGGCCTGCACGCCCGTGGGGCCCGATTTCGTGCGCCCGAACTCTCCGGTCGTCAAGCAATGGATCGAGGTAAACAGCCCCAGCGTCGGTCAAAGCGGCCTGACATCGCGCAGCGCACCCGTGGTCAAATGGTGGGAAACATTCAATGACCCGACCCTCAACCGTCTGATTGCCGAAGCTTATGCCCAGAACCTGACGCTTCAGGTCGCGGGAGCGCGGGTGCTTCAAGCGCGGGCACAGTTGGGGATCGCTTTCGGCGAATTGTACCCGCAATCCCAGGCCATAGGCGCGTCTTTGCAGCGGCGGCAAATCAGCGACAATCTTGGGCCTGTTGCCGATATCAACCGGATCATCCCCCTGGATACCGAATTCTCGACGTCTCAGGTTGGGTTCGACGCCCAATGGGAGCTGGATGTCTGGGGCGCACAACGGCGCGGCGTGCAGGCGGCGCGGTCGAATCTGGCTTTGCAGGTCGCAAACTATGATGACGCATTGGTGACACTGACCGGCGACGTGGCCGCGCTCTATGTCAATATCCGCGCGTTGCAGGAATCGTTGGCGGTCGCCCGGGAAAACATCAAATTGCAGCAGGAATCGGCGGACCTGACCCAGCTGCGGTTCAACAACGGGGTCACGACCGAACTGGACGTTCAGGAATCCACTGCGCTGCTCAACAATACCAAGGCCTTGGTGCCCGAGTTGGAAAGCGACCTGCAACAGACCAAGAATGCGCTGGCCGTGCTGCTGGGGGCCACGCCGTCCCGGATGACCAACCTACTGGGGAATTCCGGCCGTATCCCGTCAGCGCGAACAAATGTGGCCGTTGGGGTGCCGGCAGAATTGCTGCGCCGCCGCCCGGATGTCCGCGCGGCGGAATTGGCTGCTGCGACTCAATCGGCGCAGGTGGGTATCGCGATGGCTGACCTGTATCCTCAGTTCGTGCTGTCGGGCGCAATCGGTTTGCAGGCATCGGGCGGGCGCGATCTGTTCAGCGGCAACAGCACCACCGGTCTGGCCAGTGCCGGCGTGGTCTGGAACGTGCTCAACTATGGCCGCATCAAAAACAATGTCCGCGCGCAGGATGCGGCATACCAAGCGCTGATTGCCAATTATCAGAATACCGTTCTGACCGCGTATTCCGAGGTGGAAAGCGCAATGGTCGCCTATGCGCAAGCGCGAAAACAGGTTGGGTTCTATCAGAAAAGCGTCGAAGCTTCGCGCAAGGCCGCGGATATCGCCGTAAGCCAGTACAAGGATGGAATCGCCAGCTATTCTCGCATTCTGAACACGCAGACCGCGCTTTTGCGGTCGCAGGCAAATCTGATCGAAGCGCGGCAGCAGGTGTCCAGCAATCTGGTTGCCGTTTACAAGGGTCTGGGCGGCGGATGGCAGATCCGGCAAAACCAGGAATTCCTGCCTGAAACCGTGCTGGCGGAAATGGCCTATCGCACCGATTGGGGCGATCTGCTTGAAAAAACCCCGACCCGGGCCAGCCTGAACTAGGCGCTACTTGGTCAACCCGCGCAGCCCACCCGAGATCAAAATATTGACCTCGTAAAGGATGCGGGGCGCAGCCAGCCCGCCGGGGCTAGCCAGATAGTTGGGGCTCCATTCCGGATCGAATTTCTGTTTGAAGGCGCGCAAACCTTCAAAATGATAGAACTGCTCACCATGTTCATAGACAAAGCCGCCGATGCGGTTCCAAAGTGATGCAAGCTGACGGTTTTCGATGCCTGAGAACGGCGCCGCACCCAATGAGAACCAGTGGAACCCCTGCTGCGATCCCCAGTTCATCATCTCGGCAAAAAGCGCATCCATGACAAAGCTCGGGCTGTCAGGCTCATAGCGCATCAGATCCAGCGACAACTCGGATTTGTTGCCGCCCTGAAACAGGTTGGCAAAGGCCATGATCTTGCCTGTCTTACCGTCACGCAGAACCGCATGATCGAAATATGACAGGTACTGATCGTCAAAGCCCCCCAACGCAAAGCCCTTTTCGGCACCCGCCTTTTGCGCCAGCCAATGGTCTGAAATCGCGCGCAGTTCCGGCAAAACCGGGGCCAGGTCTTCTTTCGGGACGATCTCGAATACATAGCCCTCCCGCTCGGCCCGGTTTCTGGCCTGTCTGAACCGCTTGCGTGACTTTCCGTCCAGCGAGAAATCCTTGAGCGGAACCCGCGCGACCTCACCAATCTTCAGGATCGACAGGCCCAGGTCCAGAAATGTCGGCAGGTACTTGGTTGAAACACTGTAGAAGGCACACAGTTTTCCTTCTCGGTCCGCCATTTCCCTGAGTTGCCAGATCAACTGCCGCCCCGCCGTTTCATCACCAACCGGCTCTCCCTTCGAGATCAAAGCGTTGCCCGTGTCTGCATAGGCAATGAATGCGGTCTCATCCGGTGAGATGAGGAACTGTTTGTCACCGGTAAGCGAGATTTGGGATTCGGTGTCCTCGCACTCCATCACAAGCCGTTCAACGACCTCGGGGATTTCCGTGCGCACAGGCGTCGGAATCTCTCGCCCGAACAGAGAGTTCACGGCCACAATACCCACGATCACCGCCACGATGAGGCTGGAGCGCAAAAAGCGCGAAGCGTCTCCGTTCCAGGCAAACTCCCACCACAGGGCGTTCTGGTACTCGACATGGGAATAGGCGAACAGTCCGATCCAGAATATCACCGCCAGCAGCGCCACGACACTGACCAACCAAGGAATATTCAGCCTGAAGATCGACGCGCCACTGACCCGATAAAACGCCCCGCGGAACATCGCCAGAAGGCCAATCGTGCCCAGCATCGACAGCGCTTCGTGAGTGTCCAGCCCCTTTGCCAGCGAGGCAAAGAACCCGGCCACCATCAACAGCATTGCCACCACCCATGCGCGGTACAGCTTTCGAAACAAACCGCGGGACACCAGCAAAAGCAGCACGCCGACAGCACTGCCGGCAAGGTGCGATGCCTCGACAAACGACAACGGCAAGACCTCTCTCAGAACACCAAGGTTCTGCGTGCCCGCTGGCAATGCGCCGGACACCAGCAGGACCACCCCTGCCACGGCCGCAACTCCGGCTGCCACCATGGGAACAATGGGGCGGGTGACCCGATAGACCCATGTCGCGGCGCCACCGATCCTGTGCCTTTGCGTCAGTGCGGACGCGACCGCAATCGACACGCTGGCGATTCCGAACGGCAAGAAGGTGTAAACGACGCGATACAGCAACAAGGCTGCGATCACATCCGAACGTCCCGACGCCCCAAGCCCCGCGATCAGCGTGGCTTCGAATACCCCGAGCCCGCCCGGCGCGTGGCTGAGGATTCCAACGGCGATGGCGGCGATGTAGACCGTGAAGAAATAGGGATAGCCTACGCCCAGATCGTCCGGCATCAGGACATAGAGCGCCATGGACGCGCCAACCAGATCTCCGATGGCGGCCAGTGTCAGAAGGCTGGCCAGTTTGCCACCCGGCAAGTCAAACCCGATACCGGCGACGGCCAACCGCCTGCCCCCGCTGGACAACCATATGAACATCGCAACCAATGCCCCCAAAAGGCACAGCCCGAAGACGGTTTCCACCGTTTCGCTGACAGGCATCACTTTCGAGATCCCATCCGGATGCACGGTCAGCAACACACCCAGAACCAGAACAAGCCCCATCCAGAACGCGACCCAGGACGTTGCGATAACCCCGGCCACCCGCCCCAGATCCAAGCCCAGCGACGCATATATCCGATACCGGATCGCCGTTCCGGTAATGTAGGAAAAACCCAGACAGTTCGACACGGCATAGCCGCTGGCCCCTGCCATTCCGGCAACAGGCAATGGCACTTTGCCGCCCGCCACACTTTGCACGGCAAACACATCATAGAGCGACAGCGACAGGAAACTGAACGCGGTCCAGCACAAGGCGAAAAACATCAGTTTCCACGACGTCGTTGCGATATCGGTCTGGACATCTGACCATTTCACATGCGCCGACAAATCATGCAGAACCGTCAGCGCGATCCCGGTCACGAGAACCGGTATCGCAATCCGCAGCCAGGGTTTTTCCAACATGGCCGTAAGCTTTTCGGCCCAGTGTACGGCCAGAGGTTCACCGTCACTTTCCGCATTGGTCATGCTGCACGTCCCCGCCAGTTTCTGATCGCAGATACCACGCGCGGCTCACCCGCCCGTCGATGATTCAGACATCATCTGCCAACGGACTCTGGCACATTTTGGTTTTATCTCAAAGCGCTAGAGCCGCCCCTTGCGTGTTGACAGCAAAAGGTTCGTTTCCGAACGCGTCACGCCGTCGATCCTTCGGATCTGAAACAGAACCTCATCCAGTTCAGCCAGGGTTTCCGTACTGATCTCGGCGATCAGATCCCAACTGCCATTTGTCGAATGAACTGCCGTCACCTGACGCATGGCACCGATCCGGGCCATGACGCGTTCCGTCCCGCGCCCCTCAATCTCGAGCATCATCAACCCGCGCACCGGGCTTTGCGCCAGATCGCGACGCGTCAGGACGGTAAAGCCGACGATTTCACCGGACTGTTTCAGCCGCTGCAACCTGCTGCGGACCGTGGTGCGGGTCACGCCCAGTGTTTCCGACAGCTCTGACAGGCTTGCCCGAGCATCCCGCTGCAACGCATTGAGCAGTCGATTGTCCAATTCGTCCATAGCGCTTTCTCATAAAGAATTTTCCGAGACCATTTTGAGCATTTTGCCGACTTCACGCAAGACAGTCGGACGGCCTAAATGAACACATGGAAATCAAGGATATCATACTGGTTGGCGCCCCAATGGACGCCGGGAAGCGTCGTCAGGGATGCCGGATGGGACCTGATGCGTATCGCGTGGCAGGGTTGGATCAAGCGCTGTCTGATCTTGGTCACACCGTTCACGATTGGGGCGACGTGCAGGCCGAAAACGTCGACATTCCCCAACACCCGCACCTGTTCGCCCTGCCCGAATGCGTGGGGTGGACGCACGCTCTCAGCAAAGCTGCGCAAGACGCGGCGGGTCAGGGCATTCCGATTTTCATGGGGGGTGATCACGCCCTGTCCATGGGTACGGTGGCCGGGATGGCCGCCCATGCCGCTCGGATCGACCGCCCTCTCTTTGTGCTATGGCTTGACGCCCACAGCGACTTTCACACTCCGGACAGTACCGGCAGCGGCAATCTGCACGGCACGCCGGTGGCGTATTTCACCGGCAGACCCGGATTCGAGGATTTCCCACCTTTGCCCGCCGTCATACCGACGGATCGCGTCGGCATGATCGGATTGCGTTCTGTCGACCCGGCGGAACGGGCGGCGCTGGAGCAAGACCGCGCCATGCTGGCGGATATGCGCAGCATTGATGAAAACGGTATCAAAGCCCCCCTTTTGGCCTTTCTTGATCGCGTGAAAGCGGAAAACGCTCTGCTACATGTATCTTTGGATGTCGATTTCCTCGACCCGGCAGTGGCGCCCGCAGTCGGCACGACTGTGCCCGGCGGTGCAACCGAGCGCGAAGCCCACCTGGTGATGGAACTGCTGCATGAAAGCGGACTTGTCTGCTCGCTGGACCTGGTCGAGTTGAACCCGTTTCTGGATGACCGGGGCCGAACCGCAAAACTGATGGTCGATCTGGCCGCCTCGTTGATGGGTCGCCGTATCTTCGACCGTCCCACCCGGAGTTTCTGATGCTGTCTCTTCAAGCGCCATCTGCCGCCGTCATGATCCGGCCGCACGCTTTTGCGTCGAACCCGGAAACACGCGATGACAATGCCTTTCAAACGCTGAGCACCGCATCCGCCCAGGCCACGTCGGAAGCGGCCAGGGATGAACATGATCGGGCGGTGCAGCAATTGCGCGACGCCGGAGTCACTGTTCATGTGTTTGACGATTTCGGCGACCTCAACACACCTGACAGCGTTTTTCCAAACAACTGGTTCTCGACGCATCCCGGCGGCCATGTGGCGATCTACCCAATGTTCGTACCATCGCGCAGACGCGAACGCCGGACCGATGTAATCGAACTGCTCAAACAGGAATACCGTGTACAGGATGTCATCGACTATTCCGGGCTGGAACAAGACAACCTGGCCCTGGAAGGGACCGGCGCGATGGTGTTGGATCATGTGGCCCGTATCGCCTACACGGTGACGTCCAATCGCGCCGATCCGGTCCTGTTGGAACGGTTCTGCACACATTTCAACTATGAACCAATCGCCTTCGAAGCCCGCGATGCCAAGGGCCGAGACGTTTATCACACCAACGTTTTGATGGGTATCGGCACGCATTACGCCCTGATTTGCCTCGACATGATTTCGGACCCGGCCCGCCGCATGACCGTTCGCAATCGGCTGGAAGAATCCGGTCGAACGGTCATTGACCTGACGCACGACCAGATCGCCGAGTTCGCAGGTAACGCCATTGAACTGACCGGACGGGATGGGTTGGTTCTGGCCCTGTCCAGCAGGGCACTTGCCGCCCTCACACCAGACCAAATCGCAACAATCCAGGACAGTTCAACACCGTTGCCGCTGTCCGTTCCAACAATTGAAACCGCCGGTGGGTCCGTGCGCTGCATGATTGCCGGCGTTCACCTTGCCCGCCGATAGGAGAGCACCATGCAACCTTCAGACAAGGCCCTGGTACCATTCGTTTCCGTCGACAACATGATGCGACTGGTACACCACATTGGCGTCGAGCAGATGATCACGCAGATTGCCGCTCAGATCGAGGCCGATTTCAAACGATGGGAAAGCTTCGACAAGACACCTCGCATTCCGGCGCATTCTCCTCATGGCGTAATTGAGTTGATGCCAACTTCGGATGGTGAGGCGTACGGGTTCAAATACGTAAACGGCCATCCCAAGAACACCTCCGAGGGATTGCAAACCGTTACCGCATTCGGCCTGCTGGCGGATGTCTACACCGGATACCCGACGCTGTTGACCGAAATGACAATGCTGACCGCGCTGCGCACGGCTGCGACTTCGGCATTGGTCGGGCGCTATCTGGCCCCGAAAAATGCAAGGACAATGGCCATGATCGGCAATGGCGCACAGTCCGAATTCCAGTGCCTCGCCTTCAAGGCAATGTGCGGGATCGACACCGTTCGGCTTTATGATATCGATCCGAATGCCACGTCGAAATGCGCTGCGAACTTGCAGGGCAAGGGCCTGACCGTCATCCCTTGCAAGACGCCGGAAGACGCCATTGAAGGTGCCCAGATCATCACCACCTGCACGGCAGACAAGAAATACGCAACGATCCTGACCGACAACATGGTCGGGCCCGGCGTGCACATCAACGCCATCGGAGGCGATTGCCCCGGCAAGACCGAGTTGCATCGCGACATCCTGTTACGTTCGGACATCTTCGTCGAGTACCCCGAACAAACACGGATCGAAGGCGAAATTCAGGCGCTGGACGCCGATCACCCTGTGACCGAGATGTGGCAGGTCATCACCGGCGCCGCCAAGGGGCGCATCGATGAGCGGCAGATCACTTTGTTCGACAGTGTAGGCTTTGCCATCGAGGATTTCTCGGCCCTGCGCTTTGTGAAACAGGCGATTGAAGGCACAACCTTCTTTGAACCTCTGGACATGTTGGCCGACCCGGACGATCCGCGCGATCTGTTCGGAATGTTGATGCGAGCTGGATAGCGCGCGATCTTGGGGGCTCTGCCCCCGTCGCGCTGCGCGCGCCTCCCCCGGGATATTTTCAGCCAGATGAAGCAAGGGATCCGAACTTCATCTGGCCACAAATATCCCGGAGCGCGAGGCAGAGCCTCGCTTCCGAGCTATCCCGCAAGCGATGGCAGGTAGAGGACAATACCCGGGAATGCCACAAGCATCGCGATGGTCAGGGCGTCCGCGATGAAAAAGGGCGTGACGCCTTTGAACACATCTTGAACGCTCAGGTCCGGGCGCACACCGGCAACGACAAAGCAGTTCAGCCCGATGGGCGGTGTAATCAGGCAAAACTCGGCCATCTTGACCACCAGAATGCCAAACCAGATCGCGCACATCGGGCCGGACATTCCAAAAGCGCTGTCGGCGGCACTGACGGTCTCACCACCATTCAAGGCCATTACCGCCGGATAGACGACGGGCAAAGTCAAAAGCAGCATCCCGATCGCGTCCATGAACATGCCTAACACCGCGTATGCCAGCAGAATGCAGATCAGGATCATCATGGGCGACATCTCGAGCCCCGTAATCCAATCCGAGAAGGCACCCGGTAGGTCGGCGAACCCAAGAAAGCGCACATAGATCAGAACGCCCCAGATGATCGAAAAGATCATCGCCGTCAGTTTGGCGGTTTCCAAAAGTGCGGATTTGAGCTCGGCCCAGCGCATTCCGTGGAACAAGGCGAAACAGAATACGATGAAGGCACCAATGGCACCGCCTTCCGTCGGAGTGCCCCATGCTTTTTCACCAAACGGATTGTAGACAAAGCAAATGATGATCAGGATGACGGCGACAATCGGAATGGCACCGGGAAGTGCTGCAAAGCGCTGTTTCCAGGAAAACCCCGTGACCGGCGGGCCAACGGATTTGAAGATCACTGCAATCCCAATGATCAGAAGGCCGTACACGATTGCGGAAAACGCACCCGGAATGAAACCCGCCAACAGCAGTTTCCCGACATCCTGCTCGACGATGATCGCGTAGATCACCAGAATGGCCGAAGGCGGGATCAGGGAGGCCAGCGTCCCGCCCGCGGCAACCACACCTGCTGCAAAGCGTTTGTTATAGCCCACCTTCAGCATTTCCGGAATCGCGATACGGGCGAAGACGGCGGACGTCGCAACCGAAGCTCCGGACACCGCAGCGAAGCCGGCCGTGGCGAAAACGGTCGAAACCGCCAACCCGCCGGGCACCCATGCGACCCAGCGTTTTGCGGCTTCGAACAAAGCGCGGGTAAGTCCCGCGTAATAAGCCAGATACCCGATCAGGATAAAGGTCGGAATCAAGCTGAGAGTGTGGGACGCGACCTTGGAATGTGGCACCTGCCCCGCGGTCTTGACCGCCACTGTCAGCGCCTTGCCAAACCGTTCCGGATCGTAACCGAACTTGGCCCAGAAAATCCAAACCAGTCCGACAAGCCCTGCCAAACCGGCTGCAAAGGCAACCCGCATGCCCGCCACGACAAGGACCAGAAGGCCGCCAGTGACCCAGAGGCCAATCTCAATCGTGTCCATCTATCAGTCCTGCCCTTCGAACTGTTCGGCCTCGGCCGCCGCCTGCGCCGCTACATCCTGTATCAACGGAACGGCCGCCGGAGCGCCCAGCCCCAGCCAGAACGCCCGACCATACCCCCAGACTTGCAGCGCAAGGCGCAGGCAGAGAACGGAAAATGCAACGGGTGCCAGCAGCTTGGCCGGCCACAAGGGTATGCCGATGTCGATCGAACTGTCCCGGCTCCACATTGGGGCGCCAAAATCAAAGGACCGGTCGAAATGAGACCAACTGCCCCAAACCAGAGCCAGCATCAGGATCAGGATCAGAACCACCGAGAGCAGTTCGAACAGCCACAAAGCCCGACCGTGCAAGCGGGATATGACGATATCCATCCGGATATGCCCCCCATCACGCTGAACATATGAAATGCCCAGAAAAGCGATGAGAGGCATCGCCTGTTCGATCCAGTCCACATAGCCCGGCAAAGGAGCATTCAGCGCATTTCGACCACTGACCGACACAACGGCCAATACCATCAGTGAAAAAACCGCCAATCCGCTGATCAGTGCCAGAAACCGTTCGAGCACGAGCAAACGCTGATCCAACTGGCTCAGACGGCTGCCGTCTACCAGAACCGTGGCTTGTCCTGCCATTCCGGTGTTTCCTTGTTGTTTGTTGCCGGGCGCCTTGAAAGCACCCGGTCGTGTGGATCAGTTGCCGCCGCGCTGTTGCTTCAGCGTCGTCTGGACAAGATCGTAAAGGTCCTGCGCCGGCAGGCCCTGTGCGGTCATGTCCGCAATCCATTTTTCACGGATCGGATCAGCGGCCTTTGTGCGGAACTCTTCAATTACCGCTTCGTCGATCATGACCTTCTGGACACCCTTTTCTTCCAGGACACTGTCCCATTGTTCGAGCAAGCCGCCGTAATTCGCCAGGTAGTGATCGATCGCCTCGTCAATCGAGCTGTCCAGGGCTTCACGATGTTCGGCTGGCAGGGCCTCGTAGGCATCGATGTTGACGACAACCGGGCAGTTCACCGTTCCCGGATTCAGGTTCGCGGTCCACCAGTCCGCTTCGTTGATCGTTCCGAATGACAGGTGCGCGTGCTGGGCAAAGGCCACGGTGTCGACGACGCCCGATTCCATCGCATTGAAGGCTTCGGTCGCCGGAACCGATGTCGGCACCCCTCCGACCGCCTCGAAGGCCTGACCAAGGCCACCGGTCGCCCGGACCCGCATTCCGTCAAATTCAGCCAGTTCATCCCGCGGCTCGCCCGTTCCGACAAGGTTATACTGCGGCATTGGCGAGGTCATGATGATGCGGGCGTTCCATTGCGCCATCTCTTCCTTGACCGCCGGATGGTCGTATACCGCATGGCTTACCGCAACTTCTTCCTGCAGGTTGTTCACACCCAGGAACGGCAGTTCCAAAACGGTGATCGCCCGGTTCTTGTCGCGGTGATAGCCGGCACAGAACTGCGCCATCTCAAAGGCGCCGATTTCGATCCCGTCCAGGTTTTCCCTGGGTTTGGACAACCCGCCATAGCTGACATTGATTGTGAATTCGCCACCGGTTTTTTCGCTGACCAGTTCGGCCAGCTTTTCAACATGTTCCGTAAAGGCGCGGCGCTTGCCCCAGACGGATGCGTTCCATTCTGTCGCCGCGGCTTCGGTCACAAAAGCAACGCCAAGGGCGGCGACTGCGGCACCGCTCAACATCTTTTTCATAGTATCGTCTCCCATAGGTGCGCCCCCTACCGAGGCGCTTGCCGATCAAGCTAGCGCCAACATTCGATTGTGCCAACCCTAACCGGTATTTGCGTATTTTGCAGAATAAGCCCCAGAAATGACCCAAGACGACAGAAGCCTTGAGGTCACCTGTCGTTGCAACCACAATTGACACACAGCGCCCTCAATTCTCGTTACTTTTAAGTGGCTGTTTTTGTTATATTTTAGTGACTCTTTTGCCGATTTTTTTACAGTTTTGGCCATATTGTTGAAATTTCTTTACAAAGAAATCCAAGGATTACACCAATTTATTTATTTATTTTCAGAACGCGGTAATATTCAAACTTGGGGAGGAACAGGATCGACATTGCCTGAATGACAGGCAAAAAATCCACAAGCAATCCAGTCCAGAGGGAGGAGCCTCAAAGATGACCACCGCTGCCCAGGCAGATGCCAAGACTTATCCGCCATCCGCAGAAACTGTCGCTCGTGCGCATGTCGATGCGGCAAAGTATGCTGACATGTACGCAGCCTCAATCAGCGACCCCGACGCGTTCTGGGGCGAGCAAGGCAAGCGCATCGACTGGATCAAGCCCTTCACCCAGGTCAAGGACGTCAGTTACGAGTTTGGCTCGGTCAAGATCAACTGGTATGCCGATGGCACGTTGAATGTGTCGGCCAACTGCCTGGATCGCCATCTGAAAACCCGCGGCGACCAAACCGCGATCATCTGGGAGCCGGATGATCCGAATGACCCGGCCCAGCATATCTCTTACGCAGAATTGCACCGCCGCACCTGCCGGATGGCCAACATTCTGGAATCCCTTGGCGTGCGCAAGGGCGATCGCGTGGTCATCTATCTGCCGATGATCCCCGAAGCCGCTTACGCCATGCTGGCCTGTGCGCGGATCGGCGCAATTCATTCGATCGTTTTTGCGGGCTTCTCGCCCGACGCTCTGGCCGCGCGCATCAACGGGTGCGACGCCAAGGTCGTGATCACTGCGGATGAAGCGCCGCGTGGCGGCCGCAAAACGCCGCTGAAATCCAACGCAGACGCCGCCCTGCTGCACTGCAAAGACACGGTAAAATGCCTTGTGGTCAAGCGCACCGGCGGTCAGACCACCTGGATCGACGGTCGCGACTTTGACTACAACGAAATGGCGCTCGAGGCTGACGACTATTGCGCCCCAGCCGAAATGAACGCCGAAGATCCTTTGTTCATCCTTTACACGTCAGGTTCGACCGGTCAGCCCAAGGGCGTTGTGCACACCACGGGGGGGTATCTTGTTTACGCCTCGATGACGCAAGAGATCACATTCGATTATCACGAAGGTGACGTGTACTGGTGCACCGCTGACGTGGGCTGGGTCACCGGGCACAGCTATATCGTCTATGGCCCGCTGGCCAATGGCGCGACCACGCTGATGTTCGAAGGCGTACCCACCTATCCCGACGCCTCGCGTTTCTGGCAGGTCTGCGAAAAGCACAAGGTCAACCAATTCTACACCGCCCCCACTGCGATCCGCGCTCTGATGGGTCAGGGCAATGAGTTTGTCGAAAAATGCGACCTCAGCGATCTTCGCATTCTGGGCACCGTGGGTGAACCGATCAACCCCGAAGCCTGGACCTGGTACAACGAGGTTGTCGGCAAAGGCAAATGCCCCATCGTCGACACCTGGTGGCAGACCGAAACCGGCGGCCACCTGATGACGCCGCTGCCCGGTGCACATGCGATGAAGCCCGGATCGGCGATGAAGCCGTTCTTTGGCATTCAGCCCGTCGTTCTGGACCCTCAGTCGGGTGTTGAAATCGAAGGCAATGGCGTCGAAGGCGTTCTGTGCATCAAGGACAGCTGGCCCGGTCAAATGCGTACCGTTTGGGGTGACCACGAGCGGTTCGAAAAGACCTATTTCTCGGATTACAAAGGCTACTACTTCACGGGTGACGGCTGCCGCCGCGACGAAGATGGCGACTATTGGATCACCGGTCGTGTAGATGACGTGATCAACGTGTCCGGTCACCGCATGGGCACAGCCGAGGTGGAAAGCGCGCTGGTTGCACATGCTGCTGTGGCCGAGGCTGCGGTGGTTGGATACCCTCATGAAATCAAAGGGCAAGGCATCTATTGCTATGTCACGTTGATGAATGATCGCGAGCCTTCGGACGAGTTGATGAAAGAGCTGCGCACATGGGTCCGCACCGAGATCGGTCCAATTGCATCCCCGGATGTGATCCAGTGGGCACCCGGCCTACCGAAAACGCGCTCGGGCAAGATCATGCGCCGTATCCTGCGCAAGATCGCCGAGAACGATTTCGGATCCTTGGGCGACACTTCGACACTGGCCGATCCGTCGGTGGTCGAAGACCTGATCGAAAACCGTGCGAACAAGTGAGGGTATGATGGACGCTGCCACGATCACCACGCCCGCCGTTCTCATCCTTCTCGGCCCTCCGGGTGCCGGGAAGGGCACACAGGCCCGGATGCTGGAAGAGAAATTCGGACTTGTACAACTCAGCACCGGAGACCTGCTGCGCGAAGCGGTCGCGGCCGGAACCGAAGCCGGCAAAGCGGCAAAAGCCGTTATGGAAGCCGGCGATCTGGTCAGCGATGAAATCGTCATCGCCATCCTGCGTGACCGCATGGCACAGCCGGATTGCGCCAAGGGCGTCATTCTGGACGGTTTCCCGCGCACGACGGTTCAGGCGGAAGCGCTGGACAGCCTGCTGGCATCGAACAACCAGAAGATCAACGCCGCAATCAGCCTCGAGGTGGAAGACGCGGAAATGGTGACCCGCATTTCGGGCCGCTACACCTGCGCCGGCTGTGGTGAAGGCTACCATGACCAGTTCAAGAAGCCTGTCGAAGAAGGCAAATGCGACAAGTGTGGCCATACCGAGTTCAAGCGCCGCGCGGATGACAATGCCGAAACGGTGGCCTCGCGCCTTGCAGCGTACCACGCGCAGACGGCACCACTGATCGCCTACTATGACGGTCAGGGCGTGCTGAAGCGTACAAACGCCATGGGCAGGATCGAAGACATTGCCAATGACCTTGAAGGGATCGTTAGTAAAGTCATGAAATAGGGGGTGGATTTAGGGCCGCAAGGCTCTGATCCCAAACAGAATACTTCAAAAGACCGCTTTGGCGGACTGGAGGAGTTTTGCCTGACGTCACATGGCGTCTGGCGCAAGTGAGAAGCGGCCCGACGCACTGGAGGATGTGGGCATCGGGCCGTCCAACGAGGAAGCGAAGGAGGAACCCGCGATGGCGGATCATTCAACAAACTCCGCGCAGACTGCCGAGTCCGACAAGGGCTATTGGCAGGCCAACCTGCGCCTCATCTACATCAGCCTCGCGATCTGGGCGCTGGTGTCGTTTGGATTCGGCATTCTGCTGCGTCCATTGCTGTCCGGCATCGCCGTTGGCGGCACCGATCTGGGCTTTTGGTTCGCTCAGCAGGGATCGATCCTGGTCTTTCTGGTGCTGATCTTCAACTACGCCTGGCGCATGAACAAGCTGGACGCTGAATTCGGCGTGGACGAGGAGTAAGCAGCATGGACCAGTTTACCATCAACCTGCTGTTTGTTGGCGCATCATTCGCGCTATACATCGGCATCGCGATCTGGGCCCGCGCGGGTTCCACATCGGAGTTCTACGCCGCCGGTCGCGGCGTTCACCCGGTCACCAACGGTATGGCGACAGCGGCGGACTGGATGTCTGCGGCCTCGTTCATCTCGATGGCGGGCCTAATTGCCTTCACCGGCTATGACAACTCGACCTTCCTGATGGGGTGGACCGGTGGCTATGTGCTGCTGGCACTGCTGCTTGCGCCCTACCTGCGTAAGTTCGGCAAATACACCGTCTCGGAATTCATCGGCGACCGTTTCTACAGCCAGACCGCACGTATCGTTGCTGTGATCTGTCTGATCGTTGCTTCGGTGACTTACGTTATCGGTCAGATGACCGGCGTGGGCGTGGCCTTCGGCCGCTTTCTTGAGGTGTCGAACACCTCCGGTCTGCTGATCGGTGCCTGTGTGGTGTTTGCCTACGCGGTGTTCGGTGGGATGAAAGGCGTGACCTATACTCAGGTCGCTCAGTACTGCGTGCTGATCACCGCCTACACCATCCCGGCGATCTTCATCTCGCTGCAGTTGACCGGTACGCCGGTTCCGGCGCTGGGTCTGTTCAGCGATACCGCCAGCGGTGAGCCTCTGCTGACCAAGCTGGACGCGATCGTGACCGAGCTGGGCTTTGCCGAGTATACAGCGCATCATTCGAACACGCTGAACATGGTGCTGTTCACGCTGTCGCTGATGATCGGTACTGCCGGTCTGCCGCACGTGATCATGCGCTTCTTCACCGTGCCTAAGGTGTCTGACGCCCGCTGGTCCGCTGGCTGGACGCTGGTCTTCATCGCGCTGCTGTATCTGACCGCCCCAGCGGTTGGCGCAATGGCGCGTCTGAACATCACCGACATGATGTGGCCCAACGGTGGCATCGAAGGTGGTGCCGTTTCCGTCGAGGATATCGACAACGATCCACGCTATGACTGGATGCAGACGTGGCAGAAAACTGGTCTGCTGGACTGGGAAGACAAGAACGGCGACGGCAAGATCCAGTACTACAATGACCAAAATGCCGACATGCAGGCACTTGCGGAAGAAAAAGGCTGGGTCGGTAACGAGCTGACCAAGTTCAACCGCGACATCCTGGTTCTGGCCAACCCCGAGATCGCCAACCTGCCGGGTTGGGTGATCGGTCTGGTCGCTGCCGGTGGTCTTGCAGCTGCTCTGTCGACCGCTGCGGGCCTGTTGCTGGCGATCTCGTCGGCGGTGTCCCACGACCTTGTCAAAGGCGCGATCAACCCGCAAATCTCTGAAAAAGGAGAACTGCTGGCCGCTCGTATCGCAATGGCTGTGGCCATCGTCGTTGCAACCTATCTGGGTCTGAACCCACCGGGATTTGCTGCGCAAACCGTGGCCTTGGCCTTTGGTCTGGCGGCTGCCTCGATCTTCCCGGCGCTGATGATGGGGATTTTCTCGACCCGCATCAACAACACCGGTGCCGTCGCAGGTATGCTGGCTGGTCTGATCGTAACCCTGGTTTACATCTTCCTGCACAAGGGCTGGCTGTTCATTCCGGGCACCAACTCGTTCACTGATGCTGATCCGCTGCTGGGTCCGATCAAGTCGACCTCGTTCGGCGCCATCGGTGCAATGATCAACTTCGGCGTCGCTTACGTCGTCGCCGGAATGACCAAAGAGACTCCGCCGGAGATCGTTGAATTGGTCGAAAGCGTGCGCATTCCCCGTGGTGCGGGCGCAGCTCAGAATAAGTGAGCTTGATGCGGTCGTTGGTTCTTGCCTTCGACCGCGTCTTTCGATCCACTGTTCCCGCCCGGCACACCACTGGGCGGGATTTTTTAACCAGAACACCGGAGACAACACATGCCCCTGTCCCATGATGAAATTGCCCGGTTTCTGAAATCCGTTCACCCCTATGACGTGTTGCCTTCCGACGCCCTGGATCAGATCGTCAAACAGATCGAGGTATGGGAAGTTGAGGAGGACGCTTCTGTCTATGAGCTGGGTCACAAGTTGCCCGGGGTTTTCTTGATCTACGAAGGACAGGTTGAGATTACCGATGAGAACGGGGCCATCGTCTCTCATCTGGGGCTGCGCAACTCCTTCGGCGAGAGGGGCCTGCTGAAAGACGGCAAAGCCGCCACCAAAGCCCGTGCTCATACGCCGTCGGTCCTGATGGTTCTGCCACCGGATTTGGTGCGCAGTTTGATCGACAACCACGACGTCGTTGCCAAATTCTTCAATCGAACCCGTGGAGATCGCAGTGGCCCGCAAAGCCTTGCGACCAGTTCGATTGACGTTTTGATGGCGCGCGATCCCGCCACCTGCCCTGCGGACACGACAGTTCAGGAAGCGGCACAGATCATGCGCGACAAACACATCTCGTCGCTATGCGTGACAGATGGAGAGAAGTTGAAAGGTATCGCCACCCTGCGGGACATTTCGGGCAAATATGTTGCCAACGGGTTGCCCGAAACCACACGGATTTCCGAAATCATGACTGCAAATCCCGTAACCCTGTCGCCCAGCGATATCGGCTCGGACGTTCTGCATATCATGATGGAGCGCGGCATTGGCCACATCCCGGTTTCCGAAGGCGGTCGTCTGGTCGGGATCGTGACGCAGACCGATCTGACCCACTATCAGGCCGTCAACTCGGCCGAATTGGTTGGTCGGATCGCAAAGGCTGACAGTGCCGAAGAGATGGCGAGGGTGACGGCGGAAATTCCGCAGTTGCTGGTTCAGTTGGTTGCCGGCGGGAACCGGCACGAGATCGTCACGCGGCTGATCACCGATATTGCAGACACGGTTACCCGCCGCCTGCTGAAATTGGCCGAATCTGAACTGGGGCCGCCGCCTGTACCCTATTTGTGGCTGGCCTGCGGCTCACAGGGACGGCAAGAACAAACCGGCGTATCGGATCAGGACAATTGCCTGATGCTGGACGATAGCGTCACCGACGCCGATATGTCCTACTTCACCAAACTGGCCAAATTCGTCTCTGACGGGCTGGACGTCTGCGGGTACTTCTACTGCCCCGGCGACATGATGGCGACCAATCCGCGCTGGTGCCAGCCGGTTCGTGTCTGGCGCGACTATTTCAAAGGCTGGATTGCCAAGCCAAACCCCGAGGCGCAGATGCTGGCCTCGGTCATGTTCGACCTGCGCCCCATCGGCGGCGCATTTGAGTTGTTTGGCGATCTGCAAGCGGACACTCTGGCAGTGGCCAGGGCAAACTCGATCTTCGTCGCACACATGATTTCGAACTCGCTGAAGCACACGCCCCCCCTGGGCCTGCTGCGCGGTTTCGCGACGATCCGCTCGGGCGAGCATCGCAATACGCTGGATCTGAAACACAACGGAGTTGTGCCCGTCGTCGATCTGGCGCGCATCTATGCACTGCAAGGCGAGCTGACCGAGGCCAACACCCGCGCCCGCCTGAAAGCAGCCGAGGCCAGTGGCGTGCTCAGCCCTTCTGGTGCGCGTGACTTGCTGGACGCCTATGATCTGATCGCTGAAACCCGGCTGGAGCATCAGGTGCGGCTGGTTAAATCCGGAGCGATGCCCGACAACTACCTGCCACCGTCTGAATTGTCGGACTTTGAGCGAAGTCATCTGCGTGATGCTTTCGTGGTGGTAAAAACGATGCAATCGGCAGTTGGCCACGGCAAGGGAATGCTGGGCTGACATGCGACTGACCAACGGAGAGACCACATGTTTCTGGAACTGATCGGCACGATTTTCGCAGGGGTCGCATGTGCCGGAATCGTTCTTCTGCTGAACAAGCTGACCGGAGGGCGTTTGCCAAAATGGACAACGCCGGTTGCGGCCGGTCTTGGAATGATCGCGATGACCATCAACAGCGAATATTCCTGGTACGATCGCACGCGCGACCAACTGCCGGAAGAGATGACCATCGTGCAAGAGGTCGAAAGCCGCGCGTTTTATCGTCCCTGGACCTACGCGGTGCCGTTCGTTGACCGGTTTGCCGCAATCGACACCGTATCGGTGCGCACAAACGAAAACGTTCCGGAACAACGGCTTGTCGATCTTTACTTCTTTGGCCGCTGGGCTCCGGTTTCGAAACTGCCGGTGGCCGTGAATTGTGCAGAAGGCCGCCGCGCCAACCTGGCGGATGGTGCCGAATTTGCCGAGGACGGGCGTCTGGTGAACGCTGACTGGATTGCAGCCGGAACCAATGACCCCGTCATCGCAGCCACTTGCGGGGTGTGATCATGCTGACCGGATTGAGTTTGAGGCTCAGGATTTTTCTGTTCTTCTGTCTCCTCGCCCTTGGCGGGGTTGCCATCAGCGCCACCGCTCTCTGGATCACCTATTCCCGTGCGGGAAACCCCGGTCTGCTGAATGATTTCGTCTTCGCCGAAATCCTGATCGGATTTGGATTTCTGGCACTGGTCGCGGGTGTTTGGCTGCTGTTCGACGACAACGTCGCCAAACCGATCGAACGGCTTTCCGCCCAGCTGCGTGCCCGTGCACATGCCGGTGTAAGCACCGACCTCGACATGCAGGCCGCGCGGTATCTGGGTGATCTTGCCCCGGCAGCGGCGGGATTGGCGGAACAACTGGCCTCGAACGCCATGCGCACGGCCGAGGCCGTGGCCGCCGAAACCGCGCATCTGGCCGCCGAAAAACAGCGCCTGACCGCGCTGCTGACGGAAATCCCTGTGGCCATGCTGCTGGCCAGTCCGAAACATCAGATCGTTCTGTACGACGGGCAGGCCGCCGAGGTTCTCGCACAAATCGCGCATCCTCGTCTGAACGCATCTCTTTTCGAATATCTCGAAGCCACCGGCCTGACGGACGCATATGCCAAGATGTGCAAAACCGGAAAGGACGTCTATTGCACCCTGTCCAGCGTGGACGGGCGGCAGACATATTCCGCCCGGATGAAACCCTTGGGCGATGCACCCGGATATATGCTTGTCTTCGAAGACAGCGCGACACATATGTCACCGGACGATGCCCGCCCGCTGGTCTATGATTTCGAACTTCTCAATACACCGGGGGATGATGCGTTCGAGAACCGCCCCCTGTCGGATCTATGTTTCGTGGTTTTCGACACGGAAACAACCGGTTTGCTACCTCACAAGGATGAGATCGTGCAGATCGGCGCAGTGCGCGTTCTGAATGGTAAAATCGTTCAGGGTGAACATCTGGACATGCTGGTTGATCCCGGCATTCCGATTCCCCCGGCGTCGACCAAAGTACACAAGATCAGCGATCGTATGGTTCAGGGGGCGCCTGATATCGCCGAAGCCGGACGCGTTTTCCATCAGTTTTCGCGCGACGCCGTGATCGTGGCGCATAATGCCCCGTTCGACATGGCGTTCCTGCGCCGCCATGCCAAACGGATGGGTGTCGAGTGGGATCATCCGATACTCGACACGGTTTTGCTGTCTGCGGTGCTGTTCGGGGCAAGCGATACGCACACACTGGATGCCTTGTGTGAACGGCTGGAAATCACGATCCCCGAAACGTTGCGCCATACCGCACTGGGCGACGCGGTTGCCACGGCCGAGGCATTGATCAAGATGCTGCCGATCCTGCAAGCACGCGGCCTCACGACTTTTGGCGAGGTGATCATGGAAACCCGCAAACATGGTCGTTTGCTGGAAGATCTGAACTGACGGCATAAATTGCACCCGGCAGTCAGCTTTTCATGGACAATCCGGGCCACGCATGGCACCTGATGCGCGGCCAAGGATTAAGCGCGCAATGACCGAAAAGACCTTCAGACCGACCCCGGATCAAAGCCCCGCCTTTCGGGAAGCGCTGGGATGCTTTGGCACCGGTGTCACGGTGATTACCGCGCAATCCGACAATGGCCCGCGTGCCATAACGGTGAATTCATTTGCCTCAGTCTCATTGGATCCGCCACTGGTCCTGTGGTGTCTGGCCAAGGAATCATTCCGATTTGATACGTTCAGTACCTGTGATCTCTATTCGATCCACGTCATGGCGCAGGATCAGCAGGATCAGGCGTTGCGGTTTGCACGCGATGGGGCGGATTTCTCACATGCCGACTGGACCGAGGATGAGGCCGGGCGTCCACATCTGGCCCAGTGTCTGGCCCGGTTCGATTGCCGCCTTCATGCCCGTCATGACGCCGGGGATCATCTGATCATCGTGGGTCAGGTAGAGCAGGTCATGTATCGCACCGGCAAAGGGCTGATTTTCAAACGCGGGCAGTTCGGCGGGTTTGTCGACCTGATCTAATCGTCCAGCGCCCCGTGAACCGCCAACGCCTCCAGTTCCGCGTCCTGCGGAGTGATCACGCGAAAGGCTTCGTGCACGCCTGTCTCTGTCAATTCCCTTGCGACGGTCAACAACGTGTTGGCCGGATGGTCTTCGCACAACTCTGACATGTGGTCGATTTCAGCTTGCGCAACGCCCAATGCGGCCTCGACCGAGGGTGCGCCATAGAACTGCACAAAATGTTCGGCCAGGTTATGCGTAATCTGATCTTTCTCTGCGGCTTCGATCTGCGTCACGGCGACAAAAGTCACCCGGCCAAAGGTTTCCAACCCCAGCCAACCGTTCGCAAATGCCTGTCGAGCCTTGCCTTCAAGATCGCCCTGCCCCCAGTTGGAAAACTCAAACCCGCCCGAAACGCACCACTCTCCGGTGCGCGCCGGGGAATGAAACACGTTCATGTCGCTTTCGTCGAAATGGATCGCTCGGGCCAGTTTCATTCTCGGTTCTCCAACAAGTCAGTCAGGGGGCGCAGATACGTATCGGCCCCGTCGCGGATCAGCATCCCGAAACGTTCATCCGTTCCAAGGAATACGCCTCCATCGATCAGCGGTTCGCCCACACCGCGCAGCAGGCCCATCCATTCGGCGTGCAAGGTCGCGTTGCCATCCTCCTGCCAACGGTTGAGCCAGGTCAACATGTGTCGTGACCAGTTTTCCACCAGCTGCGTTGCAGAAACCTCGGCACAGCCTTCATCGTACAGCGCGGTGATATCAGGGGTTTCACCCGGCGCATCACTGGTTTGCAACAGCGTCAGCTCCCAACCGACGATCAGCCAGTCCGGCTCTTCCTCGGGCATTGATGTTGACGCAGCCGCGCGGAACCGGCCGCACCGCGCCCCGTTCACGCAAATCAGACCATCCCAACCCAGATGCACCGCAACCTCTGGTGGGGCCAAAGCGCCCAGCGCGTTCTGGAACCCCACAGCACAAAGCGGCAGCATCGCCACGGCATCCTGCAACGGTACCTCGGGGGCAAAAACAATTGCCACGCGCAGGAAATCCGCCTGAATATTGTAGACAACCGTCCCCGCATCACAGCCTAGCGCAGCCATGGCCTGCGCGCGCTCGAACGGGTCTTCCCCACCCTGAACCGGGTGGCCCGTCAGCAAGGGTGGGAAAACCGGCTGGCTCATGCGTTGCCTTTGGCGATCATGTCGCGGGCGATCTTGCGGAATGCCTCGGCTTGCGGGCTGTCAGGTTTGCTGACAACGATGGGCGCGCCCCCGTCAGCGGCGACGCGGATGTCCAGATGCAACGGGATTTCACCCAGCAGCGGCACGCCCAGCGCCTCTGCCTCGGACTTGACACCACCATGACCGAAAACATGTTCTTCGTGCCCACAGTTCGAACAGATATGCGTGGACATGTTTTCGATCATCCCGACAATGGGTGTCTTGAGCTGGTTGAACATGTCGATCCCTTTGCGGGCATCAATCAGGGCCACGTCCTGCGGCGTTGAGACGACAATGGCACCATCCACCTGGAACTTCTGGCTCAGCGTCAGTTGCACGTCACCGGTGCCGGGCGGCAGATCGACGATCAGAACATCCAGCGCGCCCCATTGAACCTGGCTCATCATTTGTTGCAGCGCACCCATCAGCATCGGCCCGCGCCAGACAACCGCCTGACCTTCGTTGGTCATCAAACCCATCGACATCATGGTGACCCCGTGGTTGCGCAGCGGCAGGATTGTCTTGCCGTCAGGGCTGGCCGGACGGCCCGAGACACCCAACATCCGGGGTTGCGACGGCCCGTAAACATCCGCATCCAGCAGACCTACACGCCGGCCTTCCGCAGCCAATGCGCAGGCAAGGTTGGCCGAAACGGTGGATTTGCCAACCCCACCCTTGCCGGAGGCAACGGCGATGATCCGATCCACACCTGGCACTGCCTGCGGCCCGGTTTGCGATGGCTTGGGTTTCGGTTTCAGATCCGGCGGTGCCTTGTCGGAATGCGCGGTCATCAAGGCCGAAACATTTGCCACGCCTTCCACCATCTGAGCGGCCTTTTCAGCCGTGGCGCGGACGGGTTCCATCTTTTCCGCATATTTCGGATCGACCTCAAGCACGAAGCGTACCGTGTCGCCTTCCACATTCAAGGCGCGCACGATGCCTGCGCTTACGATGTCCTGCCCGGATACCGGGTCGGTGATCTTTTTCAGGTTCGCCAGAACCGCGTCACGAACACTCATGCTTGTTCCCCTTGATCCGCCCTGATGACAGGGGCGTGCGTATCGACTCGCCGCTCATTGCACGTGTCTCCGTCTTTGTCTGTACATTTGACGCATCCCGCCCCGCGAAGTTACGTTGAGCCATGCGCTTTGTCCTCTTGTGCCTGAGCCTGACGCTCTCTGCCACCCCCTCTTGGTCGCAAGAGGCGATTGGCCTTGCGGCCCCGGCAGAGGTAAAAGACTCCGGCCTGTTGCAACATATCCTTCCTCGCTTCTCTCTCAAGACCGGGATCCGTGTTATTGCAGACGACGCCGGGGTCATGGTGCTGGAAACCGCGCCGCCCGGTGATCCGGTCTTTGCCCGCAACGACGTGATCTATCACCTGCGTATCGAAGACAGTGACCGCCAAGCCCGTTTTCTTGAATGGCTGAAGTCGGATATCGGCAAGCGCACGGTGGAAAGCTTTGCTCCGGCAGACGGAGGGCCCTACTCTGCCAATTTTGATATTGCCGTGGTTGAGTCCGGTGACATCGTCGAGGGCGACACCCAACTTGGCGAAGAACTTTCGATGACCCATTGCGGGCGTTGTCATGTCATCGGGCCAAGGAACCGCATGAATGGCCTGGGGTCGACGCCCTCTTTCGCCGTTCTGCGCGCAATGCCCGACTGGTCGCAGCGATTCGAAGCGTTTTTCGCCCTGAACCCCCACCCCGCATTCACACAGATCGACGGTCTGACACCGCCTTTCGATCCCGAACGCCCGTCTCCTATTCACCCGGTTGAGATGACATTGGACGATCTTGACGCGATCCTGGCGTTCGTATCGCGCATCGACGCTGCGGATCTGGGTGCACCTCTGAAACTTCAGTGATCCTTTCTGTCTGAATAGTAATCCTCGGTCGTGACGACCCGAGGCTTGGGCTTTGACTGGAAAGGATTGTCTTGCTGTTGGAACTGCACGTTCACCCGGCAATTGTCACACATCTGGATCATCCGCGCCTGATCCGACGTTGCGAACATCGGATGCGTGCCCGACAGCTTCTCCATGATCCGCTCAACCGTGGACTTCACGCCGAACAATGCCCCGCATTCCACGCAGGCAAAAGGTTCTTCTTCGTTCAGAACCTGCTGTGACAGGGCCGCATCGCTGAGATCAAGTTGTGGAACAAGCGTGATCGCATCCTCGGGGCATATGGTCTTGCACATCCCGCATTGCAGACAGGCGTCTTGTTGGAAGTTCAATTGCGGCATATCCGGATTGTCGATCAACGCACCGGATGGGCACAGCGACACACAGCTGAGGCACAGGGTGCAGCTGTCGGTATTCACTGCAACTGCCCCGTAAGGCGCATTTTCAGGCAGCGGCAAAGGCGATTCAGCCTGCGGGTTCAGCGCCTGTGCTGCCAGCCGCGCGATTTGCCGGCGATTGCCCATAGGCAAGACCGGATCGGACAAAGGCCGGGGCACCGCCTGCCCGTACAGCAGATCGGACATCGCATCGGGGTCTGTTTCGTCAATCAGGCCTATACCCTCGGGGCCAGCAATGGCATGTGCCAATTCAAGCTCCCGGTTCAACGCCTCGCGTTCAGTCGTCGGCGCCAACAGCACAACCACCCGCGCGAACCCATGCGCCAGAGCCGCCAGCATCTCGGCATGGCCAAAGCCAGATATCACATTCAATTCCAATGGAATCACATCCGAAGGTAATCCACGCCCGAAACGCGCCGCCAACCGGATCATTTCGGCCCCGTGGGCGTCATGTACAAGCAACCGAGGCGCGGTGCCGCCGGCCCGTCGATAGGTACGGGCCAGAATATGCATCCGCGACAACAGCGCCGAAACAGGTGGGTCTTCGTAGGTTATGGCCGTTGAAGGGCACAGCGCGGCGCAAGCACCACAGCCTGCACATACCATCGGGTCAATCGCCACATGCTCGCCCGCCGGGGAAATCGCACCGGTTGGGCAGATATCCAAACAGTTGGTACAGCCCACCTGCTCGGCCCGGGAATGGGCACACAGGGTTTCTTCCACGCGCACATAAAGCGGCTTTTCGAATGTCCCCACCAATTGCGCGGCTTCAAAAGCCAGACGTTCCACGGAAACCGCATCCCTGGGATCAGCCCGCAGATAGCCTTCGCGCTTGTCCGGGGCCTGAACAAAGGGCGTTTCTCCTGCCAGATCGATGACAATGTCACACGATGAAAGCGCACCGTCCTTTGGATCGGTCCAAGCAAACGCGCCGCGCCCACCGGGCACGACCTGCTGAAGCGCGTCCAGACGCAACGAAAACCCACCGAGCGCACCGGAAACCGAACGCAGCCGCCCCCGTACCACGTCATAGGCGCGCGAGAGAGGCTCTGACAAATCGGTCGTCATGACGGTCACTGCCAACGAATCCGCCAGACGCTCTGCCAGATCAAAGGCCACCGCACCGGGCCCGATGATGAAACAGGTGCCTTCACTGAAGACATCCACGCTGGGTGTGACCGGTTGCGCCAGAACGGCCTCGGCCGCCAATGCCGCCATCTTGGGGGTCGCATCCGCACCTTGGTCTGACCACCCGGCCCGATCGCGCAGATCGACAAATCCGGGCACGTCGATATTCAGGTCTTCGGCCAGTGACCTGAAAACGTCATGCTCTTGCGCACAAGCGATGACGGTATCACCTTCTTTCATCAAGTCCGCGGCGGACTGCAACTCATCGGTACAAAGCGCGGTATGCAACCTGGAACAGGCAACGCCGCAGGCGCTTTCGATCTTGTCCGGATCGAATGCCTGTGTTCCGGCGCAATCACATAGCAGTAGTTTCGTGGCCATATCCTCTCCTCGGGCAACCGCCCCGGTTCCATGCACACTAGGCTGTACCCCCGGGAAAGCAACTTCAACCCCTTGCCGCGTTTCCTGCACAGGGTTGAATTTCGGCAATAAATGCCACGAAACACAAGCATTCACAGGACCTGCTCACGCAGTTGCTACCCTGGACTACGACCAAAGTCGTAGAGCTTAGGCTTGGCACACAGCCAGTTTGTGTACCATAGTGGACTTGGAAAGGCAGGGGAGAGCCTTTCGGGGAGGAGCCAGTGGCCAAGGCCGCAAGCCAGACTGAAATGCCGGTTGGCGTCATCGTGCGCAAGACACCCGGGGTCACACGGTGGGCCCGGTGGAACTGGCGCGCTGTGGCCCTTTTACCCGGCGCGGGGCCGGCCGACTGGCAGGAACTGCGCCGCGAAGGCGATGCCGTCGAGTATCACGCGGCCACCTTGCCCCTGACGCTCTGGGCAGATGAAACCGAAGCCTACATGGTTAACTTGTCGGATGGGCAGCCTTCGCTGTACCTTGTGCTGCGGGACGAACTGAAAGGCGAAACTCCCCTGAATGCAGTTCTGATCACCGCCTCTCCGTTCGAGGGGCAGGATTACGCGGATACCGGTGAAGAAATTGTCGAGAAGATCCCGATGACTGTAGGGCTGATTGCCTGGGTTCGCGATTTTACTCTGAAACATCATCAGCACGAAGTTTTCGTCAAGCGCCGCCGCGACAAGAAGCGGACAGATCTGGTTGAAGACGGCAAGGGTGATGCTCGTATCCGGCAGACGTCGGACGTGTATCGCGCCCCGAGAAAGGCGCTGCAATGAACCGGCCCGATGATTTCTGGTCTCGCCGAAAGGCCGCCGTTCACGCCGAAGCCGAGGCCGAGGCACTGGCCCTTGAAGAACAGGCGATCGCAGAACGGCAAGCGGAGCTGGAAGAAAAGGATGACGCCGAGATCCTCGCCGAGTTCAACCTTCCCGACCCAGAGACCCTGCAACCCGGCGACGATGTTTCGGGCTTCATGGCCAAGGCCGTGCCTGATCGCCTGCGCCGTCGGGCTTTGCGTCGGCTGTGGCGGCTGAACCCG
Source organism: Ruegeria sp. HKCCA0235A (assembly GCF_013033235.1). Lineage (NCBI taxonomy): Bacteria > Pseudomonadati > Pseudomonadota > Alphaproteobacteria > Rhodobacterales > Roseobacteraceae > Ruegeria > Ruegeria sp. HKCCA0235A. Next base: position 55,403 of record NZ_WQDQ01000001.1, on the reverse strand, counting down.
GTTCTGGCCAATGTCGACGGGCTGGTTGATTACGGCGAGGACTACACCGATGCGGCCTGCGTGATCGAAAACATGCAAACCGCCTATCAGGTTGGAAAGGGCATGCTGGCACATATCGAAGCACTGGCGGCCGACGCGGAAGAGGCCAAAGACGATGCTGCTGAAAGCGAAGCCGATACGCGCGCTGAACCCGAGGCCGAGCCGGTCGAACCCGATACCGGGCCCGAACCGGTTTCCGTCGCCCGCGCGGACGAGCCGGAAGAAATCGACCTTCCCCCGGCGCCACGTCGAATGACATTTGAATTTGAAGGATGACCGAATGACCGCAAGTGACGCGCACACTCTGGACGTTTCAGCCGAGGATCGCCTGCGCGCGGATTTCTACAACTTTCTGGGCTTGCTGCTGGCCGGTCCACCCGACCAGATGCTGCTGGATCAAATGGCGAGCCTTAGCGGGGATGACACTGATCTTGGTCAGGCCATCCAAGCCATGGCGCGGGTTGCAAAGGTCACCAAGCCCGCCGCCGCGGAACGGGAATTCAACGCATTGTTCATCGGTTTGGGTCGGGGCGAATTGCTGCCCTATGCCAGCTTCTATCTCACGGGTTTTCTGAACGAGAAACCTCTGGCGCAGCTCCGCAATGACATGGCGGTGCGCGGGATCACACGCGCCCAGAACGTGTTTGAGCCCGAGGACAACATCGCCTCATTGATGGAGATGATGGCAGGCATGATCGTTGGGCGTTTTGGCAGCCCGGCATCGCTTGAAGACCAGAAAGCATTCTGGAGCAAACATATCGGCCCATGGGCCGCACATTTCTATTCGGATTTGGAAGCTGCTGAAAACTCTGTTCTCTATGCATCCGTCGGTACCGCCGGTCGGGTATTCATGGAGATCGAGCGCGAAGCGTTCCGGATGACAGCGGGGTAGCCCGCACATCGCCGGTGCCCTGTGGGCACCAAACCGCAATTGGGACAGGAGGAGCCCATGAGCAAGACCAAGGAAGAAGGCGCCACACGCCGCGACTTCCTCAAACTGGCCGGAACCGCAGCGCCTGCTGCTGTTGCCGCCGCCAGCCTGACCGGGAAAGCCGAAGCGGCCGAAGCGCCGACAGACGATACCCGCATCCAGGATACCGCGCATACACGCGCCTACATCGAAAGCACCCGGTTCTAGGATCGGACGTTTTCACACCCGACTGACGGTTGCGATTGGCCCCGACGTCGGCTTCAGCAGTACCAAGCCAGCCGTGGCATACACGGCGCGCAAGGGAGGAAACAAATGCTTAGGAAAAAGACCAACGGGGTTGCGAGACGCCCCCAGCGGACAAGTATCCTGTCCCAGGTCGGCGAGAAAACCGTCGATCGCCGCGCATTCCTGCGTGGATCGGGCCTGACGATCGGCGGCCTTGCCGCGATCAGCGCCACGGGTGGAACCGTGACGCCAGCCAGCGCCCAGACCGCAGCCAACACGGCTGTCGAGAACATCAAGTCCGTCTGCACGCATTGTTCGGTCGGTTGCACGGTGGTTGCCGAAGTTCAGAACGGCGTCTGGATCGGGCAGGAGCCCGGCTGGGACAGTCCGTTCAACCTGGGCGCCCATTGCGCCAAGGGTGCCGCCGTTCGCGAGCACGCCCATGGCGAGCGCCGCCTGAAATATCCGATGAAAAAGGAAGGCGGAGAGTGGAAGCGCATCAGCTGGGAAGAGGCGATCAACGAGATCGGCGACGGCATGATGAGCATCCGCGAAGAATCCGGGCCTGACAGCGTGTACTGGCTGGGTTCCGCCAAGCACAACAACGAACAGGCCTATCTGTTCCGCAAGTTCGCCGCCTACTGGGGCACGAACAACGTGGACCATCAGGCCCGGATCTGCCACTCGACCACTGTTGCGGGTGTTGCGAATACATGGGGCTACGGCGCCATGACCAACAGCTACAACGACATGCACAACAGCAAGGCGATCTTCATCATCGGCGGCAACCCGGCCGAGGCGCATCCCGTGTCGCTGCTGCATATTCTGCGCGCAAAAGAGCAGAACAACGCCCCGCTGATCGTCTGCGACCCGCGCTTTACGCGCACTGCGGCGCATGCGGATGAATATGTCCGTTTCCGGCCCGGCACGGACGTTGCGCTGATCTGGGGTATCCTCTGGCACATCTTCGACAACGGTTGGGAAGACAAAGAGTTCATCCGCACCCGTGTCTGGGGCATGGATCAGATCCGCGAAGAAGTTGCCAAGTGGAACCCGGATGAGGTGGAACGTGTCACCGGCACTCCGGGATCGCAGTTGAAGCGGGTTGCCCGCACGATGGCCAACAACCGTCCTGGAACGGTTGTCTGGTGCATGGGCGGAACGCAGCACACCAACGGCAACAACAACACCCGCGCGTATTGCGTCCTTCAGCTTGCACTGGGCAACATGGGAACCTCGGGTGGTGGCACCAACATCTTCCGCGGTCATGACAACGTTCAGGGCGCAACGGACCTTGGTGTTCTTTCCCATACCCTGCCCGGCTATTATGGCCTGTCCGCAGGCGCATGGGGTCACTGGGCCCGTGTCTGGGGCGAAGAACCTGAATGGCTGGCCGGTCAATTCGCCACGATCAAGGACAAGGACGGCAAGGACAAACCGCTGCAGAACGAGCGCGGCATTCCTGTTTCCCGCTGGATCGACGGTGTTCTGGAAGACCCGGCCAACATGGATCAGGACAACAATGTCCGCGCCATGGTTCTGTGGGGCCACGCGCCCAACTCGCAGACCCGGATGACGGAAATGAAGACGGCGATGGAAAAGCTGGACATGCTGGTCGTGATCGACCCGTATCCCACCGTCTCGGCCGTTCTGCATGACCGCACCGATGGCGTCTACCTGTTGCCCGCCTGTACGCAGTTCGAAACCCGTGGCTCGGTCACGGCTTCGAACCGGTCGTTGCAGTGGCGCGACAAGGTGGTCGATCCGCTGTTCGAAAGTCTGCCGGACGAGGTCATCATGGCCAAATTCGCCAACAAGTTTGGCTGGGCGGATCGGTTCTTCCGCAACATCGAAATGGACGACCCGGAAACCCCGAATGTTGAAAGCATCACGCGTGAGTTCAACTCGGGCCTCTGGACCATCGGATATACCGGTCAGTCACCGGAACGTCTGAAAAGCCACATGGCCAACCAGCACACGTTTGACAGAACCACGCTGCAGGCAATCGGTGGACCCAACGACGGTGAGTATTACGGCCTACCTTGGCCTTGCTGGGGAACGGCTGAGATGGGTCATACGGGGACACCAAACCTTTATGACATGTCCAAACCGGTGGCCGAAGGCGGCCTGACCTTCCGCGCCCGTTTCGGTGTGGAACGCGACGGTGACAACCTGCTGGCCGAAGGGGTCTATAGCGTTGGATCGGAAATTCAGGATGGCTATCCAGAGTTTACGATGCAGATGCTGATGGATCTTGGCTGGGACGGTGATCTGACGGCCGAGGAACGCGCGGCCATCGACGCCGTGGCCGGACCAAAGACCAACTGGAAAACCGACCTGTCCGGCGGTATCCAGCGGGTCGCGATCGCACATGGCTGTGCGCCCTTCGGGAACGCAAAGGCCCGTGCGGTTGTCTGGACCTTCCCGGATCCGATCCCAATCCATCGTGAGCCACTTTATACGCCGCGTCGCGATCTGGTAGAGGACTATCCGACCTACGAGGACCGTCAGGCCTATCGCCTACCCACACTTTATGCATCGATCCAAAAGAACGACTTTTCAAAGGATTACCCGATAGTCCTCACGTCTGGTCGTCTGGTCGAGTATGAGGGCGGCGGTGACGAAACCCGGTCGAATCCGTGGCTGGCCGAGCTTCAGCAGGACATGTTCGTCGAGATCAACCCGCGCGATGCCAACAACCTTGGCATTCGAGACGGATCACAGGTCTGGGTCGAAGGTCCCGAGGGCGGCAAGGTCAAGGTGATGGCGATGCTGACCAACAGGGTCGGTGCCGGCGTGGCCTTCATGCCGTTCCACTTCGGCGGCCATTTCCAGGGCGAGGACCTGAGGGAGAAATACCCCAAAGGTGCAGACCCCTATGTGCTGGGTGAAAGCACCAACACCGCCCAGACCTATGGCTATGATTCAGTGACCCAGATGCAAGAGACCAAGGCGACTCTCTGCAAGATCTGGGCAGCGTAAGGAGGACGATAAATGGCTAGAGCAAAGTTTCTCTGCGACGCTGAACGCTGCATCGAGTGCAACGCCTGCGTAACCGCGTGTAAGAACGAACACGAGGTGCCGTGGGGCATCAACCGCCGCAGGGTGGTGACGATCAATGACGGCAACCCGGGCGAACGCTCGATCTCGGTCGCCTGTATGCATTGTTCGGATGCGCCCTGCATGGCGGTGTGCCCGGTCGACTGCTTCTATCAGAACGAAGAAGGGGTCGTCCTGCACTCCAAGGACCTGTGCATTGGCTGCGGCTATTGCTTCTATGCGTGCCCCTTCGGCGCGCCGCAATATCCACAGGCGGGTAACTTCGGATCGCGCGGCAAGATGGACAAATGTACCTTCTGCGCCGGCGGCCCCGAGGAAACGCACTCGACCGCAGAGTTCGCCAAATACGGTCGCAACCGGATCGCCGAGGGCAAGCTGCCCATCTGCGCCGAAATGTGTTCCACCAAGGCCCTGCTCGCCGGTGACGGCGACGTGGTTTCCGCAGTTTACCGTGAACGCGTCGTGGCGCGCGGTTTCGGCTCGGGCGCCTGGGGCTGGGGCACGGCCTACGACCAGAAGGACGGTTGAAATCCGGCTTTTGACAAAGCAGCCTCCCGCCCTTTGCGGGGGGCTTTTCAAGTGATGTGATCGGGGATCCGTTTCCTGCAACGTCACAGCAAACAAATTTGAGAGGCGCGCATGACCAATGATGTTTACTGGCTGCTGAAGCTTGACCTCGATCTGGATAAAAAGGATGAGTTCGAAGCGCTTATGGCAGAAATGGTCACGGCCACGCAGCAGGAGACCGGCGCCAGAAGCTATGAATGGCACATGACCGGTTCGGCTGTTCATATCTATGAACGCTACGCCAGTTCCGAAGATGCCATGATACATATGCAGAATTTCGGTGCCAGTTTTGCTGAACGGTTTCTGGCCCTTCTGACGCCAGTAGGGTTGGACGTGTATGGTCCGGCCAAGGATGATCTTCGCGAAGCGCTCGCACCGGTCGGCGCCGTCTTTCACCAGCAAATTGGCGGGTTTGACCGCTGATATGAAATTGCACAGGAGGATACCCCTATGCGTCTGATCCAGTATCTGCTGGTTTCGATTTTTCTGACCGGAGCCGCATGGGCGCAAGAGACCTCTGAACCCACGGCAGATGAGCGCACCTCGACCGGCGGAGCGACAACGCTGGAAGACATTCTCGCCCGGCAGCGTGGTGAAACCGTCGACAACAGCTATCGTTCCGAGAACACTGGTCAGGGCAATGCCGAGGGGTTGCTGGGGCAGCTTGGCACGCGTGGTGTGGCCTCGGACAGTGACGTGTATCGCGCTTTGCGCTATGGCTCGGCTGATGTGACGGTGTCTTCTCATGGTCCGGCAGACAGCGTGCTGATTCAGGATGGCGGCATGTGGTGGCTGACCTTCCGCACCGGACCGCTGCGCGAATACGGCACCTATATCGTTGCCGGGATGCTGGGCATCATCCTGTTATTTTTCCTGATCCGAGGCAAAATTCGCATCGATGGTGAGAAAACCGGCCGCACGGTCACGCGTTTCAACGGATTCGAGCGGTTCGGCCATTGGCTGTTTGCCGGGTCGTTCCTGATCCTTGGCGTCACGGGCCTGCTGACGCTTTATGGGCGCGACTTCCTGATCCCGGTTTTCGGGAAAGAGGGCTTTGCGGCCCTCGCACAGGGCTGCAAGTGGTTGCACAACAATCTGGCTTGGGCCTTCATGCTGGGCCTGATCATCGTCACGGTAAACTGGATTGCCCATAACATCCCCAACCGCGTCGATCTGAAATGGCTGGCCGCAGGTGGCGGGTTGTTCACCAAGAACAGCCACCCACCGGCAAAGAAGTTCAACGCGGGACAAAAGATCATATTCTGGGCCTGCATCCTGCTGGGCGTCTCCATCAGCCTGTCGGGTCTGTCGCTGTTGTTCCCATTCGAGATGCCCTTGTTTGCCAAAACCTTCCAGATCGCCAATGCGACCGGTATTCCACAAATGATGGACCTGAACCTGCCGGAGCAGATGTCGCCGCAGGAAGAAATGCAATATGCCCAGGTCTGGCACGTGATGGTTGCTTATGTGTTCATTGCGATCATCGTGGCGCATATCTATCTCGGCTCTGTCGGAATGGAGGGCGCCTTTGACGCCATGGGCACCGGCGAGGTCGAAGAACAATGGGCCCGTGAACACCACTCTTTGTGGCTGGAAGAAGTTCAGGAAAAAGAGGCAGGCAAAACCGCCGCCTCGCCTGCTGAATAGATGCGGGGGCTGGTTCTGGCCCTGGCGCTGATCCCTCTGCCCGCCTTGGCCGAATTCTTCACGCTCAAGGGACACGGCGGCCCAATCATGGGAATCGCCACAGCCCCGGACGGGCGTATCGCAACAGCCAGTTTCGACAATTCCGTCGGGCTGTGGGCTGATCGGACCCCCGAATGGCTGGAAGGTCATGAAGCCGCCGTGAACGCCGTTGCCTTCAATGGCACGGCCATCTACTCGGCCGGAGATGACTTCACCCTGCGCAAGTGGCCCGGTGGCGACGTGGTTGGGCGACATAAGGGCAAGATCGTGGGTCTGGCAGCGTCCAAGACCCACGTCGCAACCGCCAGTTGGGACGGAACGATTGGGGTTTGGCCCGTGAACGGAGCCGCGCCCACAACTCTTGGACCGACCGGAAGTGGTGTGAACGCGGTGGTGTTTTCTTCTGATGGCACACGGCTTTATTCAGCAGGCATGGATGGGTCGCTGCGCATTTGGGACATCTCGACTGGACAAGAGATCATCCGGCTCATCGAACACGGGTTCGGCATCAACGAATTGGTCCTGAATGAACAGGACAACTGGATCGCTTACGGTGCCGTTGACGGAGTGACCCGAATTCTGGACCTTTCCACCGGTGAAGAACGCGATTTCACTCTGGATCGTCGCCCGATTCTTGCCATGGCGCTCAGCCCGGATCGTCGGTTTCTGGCCGTGGGCGACGGCGAAGGCTATATCATGGTCATCGATACCTCGGACTGGCGCATCGCACAGGACTTTCGTGCAACGTTGCGGGGACCAGTCTGGGCCCTGGCCTTTTCGGTCGATGGTGAAAACATCCATGCTGGCGGGATCGACGAGGCCATGTACAGTTGGCCGGTCACCGCCTTGTCCGACCGGCAACAGATGGCTTCTGCCGAGCCGAGTTTTCTGCAAAACCCCGACGAGATGGACAATGGTGAGCGTCAATTCGCGCGGAAATGCTCGATCTGTCACAGCCTGACACCCGACAGCCAACGCCGCGCAGGTCCCTCCTTGCACGGGGTTTTCGGCAGACGCGCGGGCACGTTACCGGGATATTTGTACTCGGATACGCTGCAAGGCTCTGATATCATTTGGAATGACGAAACGATAAATGCTCTTTTCGACGAAGGGCCTGACCATTACATTCCGGGGTCCAAGATGCCGATGCAGCGAATTACACAAGCTCAGGATCGTCAGGATCTTATTGCTTTTCTGCGCCACGCAACGGGTGCCCGGAACTGAACTGGAGGAGACCATGAAAGCCTTTCTTGCCGCGGTCGCCGCAATGGTCGTCATTGCAGTGGCAGCCCCTGTCGTGCTGGATCGGATCGGATTCACCGCCGCCGACGCCACGTCCGGCTCTGCCGTTCGCCTCGACTGAATGTCGCAATACCTGACCACCCGCGAACTGGCCGATTTGCTGCGCATCGGCGAGCGCAAAGCCTATGATCTTGCCTCCTCGGGCGAGGTGCCCTGTGTTCGCGCCATGGGCAAGCTGCTGTTCCCGCGGGCCGAGATCATTGCTTGGCTCAACGCGTCGCGATCCGGTCCGCAGGTCGCCGAACCGCCCCTGCCTCCGATTGTAGCAGGCAGCCATGATCCTCTGTTGGACTGGGCGCTGCGTGAAAGCGGATCGGGGCTTGCCACCTATTACGACGGCTCTTTTGACGGGCTGACACGGCTGAGCGAACGCAGCGCACAGGCGGCCGTGTTGCATATCCACGAAGACGGAGGGTTCAACGAAAAATCCCTGCGGGACGCCTTGGGCGAAGGGCCGGTGGTGTTGTACGAAGTCGCCCGGCGCAAGCGCGGGCTGCTTCTTGCCCCGGGCATATCGGATATCAAAACGTTCAAGGATCTCAAATCGCGCCGCGTGATCATGCGTCAGGACAGTGCGGCCAGCCAACACCTGTTCGACAGCCAGCTGGAAGCCCATGGCATGAGCCGAGACGATCTGGACGCAACCCCCGGCTGCGCACGCACCGAAGAGGAACTGGCCATCGCCCTTCACGGCGAAAAGGCCGAGGCCGGCTTTGGGCTGGGGGCTTTGGCAGGGCTTTACAACCTGGGTTTCGTCCCCACCCATTCCGAGAGGCTGGATCTGGCGATTTGGCGCAGGTCATATTTTGATCCGCCAATGCAGAAACTGATAACGCTGCTGCGCTCGGATCAATTTGCGCAAAGGGCCCGTGAATTCGGTGGCTACGACCTGTCGGGCCTGGGCACGATACACCACAACGGTGCCAGCGGTTGAGCCCTCAACCGCCTTTTACCTTGTAAGGATACGCCCGCCGCAGGCCGGCTTAGTCGGCGTTCGGAAAGAACACCTGCTGCCCGTCCAGCCTGAACGACGCAATCGCCTCCTGCCCGTCCGGCCCCGTCAGCCAGTCGATGAAACGTTGGCCGGCCGCCGCGCGCACATGCGCGTGCTTGTCGGGACTCACGAGAATCACGCCGTATTGATTGAACAGGCGTGGATCCCCTTCGACCAATACCTCAAGATTTCCGCGGTTCCCAAAAGACAGCCACGTGGCCCGATCCGTCAGCGTATAGGCATCCATTCCACTGGCCACGTTCAGCGTCGCCCCCATACCAGATCCGGTCTCGCGATACCACGCACCCGAAGCCTCGGCAGGGTCCAGCCCGGCCGCGGACCAATAGCCCAGTTCAGCCTTGTGTGTTCCGCTGTCGTCACCGCGTGATGCAAACGGCGCTTCGACCTCGGCGATTTTCGACAGCGCGGCCAACACATCGGCGCCGCCGCGAATTCCGGCAGGGTCAGACTTGGGGCCGACCAGAACGAAATCATTGTACATCAGATCCTTCCGCTCTACGCCCCAACCGTCAGCAACGAATTTCTCCTCGGCCGGTTTGGAGTGAACCAAAAGAACATCCCCGTCCCCGTTGATGGCGTTGCGAATGGCCTGACCGGTTCCAACCGCCACGACACGGACATCGATACCTGAATCGGCTTCGAACCACGGCAGAATGTATTCCAACAGTCCCGAGTTCTGTGTGGACGTGGTCGACTGCACCACAATAAACGGCTCTTCCGCCGAAACCGCGCTGGTCAACAGGCCCAAAGCCACCGCCGCTGCCCGAATTGGTTTCCGGAACATCACTCTCTCCGCTTTCTCTGTTTTAGGTAACCAATCCGCCCGCCAAATAGCGGCGCGACGCATCGCTTTCGGGTGAATTCAAAACCTGTTTTGCCACACCATGTTCCACGACGTGCCCGCCCTGCATCATGACCACGTCCGAGGCCAAACGACGTGCCTGACCGATATCATGCGTCACCATCACGATCCGCACGGCCAGAGCCGATGCCCGCAATATCATTCGTTCGATCATCTGGGTCGCGCTTGGATCCAGCGCGCTGGTGGGCTCGTCCAGAAACAAGGTCTCGGGGTCCAGCGCCAGCGCACGGAGAATCGCCAATCGCTGCGCCTCTCCCCCGGACAATGACCGCGCGGGTTGTCTGGCCTTGCCGTCCAGCCCGCCTTCGGCCAGCAATTCGGCGATACGGGCCTTACGGGCCCTTCGTCCCATGCCTTGACGCTTGAGAACGAAGTCAAGGTTTGCCGCAACTGATCGACGCAGCAGAACCGGTTTCTGAAACACCATCGCCTGGCGGGCTTTCTGTGCCGCGCCCAGCGGTTTTCCATCCTGGACGACCTGCCCCCGATCCGGCGTGATCAAACCGTGCAGGCAGCGCAGCAACAGGCTTTTGCCTGCACCGTTGGGGCCAAGAATCAAGGTTGGCCCCGGCCCATCCAGAACCAATGACGAGACGTCCAACAACGCCTTGCCGTTACTTCGGATTTGCAGGTTCTCGACTTTCAGGCAATTCACCGCGTCGCAGAACAGGTCACGCATGACGTACCCCTTCCCGTTCGGCCCGCAGGCTGACCGCGCTGACCATCGCGTTCACGGCCACCGCGATCCCAATCAGGATTGCCCCCAGCGCCAGAGCCAGCGCCAGATTTCCCTTTGACGTCTCCAACGCGATCGTTGTCGTCATCACGCGCGTTACATGATTGATGTTGCCGCCCACGATGATCACGGCGCCGACCTCGGCAATGGCGCGCCCAAACCCCGCAAGCAAGGCCGTAACCAGTGCCAGCCGCGCATCCCAGAGAAGCACGGGAACCGATGCCAGCCGCGACACGCCCAGTGATCGCAGCTGTTCAGAATATTCCTCGGCCAGCATTTCGACCACCTGCCTGGTCAATGCCGCGATAATGGGAGTGACCAACACGACCTGCGCAATGATCATGGCCGTCGGGGTATACAAAAGCTCTAGCACACCCAACGGGCCGGAACGGGACAGCATCAGATAGACCAGCAGCCCCACGACCACGGGCGGGAACCCCATCAGGGCATTCATCAGAACGATCAGCATCCGCCGCCCCGGAAACCTGGCCACAGCCAGGGCGGCACCGACGGGCATGCCGATCAGGGCAGAAATCAGAACCGCAAACACGGATACTTTTAGGGACAACAGCACAATCGCCCAAAGCTCTGAGTCTCCCTCAAAGATCAGCGCGATGGCAGAGCTGAATTCTGATGCAAATCCCTGCATTTTATCCCATTGAATTCACATTTCGTATGAAATGCGTTCGTTTACAGGTAAATACTACTCTGATTTCAGGTCGAGTACAGACACTTATCCGGCATTTAGAATGAAAAACGCGGCCCCGCTTGGGACCGCGCTTCAATTCCCCAAGGAAAGGCTGAGATCAATTCAGTGCAGCATCGGTGATCTGATGTGTCCAGGCCCCTTCGGGCTTTTTGGTAATAACCGGATCAGACCCGCCTGCCAGCAATGTATTGACGGTGCGGTCGAAATCAGCCGGGTCCAGCGCGCCGTTCGACCCTGCGGTCAACTTGGCGATCTCACCCATCATACGCTTTTGGTGTTCTTCCGTCTGGGCACCGGTTGCATCGTTTTCCAGAACGATTTCCGCCGCTTCGTCCGGGTTCTCCTCGGCGTATTTCCAGCCCTTCATCGACGCGCGCACGAACCGCTCCATCTTGTCGGCGAAGGCCGCATCGCTCAGGTTCTCTTCCAGCACATAAAGACCGTCTTCCAGCGTTGCCACGCCCTGGTCTTCGTATTTGAAGGTCACCAGCTCATCCGGGCTGACACCGGCATCGATGACCTGCCAGTATTCATTGTAGGTCATGGTGCTGATGCAATCCGCCTGACGCTGAAGCAACGGGTCGACGTTGAAGCCCTGCTTCAGAACTTCCACTCCGTTTTCGCTTTTGCCATCGGTGCTGATGCCCAACTGGCTCATCCAGCTCATGAAGGGAAACTCGTTGCCAAAGAACCAGACACCCAGCGTGCGGTTTTTGAGGTCTTCGGGCGACGAGATCCCGGCGTCTTTCCAGCAGGTCAGCATCATGCCCGAGCTTTTGAACGGTTGCGCGATGTTCACCAGCGGCAGCCCTTTTTCACGGGCAGCCAGCGCGGCAGGCATCCATTCGACGGTCACATCGGCGCCACCGCCTGCAATCACTTGCGTCGGAGCGATGTCAGGCCCGCCGGGCAGAATGGTGACGTCCAGCCCCTCTTCTTCGTAAAAGCCCTTGTCCTTGGCAACATAATAACCCGCGAACTGTGCTTGCGTGACCCATTTCAGTTGCAATGTCACCTCATCCGCCGCCAGCGCCGCACTGGCTGCGAGGCTAAAGGCGGCAACCGCCCCGCTGAGTAGCTTGTTCATCTTCATTTCTCCTAGTTGCTTGTTGTGCCCCAATTTCGGGGTCTGTTGATTTCTTTGTTTTATCCGCGCTGTGACGGGTGCCAGAAGGTCACCACTTTTTCGATCCCCGCCACCAGCCCATAAAAGGCCGTGCCGGCCAGTGCCGCAACAACGATTTCAGCCCAGACCATGTCCAGCGACAATTGCCCGACACTGGTAGAGATCCGGAACCCCATACCAAGTGTCGGTGAACCGAAGAACTCGGCCACGATAGCGCCGATCAGTGCCAAAGTGGTGGAAATCTTCAACCCGTTGAAAATGAAGGGCATCGCTGCGGGCAAACGCAGTTTCATGAAGCTCTGCCAATAGGTTGCGGCATAGGTCTCCATCAGATCGCGCTGCATCGAGGTGGCTTCCCGCAGGCCTGCCACGGTGTTGACGAGCATCGGAAAGAACACCATCACAACCACCACCGCCGCCTTGGAGTGCCAGTCGAACCCAAACCACATCACCAGAATGGGGGCGGTTCCGACAATCGGCAGGGCGGCCACGAAATTGCCGACCGGCAACAGACCCAGACGCAGGAAATCCCAGCGATCCACCGCAATCGCCATCAGAAAGGCCGCGATGCACCCGATGACATAGCCGCTGAGCGCGCCCTTGATGATGGTCTGCACAAAGTCAGCCCACAGGATCGGAAGGCTGTCCGCAAACCGTACCGCAATCACCGACGGCGCTGGCAGGATGACCAGAGGAACCTCAAGCCCGCGCACAAGAAGCTCCCAGATCCCGATGACCGTCAGGCCAAAGATCAGCGGGGCCAGAAACCGCACCATTCGGGTGTCGGCATAAGGCCCGCTGGCTAACCGGCTGTTCAACCACCAGCCAAAGAGCCAAAGCAGGACAGCACAGAAAACCAGTATCATTGCGCCATCCCCATTCGTTTCAGTACGGCCCGTTCAATCAGCCCCAGCAGCCCGACCAGGCACGCCGCCAGAATGGCAGCCGCGAACAGAGCCGACCAGATCTGTACCGTCTGACCGTAATAGCTGCCAGCAAGCAACCGCGCGCCCAGACCGGCGACAGCCCCTGTCGGAAGCTCACCAACAATGGCACCGACCAGCGACGCAGCGATCCCGATTTTCAGCGAGGTGAACAGATACGGCATGGATGCCGGCAGGCGCAATTTCCAAAAGCCCTGAGACCGGCTGGCGTTATACGTCCGCAACAAGTCCAGCTGCATCGCATCGGGGCTGCGCAGGCCCTTGACCATGCCGACGACAACCGGAAAGAAACTCAGATAGGCCGATATGATCGCCTTGGGAATGATGCCCTGGATACCGACGGAATACAGCACCACAATGATCATCGGTGCCAGCGCGATGATCGGAATGGTTTGACTGACAATGGCCCATGGCATGACCGACAGGTCCATCACACGGCTATGCACGATACCCACGGCCAGAAGGATTCCCAGCCCGGTGCCAATCGCAAACCCAAGCATCGTTGCACTCAGCGTGACCCAGCCGTGATAGATCAGCGACCGTTTCGAGGTGATCTTTTTCTGGACCGTCGTTTCCCACATCTCGATGGCGACCTGATGCGGGGCCGGCAGTCGAGGCCGGTCCTGTTCCCATGTGGCCGGGATGGCGAATGTGTTGTTCAAAACAAGACCAACCTCGGACATGTCACGCCGGTCCTTGGCGGATGGCGGCTGCACGACGGCCCCGGCACGTTCCTGTTCGGTCAACACGCCCTTTATGTTCATCGGAATACAGGCCACGTACCAGAACAGAACAATTGCGGCGATGACTGTGAATACGGCGATGACCTGCTTCATGCACGCCACTCCATTCTGAAGACCGGAACGGTATCCGGTGGCACAGGAGGTTCCTCGGCCGTCACTTCAAACCCTTCACGGCGATAAAAGCGTTGCGCCGCCGTATTGGGCCGATGCGTCGTCAGCCAGAGAAAATTTCGGCCCTCTTTTGCCTTGTCGACAAGGCGCTTGCCGATACCCTGCCCCGTCCGGCTGCAATACAGCGCGCCGATTTTGTTCTGTGCCGGGTCCACTGACATGTAGCAATCGACCGGATCACCGGCGACCCACATTTCACGGTCGTCGAATGCGTCACTGATCAGTTTCGCCAGTTCATCGACCGGCAGTTCGTCGGGCATCCAGTCTGTTTGCGTGACCCAGTCATGAACAACCCTGGCACAGGCTGGCACATCGCCTGGTGCCGCGCGCCGGATTTTATCCGCATTCAGGTTAGTCGTCATTGGAATGCCCACCCCGCAAACCTTCTCGGACGCGATGCGCGACCTCAATGAATTCCGGAGTATCACGGATATCCAGCGGCCGTTCCTTGGGCAGCGGGCTGTCAATCACATCTGCAATCCGCCCGGGGCGCGGGCTCATCACCACGATCTTTGTGCTCAGGTAAACCGCCTCGGGAATGGAGTGTGTCACGAATCCGATCGTCTTTTCCGTCCGCGCCCAGAGCTCAAGAAGCTGCTCGTTCAGGTGGTCCCGCACGATCTCATCCAGCGCCCCGAACGGCTCGTCCATCAGCAGGATATCCGCATCGAAGGCAAGGGCACGCGCGATACTGGCCCTCTGCTGCATCCCGCCCGACAACTGCCAGGGAAACTTTCCGCCAAACCCTTCCAGATCAACGAGTTCCAGGACCCTCTTCACCTGCTCATCCTGTTCGACAGCGGTGAATCCCATTATCTCAAGAGGCAGTTTTATGTTCTTGGCAATTGTGCGCCAAGGATAAAGGCCCGCCGCCTGGAAAACATACCCATACGCCCGGTTTCGACGCGCCTCATCAGGCGTCATGCCATTGACGGTCAGCGTCCCGCCCGTAGGTGTCTCAAGGGCTGCGATACAGCGTAGAAAGGTGGTTTTGCCACAACCGGACGGCCCGATGAAACTGACAAAATCGCCCTTGTCGATCGCCAGATTCACGTCCTTGAGGGCGTGCACGGGTCCGTCATTGGTTTGGAAGGTCAGGTCGAGGTTCTTTGCCTCAATTACCGGCGCGTTCGTTGTCATTCTTTATTAGTCCCCAATCTTTCGACCCAAAGCCAAACCAACCCGGCAATCGCTCCTGCAACGCTAAACAGCAGTAGGTCATGCAAATCGACCACCAAAGGTCGTCCTGTCATGTTTTCGGTGCTGACCAAAAGGTACACCGCCACACCCGTCAATGCGCCAAAAACCGCAGCTGTTATCGGATGAAAAAGGTGAAAGATCACCGCAGTCAACCGCAGTGCAAACGCTGGCAGGACCGTGAAGATGAGACCGAACAGCCAATACGACGGCACGCGAAACATGACTGCCCGCCAACCCATGCCGTTTTCTGTCTGTGATTCCATCAAGAGAAGCAGCAACACCGTCCCCACGAAGACCGCAACCAGATACCCCAATACAGCGCGGATAAACGGCACTCACACCCCCGTCGCCGGGATGCCCGACCGCTCTACCGGGCGCGGGGCGGTCAGCTGTTTCCAGGTGCTCAGCGCCTTGTTCACGGTGGTGTTGGCCTCGCGCGCGACGAATTTTCCGTGGCCTTCCTGCGTTCGGATCTCGCCATCATGCACCGCCACCTGTCCGCGGGTCAGGGTAAAGCGCGGCAGGCCCTTGACCGCGTGCCCCTCGAACACGTTGTAGTCGATCGCCGACTGCTGCGTCGCCGCGCTGATCGTCTTGGTCTTGTCCGGGTCCCACACCACCAGATCGGCATCTGCACCCACCAGAACGGCGCCTTTTTTCGGATAGCAATTCAATATCTTGGCGATGTTTGTTGAAGTGACGGCCACGAATTCATTCGGTGTCAGGCGTCCAGTGTTGACCCCATGGGTCCACAGCATCGGCATCCGGTCTTCCAGCCCGCCGGTGCCGTTCGGGATCTTGGTGAAATCCCCAACACCAAAACGTTTCTGTTCGGTTGTGAAGGCGCAGTGATCGGTGGCAACCACGCTCAGCGTTCCCGATTGCAGGCCATTCCACAGGCTGTCCTGATGCTGTTTGTTGCGGAACGGAGGGCTCATGACCCGTCGCGCCGCGTGGTCCCAATCCTGATTGAAATATTCACTTTCGTCCAATGTCAGGTGCTGGATCAGGGGCTCTCCCCATACTCGCTTACCCTGCATTTTCGCCCGGCGGATGGCTTCATGCGCTTCTTCACACGAGGTGTGTACAACATACAGCGGCACACCCGCCATGTCCGCGATCATGATCGCCCGGTTGGTGGCTTCGCCTTCCACCTGCGGCGGGCGCGAATACGCATGTGCCTCGGGGCCGGTATTGCCTTCGGCAAGCAGCTTGGCACTCAGCTCTGCCACCACATCCCCATTCTCGGCATGCACCAGGGCGGTACCGCCAAGCTCGGCAAGACGCTTGAACGAGGCGAACAGCTCATCATCATTCACCATCAGCGCGCCCTTGTAGGCCATAAAATGCTTGAAGGTGTTGATACCGCGCGTCTCGATCACGGTTTTGATGTCGTCGAACACCTGTTCCCCCCACCAGGTCACCGCCATGTGGAACGAATAGTCACAATTGGCCCGTGTCGACTTGTTGTCCCAACGTTTAAGCGCATCCAGCAGGCTTTCACCCGGATTGGGAAGTGCAAAATCGACAACCATGGTGGTGCCACCCGCCAGGGCCGCCCGCGTCCCGCTTTCAAAGTCATCACTGGAATAGGTGCCCATGAACGGCATTTCGAGATGGGTATGAGGATCAATCCCGCCCGGCATCACAAAACAGCCGGTTGCGTCCAGTTCCTTGTCCCCCTTCAGGTTCATGCCGATTTCGGTGATCAACCCACCCTCCACCAACACATCCGCCTTGTAAGTCAAATCCGCGGTGACAACGGTTCCGTTTTTGATGACAGTACTCATTTTGAACTCCCTGATGCGGTCTGCGCCGCTTGCTTCATCTGGCCAAAAATATCCCGGGGGAGTCGCCCTTAGGGCGACGGGGGCAGCGCCCCCTATTCCACGATTTCGGCAGTCTCGACCACGGCATGCAGCAGAACATCCGCCCCGGCTGCGGCCCATTCCTTGCTGATTTCTTCGGCTTCATTGTGGCTCAGCCCGTCAACACAGGGGCACATGATCATCGCGGTCGGCGCAACCCGGTTGATCCAGCAGGCATCATGCCCCGCGCCCGAGATGATATCAGTGTGCGAATAGCCCAGCCGTTCGGCTGCGTTTCGCACGGCCGATACGCAAGCATCGTCAAATTTCACCGGATCGAACCCGCCGACTTTCTCGAATTCGATCTGGAGACCCATCTCGTCAACGATGTCCTCGGCAGCCACCCGCAGGCGGTTTTCCATGTCGGTGATCACCTCCAGTTCGGGCGAGCGGAAATCGACCGTAAACACCACCTTGCCCGGGATCACATTGCGTGAGTTCGGGTAGACATCGATATGCCCCGCCGCGCCCACCGCATGCGGAGCATGAGACCAAGCGATCTCGTCCACTTTCTCCAGGATCCGCGCCATGGCCAGCCCGGCATTCTTGCGCATCGGCATCGGTGTCGATCCGGTATGCGCGTCCTTGCCCGTTACCGTGATCTGCGTCCAGCTCAGCCCCTGACCATGGGTGACGACGCCGATATCCTTGCCTTCAGCTTCAAGGATCGGGCCCTGTTCGATATGCAGTTCAAAGAACGCGTGCATCTTGCGGGCGCCCACCTCTTCATCACCACGCCAGCCGATCCGGTTCAGCTCATCCCCGAACTTTTTGCCCTCAGCATCTTCGCGGTTGTATGCCCAGTCTTGCGTGTGCATCCCGGCAAATACGCCCGAAGACAGCATCGCCGGCGCGTAACGCGTGCCTTCTTCGTTTGTCCAGTTGGTGGCGACGATCGGATGTTTCGTCTTGATCCCCAGGTCGTTCAGCGTCCGGATCAGTTCCAGCCCTCCCAGGACACCCAGCACGCCGTCAAACTTACCGCCTGTCGGCTGCGTATCCAGATGCGATCCCACGTAAACCGGCAGCGCGTCCGGGTCAGTGCCTTCGCGGCGGGCAAACATGTTGCCCATCTGGTCAAGCCCCATGGTGCACCCTGCTTCCTCGCACCATTTCTGGAACAAGGCGCGGCCTTCCGCGTCCTCATCCGTCAAGGTCTGGCGATTGTTGCCACCAGCGACACCCGGGCCGATCTTGGCCATCTCCATCAGGCTGTCCCACAACCTGTCGCCATTGATCCTGAGATTCTGCGCCGGAGCTGCCATGTTCATCTTCCCTGTTTGCTGGCGAGTTGGCTCGCTTTTGGTGTCTTGATTTGACCATATGGTCAAACTCACGCTATCACGGGTTCGGTATCAGTCAAGAATTTGCGCGGTTCAGCTGAAATTTTCAGTACGTCCCGCACCTGTTCGACGAAAAAAGAGACACGCTGAAAACATGCCAAAAGACCGCGCACCAACCCGTATTCAGAAAAAGAACCGCGCCGCGATTCTAGAGGCCGCTCTGAACGTGTTTTCAGCCCACGGGTTTCGCGGCGCAACCGTAGACCAGATCGCCGCAGAAGCAGGTCTGAGCAAGCCGAACCTGCTGTACTATTTCCCATCAAAAGAAGCGATCCATACTGAATTGCTGTCCGGCCTGCTGGATACCTGGCTGGCTCCGCTGCATGATCTGGACGCCAATGGCGATCCGATGGAGGAAATCCTGGCATACATTCGGCGCAAGTTGCAGATGAGTCAGGAGCTACCACGGGAAAGCCGCCTTTTTGCCAACGAGCTTGTACAGGGCGCGCCGCGTATTCACGATGCATTGTCCAATGATCTCAAGACACTGGTCGACGAAAAGGTCACGATCCTTACCGGCTGGATGGATCAAGGAAAAATCGCGCGGGTGCACCCCTACCACCTGGTGTTTTCGATCTGGGCCTTGACGCAGCACTATGCGGATTTCGATGTTCAGGTTCGTGCAATTCTGGGCAACGAAGATCCGTTCGAGGGCGCAGAAACCTTTGTTGACACGTTGTACCGCAAACTTCTGAGCCCCTGAAAAAAGGGGCCGAAAAAACGGCCCCTTGACGATCTGTCGCAATCCCGTCATTCGGCCGCCTTGGCCATCGGGTTGTTCGGATGCGTCGTCCAGTTCGCATAGGTTGGCTGAACTTCTTTTCCGGTCCGGGGATCAACCTCGCCCGCTGCCATCGGCACCATATCGATGCAGCCTTCGATCGGACAAACATCGACGCAGAGGTTGCAGGCGACGCATTCGTCATCCATCACCTCAAAGACGCGGTCCTCGGACATGGAAATCGCCTGGTGGCTGGTGTCTTCGCAGGCCGCATAACACCGGCCACACTTGATGCACTGATCCTGATCGATCTTCGCCTTGGCGACGTAGTTGAGGTTCAGATACTGCCAGTCGGTGACATTGGGCACCGCACGTCCGATCACTTCATCTATGCTGGAATAACCCTTCTCATCCATCCATTCCGACAGCCCTGCCGTCAGTTCGTCGATGATCTTGAAGCCATAGGTCATCGCAGCGGTGCACACCTGAACGTTGCCGCAACCCAACGAGATGAACTCGGCCGCGTCACGCCATGTGGTGACGCCGCCGATGCCGGAAATCGGCAGGCCCCGCGTCGCGTCGGCCCGCGCGATCTCGGACACCATCGACAATGCAATGGGCTTGACGGCGGGGCCACAATACCCACCGTGGCTGCCTTTGCCGTCAATGGACGGTTCAGGGCTGAACGTGTCCAGATTGACGCTGGTGATCGAATTGATGGTGTTGATCAGCGACACCGCATCCGCACCACCGTTTCTGGCTGCCGCAGCCGGTTTGCGGATGTCAGTGATGTTCGGCGTAAGCTTAACGATGACCGGACGGTCGTAATACTGTTTGCACCAGCGCGTGACCATCTCGATATATTCCGGAACCTGCCCCACGGCCGAGCCCATACCACGTTCACTCATCCCATGAGGGCAGCCGAAGTTCAGTTCGATCCCGTCCGCACCGGTTTCTGCCACGCGTGGCAGAATGGCCTTCCATGCTTCTTCCTCGCACGGCACCATGATCGAAGCGATCAGCGCGCGATCCGGGTAATCCGCTTTGACCCGCGCCATTTCTTCAAGGTTCACTTCCAATGGCCGGTCCGTGATCAACTCGATGTTGTTCAGGCCAAGCAACCGCCGATCCGCGCCGTAAATCGCTCCATAGCGCGGACCGTTCACGTTCACGACCGGAGGGCCCTCGGACCCTAACGTTTTCCAAACCACACCGCCCCATCCGGCCTCGAAGGCGCGGCGAACGTTGTATTCCTTGTCGGTCGGCGGCGCAGAGGCCAGCCAGTAGGGATTAGGGCTGGAAATGCCCAGAAAGTTTGTCGTCAGATCGGCCATGGCTTCTCCCTTCCCGGCTCAGCCGGATTTTTTGAATATCATTTCGGTCGGGCGAATACGCCCGGCCTTGAGGTTTTTGACGTAGTTTTGGAACTTTTCGGGCGCCGTTTCGCCCATCATCAGGTGGATCCCCAGCGGCGCTGGTCCGGTCTCGGCTATCTTGGCAAACACATCTTCGAAGAACTGGATCGCAAACACGGTGCGGTCTGTTTCGGCAACCAGCTCAAGACCGGCCGCGGCCGCGGCGTCTTTGTATATCTCTGGCGCGTGGACAAAGGAGGTTTCCGGCAAAGTGGACCAGGGAAGCGGAAAATCCAGCGGTTCATCCACCTCTCCGCCCATGACGTCGAACAGGGCAAAGGTGCCACCGGTGGCCAAAACCCGTGACACTTCCGCGAACAGCCCCGCTTTGTCTTCGATATTCATGCCCACATGCATCATGACGGCAAGGTCGAACCCGGCATCCGGCACAGGCATGTCCAGAGCACTGCCAACGTGAAAACTGGTCTTTTCGGAATGTCCGACCAGATCGCTTAGCGCAGTTGCGGTTTCCACGAACTCGGGCGTCAGATCGACCCCTGTAACCCTTGAGTCATATTTGTCCACTATGTACCGGGATGTGCCTCCGATGCCGCATCCAACATCCAGAACGCGTGTCGCATGGGTCGGGGAAAGTTGCGCAAACAGGTTGTCGGTCGCAAGAACGCCGCCTGTATGGAATTCATCCCCCGCCTTCAGATCAGCGACCGTGGCCGCATCCGGGTCGATGCCGCTGGCCTTCAGCGCCGCGCGGACGCGTTCGGTCAGTGCACCGGTGGTATAGTGTTGAGCAACGGCTTGTTCGATCTGGGACATGGGAATACCTCAGCAGCGAAAGGAATGGGGTGAATACCCCACCCTATCACGAAACGAGCGTTGCGTGGATGTCCATCGCCGCGTCCCGACCTTCGGCAACGGCCGTTACGGTCAGATCTTCACCGCCCGCAGCGCAGTCACCACCAGCCCAGACACCAGCCAAGGAGGTTCGGCCAGCACCGCTGACGGCGATCTTGTTGCCATCCAGCGTCAGGCCTTCGGGTGCGCCCTCCAAGGTCTGCCCAATAGCCTTGAGAACCTGATCGGCCGGCAAGCGGATCGTTTCTCCGGTGCCGATGAGCTGACCGTTCTGGCTGGATGTATATTCCAGCTCGATCTCGGTCGCGGTACCATTGCCGTGGATGGCCACCGGCTGAACATTGGTCATGATCCGAACGCCATGCGACGCTGCCAGGTCCTGCTCGTACCGGCTGGCCCCCATGGCATCCCGGCCGCGGCGATAGGCAATCGTGACGTTTTCGGCGCCCAGAAGCTTGGATTTCACGGCGGCATCCACAGCTGTCATGCCCCCGCCGATGACGACCACATTCCGTCCAACGGGCAGATCGGCAAGGTCGCTGGCCTGCCGCACGTCCGATATGAAATCGACCGCGGCCCGCACACCGTCCTTGTCGACACCGCCTGCACGCAAGGCGTTGACACCGGCAAGACCAATGGACAGAAACACCGCGTCGTAGTTTTCGACCAGCCCATCCAACGAGATGCTTTCGCCCAAAACCGAACCGGTCTCGATTGCAATCCCTCCGATTTTCAGCAGCCAGTCCACCTCGGCCTGTGCAAAATCGTTGGTCGATTTGTAGGCTGCGATACCATATTCATTCAGGCCGCCGGGTTTGGGCTTGCTTTCATGGATCACCACGTCATGGCCCAGCATCGCCAGCCGATGGGCACAGGCCAGACCCGCAGGCCCGGCCCCCACAACGGCAACTGTCTTGCCGGTCGAAGGCGCCCGTTCAAACGGATGCACACCCGAGGCCATGATTTCATCGGTGGCGAAACGTTGCAGGCGCCCGATCTCAACCGGCTTGCCTTCGGCGGCTTCGCGAACGCAGGCCTCTTCGCACAGCGTTTCGGTTGGACAGACCCGAGCGCACATTCCGCCCAGAATATTCTGTTCCAGAATCGTGCGCCCTGCTGATTGCGGTTGACCGGCCTGAATCTGGCGAATGAACAACGGGATATCGATATCCGTTGGACAGGCCGTTACGCATGGTGCGTCGTAGCAGAAATAACAGCGATCTGCGGCTACTGCGGCCTCATGCTGCGCAAGTGGCGGATGCAGATCGGTGAAATTCGAGGTCAGCTCATCGCTTGAAAGCCGCCCGGCTACGATACCGGGTGCCATCTGGCCCTGTGCCATCACTCTACTCCCTGTAGATATGTTTGTTATGCTCTCAGCTTGCCACAAAAATTTTTTTTATCAATTGGTAAAATTTGCCAAATGGTCAAAAAATGAAAAGCCCTGCAAAAACAACCGTGTTTTTGGCCACTTCGCTTAGCGATTGAGCAGGAACCGCGTTGAATCACTGGGCCCAAAGGCAGGATTTGCCCAGGAAAGGGCTGTGCGGGTATTGGCAAACAAGGTTCGGTGAACATGGCACGCTGTCGATTTCACCTTTCGACATGAACCGGGCCAACCTCGGAAAATCCGCAAAAGGACCTTGCTCAACCCTTTCTCGGCGCGATGAGAGGAATGCCATAGATAACAAGAAATCAAACTTTCGGCTTTTGACGCCCCACCCCGCTTGCTGTAACCCGGATCAAAGGGTGCCGGTTCCGGCAGCTTTCAGGAATGGGCATAGATGCAGGCAAGTTCTCGGAAATTCAACATCGCGGTTGTCGGGCAAAACAACCGCCTGCAATATGAGGCCTTGTTGTTTGCGGCCTCGCTTCGCCATTGCTCGCCCGGGTTCAAAGGCAGGCTGTTTGTCGCCACACCCAACCCGGGCCCGCGCTGGACCCACAACCCCAGCATCCAGGACGAAGACGTTTTGAAAGCCCTGAAACAGTTGGATGCCGAAATCCTGCCCTTCGACTCGCATGTTTTTGGCGAAAGCTACCCTTATGGCAACAAGATCGAGGCTTTGTTGGCTCTGCCGGAAGGTGAACCCTTTGTGTTCTTCGATACGGACACGCTGATCACCGGCGACATCACAAGCGTTCCGTTCGATTTCGACCGCCCCGGAGCCTCACTGAAGGTCGAGGGCACGTGGCCAAAGCCGACGCTGTACGGCCCCGGCTTTGACGGTATCTGGCGGTCGCTTTATGCACGCTTCGGGCTGGATTTCGAAAGCTCGGTGGATCCGGACCAACCCGATGGTTACTGGCGGCGATACCTTTACTTCAACGCAGGTTACTTCTTTTACAAATGCCCCAGGATGTTCGGTGAACGTTACCTGGACTACGCAAGAACGATCCGGGATGAAAACATTCCCGAACTGACGGGCCAGAACCTTGACCCATGGCTGGATCAGGCAGCCCTGCCGCTGGTCATTCATTCTTTCGGCGGCGGGCGGGATACTTTGCCGGACGGGCTTCTGGATGGGTCCGTCAGCTGCCACTATCGCCTGTTCCCTTTGCTTTATGCCCGCGAAAGCGATCACGTGATCGATGTGCTGGAAACCGTCGTGGCCCCCAACAAGGTCAAAAAAGTGCTCAAACAGTATGATCCGCTGAAAAAGCTGGTTCTTCAGGGCAAAGGCGAAAAAATCCGTGCGCTCTTTGATCAGGACAATCTGCCGCGGCGGGAACAGGCGCTGCGCAACGCGATCAAAAGCAAAGGCCTCTGGCTGCGCTGACAGGATCGTTGTGCGCAGGCGGGCAATGGCCTACAGATTCCGCAAGACAGATACCAACAGGAGATTTTCACGATGTCTGACGGCCCGACCTACGGTTTCGACACATTGCAAATTCATGCGGGTGCCCGCCCCGACCCGGCGACCGGAGCACGCCAGACACCGATTTATCAGACCACGGCCTATGTGTTCCGGGATGCGGACCACGCAGCGGCCCTGTTCAACCTGCAAGAGGTGGGCTTTATCTATTCCCGCCTGACCAACCCAACCGTCGCCGTTCTACAGGAACGCGTGGCGACGCTTGAAGGCGGCGTCGGGGCGGTGTGCTGCTCGTCCGGGCATGCGGCACAGATCATGGCGCTGTTTCCGCTGATGGGCCCCGGCTGCAACGTTGTCGCCTCGACCCGTTTGTATGGCGGCACGGTCACGCAGTTCAGCCAGACGATCAAACGCTTTGGCTGGTCCGCCAAATTCGTAGATACCGATGATCTGGACGCCGTGAAGGATGCCATCGACGAAAACACCCGCGCCGTGTTCTGCGAATCCATCGCCAATCCGGGCGGTTATGTGTCTGATATCCGTGCGTTGGCGGATGTTGCTGATGCGGCGGGCATCCCGCTTATTGTCGACAACACCTCGGCCACGCCCTACCTGTGCCGTCCGATCGAGCACGGCGCAACGCTGGTTGTGCATTCTACCACCAAGTACCTGACCGGCAACGGCACCGTCACAGGCGGGTGCATCGTGGATTCTGGCAAGTTCGACTGGTCCGCGAATGACAAATTCCCGTCACTGAGCGAACCCGAGCCTGCCTATCACGGCCTGAAGTTCCACGAGACCTTTGGCCCGCTGGCCTTCACCTTCCACGGCATTGCCATCGGTCTGCGTGATCTGGGCATGACCATGAACCCGCAGGCAGCCCATTACACGCTGATGGGGATCGAAACACTGTCGCTGCGGATGGAGCGTCACGTCGAAAACGCCCAGAAAATCGCAGCGTGGCTGGAAGCGGATGACCGCGTGGAATACGTCACCTATGCGGGATTGCCGTCATCACCTTACAAGGACCGGGTCAAATCACAGTATCCGCGTGGCGCCGGTGCACTGTTCACCTTTGCGGTGAAGGGCGGTTATGACGCCTGTATCAAACTGGTCAACGCTCTTGAGATTTTCAGCCATGTGGCCAATCTGGGCGATGCCCGCTCGTTGATCATCCATTCGGCCTCGACCACCCACCGTCAACTAACGCCGGAACAACAAGAGGCTGCCGGTGCAGGTCCGGGTGTCGTGCGGGTGTCTATCGGCATCGAAGACGTGAACGACCTGATCGCGGACCTTGATCAGGCCCTCGCCAAGGCCAGCGCCTGACAATGGCCGGGCACGCCACAAACGCACTGGGCCAGCCCATCGGTTTGCCGGTGTCGGGTGACTTTCCGCGCCCGACACCGCCTCATACACCGATGGAAGGCCGGTACTGTTCTGTCGTGCCACTGGATGTGAATCGCCATGCGCCCGGGCTTTTTCGGGCGTTTGCAAATGACAGGGATGGCCGTAACTGGACTTACCTGCCCTATGGCCCGTTTGACAGCGAACCGGAATTTGAAGACTGGGCCCGCACCAACTGCATGGATGCGGACCCGATGTTTCATACCGTATTGGATGCGGACGAAGTGCCGGTGGGCATGGCCTCTTATCTTCGGATCGAACCCGCAGCGGGTGCCATCGAAGTCGGCCACATCCACTTTTCGCCGCTGCTGCAACGCAAGCCGCAATCGACCGAGGTCATGTACCTCATGATGAAGCGGGTTTTCGACGAGCTTGGCTATCGCCGGTACGAGTGGAAATGCGACGCACTGAATGCACCGTCACGCAATGCCGCTGAACGGCTGGGATTTACTTTCGAAGGGGTGTTCCGGCAGGCGACCCATTACAAGGGCCGCAATCGGGATACGGCGTGGTACGCGATCATCGACGCCGAATGGCCGCGCATTCGCGATGCATTCGAAGCCTGGCTGTCGCCCGACAATTTTGACGGCACGGGCCAGCAGCACAAACCGCTGATGGCCCGCGCGAAAGCGTGATCTTAGTCTGAAATCTCGAATTCCATCGAGACACTGACGGAAACCGAGACCTCGCCTCCCGCGACGGGAACACCACCCGCATCCGCCATGCTCAGCGCGCGCATTTCTGCCATCGGACGAATGCCAGCCGTTTGTTCCGAGATCGACTGAACCGGACCAAGCGTCACGCCCGCTGCCTCTGCCAACTGCTGTGCTTTGGCCGTGGCTTCGCCAACGGCCTTGGCACGCGCCTGCGCCTCGATCGGGTTGGGATCCTGCACGCCAAAGCTCAAGCCCCCGAAATCATTGGCGCCGTCCTGAATGACCGCGTCCATGATCTTCCCCAGTTGGGTCAGGTCGCGCACACGTACAAACACGCGATTGGACGCAGTAAAGCCGGTGATTTCCGGTGTCTCCCCATTCTGTCCGTGACGACCCGACCAGACGGGGGACAATGACAGATCCCGTGTCTGGACGTCACGATCTTCGATACCCATCTCGGTCAGACGCGCCAGGACTTTGGAAACGGCATCCGACGTCGCCTGCATCGCAGCCGAGGCTTCGGCGTTTTCGTTGGTCACGCCCAAGGTTATCGTCGCCATATCAGGCGCAATCTGCACTGTTCCGGTTGCATCAACGTTGATGCGACGTTCTTCCGCATGAGCGGCCCCGGCAGCCGTTGCCGCCATCATCGCGGCCAGAAAAGCGAATGTCTTCAAGGTTATCACTCCAAATTACTCTGCTTTTAGATGGGTTGACGGGTCCTTGCGATACAAGAGGGGATACCGCCTTTTTCTTTCCCTCGGCGGGTTCCTGCTTTAATGTCGGTCTGCAAACGCAAAGTCGTTTGCATTGACATTGATAATTATGGTTCCTCCGGAATATGAAACCCGCCTTTGCGCTGTCTTTTTCTGCGACCGGAATAACACTGCACCACCGTTCCGATGACGACTGGTTTGTCGTCGGTACGATTCCGCTGGATGTTCCGGACTTGTCCGCACAGATACAGGCGTTGCGGGAAAAGGCATTTGCGCTGGAAAATGATCTGAGCTGCAAGCTCGTGCTGCCAGAGGATCAGGTTCGGTTTCTAAAGCTTTCGACCGATGGGCTGCCGCCGGAAGGCCGGACGGAACGTATCGAAAGTGCTCTGACCGAGGCCACGCCTTACGCCCTGTCGGAACTGAGTTATGACAGTCACACCGAAGGCGGCACGACCTTTGTTGCCGCCGTGGCGGTTGAAACTCTGGCCGAAGCACGGACCTTTGCCTCGGAACATGGTTTTGTGGTGGTGGCGTTCACTGCCGAAGACAAAGAGGGCGCGTTCCCGCGCGAGGCGTTGTTTCGCGAAACCTCGGACGCTTCCGATCTGTCACACCCGGAAAACCAGCCATCTCCGGTGGAAATGGACGCAGTTGAACAGGCTGATGATTCCGGCCTGCCCACCCATCCGATTGCCGGCACCGCCGCGCCCGAGGCTTTCCGAGTACCCCGGGAAACAGTGAACAGCCTGAATGCATCTTCAAGGGTAAAACGGTCTGCCATTGCTGTCTTTGCCGCTGTGTTTCTCGTTGGTGGACTAGTTGGTATTTGGCTGGCATCGGGGTCCGACCCTGAACAGGATCAGGCGGAACAGAGCCCGGCACAGGTTGCGGTTTCGACTTCTGAACCGGCCGCAGAGCCCCTGCCTGAACCAGAGCTGGACACTGCTGCGCTGGAAACCCCGCAACAAGTCGTTCCGGACCTTGCGACCGATGACGCCGAAGAGCCAGCGAACGAGCCCTCGGAAACCGAGACCGGCACGCAGCCGGATCTGACTGCCACAGATGCAGCCATTCTGGAGGCCCTCAAAGTTGCCCCTACCGCGGTGGAATCCGTCGCTCAGGACCCCGAGACGCAAAGAGGTGTCGAGGCCGTTACGGGCATAAGCACGACAGCGCCTGCGGCACCGGAAATACCCGAAACTGTTGAACCGCAGGAATTGTATCTGGCATCGCTCGACAACGCCGATCTGTTCGAGGATGCAGTAGCCTTGCCCCCCGACCCCAGTTTTGACACCGACGCTCCTTTTGAACCCGACGTATCCCCCAACATTGCGGGCACTCGGTTTGATCTGGATGAGAACGGCCTGGTCGTGCCAACACCGGAAGGCACCGTGAATCCGGAAGGGATCGTTGTTTATCTGGGGCGCCCATCCAAGGTTCCGCCTGAAACTCCGGTTCGTTTCGAAGAAGAACCGGTGGTCGACGAGGTCGACGACAGATTGGCAGGCATTCGGCCCAAGCCACGCCCTGCTGATCTGGTCGAGAATTTCGAGCGCGGTCAACTGGGTGGCCGGTCATTGGAGGAATTGGCATCCAAGCGGCCGAAAGCGCGCCCGGAAAGCCTTCAGACCAAGCCACAGGTCGATGATGCACCAACGGCCTTGGCTGTCGTAAGAGTACCGCGCCCCAAATCCCGCCCTGCCGGATTGGCCCCTGCCAAATCACCTGTTTCAAACAGTTCGAATCTTGGGTCCACAGCAGCATTAGATCAGAAATCCGATGAAGCAGGATCGTTCCAACCAAAAACCGTCGCACCCAAAATTCCTTCGACTGCCTCGGTCGCACGACAAGCCACGATCGACAACGCAATCAATCTGCGCAGGCTGAACCTGATCGGGGTCTACGGAACGCCAGCCAACAGACGCGCATTGGTGCGGCTTCCCAGCGGGCGTTACAAAAAGCTGAAAGTCGGAGACCGCCTTGATGGCGGGAAAGTCATCGCGATCAGCGACAGTGAGCTTCGATATCAGAAAAAGGGCCGCAACGTGACCCTGGCGATGCCGCGCAGCTGAAAACCGGCAATCGATCTTCTGACGCACCAACCGTCACATGAAAGCGCCGAAGGCAGATGAACTGCCCCCGGCGTGTCAGTGCGTTGCAATCAGGCTGCGGAAATCTCGCCGCTTTCGATCTGTTCGCGTTCGATGGATTCGAATAGCGCCTGGAAATTTCCCTCGCCGAAACCGTCGTCGCCCTTGCGCTGAATGAACTCGAAGAAGATCGGTCCGATGACGGTTTTCGAGAAAATCTGTAGCAGAATCCGGGTCTCACCACCGTCAACGACGCCTTCACCATCGATCAGGATGCCGTGTTTCATCATCCGGTCCAACGGCTCCTCGTGGCCGGCCACGCGGGTCTTGGACATCTCGTAATATGCCTGGTTCGGGCCCGGCATGAATTTCAGACCGTTTTCCGCAATTGCATCGGTCGAGGCGTAAATATCGTCACTGCCGACAGCAATATGCTGGATGCCTTCACCTTTGTATTTCTTCAGGTAAGACACGATTTGCCCCGTCTCACCGCGGTCTTCGTTGATCGGGATGCGGATACGACCACAAGGAGACGTCAGCGCCCGGCTGTACAACCCGGTGAACTTGCCCTGAATGTCAAAGAAACGAATTTCACGGAAGTTGAACAGGTCGCCGTAGAACTTGAACCACTTGTCCATGTTGCCCTTGTAGACGTTGTGCGTCAGGTGATCGAGATAGAAGAAGCCCACACCCCGTGGTTTGGATTCCTTGATCCACTCGAATTCCTGATTGTAGGGCGATGTGTCGTAATATTGATCGATGAAATAGATCAATGATCCGCCGATGCCCTTGATCGCAGGCACATTCATGGTTTTGTCAGCGCCGTCGTAAGGTTCTGCACCTTTCGACACCGCATGTTCATAGGCCTTCTGCGCGTCAACAACGCGCCACCCCATGGATGGCGCGCAAGGGCCGTGCTCTTCCACGAACCTCGCGGCAAAGCTGTCGGGATCCGCGTTCAGGACATAGGTGACATCCCCTTGCTGCCACAGCTCGACGGCAGGTTTTTCCTTGTGGCGGGCCACCAGGTCAAACCCCATCTTCGCGAACAGATCCCGCAGCTCTTGCGGCTCAGGATGGGCAAACTCGACGAACTCAAACCCATCGGTTCCGGCTGGGTTTTCTTCGCTGATAACAGATTTCGGGGCGTTGTGTGGGAAAGGACCCATGGCGCGTCTCCTTAGAAAACAGGAATTTCTTTGCTGATTCAAAAATATGACTTTTATGACGCTGTTTCTGCGCATTGTTTTCGTGTAAACTGCCGACAGGCGCGCAAAACGCGCATAAAAGTTAATAAAGGCAGGATTTTTCCGCACATGCTGGACGCGACCGACAAGCGATTGCTTTCCGCCCTGCAAAAGGACGCGCACCTGACCGCGCACCAACTGGGCGAAATGCTGAACCTGTCGCCCAGTCAGGCAGGACGCCGCCGCCAGCGGCTTGAAGCCGAAGGGTACATCACCGGATATGCCGCCCGGCTGGACCCGCTGAAGCTGGGTCTGCAAGTGCAAGGCTTTGTTCAGGTCCATCTGGGAACTCATGGCCCTGAACAATCTGCAAGCTTCGCCCGCATGGTCGACACCCGCCCCGAAATTACCAGCGCATGGACGATGACCGGAGAGGCAGATTACCTGCTGCACATCTATTGTGACGATCTTTCCGCGCTCAACAGCTTGCTACATTCGGTCATCCTGCCGCATCCTGCCGTTGCAAGGGTCCATAGCCAGATCGTAATGGACCAACTGAAACGCGACGCCCCCCTGCCCACCTGAACGGGCCCGAGAGGACACCTATGGACGTATTCCTATATCAGGCTTCGATCTATCTGGCAGCGGCGGTCATCGCCGTTCCCCTGTCTGCACGGCTGGGGCTGGGGTCGGTTCTGGGGTATCTGGCCGCCGGGATCATCATTGGACCTGTTCTTGGGCTTGTCGGCGCGGAAACGGAAAACCTTCAGCACGTTGCCGAATTCGGTGTGGTGATGATGCTGTTCCTGATCGGTCTGGAACTGGAGCCGCGCGCCCTGTGGGATATGCGCGACAAGTTGCTGGGGTTGGGCGGGTTGCAGGTTGCGTTGTCGACGGCTGCGATCGCTGCCGTGGCAATGTACGCCAACCACCCCTGGTCGGTCGCCCTGGCCGTAGGGCTGACCTTGTCGCTGTCATCCACGGCAATCGTTCTTCAGACTCTTTCGGAAAAGGGCCTGATGCGAACAAATGGCGGTCGAGCTACGTTTTCGGTGCTGCTGACGCAGGACATTGCGGTCATTCCGATCTTGGCCTTGCTTCCACTTCTGGCCTTGCCGGCCATGCCTCATATCGAATCGGATGGTTCGATTGACCGCGGGGCCGGAGACCTTCACGGCGCGGACCATCACAGCCTTTCTCTGGTCGAAGGTCTGCCGGGTTGGGCCGTCACGCTGGTTACGATCGGGGCAGTGGTGTTTGTCATCCTGGCCGGTGTCTACCTGACCCGCCCGCTGTTTCGCTTCATCCACGCGACCCGCCTGCGCGAGATGTATACTGCTCTGGCGCTTATGATCGTGGTCGGGATTTCCTTCCTGATGACCCTCGTCGGACTTTCTCCTGCCCTGGGCGCCTTCCTGGCGGGCGTGGTTCTGGCCAGTTCCGAGTTCAGACATGAAATGGAAAGCGACCTTGAGCCATTCAAAGGGCTTTTGCTTGGGCTTTTCTTCATCACGGTCGGTGCCGGGATCGATGTTGCCTATTTCTTTGATGATCCCCTTGACCTGATCGGTCTGGCGCTTCTTTTGATCCTTGCAAAAGGGATCATCCTGTATCTTGTGGGTAAGGCCTTCAAGTTGCGTGGGCGCGATCACTGGCTGTTTACCTTGGGCTTGGCGCAAGCGGGTGAGTTTGGCTTTGTTCTGCTGGCATTTTCCACGCAACAGAATGTCATCCCCCCCGACCTGTCCCAAAAACTGCTGATGATCATCGCTTTGACGATGCTGATCACACCGCTTCTGTTTATCATCTACGATCTTCTGTCGCGAAAGATCGGCGACACTTTCAAAGAACCTGTGCCGGACGAAATTGACGAAAAAGGCCCCGTCATCATCGCCGGGATTGGTCGGTTCGGGCAGATTGTAAACCGGCTGGTGCGGGCCAGCGGGTTCAAGACGGTTGTACTGGACCATGATATCGAAACCATTCAGTTGATGCGCCGTTTCGGCGTCAAAGGGTTTCTGGGCGATCCTACACGCCCTGAATTGCTGCGCGCTGCGGGGTTGGAAAAAGCGTCGGTCCTTGTCGCCGCCATGGATGACCACAAGCAAGTCACGCGGCTTGTCGGGTATGCCAGACGGCAGCGCCCTGACCTTCACATCATCGCCCGCGCCCGCGACCGGACGCATGTGTACGAGCTCTATCAGGCTGGCGCCAACGACATCGTGCGGGAACTTTTCGACAGCTCATTGCGCGCAGGCCGCTATGTTCTGGAGAATGTCGGGCTAAGTGAGTACGAGGCCGCACAGGCGGAACAGACCTTTTATCACCATGACCGGATGTCTGTTCGCGATCTCGCCGAACTATGGGTCCCGGGTCTGCCAACTGCCGAAAACAAGAAATACATCGAGCGTGCACAGCAGCTGGAAAAAGATTTGGAAACCGCGCTGCTGGAGCTGGCCGAAAAACACGCCAAGAAGTCCGCCTGACCCAAGCCTGTGCCCGGGTCAGGCAATGAATCAACCGTCAGACACTCCTGCCTCGGCAAAGGTTGCCATACCGGAATGGCAGGCAATGGCGCTTTTGAGAATATTGATCGCCAGCGCCCCGCCCGAGCCTTCGCCCAGCCGAAGACCAA
Source organism: Ruegeria sp. HKCCA0235A (assembly GCF_013033235.1). NCBI lineage: Bacteria > Pseudomonadati > Pseudomonadota > Alphaproteobacteria > Rhodobacterales > Roseobacteraceae > Ruegeria > Ruegeria sp. HKCCA0235A. The sequence goes on along the minus strand of NZ_WQDQ01000001.1, from coordinate 22,417 downwards.
GGCTTAGCAGCGGTTCCTTGCCCAGCTTCGCCAATACCGCACCGTGTGCGGCCTCGGCGCTTTGGTGGCCAGCCACGGCGTGATCCAGTGCGGTATCCGACAGCCTCCACAGGCAGGCAGCGGCAGCGGTACAGATGAAACCGTCAAGGATCACAGGAATGCGCAATATCCGCGCGGCGGCAATCGCCCCTGCCATCGCCGCGATCTCACGACCTCCGAGGCAGCGCAGGATTTCAAGGCCGTCCTCTGACTTGTGCAACGCTACACCTTCGGCCACGACGCGGGTCTTGTTGGTCAGCCCTGCATCATCGACGCCTGTCCCGCGACCTGTCCAATCGGCCGCGTCACCGCCGAACAGCGCGCAGGCAATGGCGGCTGCCGGGGTCGTGTTGCCAATGCCCATCTCGCCCACGACCAACAGATCAGCCTGCGGGTCCACGGCCTGCCAGCCGGTGCGCAGCGCGTCCAGCAATTCGGCCTCCGTCATGGCCGGTGCCTGGGTGAAATCTGCGGTCGGGTTGTCCAGATCCAGCGCGTGAACATCCATCGTTGCACCCGCCGCCCGGGCCAGTTGGTTGATCGCCGCACCGCCATGTTCGAAGTTCATCACCATTTGCACGGTCACTTCCGACGGAAAAGCCGAGACCCCCTGTGCAGTGACTCCGTGGTTTCCGGCAAAGACGATGACCTGTGGCGCCGCGATCTGTGGCCGGGCATCTCCTCGCCATCCTGCGTACCAGATTGCCAAATCTTCAAGTCGCCCCAGCGCGCCCGGGGGTTTCGTCAGTTGTCCGTTTCGCTCTGCCGCGCCCTGCGCCGCGGTGGCATCCGGCCCCGGAGCCGCTGCAAGCGCAGCACGGAACGCGTTCAAATCATTCAGTTCAGGCAACATGAAAGCCTCATTGCATCAGAGTGGTCCTGTGTGTTTAACCGAAGCATCGAATCCAACAAGACCCCGAAAGGCACGGGCGTGCATAAAAACGACACCAATCCCTTTTCCCTGTGGGACATTCCGCTGGCTCTGGTGCTGTTGACCCGCCTGCCCCTGCCCCGATTGCCCGAACCTGTATTCAAGCGGCAGGCACAGGCGGCATGGGCCTTCCCCGTCGCCGGGCTGGCCGTCGGAGGGATGGCCTGTCTGGTCGGATGGTTGGCAATGGTCTTTCATCTGCCCCCTTTTGTTGCCGCGGCCCTATTGGTTGCAACGTTGATCATGACGACGGGCGCGATGCACGAAGACGGTCTGGCCGATACGTTCGACGGCCTCTGGGGCGGGTTCACCGCTGAACGTCGACTTGAAATCATGAAAGACAGCCAGATCGGAACCTATGGTGTTCTCGCTTTGGTTTTTTCTCAGCTTGCTCGGGTTTCGGCAGTTGCCACGATTTTGGCAACCGGGTCGATTTGGGCGATTCTGGCAGCCTGCGTGTTCTCACGCGCCTTGATGCCCGTTTTGATGGCATCCCTGCCAAACGCCAGAAAATCGGGGCTGAGCCATTCGGTGGGAACCCCCGGCGCGATTTCGGTCAGCATGTCCTTGGGCCTGGCCGTTCCAATCGCCGTTTTCCTGTGCGGGGGTGCGGCGATCACCGCCATCATCTCTGCTGTCTTGGTTGCTGCCATCTTGGCGCTGACAGCGCGCAAGAAGATCGGTGGCCAGACCGGGGACATACTTGGGGCATCGCAACAACTGGCCGAGATCGCGTTTCTACTTGCCATCAGCGCGCAGATTTAGGACGCGCCGCCTGTTTCGATCCGCAGTGTTCCACCGCAATGCTTGCAATGCACGGCATCCGGATCATGCCGATACAACCCGCAGCTTGGGCATTTGTGACGTACCTTCTGCGGCATGAATATCGCCTGCGCCAAACGGACAAACAACGCGACACCCACGACCATGATGAACACCGAGAACAGCTTGCCCCAAGGGGTGCTCAGCGTGATGTCACCGAACCCGGTTGTGGTCAGGGTGGCCATGGTGAAATATAGCGCGTCTATGTAAGGCGTTTGTACGTCTTCCGGAATGAAGAACACCAAAACCGCCGTAGAGGTGGCAAAGACAAAAACCATCAGATTGATTGCCGCAATCACCGCGTCTTCATGGGTGCGAAAAAAGCTGCTGTCGCGTCGCAAGTCCCTGAGCAGATGGTATGAGTGGATCAGGCGCAAGGCCCGCAGAATCCTTAGGAAAGCCAGGTTGCCCGTCAGGAACGGATCCAGAACCAGCGAGACAATGACGACAATATCCGCCAGCGTATAAATCTGGCGCAGCAGCTTCCAACGATCCTTTGAAATCCAAAGCCGCGCAGAGAAGTCCAAGAAAATCAAAAACCCGATCAACTGGCTTGCAAGGACCAAGCCGGGACCATGAGGGACGTGAGCCGTTGCGACAAAGAAAATGATTGTCGCAACATCGAACAGGATCAGAGCGTACCGAAACCAGACCGAAATCGGGTCATGTCCTATATACAGATATCTAACTGTCTGCTTCATGTCCGCCCTGTAGCTTGCTGCATATACAGTGAAATTAGCGGTACTTGCGGAATTCACCAAGCCACGAAAAAGGCCGCCCCGATGGTGGAGCGGCCTGTTGTCATATTGAACTCGCTGTCAGGCAGCGCGAGAGGTCAGAACTTCGTCCACCTGTTTGGCAGCGGATACTTCGCCGGCGCCGGAAACCGCCGCGACCTCGCGGGTCAGGCGTTCCAGGGCAGCTTCGTACAACTGACGCTCGGAATAGCTCTGCTCGCGCTGATCGTCCGTGCGATGCAGATCGCGGACCACTTCCGCAATCGAGATCAGATCGCCCGAGTTGATTTTCTGCTCGTATTCCTGAGCACGGCGCGACCACATGGCGCGTTTGACCTTTGCCTTTCCTTTGAGCGTTTTCATCGCCTGACTGATCACGTCGGGCGAGCTGAGCGACCGCAGTCCGGATTCGGTAACCTTGTTGGTCGGCACGCGCAGAGTCATCTTGTCTTTCTCAAATGAGATGACGAACAGCTCCAGAGAGAATCCCGCGACTTCCTGTTCTTCGATCGAGATGATCTGGCCTACGCCGTGGGCGGGGTAGACAACATAGTCGTTCGGGCGGAACTCGAGCTTTTTCGACTTTGTCATTCAGTTTTTTCCTTGCTTGCGGACGGGACACAGACAACAAAAGCACCACATGCGGGGACTTTTTCAGCCCCGACAGGCGGCGATATTGTCACAAATTCAAATCTCCAAAGCGAGCATACTTGTGGAGCGCATCCCAATCTCGGTCATCATATAAGAACCAAGTATATCACAAAAATACGACACCCGAAAGTTTACCCCACGGTAAATCTTCATATTCAACCTGTTTTCAACAGGTTGTGCCGCGTTCTTTTCGCATCAAACAGGGGTTTGAGCGCGAATCGTTCAACCACCCTCGCCCGGTGCTTCCGAGAAATACTTCTCCATCTTGCCTTCTTCACCGTCGCGTTCTTCCGCATCGGGAAGCGGATCTTTCTTGGTGACGATCACAGGCCACATTTCCGAGTACTTGCGATTGAATTCGACCCATTGATCCATGCCCGGTTCAGTATCGGGGCGGATCGCGTCGGCCGGGCATTCCGGTTCGCAAACACCGCAGTCGATGCATTCGTCGGGATGGATGACCAACGTGTTCTCACCTTCATAGAAACAGTCCACCGGACATACTTCGACACAGTCGGTATATTTGCAGGCGATACAGTTTTCGGTGACAACATAGGTCATGATCGGATTCCCGTTTGCGGTTTGAGCGTTTAGCTAATTCAGTCTGGCCTACTCTTCAAGATATGATCAGCGATCTTCGGTGCGAGAAAGATCAAGTGAACGGCGATCTTTCTTTGTCGGGCGACCTTTTCCCTCAAACCCCGGATTTTTGGGCGGAACGTCCTGTTTTTCGGTCATATCGAAATACAGCGTTTGCGCTTCGGGGGCCGGACCACGGCGATCCCCGATTTTTTCGATGCGCACAACGCGGACGATACGGCCCTGAGGAAAGGTCAGAACGTCGCCCGGGGCCACGGCCTGCGCCGGTTTTTGCACCCGGTTTCCGTTCAACCTGACATGGCCGGCGCTGACCTGTTTGGCGGCCAGGCTGCGGGTCTTGAAGAACCGCGCCTGCCACAACCATTTGTCAACCCGCAGCCTGGCCTCGGCCATTTCGGATCAGTTACCGTCCTTCAAACCCATCAGCGCAGCAGCAAACGGGTTGTCGGGATCAATCGCCTTTTCCTTTTTCGGAGGCCGTGACGAGAAGGTCTTGGCGCCCTGAGGTTTGCCGCCCTTCTTGCCGTGAGGTTTGCCACGGCCATCCTGCGGTTTGCCACGCGGTTTGCCCTTGCCCTGTCCCTGTTCGCGACGCGGGGCCCGGTTGGGCTGTCGCTGACGGGCCCAGGTGAAGGTATAGAACACTTCAACCTCGGGTTCGTCAGAAACTGGTTCTGCGGGATGGCTTTCCGCGCCAGCCTCGGCTGCCGCCTCGGTACTTTCGGTGGCCTCGGCTGCCGCCTCGGCGGGTGCTGCGACCTCTTCTGCCGCGACTTCACTTGCCGGGGCTTCTTCGGCGGTCGGTTTGTCAGCGTCATCTGCCGCCGGTCGTTCGACCGGTGCAGGTTTGACTTTCGGCCGCTCGCCGCGTTCCGCCTTGTATCCCAGCCCCTGCATCAGATCAGCGAACTGATCCAGCGTCATCCCGGTGATCGACAGCATATCGGGTTTGGCTTCGAACCCGCCGCGGCTGTCTTCAGCGCGCAGCATGTCCGCCAAACGTTCCAGCATGTCGATACGGATCGAACGCTCGCCCGCATCGCGGTAGCCACACATGGTGTCATAGCCCTGCGGTGCATCCTTGGCGACCGGCACGGTCACCAATCCCGGAGGCGGTGCTTCGGGGAATTCCTGCAAACCGCTGGACAGCGCCCAAAGCACAAGACGCAGACGCGTCGGGGCCGGTTTCAGCAGCAGCGGCATGAAGATGGTGAACTGGCCGAACCGGATACCATGCTTGCGCAAGGCGCCACGGGCGTCCTGATCAAGATCCTTGACCTCTTGTGCGACCTGTGCGCGGGGCAGGATACCCAAAGCTTCGACCATGCGGAAAGCAAAACCCTTGGCAAGGCCGCTGAGTTCCTCATCGCGGGACAGGTTCAGCAGCGGCTCGAACAGAGCGGCCACCTTGCGGTCGATGAAGTGCTGCAAACGGCGCTGCACTTTCTGCTCGACGTCCGGCCCCGCGGCTTCATCAACGAAAACTTCGACCATAGGTTTGAGAGGTTCCGCACCGGCAACCAGCTTGCCGACGGCGTATTCACCCCACATCAGGCCACCCTGATCAGTGAAATCAATTTCAGTATCGGGCGCGTTGTAGAAGCGATCGGCGCGCAGATGGAATTGCGGCGCGAGTGCTTGCAGAGACGCCGATTTCAGAGCTTTCGCCTCGGTTCCCTGCGCGCTTTTGTCCGGGATGAACCGGAACCCTTCCAGACGACCGACGAATTCGCCTTCGACGGTCACTTCACCCTTGTCATTTACTTCGGCCAAAAGGGCCTCCTTCTGCTTGAGCCGGCGCAACAAAACGGATGTGCGCCGATCCACAAATCTTTGCGTGAGACGCTCATGCAGAGCGTCGGACAGTCTGTCTTCTACAGTGCGGGTTTCGTCACGCCAATGTGATTCGTCACGAACCCACCCTTTTCGCTGCGCAACATATGTCCACGTGCGAATATATGCCAATCTTTTAGATAACGCGTCGATATCGCCGTGGGTCTGATCGATCCGTCTGATCTGCCGTGCCATGAACTCGTCGGGAATAGTTCCCCGTTCATGCAGATGGCCATAGATCCCCTCCAGCAAGCTGGCGTGTTCCGCGTGGCTGATACCGCGAAAATCAGGGATTCTGCACACATCCCACAACAACCGGATGGACGGGCCGTCGCTTGCCCGGGCGACAACCTCGGTCACTTGCGACAGCGATTTCAACGCGTTCAGGTCATCAGCAGGGCGGGCCTTGATCAGGTGTTCATCATCCGGGCTGACCTCAAGCGAGTCGATCAACGCTTCAATCGAGCCGAACCGAAGGGCGGCGTTCCGCCAGTTCAGCTTTTTCATCGGCGTAAACCGGCTGTCCATTATCGCCTGTGCCACGCCCTCGTCCAGCGGCGGGGCCTCTCCGGTTACGCCGAAGGTGCCATCCGACATCCCGCGACCTGCCCGGCCTGCGATCTGTGCCAGCTCGTTCGGCGCAAGCGGACGCATCCTGCGCCCATCGAATTTGGACAGGGATGAAAACGCAACGTGGTTCACATCCAGGTTCAACCCCATCCCGATAGCGTCCGTGGCAACCAGGTAATCAACCTCGCCGTTTTGATACAGGTCCACCTGTGCATTCCGGGTCCGCGGGCTGAGCGCCCCCATGACCACCGCGGCACCACCTTTCTGGCGGCGCAGCAATTCGGCGATGGCATAGACGTTTTCAACCGAGAACCCCACGATGGCGCTGCGCGCAGGCATCCGGCTGATCTTTCTGGAGCCCGAGTAAACCAGCTGTGACATCCGCTCTCGCCGCACGAACTGCGCCTGGGGGACCAGCGCCGAAATCGGGCCACGCATTGTGTCCGAGCCCAGGAACAATGTCTCGTTCGTGCCGCGAGACCTAAGCAGACGGTCGGTGAAGACGTGACCCCGTTCCGGATCGGCACAGAGCTGGATCTCATCGATGGCAACAAAATCAGCGCCCATGCCTTCCGGCATCGCCTCAACCGTGCACACCCAATACTGGGCGCGGGGCGGTACGATCCGTTCTTCACCCGTGACCAGCGCCACCACCGACGGCCCACGGATCGCAACGATCTTGTCATAGACCTCGCGCGCCAGCAGGCGCAGCGGCAGACCGATCACGCCGGTCCGATGGCCCAGCATGCGTTCGATAGCGTAATGGGTTTTACCAGTGTTGGTCGGGCCAAGTACGGCCACGATTCGGGATGACCCGCTCACATTCGCCCCCTGCCCCGAGCCTTACAGCGCCTTGCCTTCAACCTGAGGCTTCAGCCGATTCACGGCATTGGTTACTTCTTCGTGATGAGGATGTATAGACAACGCCCGAGAATAAGCCTCGTAGGCTTTCCGAGGTTCCCCGATAACTTCAAAGATCAGACCCAGACCGTAAATCGCCTCATAGTGATTTGGATTCAGCGTCAGCACATGTTCCAGATCGGCGGCCGCCATACCAAATCGCTCGACCCCGAAAAAGGCAGATGCGCGCAGATGCCAGCCTTCGGCAAAATCAGGCGCGTGATCCGTCAGCGCGGTCAGATGATCCAGAGCAGCGTCGACGTCGCCCTCATCCAAGGCCTCGCGTCCCCGCTCCAGCAGCAGATCAGCCGACGCAGACCCCGATTGCGACCACAGCGCCTGCAACTGCCGATCCAGTGCAATTGCCTGTTCCGGGGTCGACTGCGCCAGTTTTTGCAGCAACTCATCCTCGTCCCGTGAATCCGCCTGCTGCGCGAAACAATTGGTGGAAAACGTGACTAGGACAAAAAGTGCCGCAACGGTACCTTTGAGATTGTGAATTGCAATGCTCATAACAATAGTCAGTGTAGCGTTGCGACCGGGGATGTCCATTCACGGCGCACTAACAATATGAGGAAAAGCATGAGCGAGACTCTTGAAAAGGCAGCTGCCGCGCTGAACGAAAAACTGGATGGCGGCGCGTTTGATGACACGGCCAAGTTTGCCATCACCGATCTGGGTTCGATCGTTCTGGACGAAAACGGTGCGCGGGTCAGCGATGAAGAGGCCAATGTCACCATGAGCGCTGACGTAGAAACGTTCGAACAGATCCTCAGCGGTGAACTGAATCCGACCGGCGCGTTCATGTCCGGAAAGCTGAGCATTGATGGCGACATGGGCGTTGCCATGAAGCTTGCCTCGGTGCTGGCCTGATGGAGTTGTCGCCGGCCCCCTTTTTTGAAGACGTGGCCGGCGGACCTGCCGGTGGACAGGCCCATTGGTTGATGACGTCTGACCAAAAACGCATTCGCGTGGGTCACTGGCGTCCGGTTGGTCGCGCCCATGGCACCGTCATGGTGTTTCCCGGACGCACCGAATACATCGAAAAGTATGGCAATACCGCCCAAGAATTCGTGAATCGTGGCTTCGCGGTGCTGGCCGTCGACTGGCGCGGTCAGGGTCTTGCGGATCGGCTGCTGGAAAACCCACGCATCGGCCATGTCGATCATTTCACCGATTACCAGCACGATGTTCAGGCAACCCTGGACCTTGCAGACGCTTTGGATTTGCCGAAGCCGTGGTACGTCGTGGGGCATTCGATGGGCGGCGCCATCGGGTTGCGTGCCGTCATCGAAAAAGGGTGCTTTGCCGCTTGCGCGTTCACGGGCCCGATGTGGGGAATTTTCTTCACTCCGGTGATGAAACCTCTGAGCCGCGTTACGGCCTATTGGGGCACGGCGCTTGGCCTTGGCGAACGCACCCCCCCGACCACAACGCTTGAAAGCTATGTCCTGTCGCAACCTTTCGACGGGAATATGCTGACCCGCGACCCCGACATGTACCGGATGATGCAAGATCAGCTGAATGCGCATCCCGAACTGGCACTTGGTGCCCCCTCAAACCGCTGGCTGCGCGAGTCGCTGGACGAATGTGAATGGTTGATGGAACAGCCCGCGCCGAAGACACCCTGTCTGACTTTTCTGGGCAGCCACGAACAAATCGTCGATCGCAAGGCCATACGGGCACGTATGGCCAATTGGCCGAACGGCACATTGATCGAAATCCCCGACGGAGAACACGAGGTACTGATGGAAGCACCCGACGTTCGGGGGCCGGTTCTGGACCAGCTTGCCAAGCATTTCCTGGCCAACCAATCAAATGGGGCGTCCAGGCTGGTTTCCTCGTAAACCTTTTCACCTTCGGGACTGGCCGCTTGTGATCCGGGCGCGCCAGCCCTAGATGTTTGCAAAAGCAGTCTACAAAAGGTGATCCATGCGCGACCTTCCCTTTCCCGTCCGTGACGCAAACGCAATGGGCGGTGCCGACAATCTGGGCAATCTGCCCGAATGGGATCTTACGGATCTCTACGCATCCGAAGAGGCGCCCGAACTGGCGCGCGACCTGGACTGGCTGGAGGGCGAATGTGCGGCTTTCGCTGCTGACTATGAAGGCAAGCTGGCAGAACTGGACGCCGCGGCCCTTTTGGCCTGCGTTCAGCGCAATGAAAAGATCAACGCCGTCGCAGGCCGTATCATGTCCTTTGCCGGTCTGCGCTATTACCAGCTGACCACCGACGCAGAGCGGGCCAAGTTCCTGTCGGACATGCAGGAAAAGATCACCGTGTTCACGACGCCTCTGGTGTTTTTCACGCTCGAGATCAACCGGATCGAAGATGATGTGCTTGGGGCGCATTTTGCTGCCAACCCAGATCTTGCCCGATACGAGCCCGTGTTCCGGCGCATCCGCGCGATGAAGCCCTATCAGCTGTCTGACGAGCTGGAAAAATTCCTGCACGATCTGGGCGTTGTCGGCGACGCGTGGGAGCGTCTTTTCGACGAAACCATCGCCGGACTGACCTTTACGGTGGACGGCGACGAACTGAACATCGAAGGCACCCTGAACCTGCTGACCGAACAGGACCGGTCCAAGCGCGAGGCCGCGGCGCGCGAACTGGCGCGCGTGTTTCAGGAGAACATCAAAACATTTGCCCGTGTCCACAACACGCAGGCCAAAGAGAAAGAAATCGTCGATCGCTGGCGCAAGATGCCGACCGCGCAAACAGGGCGTCACTTGTCGAACGATGTCGAGCCCGAAGTGGTCGAAGCCCTGCGCGAGGCGGTCGTGGCCGCCTATCCCAAACTCAGCCATCGGTACTATGAGCTCAAGCGAAAGTGGCTGGGGCTGGATGTGATGCAGGTCTGGGACCGCAACGCGCCGCTGCCGATGGAAGACACCCGCACCGTGTCGTGGGAGGACGCCGAGAAAACCGTGATGGAAGCCTACGCCGCCTTCGATCCCCGCATGGCCGACATCGCGGCGCCGTTCTTCTCTAAAGGCTGGATCGACGCGGCGGTGAAGCCCGGCAAGGCTCCGGGCGCCTTCGCGCATCCCACCGTGACCGAGGTGCATCCTTACGTGATGCTCAACTATCTGGGCAAACCGCGCGACGTGATGACGCTTGCGCACGAGCTGGGCCACGGCGTGCATCAGGTGCTGGCTGCCGATCAGGGCGAGATGCTGTCCTCGACGCCGCTGACGCTGGCCGAAACCGCCAGCGTCTTCGGCGAGATGCTAACTTTCCGCAAGATGCTGGACCAGGCCGAAACGCCCGAACAGCGCAAGGTTCTGCTGGCCGGCAAGGTCGAGGACATGATCAACACGGTGGTCCGCCAGATCGCCTTCTACGACTTTGAATGCAAACTGCACGCCGCCCGCCGCGAGGGGGAGCTGACCCCAGACGACATCAATGCCCTGTGGATGAGCGTTCAGGCCGAAAGTCTTGGCCCGGCATTCGAATTCATGGACGGGTACGAGACCTTCTGGGCCTATATCCCGCACTTTGTTCATTCGCCCTTCTACGTTTACGCCTATGCCTTCGGCGACGGGTTGGTGAACGCGCTATACTCGGTCTATGAAAGCGGGGCCGAAGGTTTCGAGGACAAGTATTTCGAAATGCTGCGCGCAGGTGGATCAAAGCACCACAAAGAACTGCTGGCCCCGTTCGGGCTGGATGCCAGCGACCCGAAATTCTGGGACAAGGGCCTGTCGATGATCTCGGGCTTCATTGACGAGCTGGAGGCGATGGAGGGCTGAGAAGCCCGTAACAGAGGGTGGCGACATCTGCCTTGTGGAAATCCTCCTTCCTCGGCACTGTCGCGCCCAAGGGGCTGTTGAATGCAAGCGTCCGCTACGTGGGACATTACCGCCATTTGGTATGCTTGTTCCAATGGCGGCTTAATCCCCGAAGCGTATACTTGCGGCGATTCTCTCTTTGGGTGAATAAAGCAACAAAGTCTCTGAGTTGGAGGAATAATATGAACCTGGTTCGTCATGCGCTCGGATTAGTCGAGCGTTGAGCTCTTCTGGCCAAAGATAGGTGCATGCGCCAAGGATATCGTGGCGACCTTCAGGGACGGCAACTGGTGTTTCGACCCAATCGGCGTGCCAGTTCGCTGGTGGGGTTGATGCAGCGTTCCCTGAAATACTTGCAATTGCATAGGAACAACCAAATACGTTGTCAGCCCATGGATGACTGCCCCAATGCCACCTGCGGCTTTCGACTACGTCTTCGATATCTAGCAAGTCCTCAAAGAACGTAGAAGCAAATCGCGGGCTTTGAACAAAGTGAATCCAACTCCACCAAACCGTAACCAGAACTATTGGCAGGGTTATCAATACTCCGACTGAACAAAACAAGAAGAGTATGAGATTCTTCATATGACTTATTTGCGTTCCCGACTTCGGACATTCATAACCAGTGGCGCATCCGACACAATGGGCTCATCGCGGCCATACCAAGATCACTTCAACTGACTGTCTTTCGATCCACGCCGATTTACACCGCCGCGCGCCTTGAACGCGCCGTCCCGCTCTTGCTGGCAATCCAGGCAGAGCTTTACTCCCGGCAACGCGACGCGACGCTTTTCCGGTATGGGTTCCTCGCATTCGGCACAATGGGTCAGGCTTTCGCCCTGGGGCCGCTTTTGCGCCTGCATCCGCGCCAGTTCATCTGAGATCGACGCTTCGATCTGTTCGCTTACAGCGCCGTCGCGTGCCCAACCTCCGGCCATCGGTCATCTCCTGAAACTGTGAAACTCAGGATAGCTGAGCCGTTGGCCGCAACGCAAGTTACAGTGAAACCGCGCCCTCGAAGACACGATCAATCACCTCTTGCGTCCCGCGTGAGAATTCCAAAGGGCAAGGATATTCCGCCCCATCCCTGATTGATCGGCAAAAGGCCTCGACCTGCAACTTGTAATGGTCTGCTCCGGGGAAGCGAATGACCTGAACTTCAAGCCCCGGCCGGTGCAACTCGACCCGAGCCTCGCCAAACACACGCGCATTGAACGGGGTCGTCAGGCGGATCAAACCGCTCTCGCCGTGAAATACCATCTCTTGATGGGGATGCATCCGTATGGACACATAGCTGGAATAGGTAAATCCGGGGAACTGGGCGCGTATTTCAGTGAAGATGTCGATATCATCCTGCCAACGGATCGCGGATTGCACCGACACAGGCTCTTGCCCGGTTGCAAAGCGTGCTCCACCGATCACGTAGACCCCGATGTCACGCAATCCTCCACCGCCCGTTTCCGCACGGTTTCGAATGTTCCGAGGGTCAGAGCGATTGTCGAAACTGAATGCACCGGTCACATGTACCAAATTGCCGATGGCCCCATCAGCGATCAGTTTCCTTGCAAGCTGCCATTGAGGGTGATGGACAATCATGTATGCCTCGGCGGCCAACAGGCCGCTTTGGTCTCGCTTTTGGATCAATGCGTCGAATTCATCCGCCTTCATGGTCATGGGCTTTTCGCACAGAACATGCTTGCCAGCCTTTAAAGCCTTAAGGCTCCATTCCGTATGCATATGGTTGGGCAACGGGATGTAGACTGCGTCGATTCCGGCGTCTGCCAACAATGCATCATAGCTGTCAAATACTTGCAAATCCGGGCAAAAGGACTGAAACGGCTCTGCTTTTGCGGCATCCGAAGTTGCCAGCGCGGCCAAGCGCGCCCCATTGGCGGCATGTATTGCCGGGGCCATGTATTCGCGGGCAAATTTCGCGGCACCCAATACACCAAATTGAACCGGTCTTTGCATTGCGCCCTCCGTACTCGGCTTGTTTCAAATTTCACGCTTCCCGAAGGGTCACCAGCGCTCGTTCTGCTGCGAAATCAAAAACGAAACACGTCTTTTCCTAACACAGCTTTCGACCTTCAGCCATTGATTCAGGGCTATGCTTCAGTTTCTGCAAACATTCTCAAAAAACGCCCCCTGATCATCAGAGGGCGTTTTCCGTCATTGCTTGAACGCGAAGAATCTTCCTGCGAGGCAAGAAGGGCGCAACTGTTAGCTGACGCCCAACATGCCTTTTTCCCGCGCCAGATCCCGCATTTTCTTTTGCAGCTTCTCGAACGCGCGCACTTCGATCTGGCGAATGCGCTCTCGGCTTACGTTATACTGAGTGCTCAACTCCTCGAGCGTGACCGGCTGATCCATCAAACGACGCTGGGTCAGGATATCCTTTTCCCGATCATTCAGCACATCCAGAGCCGCCGCCAGCAATTCCCGACGTGCTTCCAGTTCATCGCGAGCTTCGTAATCACCGGCCTGATCGGCATCCTCATCCTCAAGCCAGTCCTGCCATTGCATGGTGCCTTCGCCTTCGGACCCGACCGTGGCGTTCAGGGACGCATCGCCACCGGACATCCGGCGGTTCATGCTGATCACTTCTTCTTCGGTCACGCCCAGATCAGTGGCGATCTTCTTGACATTTTCAGGGCGCAGGTCGCCCTCTTCCAGTGCACCGATGCGGGCCTTGGCCTTGCGCAGATTGAAGAACAGCTTTTTCTGCGCCGAGGTCGTGCCCAGTTTCACCAGAGACCAGGACCGCAGGATGTATTCCTGGATCGAGGCACGTATCCACCACATTGCATAGGTCGCCAGACGGAAGCCTTTTTCAGGGTCAAACCGTTTGACAGCCTGCATCAGGCCCACATTGGCCTCGGAAATCACTTCGGCCTGCGGCAGACCATAGCCGCGATAGCCCATGGCGATCTTGGCCGCCAGACGCAGGTGAGACGTCACCATCTTGTGCGCGGCTTCGGTGTCCTGCTCTTCGACCCAGCGTTTGGCCAGCATGTATTCTTCTTCCGGCTCTAGCAGAGGAAACTTGCGGATTTCCTGCATATAGCGATTCAGGCCGCCCTCGGGCGTCGGTGCGGGAAGATTTGCGTAGTTTGCCATTATTGTGTCCCTCCGACAAATGTTTAGATGTTTAACATAGGATATGGGTAAGGAACCCTTCCCATTCAAGAGGTGCTGCTAACAGTCTGGAATTAATCTTACGTTAAGAAAAGGTAAAAAGCCCTTTTTCACAGGAGTTTGCTTATTATGACAGCGGTGTGCGCAGACGTTCGACAAGGCATTGCATATCTTGCGGCAAATCGGCCTCGAACCGCAGGGATTCACCGGTGACAGGGTGCTCGAACCCCAAAACGGCGGCATGAAGCGCCTGACGGGGAAAAGCGCCTACAAAACCTGCGGCGGCGGCAGAGAACGCTTTTGCGGACAGCTTGCGCTTGCCACCATAAACCGGGTCGCCCACCAGCCCGTGCCCTGCGTGGGCCATATGAACGCGGATCTGATGGGTTCGGCCGGTTTCAAGCCAGCATTCGATCAGGGCAACACCCGCCGGCACACCAAATGTCTCGACAACGCGTGCGCGTGTCACGGCATGCCGCCCGCCATGGAACAGAACCGCCTGTTTCTGACGGTCGGTCTTGTGTCGCGCAAGTTGCGTTGTGACGCGCATGATGTTGCCGGGTTCAAAGCTGATCCCTTTGACACCGCGCAACCGAGGATCGTTGGCATCCGGCACCCCGTAACACACCGCACGGTAATACCGTTCGACGCTATGCGCCGCGAACTGCTCGGCCAGACCGTGATGCGCCGCGTCTGACTTAGCGACCACCAGAAGACCACTGGTTTCCTTGTCGATGCGATGCACGATACCGGGGCGTTTCACCCCGCCGACGCCCGACAGATCGTCTCCGCAATGGTGGAGCAAAGCATTCACCAATGTCCCGCTGGGTGATCCCGGCGCAGGGTGCACGACCATGCCTGCGGGTTTGTTGACGACGATTACGTCCGCATCCTCGAAGACGATCTCGAGCGGGATGTCCTCGGGACCGATATGGCTGTCTTCGGCCTCGGCCACGGCAATCGTGACCCGTGCCCCTTCGGCCACCTTGGACTTGGGGTCGCGTATCTCGGCACCGTCGATCTGCACCGCGCCCCCTTCGATCAGACGCGCAAGTCGGGTGCGCGACAGGTTTTCCCCGTCTGGCACATCCCGGGAAAGCGCCTTATCAAGGCGAGGCGGCGGATCGGCCGCGATCTGAAACTCAATCTGGCGGGTGCCCATGACTGTCCCTTCCGAACCTCAAGAACCGCAGGAAACTCCGCAACTGCGATTGCTGCGGCGGATGGTCATGCTGTTGACCGCGGTGATGATTGGCGGGGTTCTAGTGACATTCGCCCTGATTGTCATCCGCCTATCGGACCGCACACCGACCTTGCCGGATCAGATCGCGCTGCCCGACGGCGCCCGGGCGCAGGCCCTGACCATCGGGGCAAACTGGTATGCCGTCGCAACCGATGACAATCGCATTCTGATCTTTGACAAAACAACAGGAAAACTGCGCCAGGAAATCGCGGTCGAATAGGCCCTGCCGCCTGTTCCGGCGGCATGAAAGATCCGGGAATCGTCCATCCTCAGCCGGGAAACAGCCGAGTTCCGGTCCACGCAGCACCCAGACGCTGATCCAGCGCATCCGACCGCATCTTGTGCTTGCCCGACACCGGCGCCAACATGATGTCACCCAAGCAAATCCTGTCACCAACCGGGAAAAGCTCTACGCTTGCGCATTCAAGGTCTTGCCCCAGGGTTTCAGCGATCCGGATCATGTCCTCAAAACGTTCGGGCCGGGGTTCAACAGTGCTGCTGGTTGGTGAATACAGCTCATCTGCAAGGTAATCGTAGTCGCGATCATGGAGCATCTGGATGCGCCCTCGCCCCCGGTCACGGTCAACCTGCACCAGCTGCACGCGTCCGGCGATTACCCAGAATTTCCAGGTGCCGGCCTGTCGATCCCCGGCGGACAAGTCTTCTTCGATGTAATAGAGGGGCTTTTGCGTGGCGCGCCACCATTCGCCTGTCCAGAACCCTTCGGGCGTTTTTGTCTTGTGCCACGCGGCCAGTTTCTGGTTGGCATCGTCGCGCTGCGGGCCATCCAGCGGGAACGACAGGGCCAGCTTGTGACCATGGCTCATCGTTCCTTTCAACCAATACTGGCCGGGCCCGAGGTCGAGTGTTTCGGGCAATGCCGGAATGTGCGCCTCCCACATGCGCTGTGGGCAGGCAAGCAGTTCCGAGGCGCTGCCCACGTATTTGGACCGGTCAGAGATCAACGGATCAGGGACTTCGCCAAACAGCTTCATGACCACCAGCTTTTCGGCGAATGTCTTTGGCGCGCGCAGATCGGGTAATGACCGATGGCTATCCGCATAGTTGTACAAAGACATACCTAGCGCATTCAGCCGAGCAGGGTCACTGCCATAGTGTTCCCAACCGCGCGAAAAACCGACGCGTGGCGGGGTGTTGGCACCGTACAGATTGTCAGCTGCAATTGCGTCGAGATCAGCCTGTGCCGCCTTGAGATAGTCTTCCCTGTCAGAGAGCAGAGCAACGGAAACAACGCCGCCGGTGGCGTCGTGGATTTCTTCGGTCGTAGCGCGCAAGGTGGGCAGGTTTGCCGGAAACTCCACCGGTTTGAGGCCCCCTCGGCCGTGGCGCGGCAAAGGCGCGTCGCCCGGTCTCACCCCCAGGTTCCGCAAACGTCGATCCAGAAACGAATGCCGCTTGATCCCGTTTGCAATCCACCACCGCATCCGACGCCCCCACAGATGCACGGCAAGCGTTTCCTCTTTGATATACGCGTCCCTGAACTCTCGGACGTGAATGTCATTGGCCTGCCCTGCCCGTCTGAACGGCAAAGGATAAAAGACCGGTATGGGGCTGGCATGCTTCAACTCGTCAAAATGGCGTAGAAACCATGTCATGACACCGGGGCCGTAGACACTGTGTTCCTGATCTGACGCATGAGGCAACTCTCCAGCCTGTTTAAGGCGTTCCAGTTCCTTCCGTTCCTCCCCTTCAACCCAAGGGCGGATCGGATAGGGGTCCTGGCAGTATTCGGAATACGCGTTCAACGTGGGGCTGTCGAAGGGCAGCCGCATAACGGCATTGCAGATGGTATCGCGGTTGAAATACCCAAAGACATGATCGGCCCTTGGGATCGGGGCAAGCGCCAACACATCCGTGTCGCACCACAGAAAATCCGTTTTCTTCATCAGGTGCAATCTGAAGATATCGGATTGGGGCACCGGCGTCTTGAACTGGTTGTTCACGATGAACTGCCTGGGTTCGTGGATTTCGTTTGCCGACACCAGTTCGATACCATCCGGAACGTTGTCGACTTGCCCATAGTGGAACAAAACAACCCTGTGCCCGCATTCGACGAATGACAGCATGCACATCTGCTCCAGAAAGCTCAAGCTGCCTTCCATCCACAGCATCCCAATCGTCGGAAGAGAGTGATCCGCAACCATTCGTCTATTTCTCCAGGGGCTGTTTTGTCAGGACTCTGTCCGGTTTTCGTCAGTCGAAGACGGCGCGCTGGACGACATGCGTTCCCTTACGCCACGGTCCTTTGCGACAAAATCCACAGCCGGTTTTTCAAGAAGTTTCTGGTACAGCTCATCATACTCTGGCAGTTTCAGCAGATCGTTGAGCAGGGCCTTGTGCCAGCGGAACGCTCTTCTATGTAGCCGTCGAAGCCTGTCGTCAGCGCGAAACTCTTCCAGCACCGCATCCACTTCGTCCTTGTACCGCAGGATTGTTTCATCCTTGGCACCGCCACGGTTCCAACGGTCCCAATATTCGGTTCCAAGTGTCTGCGAGGAATGATTTGCCCGACCTCGGCTGCGCTTTGCCAGATAGGCCTGCGTGGATCTGACGGCATAGTGGTTGATCTGTGCGACTTCAAAACCAAACGGAGGCGAGACATGGTTGCCGAAGGGTGCAGGTTCCGTGGCGTGCCCTCCGGGCACGGACCGGAACACGCCGGCCTGAAGTTCGGCACGGGGGTGCGGGTTGTGCAACCCGAAACGAAGATAGAAATCGCCCTGCCTGAACAGGGATTTGACAAACCGGCGCCCTGCCCCGCCTTGTTCGAAATCCAGTTCACAATCGAAGAACTGCCGCGTCACCAGCGTATCGCGCATAACATGCCGACCACTGTTCGAGAAAATCTTCCAGGGGATGGAGATGACGTCAACGCCGGGCGTTGCCTCGATCAGATCATCAACTCTGTGATTTCCAACGTGAATATTCAGGAACTCATCCGCGTCCCCGACGTATATCCACTTTGCGTCTTTCACCACCGGCAAACGCCGTGCCTGCCTCAGCGCAGACCGGTGAATGCCTCCGGTTCCAACCCGGTTTCTGTGAAACTCCACATGGCCCAAGTCCTGCAACCGTCTCAGAATCTGGTTGGTGCCGTCTGTACAATCATTGGTGTAGACAATGATCCGGTCAAACCCCAGCACCTTGTGATGGGCCACCCATTCCAGAATATAGGGACCCTCGTTCTTCATCGCGGTGATGAGGACTTTTTCAGGCTTTTCCATCGCTGCCACTTATCCCCGCCGCTTAGTTGTTCTGACCTTTGCTGTCATCTTGCGGGACAATTTTTTCGATGGCGATCTGCGCGCCGGCAATCGCGCGGATGCGCAACTCTCGGGGGTGCTGACCCAGAAACTCGTTGACCGCACGGATCACGCCGTCGCCCCACCAGCCGCGGCGGTGGTAGTCGTCGAATGCCATGATCCCACCGGGTTTGATCTTGGGAAACAAAGCGGCCAGATCAGCGGTCACGCCTTCATACGAATGGTCTCCGTCGACATAGGCGAACGAGATGCTTTCATCATCAAAAAGCTCCAACGCAGGCACCGAAAAATCGCGGATAATACCGACCTTGCCCTCTTCGATCTCGGCCTCGAAAGTCTTTACGACCTTCTGGAAGATGGCCTCCATCTTTTCGTCTTCGGTCCGACCCACAAACGCGGTTGTGTGCGACTCAACACCAATATGCTTCCACGGGTCGATCAGAAAAAGCTGACTGGGCTCGATCAGTTTCAAGATGGTCGGAGAGAACTCACCCTGCCAGACACCGATTTCAACAGCCAAGCCCCCCTTTGGCAAACGCGAAAGGAATGTTCGGCGGATTGCTTCTTTGCTGTTTTTGCGTTTGGTCGCCTTGTCAGCCTTCGGTTTCTTCTGGCTGCCGGGCGCAACACCGATAACCTTGGGTTCGTTCGACATCTCGACCTCACTTGCAGACGGGTATCCCATTCACTCAAAACCCGTTTTGTTCATTGCGCCATGGCTACCACGCCACAGCCTCAAGAACCAGAAGCTATGTGTCCTTTTTGCCAAGCGGTGGCAACTTGTCGATGCCAAGCCACGGTGGCTGCAAGCTGGTTATCCGGTATCGTGCAGCATTGCGCCCGAGGAAACTGTTCATCGCCGCATTCATACCCGTATACGACCCGCCTCCGTGACGGCGATAGGATGTGAACGCGATACTGCCCCCGGGGGCAAGAACCCGGTCGATACGGCGCAACAGCTGGGTCATCACCTGCTCTGCCCGCACCCCGCGGATGATGACGACGCCGACGCTTTCGTCTTCAAACAGCTTCAGCATCAAGGGGGGCAGCGCCCGGTAGATATGCAATCGCCCGGCAAGAATGGGGTCGCGGAAATATTCCAGCAATGCATAAAACGTGCGATCCAACGCCTGTAGCTCGGGATCCTGAGTTGCATCCGGACATGTAAAACCGTCCCAAGACAGCCCCCACGGTCCTATGACCGTCAATTTCTCGACAGCGTCCAGATCAAGTACTTCTTCGATGATTTCAGTCTCAACATGTCCGATCAGCACCCAATTCTTCTTGCCACTGATTGATCGAAGAAAACTCTGCCGCTGGTCTTTTGTTCTTTCAACTTCCGGAGGGGCAGAAGGCAGGTAGACAGGATCCTTGGGATCGAACGGCACCGAAACCTGTTTGGCATCCGTAATTTGCGCATGCTGCGCCGCGGCCTCTTCGTAATCAAACGAGGTTTCGAGGGCATCGA
This sequence comes from Ruegeria sp. HKCCA0235A, assembly GCF_013033235.1. Taxonomy (NCBI): domain Bacteria; kingdom Pseudomonadati; phylum Pseudomonadota; class Alphaproteobacteria; order Rhodobacterales; family Roseobacteraceae; genus Ruegeria; species Ruegeria sp. HKCCA0235A. The sequence goes on along the minus strand of NZ_WQDQ01000001.1, from coordinate 2,412 downwards.
GCCGAACGAACCAAGGGAAATTGTATGGCTTGGAGTTCTCGGGCTTGGACATCTTGCCGAGCCGCGTCCATTTCGCGACCTGGGCAAATGTGATTTCCGGGTCCTTGTACATTTCGGCGTTGAAAGACAGATCGCCATCTTCCATCACGCCGAGTTCCAGCGCCTTCACATAGCGCCCGCTGCGAAAGCGGCTGAACTTTGCAACAAAATCCTGCGCCACCTCGGTTTTTCTGAGGCTTGCGATGCGTTCCTTGTGAAATGCAACTGCCTGATGATGCAATTGCCCCAGAACAGGATCGGATCGCAGTTTCTCATAAACCTTCCGAAGTCGCGCAACTTTGGACAGGATCGAGGTTTCTTCGAAGTCGTTATAGCAATGCAGCTTCCAGTAAGCCTGACCTGTTGCCTCCATCTTCGGATGAAAACTCGAGATATTCACATCCCCGCGCAACCGCTTCATCAGATAGCTTTCCACGGACCTCACTGCATAGTGGTTCATCCGAAAAAGCCTGCGGCCGAACCCGGCGCCCGTTGATGAATACGCCCACCCTCGTCTTCGCATGGCCGGCGGCAACGGATCACCGTCCCCGTCGACCCAGGCAAATCGATCCGCCTTGTTGGGTATCGGGCCGCGCGGTCGATGCGTGCTGATTGTGCGATACGATCCGTTGTTGCGAAACAGCGATTTGAACGCCCGCAAGTTGTGAGGACTGACGGCGCCAAGCTCGCCCGCACGGGTGAATTGCTCGACAATGAACCTGTCTTCGAACTCGACGATTCCGTTGTGCCCGAATAACTGCCAGATTGCGGCGAAACCGTCCGCATGCGGCAATGCACGAAACAAATCGTCCAGTGTTCCGTCGCCGACGCGAATATCAAGAAATTCATCCACGTCGCAGACCAATATCCATTCGGCTTCTTTGCACCAGGGGTGTTCCATGGCGTTTGCATAAGCTGAAGCCTGGGGTCCAAATTCCCACGGGCCGGGATTGTCGATATGCGCCAGAAACCCCAGTTCCTGGCATCGCTGGAGGATCGCGTCGGTGCCATCGGAACAATCGTTCGAATTGACGATAAAGTGGGTGAAGCCGATCGAAAGATAGTATGCAATCCATTCCAGGATGAACGGCCCTTCGTCTTTCATCGTGGATATGACAAGTCTCATCGCGTCTACCTGTACCCGTGGCCCGCAAATTCAGGATAGCGGGAAAAAACGCATCTTTGCAGATGTATAGCGCGCATCCCTGCCTGCGGCTTTGTTACGGGCCCCGGAAATGCATTGCAAGTGGACGAGCCCGCCGGTTCAACGTCTGCCAACTCCAGATCCCGCAGACGGCCACGGCCCCGCACGCAGCGATCCCCCAGCGTGTCTCCGCCTTGAAACCGTCATTCGGATTGCCATCGCGCGCCAACCATCTATCGCTGGCATTCACCGCTGTCGAAGTCATTTGGTAGCACAGGCGCGGCATCTCGAGTGGATCATGACAGGCAATCTCAAAGATCAAAGGGCGCATGGCCTTGATTCACTGCGCGGTATCGCGGCGTCTGCGGTCGTGTTTGTACACGCGGTGAAAATTCATCCGCTTGGTGTCGATTACACAGACTGGGGTGTCGACTATTTTTCGATGGGGGTGCCGCTGTTTTTCATAATCAGCGCGATGTCCATGTCGCTGGCTTACCCAAAAGGAGTGCCCTGAGCAGCCTCATCTGACTGGTCCAAATTGATTGTTGGTGCATTGTCGGCCTGCGATCCATTGGTATGATGGTTTCGGGCGCTGGCGGGCGATAGCCCAGTGCACTGTGGGGCCGCTTTGTGTTGTAGTGTCTCCTCCATTGTTCGATCAGAATTTGAGCTTCGCGCAGGCTGTAGAAGATCTCACCGTTGAGCAACTCGTCCCTGAACCGGCCATTGAAACTTTCACAGTATCCGTTCTCCCAAGGGCTGCCAGGTTCGATGTAAGCCGTCTGCGCGCCAACGGCGGCGATCCAGCCTCGGACAGCCTGGGCGACAAATTCCGGTCCATTGTCAGAACGTATGAAACTCGGTGCACCCCGCAGTATGAACAGATCCGTTAGGGCATCGATCACATCGACCGAGTTCAGCTTGCGCTTCACTTTAATCGCCAGGCACTCTCGGCTGTGCTCATCAAGGATATTCAGCGTCCGAAAAGCTTTGCCATCATCGGTTCGACAATGAACGAAGTCATAGCTCCATACATGATTGCGATGGTCCGGTCGAAGCCGGACACATGATCCGTCGTTCAGCCAGAGCCGCCCCTTCTTCGGTTGTTTTGTGGGCACTTTCAGCCCCTCTCGTCGCCAAAGCCGTTCAACCCGCCCGTCGCTGACAGACCATCCAGCCTCTCTCAGTAGCGCAGCAATCCTGCGATAGCCATATCGGCCGTATTGACG